>CAKSYX010000006.1 GCA_934525065.1 uncultured Eubacteriales bacterium
CTGATTTTTGTAAGCCTTTTCGTTCCGCTACGCTCCACTTCAAAGGCTTACAAAAATCATTGTACTATACTTTGACTTTATTTTTTTCACTAAAATGGGCCACATCTATTTACAACGCAAAATGGACAGCGAAAAAATATAGCTCCATCTCTTGACCCGGTTCGATTTTTGTGATAGAATCTGTCTAATAAATATTAGCTTTATGCAAGAGGAGTAGCTCTTTTTCGGCAGTCAGAGAGGAAGCGGTCGGTGCAAGCTTCCGGAAGAAGAGGGTGAATGTCGCCTGCGTGCTTCGGGAAGAACGGCGTTTTGCGCTTATTAGACCCCGGCGTATTTTCTGCGTTAAAGAAAGACGAGTGCGCCGTTTTCGGCGAATTCAGGTGGTACCGCGGTTTTCTCCGTCCTGTTTTTCAGGGCGGAGTTTTTATTTTGTAATTTAAAACGGAGGTTAAATAAATGGCAAAGGAACTTGCAAAACAGTATGATCCTAAAAACGTTGAGGATCGCATTTATGACACTTGGCTCAAGGGGAACTATTTCCACGCCGGGTGCGATTCAAAGAAAAAGCCCTATACAATCGTTATCCCCCCGCCCAACATCACGGGTCAGCTCCATATGGGCCACGCCCTTGACAACACCCTTCAGGATATTCTTATCCGCTAC
Source organism: uncultured Eubacteriales bacterium (assembly GCA_934525065.1). GTDB lineage: Bacteria > Bacillota > Clostridia > Oscillospirales > Acutalibacteraceae > UBA6857. The sequence continues at coordinate 664 of CAKSYX010000006.1, forward strand.
CACAGAATGGCGGGCTATGACACACTCTGGCTGCCAGGAACCGACCATGCTTCAATTGCGACCGAGGCAAAAATCGTTGCCGCAATGAAGGAAGAGGGCATTTCAAAAGAGGACATCGGCAGAGACGGCTTCCTTGAAAGAGCGTGGGACTGGCGCAAAAAATACGGCGGAAGAATCATTGAACAGCTCAAAAAGCTGGGCTCCTCCTGCGACTGGGAGCGCGAGCGTTTTACCCTTGACGAAGGCTGCTCAAAGGCTGTTCGAGAGGTGTTCTGTAATCTCTATGAAAAAGGTCTTATCTATCGCGGCGAAAGAATCATCAACTGGTGCACCCACTGCAAGACCTCAATTTCGGACGCCGAGGTTGAATACGAAGAGCACGACGGCAATTTCTGGCACTTCAGCTATCCGTTTGCTGACGGCAGCGGTGCAATTGAAATTGCAACAACCAGACCCGAAACTATCCCCGGCGACACCGGCATTGCCGTTCACCCGGACGATGAAAGATATAAACACCTCGTCGGCAAGACGGTTATCGTTCCTGTAATCGGAAGAGAGATTCCTATTGTTGCCGACTCATATGCAAAAATGGACAAGGGAACCGGTGCGGTTAAAATCACCCCCTGCCACGACCCGAACGACTTTGAGGTCGGCCTGCGCTGCAAGCTTCCGATGATAAATGTCATGACCGATGACGGCTTTATGAACGAAAACGCCGGAAAATACTGCGGCATGAGCCTTATGGAATGCCGCAAGGCGATTATTGAGGACCTCAAGAATGCCGGTGCGCTCGTTAAAATTGAGCCGACAAAGCACGACGTCGGAACCTGCTACCGCTGCCACACTGCGGTTGAACCGCGCGTTTCAAAGCAGTGGTTCGTCAAAATGAAGCCGCTTGCCGAACCGGCAATCAAGGCTGTCCGTGAAGGCAAAACGAAGTTTGTTCCCGAACGTTTTGATAAAATTTATTTCAACTGGATGGAAAATATCCGCGACTGGTGCATCTCCCGTCAGCTCTGGTGGGGTCACAGAATTCCGGCGTGGTACTGCGATGACTGCGGAGAAATCAGCGTTTCAAGAAAAGACCTCTGCTCCTGCCCGAAATGCGGCAGCAGGAATATCAAACAGGATCCGGATACGCTTGACACATGGTTCTCTTCCGCTCTTTGGCCGTTCTCAACCCTCGGCTGGCCGGACAAGACTCCCGAGCTTGCTCACTATTACCCGACAAGCGTCCTCGTTACCGGATACGACATCATTTTCTTCTGGGTTGCGAGAATGATTTTCTCCGCCTGCGAACAGATGGGAGAGGTTCCGTTTGACACCGTTTTCATCCACGGCATTGTCCGCGATGAGCTTGGACGCAAGATGTCCAAATCTCTCGGCAACGGAATTGATCCGCTGCTTGTAATCGACAAATACGGTGCAGACGCACTCAGGCTCACTCTTGCCTCCGGCAACAGCCCCGGAAATGATATGCGCTACTCCGAAAAAAAGGTTGAAGCAAGCCGCAACTTTGCGAACAAAATCTGGAACGCCGCGCGCTTCATTCTCATGAACCTTAATGAAAACGAGCCCGCCCCGCATCTTCCTCAGAAGCTTGCCCTTGAGGATAAATGGGTTGTTTCGCTTTTCAACAACCTTGCAAAGGAGGTCACCGCAAACCTTGATAAATTTGAGCTTGGCATTGCTGCTTCAAAGCTCTATGATTTCATCTGGGATATCTTCTGCGACTGGTACATTGAGCTTGCAAAAATCCGCCTTCAGCAGGGCGGTGAAGCAAAAGAGCAGGTCAAGGCCGTTCTTATTTACGTCATGAGCGAAACGCTCAAGCTTCTGCATCCGTTCATGCCGTTCATCACAGAAGAAATTTGGCTCACCCTTCCGCATGACGGCGAAACCATTATGAAAGCCCCATGGCCGGTATTTGACGAAAAGCTCACCTTCTCAGAGGACGAGGAGAAAATGGAGCTTATCATGGAAACTATCCGCGCGATCCGCAACAGAAGAAGCGAAATGAACGTTCCCCCGTCAAAAAAAGCGCACGTTTATATTGCAACAGACAAGAAAGAGCTTTTTGAAACCGCAACAGTATTCATGCAAAAGCTCGCTTCTGCTTCTGACGTCACTGTCGGCGACAGCTTTGAAATTCCCGGCAGTGTGAACATTGTCACCTCCTCGGCAAAGATATATATCCCGATGGGCGACCTCGTTGACTTTGAGGCAGAAAGAAAGCGTCTGACGAAAGAAAAGGAAGGCGCAGAAAAGAAGCTCGCGCAAATCAACGGAAAGCTTTCAAACCCCGGCTTCCTTTCAAAGGCGCCGGAAAATGTTATTGATGCGCAGAAGGCCGAAAGAGACAAAATCAATGAGAGAATCAAAATGATCGACGAAAGCCTTGCTTCTCTCGGCTAACCAAGTCTCTTTCGCAGAGACTTGGGGCTTCCTCAAAACAGAGCGAAACGGAGGATAAAAAATGACAAAGAAAGAAGCACTTGAGCTTCTCGGAGAATACAACAAAGGAGAATTCCACCTGAAGCACGGCAAAATCGTCGGAGATGTTATGCGGTACTTTGCAAACGAGCTCGGCTACGGAGATGAAGCGGATTTTTGGGAAACGGTCGGAATTTTGCATGACCTTGACTTTGAAATGTATCCCGAAGAGCATTGCGTCAAGGAGCAGGAAATCATGCGCGAAAGAGGGCTTGACGAGCGTCTTGTTCACGCCACGGCAAGTCACGGCTACGGCATTTGCGTTGACATCAAGCCGGAGCACGAGATGGAAAAGGTTCTTTATGCAACGGATGAGCTGACCGGTCTCATCGGTGCGGTGGCTGTTATGAGACCGTCCAAGAGCGTTTCCGACTTAGAGGTTTCATCGGTCAAAAAGAAGTTTAAAGACAAAAAGTTCGCCGCCGGCTGTTCACGCGACGTAATCAGAAACGGATCAGAGATGCTCGGCTGGAGCCTTGAGGAGCTTTTTGAAAAAACAATACTCGCCATGAGGGCAAGCGAAAACGTTGACTGAAAAAACAAAACGCGCTATGGGCTTTTGAGGTCCATAGCGCGTTTTTATGACCTGCAAAGGTGAGACAGGAGCTTTGCTGTTTACAGAATACAAAATCAACCTCGGTATTCTGAGGTCGATTCACGGTTTGTACCATTTTTGTGCTGAAAGCGGAACAGCAAGCAAACATATCCTGCGCCGCAAAAAAAAATGCGTCATCGGCTTCTTACATAAGAGAGCCAATGGCGCATTTCAATTTAACTTAGCCTTTTTTCGCCTTTGCAGCAGCCGGAGCTTTCTTTCCGGTCACAAGCTTAATGACGAACAGTGTGCCGATCATGAGCACAACGGCAATCGGAAGAACAACAAGCCAGTTAGGAACAAAGCCCGCAATAATATAGCTGACTGCCGAAACGCCGGCAACCGTGAGAGCATAGGGAAGCTGAGTCGAAACGTGGTTGATGTGGTCACATTGAGCACCGGCTGAGGCCATAATCGTTGTGTCCGAAATCGGTGAGCAGTGGTCGCCGCAAACAGCACCGGCCATGCAGGCGGAAATCGCAACGATTGTAATCGGTTCGCCTGAGGTGAAAACGCTCAGCACGATGGGAATAAGGATTCCGAAGGTGCCCCATGACGTTCCTGTTGCAAAGGAAAGGCCGACCGCAATGAGGAAGATAATGGCCGGAAGGAAGGACTGGAAGGTTCCTGCCGTGCCGTGGATAAGCTCGGAAATAAAGATTCTTGCGCCGAGGCTGTCGGTCATAGCTTTAAGGGTCCATGCACAGGTAAGGATGAGAATTGCGGGAACCATTGCCTTGAAGCCCTCGGGAAGAGAATCCATGATTTCCTTGAAGGAGATTACTCTTCTGATGAGGAAGTAGATGATTGTAATAACCATTGAAACGCTTGCGCCGAAAGCAAGGCCGACCGAAGCGTCGCTGTTTGAAAAAGCGGTGATGAAGCTTTCGCCCGAGAAGAAGCCGCCGGAGTAAATCATGCCGATTACGCAGCAGATGATGAGGATAACAACGGGAACAACAAGGTCGCAGACTCTGCCTTTTTCGTTCACTTCGCCGTCGTCGTCGGCAACTCTTGTTCCGCAGGTGAAGAGGTCGCCGTTGAGAACCGCGTTTTGCTCGTGCAGCTTCATCGGGCCGTAGTCAAACTTTGAAACTGAAATGAAAATCATCATTACGATAGTAAGCAGAGCATAGAAGTTATAGGGAATCGCGCTGACAAAAAGGCTGATTCCGTTTTCTGCGCCCGCGCCTCTTGCAAAGCCGGCAACAGCCGCTGCCCATGAGGAGATCGGTGCAATGATGCAGACCGGAGCCGCCGTTGCGTCAATGAGATAGGAGAGCTTTGCTCTTGAAACGTTGTTCCTGTCCGTAACGGGGCGCATGACCGAACCGACAGTGAGGCAGTTGAAATAGTCGTCAATGAAAATGAGTACGCCGAGCGCCATTGTTGCAAGCTGAGCGCCAACTCTTGACTTGATGTGCTTTGAAGCCCAGCGTCCGAAAGCCGCGGAGCCGCCAGCCTTGTTCATCATTGCAACCAACGCACCGAGAAGAACAAGGAAAATTAGGATACCCATGTTATATGTATCGGCAAGGCTGTGCACAAAGCCGTCGGAAATAACGTGAGTGACGATTCCTTCAAAGTTGCTGCCGGCAAAAATTACGCCGCCGACGATGATTCCGATGATAAGCGAGGAATAAACCTCTTTCGTAATGAGCGCAAGAACAATTGCAATCACCGGCGGAAGCAGCGAAAGAATCGTTGCATAGCTTTTGACTGATTCGCGTATCTTTGCGAGTGCCATGTCAAAGTGAGCGGAAAATTCGCTGTCTGCCTCAAGGTTGTCGGCGTAGGCGTCAACATATTCCTGAGCCGATTTCTTGTCCGAAAGGTCATACTCGGTGGCGTCATCGCCTTCACCGAGAGTGAACTTTGCGTTTGCTTCTGCGGCTGCCGTGACGGCGGTGTCCGTTGCCTTTGCATCTGCCGAGTTTTCAGCACCGGCAAAAATCGAAGCACCGACAAGGAGCAGAGCAAGAACCATGACGAGAAGCAGCAGGCTTGCTTTTGATTTCTTTTGTCTTTTCATTTTTTCGTCCTCCATAAAAATTCCGTACCAAAAAACAGAGGCCGCAAAAAGAGCGGCCTCACAAAAATAAGCATAACAATATTTTTGCGACAGCTCTCCGCTCAAAGCGACAGTCGGCAGGATATTGTCCTGCTGCCCAGCTGAAAGCGGAAACTGCCTTGCAGAACCCGGAACCGCTCCCGAAAGCGGTTTCAGCTTCGGCAGGGATTCCTTTCTTCTCCGTTGAACGTCTTCGGGGTACTGGCGGAAAATACTGATAAGCCCTGCGCCTCTATCGAGAAAGATTATACACAACAAAGCAATTGAATGTCAATGCTTTTTACAAATTTGTATATTTTGCGGTGTTTTCTCTGTGTTTCTTCGCCGGGCGATAAACAAGCAGAGCAATAAACATCATGATCGCCGTGATGCAAAGGCTGACGGGGTAGGCGACCATAATGGTGTTGAACGTGTGGTGAACCGGAAAAACGGTTTTGATCCAGATTATCCTGACAACGCAGATCCCGACCATGACGATGACCGCCGGAGTCAGCGAAATCCCGAAGCCGCGCAGATAACCGGAGATGACCTCGTAAGTCATTGTGAACGCATAGGCGAAGAAGAGGATTTTCAACCTGGTGTAGCCTATTTCAACAACCTCCGGGTCGCTGTTAAAAATCGAAAGCATGAATCTACCCGAAAGAAGAACAAGTGCAATTGTCGTTGCCGTTGCAATCGCATCCTCAACAAGAGAGAGCGCAAGAGTCTTTTTGCAGCGGTCGATTTTGCCCGCTCCGTAGTTCTGGCCGACAAAGGTTGTGCAGGCCTGGCTGAACGCGTTGAGGACGAAATAAGCGAAGAGTTCAACGTTGCAGGCCGCGCTTGACGCCGCCATAACAACAGTGCCGAGCGAATTTATCGCACCCTGAATAATTATGTTCGAAACCGAAAACATCGCGCTCTGAATACCGGACGGCAGCCCGATTCTCATAATACGCTTGAAACAGGAAAAATCAAAGCGAAGCTTTTTGAACTCAAAGCGGATGCATTTATCGGTTTTAAGGAGTATTACCAAAAGAATTGCTGAGCTGACGGCGTTTGAAATGACCGTTGCAACTGCAACGCCGTTGACCGTCATTTTGAGAACTATGACGAAAAAGAGATTGAGAAGAATGTTCAGAACGCCTGAGCAGGCGAGGGCAACAAGCGGAATTTTTGTGTCCCCGATGCTGCGGAAAATTGCCGCCTCAAAGTTATAGAGCAAAATTACCGGCATACCGAGCAGATATATTCTCAGATACATCAGCGCATACGGAAAAACATCCTGCGGAACGTCAAGGAGATTCAGAATCGGTTCTGCTGCAAGCTCACCGAGGCCGCCGATCAGAACTCCGCCGAGTACGGCGATGATGATTGACGTGTGAACAGCCTTCTGAACGGTGGCATTGTCGTTGCGGCCGATCGCGTTCGCAATAACAACGTTTGCGCCGAGGGCAATGCCGACAAAAAGGTTCACGAGCAGCCCGATGAGAGATGTATTTGCGCCAACGGCAGCGACCGCAATGGTTTTGAGCTCGCCCGTAAAATTGCCGACAACGGCGATGTCCGAAGCGTTGAAAAGCTGTTCAAGGAGCGCCGTTGCCGCAACGGGCAAAGCAAAAAGAACAAGCTTATTCCAGAGTGTGCCGTTCAGCATATCCAAATCTTTTCTCTTCTTTGTTTTTTCCATACTGTTTTTCCTCATAAAATAAAAGCCTTATAGTCAAAAGCGCGGCTCTGCCTGGTTTTTTCGTTGTTCCGAGCGGTTCGCACATCACTGACAAACGGACACCCTGCTTTTGAAAAAATCATCTGACTGTTTTATAGATGAGAGGTACGGGCTGCGGCTTTTTTCCTGAAAACCTGAAGGCGGAAAGGAAGAGCTTTTCACTGTCTTCAAACTTTGCTTCGTCGTTTGAAAAGAGTGTTGCCAAAAGCTCGCCCTTCTTAACGGCTTCGCCCGTCTTTTTCTCAAGGATAATTCCCGCCGTGCAGTCAATCGGGTCGCCCTTGTTGACCCTTCCTGCGCCGAGGATAACGCTTGATGAGCCGATTTTTTCGGCGTCCATAAAGCTGATGAAGCCGTCGGCGGGGGAGCATACCTCATGGCTGAACCGAGCCTTCGGCAAAAGTTCGGTGTCCGCAATCTGAGCCACCGAGCCGCCCTGCATTTTGACCATCTCGCAAAGCTTCAAAAGCGCGGTGCCGTCCGAAAGAACGCGCCTGACTTCCTTTTCAGCCTCTTCAAGCGGAAGATTTTCCGAAAGGCTGATGATGTTTGAAGCGAGGGCCACGCAGACCTCGCGCAGGTCCTCCGGACCCTTTCCGTTCAGTATTTCAACGGCTTCCTTGACCTCAAGAGCATTGCCGATGTTTTTGCCGAGCGGAGTGTTCATGTCGGTTATGAGCGCCGCAACCTTGCGTCCGCAGGCGTCTCCGATGTCTACCATTTTTCTTGAAAGCTCTTCGGCTTGTTCAACAGTTTTCATGAAGGCACCGCTGCCTGTTTTGACGTCAAGAACAATGCAATGCGCTCCGGCGGCCAGCTTTTTGCTCATTATTGAAGAAGCGATGAGCGGAATTGAGCCGACTGTTGCCGTTGAATCGCGCAGTGAATAAATCAGCTTGTCGGCCGGCGCAAGGTTGCCGCTTTGGCCGATGACGCAGATTCCTATGTCCTTGACCTGATTTTTAAACTCCTCCGGCGTAAGCTCGGTACGAAAGCCATTGATTGATTCAAGCTTGTCAACCGTTCCGCCGGTGTGTCCGAGGCCTCTTCCGCTCATTTTCGCAACCTTTGCGCCGAGCGAAGCCACAACAGGGGCAACAACGAGCGTTGTTTTGTCTCCCACGCCGCCGGTACTGTGCTTGTCAACCGTAACGCCGCCGCAGTCCGACAGGTCGAGCATATCGCCGGAATGTGCCATTTCGTTTGTGAGCGTAACTGTTTCGCGGTCGGTCATGCCGCGAAGATAGATCGCCATAAGCAGTGCCGCAGCCTGATAATCCTTGATTTTTCCGGCTGTATAGCCCTTGACAAAAAAGGCAATCTCTTCGTCCGAAAGCTCAAGTCCGTCTCTTTTGTGAGCAATAATGTCATATATACGCATACTAAAATCTCCTATAAAGAAAGCAGAAAGAGAGAAAAGCGTGAATTTTTCGCTTGCGAAAACCCCTCTTTTCTCTCTTTTCCTTAAATATTGACTGAACGTTTATCTGCTGCCCTTGTCATACGGAATACCCTCGGCCTTGGGTGCTCTTGACTTCTTTGAGGTGAGCGCAAGAACGATGAGTGAGATGATGTAAGGCATCATGTTGTATACCGCACTCGGAATGTTGAGTGCCGCAAGGAAATCAATTCCCGAATAAACGTTTGAAAGTGCTCTGAACATGCCGAACAGCAAACCTGCAAGCGCTATTCTTGTCGGTTTCCACTGGCCGAAGATCATAACGGCAAGCGCGAGGAAGCCAAAGCCGGCAACACCATATTCAAATTTCCATTCGCTGACACCGCTGGTGACGTAGATGATTCCGCCGAGACCGCCGAGCGCACCGGAGATGAGAACACCGGCATAGCGCATTTTGTAGACGTTGACGCCGACGCTTGCTGCTGCCTGAGGATGCTCACCGCAGGCCATGAGCCTGAGTCCGAACTTTGTTTTGTAAAGTGTAACATAGGAAACAATAAGAAGCAGGAAAGCAACGAGCATAAACCAGTTGAATTCAAAGCCCTTAATGTTCACTATGAATGCCTGCTTGGGTTTGATGTATTCGACGACCGAAGAAACGTTGTCCGGGTTCGTTTTGGTGTTGATCGATTTGACAATAACGGTGGCCGCGGCAGTGCCGAGAATGTTGAGCGCTGTGCCGACAATTGTCTGGTCGGCTTTAAAGCTGATGCAGGCAACGCCGAGCAGTGAGGAATAGATAACGCCGATTGCCGCCGCAACAAGAATAACAAGCAGGATAATAACGATTGCCGGAGCTTCCGGAAAAGCGGCGGCAAGGTATCGCATGGTGAGCGTTCCGCCGAGCGCACCCATAACCATGATTCCCTCAAGGCCGAGGTTGATTACGCCGGAGTGCTCAGAAAAGCAGCCGCCGAGCGCAACGAGAATCAGAACAGAGGCGTAAAGTAATGTGTATTGAATAAGCAGTGACATTATTTATTGCCTCCTTCCTTTTTTGCTTCGGTCTGTTTTGCCGCGTCCTTTTCGTCTTTCTTGGCAAGGTGTTTATTGAGCGCGTACTTCATGAAGAATACGAAGCCGCAAAGATAAATAATGATTGCCGAGATGAGGTCGGATATCTGCGAGGGATAAAGCATTTTGTCGATGTGTGAGCCGCCCTCGGTGATGTGCTGAATGAAGAACGAGGAGAGGATTGAGCCTATCGGATTAAGTCCGCCGAGGAAGGCCGCCGCAATTCCGTTGAAGCCCATTGCAGGAACGGAGGAGGTGCTGCAGTTCCATTGCTCATAGCTTGTCAGATAGAAGAACGCAGCTCCGGTTGCGGCGAGCGCGCCGCCTATTGCAAGCGTAACGATGATGTTGCGCTTCTCGTTCATGCCGCAGTATTTGGCGGCGTTTTTGTTGAAGCCGGTGGCCTTGAGTTCATAGCCGAACTTGGTCTTTTCAAGCATTACCCAGACGAGAACCGAAATGATAATTGCAAGCGGAACCGCGATTGTCATATACTCGTTGTCCAAAAACAGCTTGTCAAGGCCGAGGGAGGGAATGAGCGCCGAAGGGTTCTTATATTTGAGAACGACTGTATAGGGGCTTGCTTCTTCTTTGACATTTGTCAGAAGCATATTTATCGAGTAGAGCGAGATCCAGTTGAGCATGATTCCGCTTATGACCTCGTTGACGTTGCAGTATGCCTTGAGCAGACCACCGATTGCGCCGGAAAGAGCTCCGCCTGCGGCCGCGAGAAGGATGCAGACCCACCACGGGAGGTTCCACGCGAGAGCCGCGTAAAGCGAAAGGCCGATGCCGAGAGCATACTGTCCTGCCGCGCCGATGTTGAAAAGGCCGACCTTATAGCAGAACAGAATTGAAAGTGAGCACATGATGAGCGGTGCCGTTTTAACGAGTGTATCGCCGAAGTATTTGAATCTGGCTTCGGGCTTTGAATAGTTCATGAAGTTTCTCACAAGGTCGCCGATTGCCTTTGCCGCTCCGTCGGGATTGATGAAGAGCAAAACAATGTAGCCTATGAGAAGACCGAGAAGGATGCAGACGAGTGAGGAAAGCACGGCCTGAACGCCGCTGTTTTTGAAAAACAAACGAAGCTTATTTTTCTTCATCTTTCTTTTCCTCCTTCCTCTTAGCGCCGGCCATGTAAAGACCAAGCTCCTGTGCGTCGGTGGTCTTGGGGTCAAGCTCACCGACTATTTCGCCTTCATACATAACAAGAATTCTGTCCGGAACAGAAAGAACCTCGTCAAGCTCAAGGGAAACAAGCAGAACAGCCTTGCCGGCATCACGGCAGGCAACGAGCTGCTTGTGAATATACTCGATTGCACCGACGTCAAGACCTCTTGTTGGCTGAACGGCAACAAGGAGCTCGGGCTTCTTGTCAATTTCGCGCGCAACAATGGCTTTTTGCTGGTTTCCGCCGGACATGCTTCTTGCAACAGTTACCGAACCCTGACCGGAACGCACGTCATACTGTTCAATCAGCTTATCCGAATAGGCGCGGATGTTTTTCTTTTTCAAAAAGCCGAACCTGTTTGTAAACTGCGGCTCAAAATAACGTTCAAGGATCATGTTGTTTTCGAGTGAATAGTCAAGAACAAGGCCGTGCTTGTGTCTGTCCTCGGGAATGTGGCTCATTCCGGCGATGTTCCTTTTCCTGATCGGTGCTTTTGTAATATCTTTGCCGAGGAGAGTGATTTTTCCGTTTTTGACGGGTTCAAGACCCGTCAGGCCGTAGACGAACTCCGTCTGGCCGTTTCCGTCGATACCGGCAAGGCAGACGATTTCACCCGCGCGAACGTTGAAGGAAACGTTTTTTACGGCGTCGTTTTTGTGCAGCTTGCTTGCGACGCTGACGTTCCTGACGTCAAGAATGACATCGCCCGGCTTTTTCTCTTCCTTGTGAACGGCAAAATCAACGTCTCTGCCGACCATCATCCGGGAAAGCTCTTCCTTCGTGGTGTCCTTGATGTCAACCGTGCCGATGTATTTGCCTTTGCGCAAAACGGTGCAGCGGTCGGCAACCTCCATAATTTCGTTGAGCTTGTGAGAGATGAAAAGAATGCTCTTGCCTTCCTTGGCAAGATTTTTCATAATTTGCATAAGCTCCTCAATTTCCTGCGGAGTGAGAACTGCCGTAGGTTCGTCAAAAATAAGGATCTCGTTTTCGCGGTAAAGCATTTTGAGAATTTCCGTGCGCTGCTGCATACCGACGCTGATGTCCTCAATGAGCGCATCAAGGTCAACCTCAAGGCCGTATTTCTTGGAAAGCTCAAGAACCTTCTTGCGCGCCTCACTCTTCTTCAAAAAGCCGAATTTGTTCGGCTCGATTCCGAGAATGATGTTATCAAGAACGGAAAAGCATTCAACGAGCTTGAAGTGCTGGTGAACCATTCCGATTCCGAGCGCGGTCGCGTCATTCGGGTCATTGATCTGAACCTTTTTTCCGTCCTTGCGGATTTCTCCCTCCTCCGCCTGATAAAGACCGAAAAGAACCGACATAAGGGTCGATTTTCCCGCTCCGTTTTCTCCGAGCAGAGCATGGATCTCTCCCTTTTTCAGCCTCAGGGTTATGTTGTCGTTTGCAATGATTCCGGGGAAGCGCTTTGTAATTCCCAACATCTCAATTGCGTATTTTTCTTCCATTGCTTCATCTCCTTGAGATAATATCAATTATCTGTTATTTATTATCTCCTATCTGTTACCTGAACCGGAAATCGGATAACAGATAATAAATAACAGACAGAGGTAAAAAACGGGCTGCCGCTCAACGCAGCAGCCCCACGATAATTTATAACTGAGCTTCAGTTTGAAATTATTTGATCTTGCCCTGATCGTCAACGGTAACGTTGGTAACGGTCGGCATCTTGGTGGTGTCGTTTGAAACCTTAACCTTGCCGTCGAACATATCCTTAACAAGCTTTGCATAATCGTCCTTGGTGAACTTGCCGTCAGCGAACTGAGTGCTGTCCATCGGAATCTGAACATAGTTCTTGGTTGCATCGTCGCCGTTAACAAGGCCGAGAGTTTCAATCTTGCCTGCAAAGTCAGCCCACTTGCCGTCAATGATAACAGCCTTGAGGGTGTCATATGTTGCGGGATAGAGACCCTTCATAGCGGAGGTAACGGTGATGCCCTTACCATACTTGCCGTCGATGATAGCAGCCTGGTCAACGTCAACGCCGATAACCTTGCCGCCTGCCTTCTTAGCAGCTTCAGCAGCTGAAGTATAGATTCCGCCGCCGCAAGCGAAGACAACTTCTGTGCCCTTGCCGTACCATGTGTCCATAACAGCAGTGATGTCAGCGTCGCCGTTGAACTGACCGCCGTAGATGTAGTTGAGCTCAACCTTCTTGTCAAGTTCCTTTGCAGCAGCGTCAGCGCCCTGAACAAAACCGTAACCGTAGCGAACAACAGCGGGAACTGCCATGCCGCCGAGGAAGCCGAGCTTCTCATAGCCGAGCTTAACAGCAGCATAACCTGCCATGTAGCCGCAGAGCTCTTCCTGGTATACTGCGCAGTATACATTGGAGATGTCTGCATAGTCTTCGAACTTGTAGCTGTCGGGATCGTAGTTATACTTTTCGCCCTTTGCGGCAACAGCTGTTTCAAGAATGTCACCCTTGGCAACGTCAAGAGCGATGAACTTTGTGTCCTTGTGCTTCGGAGCAGCTTCAAAGATCGCGCCGCCGAAAGCGTAACCGGGCATAACAATTACGTTAAAGCCTTCGTCAATAGCCTTTTCGATGGTCTTAACGCGTTCCTGAGTGGAGTCACCTGCGGGTTTGAAATAGTTGAATTCAACCTTATTCTCTTCGCAGAAAGCCTTGCAGGCTTCATAGGTGGTCTGATTGAAGGACTCGTCGGTGATGTCGCCGTAGTCGGTTACCATTGCAACCTTGTAAGCTGAGGTATCAGCAGCAGGTGTGCTTTCGGATTCGCCGCTCGACGCTGTTGTTGTGTCGCCGCTTCCGCCGCCGCAGGCAACGAGAGCGAAAACCATGAGAGCTGCGAGCAAAACTGCAAGAAGTTTTTTCATATTGGATTTCCTCCTTAATATTGGGTCTGAATTTTTGAACGGAATCTTGCCGTCCGTCCTGTGACCGAGAACATTATACCATATTATCCAAAAAATTCAACACCGGAAACGGCTTTTTTTATCAAATCTACAGTTTTGTTACCGATTTTTTACAATTGCGGCTTTTTGAGGTCACTCGGAGAAAAGCCGAACGGAAGAATCTCTCTGAGGATAAAGCTTTTGAATTCTTCGCCGTTTTTTCCGAAAATGACGCGGAAAGAGTCCATGTCGCAAAACTCGGCCATAACCTGGCGGCAGACGCCGCAGGGAGCAAAGTAGTCCGCAAAATCAAGCTCATAGCCGCCGACAACGGCAATCGCCTCAAATTCGCGTTCTCCTTCGCTGATTGCTTTGAAAAAAGCTGTGCGTTCGGCGCAGTTTGTCGGGGAATATGCCGCATTTTCAATGTTGCAGCCGAGATAGACCTTTCCGCTTTTTGAAAGCAGAGCCGCTCCGACTGTGTGGTGTGAATAGGGCACATAGGCGTTTTTTGCCGCCTCTTTCGCAAGAGCGATAAGTTCAAGTTCAGTCATTGCGCGCTCCTCAAAGAATATCGTTTTTAAAGCTTTCTCCGGCAATGTCTGCGGAAACCGAGAATATGTCCGCAACTGTTTTGCCGATGTCCGCGTAGGTCGGGCGAATGCCGAGATTCACGCTTTTGACCTGCTTTCCGAGGACGAGAAGGGGAATGTATTCCCTTGAGTGGTCGGTGCTCGGAGTAATCGGGTCGCAGCCGTGGTCGGCCGTGATGATTAAAATATCATCGTCGCAAAGTGTCGGAAGAAAATCGCCGAGCCACTTGTCAAATTCCATCAGCGCGTTCGCGTATCCGGGGGCGTTGTTCCTGTGACCGAAAACCATATCAAAGTCAACGAGGTTCGTGAAGCAAAGGCCGAGGAAATCAGTTTTTGAAAACTCAAGCGTTTTTTTCATTCCGTCTGCGTTTGAAACTGTCGGGTTGGCTTTTTGAAGACCTTTTCCTGCGAAGATGTCATAAATCTTTCCGACCGGGATGACGTCAAGGCCGCTTTTGGTGAGGCAGTCTATCAGCGTATCCTTCGGAGGAACAAGTGAAAAGTCGTGCCGTCTTGCGGTGCGTTTGAATGGATATTCGCCTTCAAACGGTCTTGCAATAACTCTGCCGACTGCGTATTCTCCGGTGAGAAGCTCGCGTGCAATTCGGCAGTATTCATAAAGCTGCTCAACCGGAACAACGCTTTCGTGCGCCGCAATCTGGAAAACGCTGTCAGCCGAGGTGTAAACTATCAGAGCGCCGGTTTCCATGTGCTCTTTTCCGTAGTCGGCGATGACCTTTGTTCCGGAATACGGCTTGTTGCAAAGCACGCCGCGTCCTGTACGCTTTGAAAATTCGTCAAGCAGCTTTTTCGGAAAACCGTTTGGGAAAGTCGGCATAGCTTTTTCAGAAATAAGGCCGCAGATTTCCCAGTGACCAGTTGTGGTGTCCTTTCCCTTTGAGCGCTCGGTGCATTTTCCGTAAGCTCCGGCCGGATTTTCAACGCCTTCTGCAAAGTCAACGCCGTCAATGTTGAAAAGACCTGCCTTTTTGAGGTTTGGTACGGAAAAGCCGGGCTGAATCGAGCAGGCTTTGATTGTGTTGCTGCCCTCGTCGCCGTAATCCGCCGCGTCGGGAAGTTCGCCGATTCCGACGCTGTCAAGAACGATGAGAAAAACTCTTTTTATGCTCATACCTGTGCTGTCCTTTCAAAAATTTTCGGAAAACCCTCAGTCCATTCTGACTGCGGTTTCAAGCGCAATCTTCATCATGTCGGTGAAGGTGTTCTGCCTTTCCTCTGCGGTGCAGCCCTCTCCGGTGAAGGGGAGATCTGAAATTGTGCAGATTGCAAGCGCACGCTTCTTGAGGTGCATTGCCGTGAGGTATAGACCGGCGGCCTCCATTTCAACGGCAAGCGAACCTGCTTTCGCCCACTTTTTGAGGTTGTTTTCGTCTGCATCATAAAAGGTGTCAGAGGAATAAAGATTGCCGACCTTGAGCAAAACGCCGATGTCCTTTGCAGAATCAACCGCCGCGCAAAGCAACTCAAAAGAGCAGGTGGGGGCAATCGTTCCGGTAACGCCGTATTGCTTTCCGAAGCTTGAGTTTGTGTTTGCTCCGATTCCGGCAACAACGTCGCGCAGTTTTACGCCCTCGCCTATTCCACCGGCAGAGCCGATGCGTATGATGTTTTCAACGCCGTAAAGGCTGAAAAGCTCATATGAATAAATTCCGATTGACGGAATACCCATTCCGCTCGCCATTACCGAAACCTTGTGACCCTTATAAAAGCCGGTGTAGCCGTGGATTCCTCTGACGTTGTTGACGAGAACCGCGTCTTCAAGGAAGGTTTGGGCAATCATCTTTGCCCTGAGAGGGTCGCCGGGCATGAGAACTGTTTTTGCAAAGCCGATGTCGTTCAGCGGGTTAATATGCGGTGTGTTGATCATAGTGATTTCTCCTTTGTATCCATATATGGATAGTTTTTAATAGCCGTGGGCTTCTTCGTTTTTAACAATTTTAACGATTCTGCTTGTGCCGAGCCTTGAAGCGCCGAGATTCAGCATATCCTCAGCGTCCTTGAGGCTTGCAATTCCGCCTGCTGCTTTGATTTTGAGGTGCGGCTTGACGTGGGAGGCGAAGAGGGCAATGTCCTCTCTTGTTGCTCCGCCGGTTGAAAAGCCCGTTGAGGTTTTGATATAGTCTGCGCCGGAGTCGGAAACGATTTCGCACATTTTGATTTTTTCTTCTTCTGTGAGCAGGCAGGTTTCAACAATGACCTTAAGGAGCTTTCCGCTGCAGCTTTCCTTCACGGCCTTGATCTCGTCCAAAACATAGTCATACATTTTGTCCTTGAGTGCGCCGATGTTGATTACCATGTCAATTTCGTCCGCGCCCTCCTTAACGGCCTCTGCGGCCTCAAAGCATTTGACGGCGGTCGTGTTGTAGCCGTTCGGGAAACCGATAACGGTGCAGATTTTGAGCTTGCTGCCAACATAGTCCTTTGCTCTTTTAACGTAAGCCGGGGGAAGGCAGACGCTTGCGCAGCCGTATTTGATTCCGTCATCGCAAAGAGTTTTGATGTCACTCCAGGTTGAGGCCTGGGCGAGCACGGTGTGGTCCACCTTTGAAAGGATACTTTTAAGTTCCATTGTAATTCTCCTTTTTGAGTTTTGACCGATTCTGACGAAAAAAGGCAGAACCGGTTTGTACAAAGTAATTTTATCACGAAGCACTCAGACGGTCAAGAGCGGTTGAGCGAATTCTTCCGACAAAAAAAGAGCCATGCAGTTTTGCATAGCCCTTCTGAAAACATTGTTGTTTTTATTCCTGCACCGAAAGCGCGTCAAGCGACTGCTTCTTGAGGTAAGCGTTGATGAAGCCGTCGATGTCGCCGTCCATAACAGCGTTGATGTTGCCCATTTCATAGCCGGTTCTGTGGTCCTTCGCGAGGGTATACGGCATGAAAACATAGGA
The DNA here is from genome assembly GCA_934525065.1 of uncultured Eubacteriales bacterium. Lineage (GTDB taxonomy): Bacteria > Bacillota > Clostridia > Oscillospirales > Acutalibacteraceae > UBA6857. Next base: position 17,569 of record CAKSYX010000006.1, read on the forward strand.
GCGGATCTGGCTGCCCCAGCCGATTTCCTTCTGGTCGCCCTTGATATCCTCAATTTTGTCAAGGTGTTCGCGTTCCTTGATTTCAATGAGCTTTGATTTGAGCATACGCATACAGACCTCACGGTTCTGGTGCTGGCTGCGCTCAACCTGACAGCTGACAACGATTCCGGTCGGAATATGGATAAGACGAACGGCAGAGGAGGTTTTGTTGACCTTCTGTCCGCCTGCACCGGAAGCGCGGTAAACTTCCATTTTGATGTCTTCCGGATTGATTTCAACCTCAATGGTGTCGTCAATTTCCGGCATAACTTCAAGGGAAGCGAAGGACGTGTGCCTTCTTCCGGAGGAATCGAACGGAGAAACGCGGACAAGGCGGTGAACGCCCATCTCGCTTTTTAGATATCCGTAAGCGTTTTCGCCCTCAACGAGAACAACTGCGGATTTAAGTCCGGCTTCGTCGCCGTCAAGGAAGTCGAGCGTTGTGAATTTATAGCCGTGCTTTGTTGCCCACTGGCCATACATTCTGAAAAGCATCTGGCACCAGTCCTGAGCCTCGGTTCCGCCTGCACCGGCGTGAAAGGTGAGAATGGCATTCTTGCCGTCATATTCGCCGGAAAGGAGGGTCGAAAGCGTCTGCTTTTCAAGCTCCTTTTCAACCGCTTCAACGCTTGCGCGGCAATCGTCAACAAGACCGAGGTCGCCCTCTTCGTCAGAAAGCTCAATCATCATCATTGCGTCGTCATAGGCGGTTTTAAGGTCGTCATAGGCTTTGATTTTGTTTTTCAGCGCGGCAATGCGCTGGAGAACCTTCTGAGAATTCGCAAGGTCGCCCCAGAAGTCCTCGGCGGCGGTCTGCTTTTCAAGCTCGGCAATTTCGTCGCTCATTTTTTTGAGGCCGAGCGCATCGGCAAGCTCAGCAAGGGGCTTTTCGCTTTCGAGAAGTCGGAGTCTGAGTTCTTCAAATTGAATCATCGAAATAACATTCCTTTCGTAATGTGAGAAGTTGCGTAAACGATATATAATTTGTTTAAATCATAACATATATCCTCTCAAAACACAGATGTAACCTATATATTATACACGTTTATTCACGAAGAGCAACAGGATTTTGAAAAATTGCGGAATTTTTTGAAATTTTTGCCTGAAATGTTCTCAAAGCAATTGCATTTTTTTCAAAATCGGTTAAAATGATAAAAATTGACCGATTTTAAGGTAATTGTCAGCTTTCTTCGGCATAATATTTACATATATTTTAAGGACAGGTGAAAAATGAGATACGAAAATGATGTTTGTGCAGGCTGCGGAAAAAAGTTTTGCGAGGGCGATGACATAGTTGTCTGCCCTGAATGCGGAACGCCCCAGCACCGCGCCTGCTATGAAAAAAATAACGAATGCGTCAATGCTCAACTTCATGAAAGCGGTTTCATGTGGAAGGGAAACGAAAGCGTACCTAAAAAAGAGGAAATGAAAGAGACTGCAAATGAAGGAGAAAACCTCGTCTGCCCGACCTGCGGCCACGTGAATCCTCCCCGGGTACCTTATTGCGAAGCCTGCGGACAGAAGTTCACCTTCTTCGGCGTGAACATCCTTGAAAAAGAGCTTGAGCTTGCCAAAAGAGACGAGGAGGAGGCAAAGCGCGAAAACGGCCATGCGGATGATGCACCGAAAAGCGAATACGCCTTTGAAAAAGAGCCTGAAAACGACATTGAAAGAATGATAAACGCAAGGGCAAGAATCGTCGCTCCCGGTCTCACAAAGCAGCAGGAGCAGGAAAAACTTTGCGCTCAGCCCATCAAGCGTGTTTTGGTTTTTATTTCTTCAAACGCTTTGCAATATGTCAACAAGTTCAGGAAAATTGAAGCCGGAAAAAGAACATGGAACTGGGCGGCGTTTTTCTTCACGCCATATTGGTTCTTTTACAGAAAGCTTTATAAAGCCGGGCTGATTTTCCTTGCGCTTCGTGTTGCGCTTTCCGTCGGTGCAATTCCGTTTGCAACCAGAGCGAACGAAATTATGCGAAGCTTCGTTTCAACGGTTCAGAATAACCCCGACATGACGCAGGCACAGTTTGAAGCCGCGATTCAGGGAATGATAAACAGCGTTCTTCCGGTGTATCTTTTCATGGGAGCAATGCTCGTGCTTTCGATTATTTCAGCTCTCGTTGCGGATAAGCTTTATAAAAAGTATGTGACCGAAAAGCTCGGCTTTGCCGGAACCGTTACCGAGCCCATCATGTTCTCTCAATACTTTTTGAAATTCAGCTCGGTCAATTATTTCATCACGGCACTTGCAATTTTTGTCGGCAATCTGCTGCCGAATATGATAGCACAGCTGTTTATGTGAGAGGAGAAAACTTATGAAAATCAGAAAGGCCATAATTCCGGCTGCGGGGCTCGGAACAAGAGTTCTTCCGGCGTCAAAATCAATTCCGAAGGAAATGCTGAATATTGTTGATAAGCCTGCGATTCAATATATCGTTGAAGAGGCTGTTCAGGCCGGAATTGAAGAAATTCTCATTATTACGAACCGCGGAAAGGGTGCAATTGAGGATCACTTTGACCATTCCTTTGAGCTTGAAGCGAATCTCAGGGATAACCCTTCAAAAAAGAGAATATATGACGACATCATGAAGCCGGTGCACATGGCGAACATCTATTTCCTGCGTCAGAAGGAGACCAACGGCCTTGCGGACGCGATTGCAAAAACGCGCCATTTCATCGGCAACGAGCCGTTTGCAATTCTTTACGGCGATGACGTAATAACGAACCCCGGCGGTCAGCCCGTTATCGGCCAGCTCTGCGATGCATTTGAAAAATACGGCAAAGGTATTGTCGGCGTTAAAGAAGTTCCGCGCAAGGACGTCGGCAAGTATTGCTCTCTTGATGTAAAGCCGCTTGAGGGCAGGCTGATGGAATGCTTCAACATCATCGAAAAGCCGACCGAAGAGCAGATCATTTCCTGCTATTCGATTCTCGGTCGCGTTGTAATGCCGCCGGAAATTTTTGATATCATTGACAGCACGCCCGTGAACCCGAAGGCAGGGGAGGTATATTTCACCGATTCAATGGTGCTGCTTGCAAAAAAGCTCGGCCTTCTTGCGCTTGATTTTGAGGGCACACGTTATGACATGGGCAACAAGCTCGGAATCATGAAAGCGAACTGCGAGTTTGCGCTCGCTCACGATGAAATCGGAGAGGACTTCAAAAATTACATAAAAGAGCTTGCAAAAACTCTTTGATAAAAAACAATAACCGCCGGAGTTCAAACGTTCTCCGGCGGTTATTTATTTTCATCATTTCCCTCATTTTCTGAAGGAGGCGGTTCTTGATTTTTCCTTTTAATTTTCTGCGTTGATGTTTTTTCAAATTCTTTGCGGCGGATGCTGAAGCGGCGGATGCTTTTATATGAGGGCAGCTTTTTGTTTACGACCCTGACCGCGTCTGAAACCGCGTTGCTTATATCGTCGTGGGTCAGCTCCTCCTTTTGGAGCTTTTCTTTGATTGCGTCCTCGTCCGGAACGACCTGAGCCACAACCGATTCGTCGCCCTTTGCATCCTCGCCGAAGATGAGTGATTCAAGGATGATCGGGTCGCTGTTGAGGTAGTACTCAATCTCCTCCGGATATATATTCTTTCCGCCCTTTGTGATGATCACGTTTTTGCTCCTGCCGGTGATGTGGTAGTTACCGCCGCTGTCGCAGTAGCCGAGGTCACCCGTGTGGAAAACGCCGCCGCTTTTGACCAGAGCGGTGGCCTTTTTGTTTTTGTAGTATCCGAGCATGACCATCGGCCCGTCAACGCAGATTTCGCCGACACCGCTGTCATCCGGGTTTTCAATCGTTATTTGGCAGTTGTCAAGAGGTGTTCCGATGCTGTCCGGCAGGGGAGAGGAAAGGCTGTTGCAGATTATAATCGGAGAGCATTCCGTCAGTCCGTAGCCGATGACTACCGGCAGACCGAAGGAACAGAAATCCTCCGCAACGTTCGGGTTGAGTGCCGCCGCTCCGCAGATTATCATGCGTACCCGCCCGCCGAGAGCCGAATGAATATCGCCGTAAACGCGCTTTTTCATTTCCGGCGTTTTTGTCAAAAGCTGCGAAAGCCTGCCGACGGTGAAAACGCGGCGCAGACCGCTTTGTTCGGAAAAGCGGCGGAGAATTTTTTTGTGCATTTTTTCAAGCATCAACGGAACGGTAACAAAAACGGTGGGCTTGAAAAACTCAAGATCCTTTGAAATTTTTCTCAGCGAATCGCAGAATGCCGCCGAACCGCCGACATAGAGAATCGAAAGGAGAACAATTGCCTGATATGTGTGGTGGAGAGGCAAGATACAAAGCGTTGAGTCGCCGCAGTCAAGCTCGATTTTTTCCATAACGCCCTTGATGTCCGAAACAATGTTTTCGTGCGAGATCATGACGACCTTAGCGCTGCCCGTGGTTCCGGAAGTGAAAAGGAAAAACGAGGCGGCATTTTTGTCAATTTCGCGTGAGGTGTAATCGTCTGCACCCATGCTTAAAAGCTCTCTTCCTTTTTCAAGCAGCTCTGAAAAGGAGATTGCCTCCTGCGGTGCTTCGCCTGAAAAACAGATAAGCTTGAAGCCGTGAGGAAGTCTCTTCTTTGCTTCAAGGAGCTTTTTGCAAACCTTTTCGTCCGCAATCACGGCACGGCAGCCGACAAAGGAGAGCGCGCTCCAAAGCTGTTTTGCGTCCATTTCGCGGTCGAGCGGAACAACCGTTCCGACACCGCAGGAAACAGCAAGGTAGGAAACGCACCATTCAAGGCAGTTCTTTCCGCAGACGGCAATGCTCTTTCCGGAAAGCGAAAGCTCTTTGCAAAGTGCAGTTCCGAGGCAGTTCACGCGGCGAAGCAGCCTTTTGTGAGAGACAAAGGTTCCGTCCTCAAGCGTCACCGCCGGCCGCAGACCGTAATGAAGCGCGTTATAACAGAGCATATCACGCAGTGTTTCAATTTTTTTCTCGCTCAGAGCCTTCACCGCCTTTCAGAAGTCTTTTCTAATAGTTTACTTTGCCTTGACTGCTTTATTCGATTTGTATATGAACTTTTTCAGAAGAGCGGCGTTTTTGTCGATGTCCATTTCAAGAACATCGCCGATTCCGGCAACGCTCAGATTGTTCCATGTTCCGTCCGCAGGAACCTGATGCTGAATGATGTCGTAGTGCAGATACTTGGCCAACGCACCGATTCCGAGAGAAACAAGCTCGTTGCGCGAAATGTTGGTCTGAATCATCGGCAAAACGGTTTCCATCATTTTCAAAAGCTTGCTCGGACTTGTTTTTGTCAGCTGGGAAATCATTGCAGAAATGACCTTGCGCTGCCTTTCCGTGCGCTTGAAGTCGTTGTCGAGGTAGCGGATACGGCAATACCAGAGTGCCGCGCCGCCGGTGAACTTGTTCGTTCCAGCCTTGACATGAGGAATTTTTACAACCTCTTTCATATATTTTGCTTCGCTTTTGGTGACGCCCTCAACCGTCAGTCCGCCCATCATGTCAATGAGCTTTCTGAAGGCTTCAAAGTCAACGATAATGTAATCGTCAATTTTAATTTTAAAGTTGTATTCAAGCGTATCAACGGTGTATTGAACGCCGCCGTAGCTGAAGGTGGCATTGAGCTTGTTGTAATACTTTCCGGAGGGGAGGAAAACATAGGAGTCGCGCAGGAAGGAGGTCAGTTTGAGCTTTTTGTGCTTTTTGTCAATTGAGCAGAGAATTATTGTGTCCGAACGCTGACCGCTGACATCGCCGCGCGCGTCACTTCCCATGAAAAGGATGTTCCTCACATCGCTGCTTGACATCAATTTGCTGTCGCTTATATATTCGTTGCCGTCCAGAGTTTTTGCGTCGTAGCTTATCTTTCCGAGCAGTGAATATCCGTAGGCAAAAACCGCACCGAGAAGAATCGCAATAACCAAAACGACGGCGAGGAAAATTCTGGCTCCCTTTCTTTTCTTTTTGCCGCCGTTTTTCTTTTTCGGTTTGCCGCCTTTTCCGTAGTCCTGAGACATTCTGACCGGGCTCTTTTTTGTGACCGGCGCCGGTTTTGAAACAGTCGGCTTTTTTGAAAGAAGCGGTTCGCTTTCCGGTTCGCTGCTTCTTTCGGGGAGGACTTCTTCTCGGCTCAAAAACAAGTCTTCGCTTTTTGCGGCGGGAGTTTCGTGCGTCAGGGGAGGAGCAGACATCTTCCGCGGAGCTTCGGCTTCTTTGGGAATGCCCCCGAGCCTTTGACCTGACGGAGTTCGGTTTGGCGTTTCTTCTGTGCCCGTCTGAGGTGCGCCGATTCTTCTTCCTGCCGGCGTTCTTCCGGAAATCTGTGAAGAATAAACATCACTGCCGCTTTCCGCCGCGCTGCTGTTCTGACGAATCTGCCTTGAAACAGGTTTACCCTTCGGCGTGCGGCTTTTGGGCGTGAAAAGGCCGTCCTCCTCCTCTGGGATATGAACCACGAATTTTTCGTCGGAAAGGTTCTCGTCCTTCAGGCGGCTGTCTTCTGTAAAAATCGGTGTTTCGTTTGAAAAACGGTCTTTTGAAGAAGGCCGCTGTCTGTTGTTTCGGTTTTTGTTATCTGTAAAAAAAATATCGTCCATCCTTTTTTCTTCTCCTTATATGTGTTCGGTCGGGCGAAGTCATTGGAAGGCCAAATTGCCTTTTTTCGCCGTCCGGATTCTGTCAGATGAAATTATACATCTTACATTCTACAATATCGCAGGGAAAACCGCAAGATATTTTCGGCAAATTACAAAAGTGTCAGAAAAACTAAATAAAAATAATTACCAAAAAAAGGGACAGTTTTTTGTGCGAAGCGCTAAAATTTATTAAATATACTTTATTATTTTTCTGCGGTAATGTATACTGTTATTCATCGAGCCGCGTTATTTGAATATTGCGGCTTTTTTCAAGAGTAAGCATTTGGGGGTATCAGAAATTGAAAAGAAATCATGAGGTCACCGAGAGGCATAACCTTCTGAACAAAGACGGAACGCTGGTTGAACCCGGTTGGTCAAGGAGTCTTGTTCAAATTTATAACCGCGAGGACATCAAAGCACCGAAGTTCAGAATCAAGGAGTGGGATTATTATCTCATCCTCTCCGATAAGCACGCTGTTGCGCTCACTCTTTCCGATGACGGCTATATCGGAATGCAGTCAGCGTCCCTTCTTGTTTTTGACGAAAAGAACCCGTGGGAGATCACAAACTCCGTTCTCAACTTCTTCCCGATGGGCAAGTATAATCTTCCCCGTACCTCGGAAAAGGGCGACCTTCATTACCACGACAAGACCCTTGACATGGACTTTGTCAAGAACGGAAGAACGCGCCATATTGTCGGCGAATACCGCAACTTCAAAGACGGAAAGACCCTTAAGGTTGACATAACGCTCGACCAGCCGCCGATGGATACGATGGTCATTGCAACTCCGTGGAAGGAGAACAAAAAAGCGTTCTATTACAACCAGAAGGTCAACTGCATGAGAGCCTCCGGCTACGCCGAGTTTGACGGCGTTCGTTATGACTTCAACCCTGAAACCGATTTCGGCACTCTTGACTGGGGCCGCGGTGTCTGGACATATGACAACACCTGGAACTGGGGCAGCGGAAACGGAATCGTGAACGGAAAGCCCTTCGGCTTCAATATCGGTTACGGCTTCGGCGATACGACTGCCGCATCGGAAAACGTTTTGTTCTATGACGGCGTTGCCCATAAGCTTGACGACGTTTCCTTCAATATTCCTGCATCGAGCTATACAGACCCGTGGACATTCACCTCAAGCGACGGCCGCTTTGAAATGGATTTTGTTCCCGTCATTGACAGAAACGCAAAAATCAGCCTTAAAATTATTGAAACGGATCAGCATCAGGTTTTCGGAAAGCTCAGCGGAAAAGCTGTTCTTGACGATGGAACCGAGCTTAAAATCAAAGACCTCATGTGCTTTGCCGAAAGGGTACGCATGAAGTATTAAACGGAGGTTTTGAATATGAAAAAAACTTTGCTCATCGGCGCCGGTGCAATCGGCGGAACGCTTGCCGTCCTTATGAAGGAGGCAGGCTATGACGTTTCGGTTCTCTGCTATACCGATGAAATCAAAAAGCTCATTGATGAAAACGGCTTTTATCTCCACGGAGCAAAAGGCGAGCATCACGTCAGACTGAATACATACGCTTCTTTTGAGGATTTCAAAGATGAAAAGTTTGACATTGTTATCATCGCAACGAAGTTCCAGGCTGTTTCCGGTCTTGCCGAAAAGGTTCTCGGAAATCTTAAGGAGGATTCGCTCGTTGTCGGAATGCAGAACGGTATTCTCACCGATAAGCTTGCCGAAATCGTTGGCGAAAAACGCGCTGTCGGCGTAATGATCGGCTTCGGCGCAACAAGGAACGCCGATAATGACGTTACCATGACTTCGCTCGGAGAAATGTACATCGGAATGCAGAATGGATATCATCCCGGAAATCTCGATTATCTCAAGGAGATGTACTGCTCGGTTCTTCCGACCGAAATTTCCGATAACATCCTTCGTCAGCAGTATTCAAAGCTCATCATCAATTCCTGCATCAACGCAACGGCGGCAATCACGGGTCTCACGCTCGGAAAAATGGTTGACGATAAGCGGGCGAGAACGCTTTACCTTGCAATTGCGCGCGAGGCGATGCACGTTGCAAAAAAGATGGGCCTTGACGTTCCGAAGTACGGAAAAATGCTCAATTACAAGCTCCTTATGCTTGCTGATAATGCACCGTATAACGCCTGCTGCCGTTATGTGGTCTGGCTTGTTTCAAAGCTGAAATACGCTTCGGTCAAGCCTTCAACGCTCCAGTCGCTCGAAAAAGGCGAAATCACCGAGATTGAAATTTTCAACGGCTATATCGCAAAGCTTGGAAGAGATTACGGCGTTGCAACCCCGGTCAACACAAAGCTCACCGCGATGATCCATGAAATCGAGCGCGGCGAGCGCAGGATTACCCCGGATAACCTCGAAGAGTTCAGAGGAATGCTGTATTAAATATTTTAAGTCAAAAAGCGCAGACCTTAGTTTGATTTGGGTCTGCGCTTTTCAAATTACATAAATTTTATTTCTGCTTTGGGAATGAATTTGTCAGCCGGAGGAGCTGTTTTTCGCCTTTTTCGGTTGACTTTCGTGCTTTGGTTTGCTAAAATCATAGTCAAAGCGTAAACATATTACTCAAATGCAATGACGGAATTATGCTTTTCGATTTGAACTTTCAGAGATCCGGCGGTTCGGTGTGAGCCGGAAGTCAAACGAAAAAGCAGCCTCGTTCCCGAGCAGAACTGCCCAACGCCTTGCGCTGTGTAAGCGGTTCCGGTTGCCCCGTTACCATGGCTAAAGACTTGTTTGAGTTTTGAGCGGCCGCTTTTCGGCGGCAATCAAGGTGGTACCGCGAAGTTATTTCGTCCTTGAAGCAGCAAAAGCTGCTTCAGGGCTTATTTTTTTATCCCGGAGGTTTTCAAAATGAAAAAGCTGATTATTGCCGACACGACCCTCAGACAGGCGGCGAAGAACCGCTCCCGTTCGCTGAGCTTCAAGGAAAAAATCGAAATTGCAAAGCTGCTTGACAAGCTTTCTGTCGATGTTCTCGAGCTTGCGCCGCTCGAGGACGAAAAAACCGACACGATCCTCACAAAGTCAATTTGCTCTTCGGTTGAAAACGCCGTTGTTGCTCTCCCGTGCGCGCTTTCTGAAAACGGAATCGCGGCAGCGTGGGAAGCGCTTTCAAAGGCCGAAAAGCCGCGCCTTCAGCTTGTTGTTCCGACCTCGACCGTTCAGATGGAGTTCGTCTGCAAAAAGAAGCCGCCGCTCGTCCTTTCAATGATAGCCGCACTTGTGCCGCAGGCGAAGAGGCTTTGCGACGACGTTGAATTTGTTGCCCAGGACGCAACGAGGAGCGAACGCGCCTTCCTTTATGAAGCGATCAAAGCAGCCGTTTTCTGCGGTGCCTCAACGGTTACTCTTTGCGATAACGCCGGAATCATGACAAGTGAAGAGTTGTCTGCTTTTGTCGGAGAGGTTTATGAAAACGTTCCGGAGCTTAAAAACGTTACCCTCGGCGTTCGGTGCAGCGATGAATTTTCCTTCGGCTGTGCGTGTGCTTTTTCCGCTGCTCTTGCCGGCGCAAAGGAAATCAAAACCGCAGTTTGCGGCGAGGGGACAGTTTCAACCGAAATCTTTTCGCGTTTCCTTTCCGCACGCGGAAGTGAATTTTCGCTGAAAACTTCTCTCAAAACAACCATGCTTGAGCGAATCTGCGGACAGATTGAAAGAATCGTCAAGGCTGAAAAGAGCAAAACAACACCATTTGAAACCGGTGTCTCCGCTTCGGAAAACAGCTTTGTTCTGAGTGAATACGATACGCCCGAGCAGGTTGCTGCCGCGGTTCATCGCCTCGGCTATGACCTTTCGGACGAAGAAAACGCAAACGTTTTTGAAGCCTTTTCAAGAATCAGCGGAAAAAAGAGCGTAACGGCGAAGGAGCTGGATGTCATTGTTGCAACGGCGGCACTTCAGGTTCCGTCAACCTATTTTCTTGAAAGCTACGTTGTCAATATCGGCAATATTATTACACCGACTGCCCATATCACGCTTTCAAAGGACGGAAAAAGCGTCAGCGGCCTTTGCGCCGGAGACGGCCCGGTCGATGCGTCCTTCCTTGCAATTGAAAAAATCACCGGTCACCACTATGAGCTGGACGATTTTCAGATTCAGGCCGTGACCGAGGGCAGAGAAGCGATGGGCAGCGCACTTGTCCGCCTGCGATCAAAGGGAAAGGTATACTCCGGCAACGGAATTTCAACCGATGTTGTCGGTGCGAGCATCAGAGCGTACATCAATGCACTCAACAAGATCGTTTATGAGGAGGAAGAAGAATGAAACTCTCTTTTTCAACGGGCGGCTGGAGCGGCTATACTTTTCAGGACTTTGTTTCTGCGGCCGAGGAGCTCGGCTTCGGCGGAATTGAGCTGAATGACTTTTTCGGAACAGAGCTCACCGAAAAGAACGGCCCGTTTCATAAATATAACTCCGCCTCAACAATGAGAAAGCTTTTCGATAAAGGGCTTTCCCTTGTTTGCGCCGACACGGGCGTTGATATTTCGGACAACAGGGCTGACGAAGCAATTGCAAAAATCGAAGAGTATGTTTTCCTTGCTTCCTCACTTAAAATTTCATATCTTCGTCTTTTTGCGTCCGGAAACAGTGCGGAAAGCGACAGTAATGTCCGAACGGTTCTTTCGTCCGTTGTTCCGGTTGCAGCCGCGAAGGACATAACGCTCCTTGTTGAAACCTCCGGAATGTACAGCGACACGAAAAAGCTGCTCGAGCTTCTCATGGAGTATGCGAGTGACAGCCTTGCCGCGCTCTGGGATGTGTATTCACCCTGCATTCTTGGTCATGAAGACGCCGAAGAGACAATTAAAAACCTCGGTGCCTATGTAAAGCACGTTCATATGAAAGACAGCTTTCTTAAAAACGGCGAACGCCGCTTCTGCCTTGTCGGAGAGGGGGACCTTCCGCTCAAGGACATCATGAACGCGCTCTCATGCATAAATTATGACGGCTTTATTTCTCTTGACTGGAAGCCGGAATGGATGCTTGAAATGACGGATATGGACGTTGTTTTTGCCCATTTCGTCTCCTTTATGGAACGCTTTCAAACGCCGTCAAGAAAAAAAGCCTTCCTTTATTCAAACAAGGCCGGAACCGGAAAATACGTTTGGAAAAAGGATCTGCTCATAGAAAAGACCTTCCCTCAGGTGCTTGATAAAATGGTTGAGGAATTTCCGGATCAGTACGCCTTCAAATATACAACCCTCGATTACACAAGAACCTATTCGCAGTTCAGAGACGATGTTGACGAATGCTGCCGCGCTCTGCTTTCGCTCGGCGTCAAAAAGGGCAGTCACGTTGCTTTGTGGGCGACCAACATTCCGCAGTGGTACATCACTTTTTGGGCAACAACAAAAATCGGCGCGGTTCTTGTCACCATGAACACCGCCTATAAAATCCATGAAGCCGAGTACCTTCTGCGCCAGTCGGATACTCATACGCTCGTAATGATCGACGGCTACCGTGATTCGGACTATGCCGCAATAATCAATGAGCTTTGTCCCGAGCTTCAGAAAACCGAAAAAGGAGCAAAGCTCCATTCAAAGCGTCTGCCGTTCCTCAGAAACGTAATTACGGTCGGCTTCAGGCAAAAGGGCTGCCTGACGTGGGAGGAGGCGATGGAAAGAGCGGAAAATGTTCCGCTTTCCGAGGTCAGAAGAATCGCCGCAACGGTTGACCCGAACGATGTCTGCAATATGCAGTATACCTCCGGAACAACAGGCTTCCCGAAGGGCGTTATGCTCACGCATTATAACGTTGTCAACAACGGAAAGTGCATTGGAGACAGAATGGATCTTTCAACCGCAGACAGAATGATGATTCATGTTCCGATGTTCCATTGCTTCGGAATGGTGCTCGCCATGACCGCTTCAATGACCCACGGTGCGTCGCTTTATCCGATGCCGTATTTCACGCCGAAGCCGTCGCTTGCCTGCATAAACAGCGAAAAGATCACCTGCTTCCATGGTGTACCCACAATGTTCATCGCAATGCTTGAGCATCCGGATTTTTCAAAAACCGATTTTTCATATATGAGGACGGGAATCATGGCGGGTTCACCGTGCCCGATTTCCGTTATGCGCGACGTTGTTGAAAAAATGCATATGAGCGAGATCACAATAGTCTACGGCCAGACGGAGTCCTCACCCGGCTGCACAATGAGCAGTACCGATGATCCGCTTGAGGTCCGCGTTTCAACCGTCGGACGTGCCTTGCCGGAAATCGAATGCAAAATCGTTGACCCCGAAACCGGTGAAGAAATGCCTGACGGCGAAACGGGCGAATTTGTTGCGCGCGGCTATAACATTATGAAGGGCTATTACAAAATGCCGAAGGCAACTGCTGCGGCAATAGACAAAGACGGCTGGCTTCATACCGGTGACCTTGCCTGCAAAACGCCCGAGGGCAACTACCGCATAACCGGCAGACTGAAGGATATGATAATACGCGGAGGAGAAAACATCTATCCAAAGGAAATTGAAGAGTTTATCTATACCCATGAAAAGGTCAAGGATGTTCAGGTCATCGGCGTTCCCGATGAAAGTCTCGGAGAGGAGATCATGGCGTGCATCATCCTCAAGGATGGCGAAACCATGACCGCAGATGAAATGAAAAAGTATATCCGCGACCACATGGCGAAGCATAAGGTTCCGAAATACGTTGATTTTGTCGGCTCCTTCCCTATGAATGTTGCCGGAAAGATACTCAAGTATAAAATGCGTGAGGCCGCGATTGAAAAGTATAACCTCAAAAAGGCCGACTCAATTGAGACTGCGTGACGGAGGCGAAAAAAATGTATCCGATAATTGACTGCCATTGCCATATCTACCCGGACAAGATTGCCGTCAAAGCGGCAAAAAGCACCGGAGCATTCTATGACATGGATATGAACTATGACGGAAAGCTTTCCACCCTTGAAAGCATTGACAAGCGGGCACATATTACTCATTCGGTTGTTTTTTCCGTTGCAACAACGCCGAAGCAGGTCAAATCAATCAATGAATATATTGCCTCTGTCGTCAAAAACAGCGGCGGAACAATGACCGGTCTCGGAACACTCCACCCGGACAGCGAGGATATTCCCGGCGATATCCGCCACCTCAAAGAGCTTGGCCTGAAGGGGGTCAAGCTCCACCCGGATATTCAGTGCTTCAAGCTTGATGATTACCGCTGCCTGAAAATCTATGAGCTTTGCGAAGGCGGGCTTCCCGTGCTTGTCCATGCCGGAGACAGCCGCTACGATTACTCGAACCCGAACCGCCTCAAGCCGATTCTTGAGATTTTCACCGGTCTTCAGGTGATTGCCGCTCACTTCGGCGGCTGGTCGATTTGGGAAAAAGCGAGTGAAGAACTTTGCGGCTATAAAAACCTGACGGTTGACTGTTCCTCATCTTTCCCGTGGCTTGACAGGGAGACCTCAAAGCGAATCATAAGGCGCTATACGGCGGATAAGGTTCTTTTCGGCGCGGATTATCCGATGTGGGATCCGGGAAAGGAAGCCGAATATCTTTTAAGCCTCGGCCTTTCCGATGAAGAAAACAGGAAGATATTCTATGAGAATGCCGAAAAGCTGTTCGGAATCAAAATCTGAGCGGAAAAATATTTTTTTCAAACTCTTTACTTTTTTGCCGCGCCATGATATAATCTTTCAGCGTTATGCCTGTTTCTCGGTTTTCGGACAAAGCTCAGAGAGCACTTCACCGACCGTTTGCTGAGGGCACGGGACGCAATAAAAATTTTTTATGAGGTGAAAAACCATGATTTCAAAGGAAGAAAAGACCAGAATCATCAACGAGTATGCCACTCATGAGGGCGACACCGGCTCACCGGAGGTTCAGATTGCTGTTCTCACCAGCAGAATCAACACTCTCACCGAGCATCTCAAGACCAATAAGAAGGACCATCATTCACGCCGCGGCCTTCTCAAGATGGTAGGTCACAGAAGAAACCTGCTTGCATACCTTCAGAAGAAGGATATCGAAAGATACCGTTCAATCGTTGCAAGACTCGGACTTCGTAAATAATCGCGTTTTTCGGCAGGCACGGCGAAAGCCGAGCCTGCCGTTTAATGAGTGTGCCGTTTCTTCACGGCAAAATCAATTCAAAATTTTCGTGGGTGTTTCGGATTAGCACTAAATTGAACGTTCCAAAAAACGGGAACGCTGAATTTATTGCTAAAGCCGTGCCTCACGGATAAAATAATAAAAGTGAGGTATTTTTATGTTCCCGAATTTCAGAAAATTTGAAACAACTCTCGCGGGCAGACCACTCGTTGTTGAAACCGGCAAAATGGCCGGTCTCGCCGGCGGCTCATGTCTTGTCCGCTACGGCGAAACGGAAATTCTCTGCACCGCGACCATGTCCGCAAAGCCCAGAGAGGGCGTTGACTTCTTCCCTCTTTCCGTTGACTTTGAAGAAAAGCTTTATTCCGTCGGCAGAATTCCCGGCTCCTTCCAGAGAAGAGAGGGCAGGGCAAGCGAAAAGGCCACCCTTTGCTCAAGGGTTATCGACCGCCCGATCCGTCCGCTCTTCCCGAAGGATATGAGGAACGACGTTGGCGTTGTTGCAACCGTAATGTCCGTTGACCCGGACTGCCTTCCGGAAATTACCGCAATGATCGGCGTTTCAATCGCAATTTCAATTTCAGAGATTCCCTGGGACGGCCCCATCAGCGGAGTTTCGGTCGGCCTTGTTGACGGAAAGTTCGTCATCAACCCGACCGAAGCCGAAAGAGAAAAGTCAGAAATGGCCGTTACCGTTGCTTCAACCGCAGACCTCGTTGCAATGATCGAAGCCGGCGCAAAGGAAGTTGACAACGACACAATGTTTGACGGCATTATGTATGCCCACAAGGTCAACCGGGAAGTTGTTGAATTCATCAAGATGATTCAGAAGGAAGTCGGAAAAGAAAAGATTCCGTTTGAATCTCAGGAAGTTCCCCATGATATGTTCGAGGCTGTGAAGGATTTCGCAATCGACGACGTAAAGGCCGCTCTCGATACCGACGACAAGCGCGTCCGCGACGAAAGACTCAAGCCCGTTTATGAAAAGGTGCACGAAAAGTTTGACGCCGAGTATCCGGAGCAGGAGGCAAAAATCGACGAATGTCTCTATAAGCTTCAGAAGTTTGTTGTTCGCCGCTGGCTTCTTGACGAAGGCAAGCGCGTTGACGGACGCGGAATCAATGATATGCGCCCGCTTGACGCGGAAGTTGACCTTCTTTCGCGCGTTCACGGCTCAGGAATGTTCACCCGCGGCCAGACTCAGGTTCTCACTGTAACTACACTCGGAACAATGTCCGATGCTCAGCTGCTTGACGGCCTTGATAACGAAACAAGCAAGAGATATATCCATCACTATAACTTCCCCTCATATTCCGTTGGTGAAACAAGACCTTCAAGAGGCCCCGGCAGACGTGAAATCGGCCACGGCGCTCTTGCCGAAAGGGCACTTCTTCCCGTCATCCCCTCGGTTGAAGAGTTCCCGTATACGATTCGTCTTGTTTCCGAGGTTCTTTCCTCAAACGGTTCAACCTCTCAGGCTTCCGTCTGTGGCTCAACGCTTTCGCTCATGGCTGCCGGCGTACCCATCAAGGCTCCCGTTGCAGGTATCTCCTGCGGTCTTATCACCGAAGGCGAACGCTTCATGACAATGGTTGACATTCAGGGTCTTGAAGATTTCTTCGGCGACATGGACTTCAAGGTTGCCGGAACGAAGAAGGGCATTACTGCAATTCAGATGGACCTCAAGGTTCACGGTCTCACCCCCGAGATCATTAAGGAAGCCCTTTCAAAAACCTATGATGCACGCTGCAAGATTCTTGACGAGGTGATGCTTCCCTGCATCGCCGAGCCGAGAAAAGAGCTTTCAAAATACGCTCCGAAGATGCTCACAACCAAAATCGATCCGGAAAAGATCGGTGACGTTATCGGTAAACAGGGCAAGGTCATTCAGAAGATTTGCGCCGAGTGTGACTGCAAGGTTGATGTTGAAGAAGACGGAACAATTTTTGTTTCTGCTCTTGACCTTGACAATGCAAAGCGCGCAATCACAATCGTTGAAACAATCGCGAATGACCCCGAGGTCGGCTCAATTTTCCGCGGCGTTGTAACAAGACTTATGAGCTTCGGTGCTTTTGTTGAAATTGCTCCGGGCAAGGAAGGCCTTGTTCACATCAGCAAGCTTGACGTCAAGCGCGTTGAAAAGGTCGAAGACTGTGTAGCGGTCGGCGATGAGGTTATCGTTAAGGTTATCGAAATTGATGACCAGGGCAGAATCAATCTTTCAAGGCGCGATGCTCTTATCGAAATTGAAGGTCTTACACCCGAGGATGACGGCGAAAACGAAAGAAGACCCTCAAGTGGCGGTCACGGCCCGCGCAGAGGCGGCGACAGAAGAGACCGCAGATAACAATTGAAATTCAGGGGGGATGTCGTTTTGCGTCACCCCCTTTAATTTTTAACTGACCCTGATTCACTGAGAAGCAAACCCCGACAACACGTTTTTTGTCTAATTTGCATTCTCAACCAATCGGTGGTTACTCAGAGAAGATAAAAGAAGGAAGAGAAGTTGGGAATAACAATTTTGTATAAGGAATGATTGCTATGAAAAACAAAAACAGTTTATTCTTTCTCACTGTTTCGGCCGTATTTGTTGCCATTATTGCGGTGATGTGCTTTACTCAGATAGGATATCTTAAGTTCGGAATTATTGAAATTACGCTTATTTCAATTCCGGTTGCTTTCGGCGGAGCTATCCTTGGAAAATGGGGCGGACTTCTGCTCGGCGCTGCCTTTGGAATTTCAAGCTTTATCCAGTGCTTCGGCTTTAGTGCCTTCGGTGCTGCGCTGCTTTCAATCAACCCGTTTTGGACGTTCGTTGTCTGCCTTCTCCCACGTATGATTGCAGGCTTCGTTTCGGCTCTTACTTTTGAATCGCTTTCAAAAAAGCTCAATTCTGCTGTCAGCGGCCTGCTTTCGTTTTTCCTTGCTGCTGCGCTCAATACAATAGGCTTTGTCGGCCTGCTCATGCTGTTCTTCTCAAAAACAGAGTATATGCAGGGCATTTCCGACCAGCTCGGAGCAACGAACGTGTTTATGTTCGCCGTTTTGTTCGCCGGGGTCAACGCCCTTGTTGAGGCCGGTGCCTGTACCGCTTGCGGAGCCGCACTCGGTCCTGTTGCAAAAAGGCTCAAAGCTCAGATAAAGTGACATAGGAATATTTATGCAGGCAAAGGAAAAATCAAATATAAAGGAAGACTCTGAAAAAAAGGCACAACTGCTTTCAAAGGCTTCGCTTGCTTTTTCGATGACAGTTTTCGGAACCATCGGAATTTTTGTCCGCTCAATCGAGCTTCCGTCAAGCTTCGTTGCAATGACGCGCGGCTTCCTCGGCGTTTTGTTTCTGCTTGCGTTCAAGCTTGCGAGGCGGCAAAAAGTCTCACTTTCCGCCGTCAAAAGTAACATCCGGCTGCTTTTTGCCTCCGGCGCTGCAATCGGCGTGAACTGGATTCTGCTTTTTGAATCTTATAACTATACCTCCGTTGCAACCGCAACGCTGTGCTATTATCTTGCGCCGATTTTTGTCACCGTTGCTTCTCCGTTTGTTCTGAAGGAAAAGCTGAGTGCAAAAAAGCTCTGCTGTGTGCTTTGCGCGCTGTTCGGAATGATTTTTGTTTCCGGTGTTTTTGAAAACGGCGGTGTCAAAGCCGGTGAGCTTAAAGGAATCCTGCTCGGAACCGGGGCCGCGGCCTTTTACGCGGCGGTAATGCTTCTTAACAAAAAGCTCCATGGAATTGCCGATACCGACCGAACAATTATGCAGTTGCTGTTTGCTTCGCTGACCGTTACGCCGTATGTCCTTTTGACCGAAAATGTTGCGTCTTTTGAGTACGGAACAAAAATGGTTCTGCTACTTTTGACCGTCGGAATCATCCACACCGGCTTTTCATACACGCTGTTTTTCGGCTCTGTCGGAAGACTGCCTGCTCAAACAACGGCATTGTTCAGCTATATTGACCCGGTGGTTGCAATCTTGCTTTCGGCGCTGCTTTTGAAAGAAAAGCTCGTCCTTTTCGATATCATCGGAGCCGTTATGATTCTCGGCTCAACACTTGTCAGTGAATTTAGCTTTAAGAGGGAAAGAAAATGACAGAAACAAAAACCGCTTTTATCGCAATTGTCGGCCGTCCGAATGTCGGAAAATCTTCAATTCTCAACCGCTTGCTTTCCGCAAAGGTTGCAATTGTTTCCGATAAACCCCAAACAACGCGCACAAGAATCATGGGCGTTCTGACGAAGGACGAGACTCAGCTTGTTTTTACCGATACCCCCGGCTTTCACCGTCCGCATAACAAGCTCGGCGAAAAAATGATCAAAGCCGTGACGGAAAGTATCGGCGGCGTTGATGCGTGTATGTTTGTGACGGAACCGGAGGGCGAGCTTCGCGAGGAGGAAAAGGAGCTGCTTTCAAAGTGCCGCGCACAAAAAATGCCCGTTGTGCTTGTAATCAACAAAATTGACACTGTTGCGCAAAAGACCGACCTCATGAAGCGCATTGCATATCTTTCTGCTCAGTATGATTTTGAAGCAGTAGTTCCGGTTTCCGCCCTCAAAAACGATGGAATGGACGCGCTCACAGATGAGCTGACTGCGCTTGCTTTTCCGTCGGAGCACTTTTTTCCCGATGATACCCTCACCGATCAGCCGGAAAGGGTCATTGCAGGCGAAATAATCCGCGAAAAGATGCTTCGCCTTCTTGACCGCGAAATTCCGCACGGCGTTGCAGTTTCAATCGAAAAAATGCGTGAACGGCCGGATAAGGACATCATGGACGTTGAAGCGGTGATATACTGCGAAAAAGAGAGCCATAAGGGCATCATAATAGGAAAAGGCGGTTCAATGCTTAAGCGTATTTCAACATACGCAAGGCAGGACATGGAACGCTTTTTTGACTGCAAAATCAATCTCAAATGCTGGGTCAAGGTTAAGGAAGGCTGGCGCAATCGTGAAGGCCTTATCCATAACTTCGGCCTTGATTAAAAGAAACCGAATTTTTCCTGTTTAAATCGTGCCGTTTCTGCGCAGAGTATTAAGGTAAAATATACTTTGCGGAGGGACAGTCATGAACAAAAAGGAACTTTGGCGTATTTTCATGAAAACCGGCAGAGTCTCGGATTATCTCAACTATAAAAACGCAAGAGACAGCGAGCGTCCGCCCGAGCATGATGTTTTTTCCGAAGAATTTGCCGAGGAATTTGTCAATAACTTTGACGGAGACTTCCCTGAAATGCAAAAAAGGCAGACGGAAATCTCTTCGTCCGAGGAATATGAGGATATTGACGACTATGATTATTAAAACCGACGGAATTGTGATCCGCGAACAGACAACAGGCGAAAGAGACCGACTTGTAACCCTGCTCACGCGCTCAAACGGCGTGGTCAGGGCTTTCGTCAACGGAGGAAGGAGCCCCAAAAGCAAAAACGTTGCTTCAACGGGGCTCTTGTGCTATTCCGACCTTGTGATTGAAAAAAAGAAAAACGGCGTTTACATAATTACCGAAGCCGCACCGAAAGAAGTTTTCTTTGCCTTGCGCGACGACCTTGTTTCGCTTTCGCTTGCGCAGTATTTCGCCGAGCTTGCTTCTGAGCTTGCGCCGCGCGAAGAGGAGGCGGACGAGTTTTTGCGTGTGCTTCTCAATGCCGTTTATTTTGTTTCGCAAAAGAAGCGCGATCCTCAGCTTATCAAGGCGTCAACGGAATTGCGCCTGCTTTCGATCGCCGGTTATATGCCGTCAATTGTTGCCTGCTGTTCCTGCGGGAAATTTGAAAGCGAAACAATGCGCTTTTCCGTTGCTACCGGCCGCCTTTACTGCGGCGAGTGCCTGCCTGCGGAAAAGACGTATGAGCTGCCGCTCGGAGTTGTTACCGCGATGAGGCATATCTGCTTTTCCGAAACGCCGAAGCTTTTTTCCTTCTCGCTTTCAAAATCGTCGCTGGAGCTTCTCTGTGAGGTCAGCGAAAAGTATTTGAAAAACGTAACCATGAGAAACTATAAAACGCTCGATTTTTATAAAACAATGACCCGGTAGGATAGGCGTTTGCATGAAGAACTTGTTTTCCCGCACATTGCGGCACTTTTTGTCTCGCTGTATGCCGGCATTGCGAGACTTTGTAGCGCAGTCTCGGCGGAAAAATGCCTTAAAAAACGGCATTGAGTTTGAAGCTCTTCAGCCTTAACCGGAAAACAGGAGGGATAAAATTGAATAAGGATTATCTGGCTCTTGACCTTGACAAAGTTCTTGAAAAACTTTCGTCCTTCGTTTGCAGTGCAGACGGAAAAGACGAGATCTCGCGTCTTGAACCGCAAAGCGACTTCGGCTCTGTTCAGGCGCTCCTTAACCGGACAACGGACGCGCATATGCTTATGGCTCGGTTCGGTGCGCCGTCCTTCGGCGGGCTTAAAAATGTCAACAATGCTCTTGCACGCGCAAACGCGGGCAGTGTGCTTTCAATGCGCGAGCTGCTTGACATTGCCGAGGTTCTGCGTTCGATTCGCGGAATCGTTCAGTGGCGCAGCAAAAACGAGGGCGTGCGCTGCTCGGTTGATGTTTATTTCGATGCCCTGACGCCGAATAAATATCTTGAAGATAAAATAACCACGGCGATCATAAGTGAGGACGAGATGAGCGATAATGCTTCTCCGACGCTTTATGATATTCGCCGCAAAATTCGCGCCGCCTCCTCAAAGGTACGCGACCGTCTTGACAAAATGATACGCTCCTCACAGTACCAAAAGGCACTGCGCGAAGCAATCGTGACCATGCGCAACGGACGCTACGTTGTTCCCGTAAAGGTTGAGCACCGTTCCGAGGTCAGCGGCCTTGTTCACGACACCTCCTCAAGCGGAGCCACGGTTTTCATTGAGCCTGCCGGCGTTGTTGAAGCCAACAACGAAATCAAGGTCCTTCAAGGCAAGGAGCAAGAGGAGATTGACAAGATTCTCTATGAGCTTTCGACCGAAGCAGGCAGCTTTTTTGAGGGCATCAAAGCGAGCTATGAGTGCGCTGTTGAGCTTGATGTAATTTTTGCAAAGGCAAAGCTTGCTTATGAAATGAAGGCTATGACGCCGATTCTCAACGATGAGGGAAGGATTCTTCTCAACCGTGCGCGTCATCCTCTCATTGACCCGAAAAAGGTTGTTGCAACCGATATACGTCTCGGCACTGACTTCGATACCCTTATAATTACCGGGCCGAATACAGGCGGAAAAACCGTTTCAATAAAAACGGTCGGCCTTTTCACGCTGATGGCGATGTGCGGCCTTATGATTCCTGCCGGAGACAGAAGCGAAATTTCCGTCTTTGACCATGTTTTTGCCGATATCGGAGACGAACAGAGCATTGAGCAGTCGCTTTCAACCTTCTCGTCTCATATCACAAACATAATTCGTATCATAAACGCCGTCAATGACCGCTCACTCGTTCTTATTGATGAGCTGGGTGCCGGAACCGACCCTGTTGAAGGTGCTGCGCTCGCGACCGCAATTTTGGAACGAATCCACGAAAAGGGCGCAAAAATTGCCGCAACGACCCATTACGCCGAGCTTAAGGCCTATGCGCTTGAAACTCCCGGCGTTGAAAACGGTTGCTGTGAATTTGACGTTGCTTCGCTCAGACCTACATACCGTCTGCTTATCGGCGTTCCCGGAAGGTCAAACGCTTTCGCAATTTCAAAACGGCTCGGAATGGAAAGCGGCGTCATTGAACGTGCGCAGTCTTTGGTTTCAAGTGCCAACGCAAGCTTTGAGGGTGTTATTGAATCACTTGAAAAAAGCCGCCAGGCTTTTGAAGCAAAGCGCGATGAAGCCGAACAGATCCGCTTTGAAGCGACCAAGGCAAAAACCGAAGCGCAAAAATATAAAGACAGTATTGAAGACCTGCGTAAAAAGGAGCTTGACAAGGCACAGCAGCAGGCGACGAAAATTATTGAGCAGGCAAAACGCAGTGCCTATGCGCTTGTGAGCGAGCTTGAAGAGCTTAAACGCGAGAGCGCAAAGTCCAGGGACAAAGCCGAAGCCGCAAGGCGCGCAAAGCAGCTTATGAAAAAGAGCATGGGTGAATTTGACGATATAACGAACCCTGTTACCTCTGCTCTTGCTGATGATGAAAGCTATATTGTTCCGCAAACGCTTAAAATCGGCGATGAAGTTTTACTTGCCGATATCGGAAAGACCGCAACCGTTACCGCTCTTGAAGACAAAAAGGGTGAGGTCGAGGTTCTTGCCGGAATAATCAAAATGAGGACGCCGAAAAGCAATCTCAGAGTCGGAAAGAGCCTGAAAAGCGCAAAGAGTACCACTCGTTCCGCACCGAAAAAGGCCGCGCATGAGTTTAAACCAGCCGGTTCGGAAAAGGCCGAATGCGACCTTCGCGGAATGAACGTTGAAGAGGGCATCATGGAGCTTGAGCGTCACCTTGACCGCTGCATGAGGCTCGGTCTCAATGAAATCAGCGTTATCCACGGCAAAGGCACGGGTGTTCTGCGCCGCGGCATTCAGGACTACCTGAGAAAATGCAAGTACGTCAAGTCCTTCCGTCTCGGAACCTTCGGCGAAGGCGAAAACGGAGTAACAATTGTTACGCTGAAGTAAACTTATAAAACTAATAAGCTATTGCATTTAGATGCAGAAAGCGTTTTCTTTGCCCCGAAGCTGTATATAGATACCGCGAGTGGGCAAAAAAACGCTTAAAAGAGCAAAATAATTTTTAATACCATCAATAAACAAAAAGACTATATTTCATATGAAGCTCCATTTGATTGGCCTCGTGAAATATAGTCTTTTGATTTTTGTTTTGCTCTTTGGTCTGCGCTAAATGTCGGCAGTCCTTTTTTGTGGCCAGCAATGTGTTTCGGCATATATTGACAGTGAGAGTTTGTTTTATTGAGAGGTGGAATAATGAATGACACCGTTATAGTTTCACTTGTTGCTCTTGCAGGAACTCTTGCAGGAACTTTCGCCGGTATTCTGACATCGACACGGCTCACCACATACAGAATCGAGCAGCTTGAAAAGAAGGTTGAAAAGCATAACACACTGGTTGAGCGCACTTATAAACTGGAAAGGGAGAAGGACGTGATTGACGAAAGGCTGCGGCAGCTTGAAAACCGGATCGCCGCAAGCGAAGAAGAAAAGGGAAAGCTTCCCTGCAGCGGAAAGGGGGACTGAAAATGAAAATAAACTGGAAGGTCAGGCTCAGAAACCCGATTTTTTGGCTGACAGCAATTCCGGCGTTTGTTTCGTTTGTTTATACAACGCTCGGCCTTTTCGGGGTCGTTCCCTCACTTTCGGAGGATTCGGCCGTGAAAATCGGCTCGGCCGCGGTTTCCGCGCTTGCAGCCGTCGGTGTGCTGGTTGACCCGACAACAAAGGGATTGTGTGACAGCCCTGACGCGCTCTGCTATAAGAAGCCGAAGTAAGGCACAATACTTTTGATGAAACTGCAGCATTTAGCGCAGGTAATTCTGATCGGTGCGGACTGCCTTGCCTTTCTGCACCGATTTTTTTGTTGCGCGGCAGACCAACTATTTTCAAAAAACTATTGATTTTTCCGCTGAAATGAGATATAATGCAAACGAACATTTGTACGATGTGGAGGAATTTAAATGGCTGATAAAAAGACCGCTCTTGAAACTGCTCTTGCCCAGATTGAAAAGCAATACGGAAAGGGAGCTGTAATGCGTCTCGGTCAAAACACAGAGCTTAACGTTGATGCGATTCACACAGGTTCAATTTCGCTTGATATTGCGACCGGTGTCGGCGGACTTCCGAAGGGAAGAATAGTTGAAATTTACGGTCCGGAATCCTCCGGTAAGACAACTCTTGCGCTCCACTGTATTGCCGAAGCACAAAAGGCCGGCGGCGAAGCTGCGTTCATCGACGCCGAGCACGCGCTTGATCCTGTTTACTCAAAGGCTCTCGGCGTTGACGTTGATTCGCTTCTTGTTTCTCAGCCGGATAACGGCGAGGATGCGCTTTCAATCACCGAAGCTCTTGCACGTTCGGGCGCACTTGATATTATTGTTGTTGACTCTGTTGCCGCCCTTGTTCCCAAGGCTGAAATTGAAGGCGAAATGGGCGACAGCCATGTCGGTCTGCACGCAAGACTTATGTCCCAGGCACTCAGAAAGCTGACGGGTGTTGTTGCAAAGTCAAACACTCTTGTTATTTTCATCAACCAGCTGCGCGAAAAGGTCGGTGTAATTTACGGCAGTCCGGAGGTCACGACCGGCGGACGCGCTCTCAAGTTCTATTCTTCAATCAGAATAGATGTCCGTAAGGCTGAGATCATCAAAGGCCCGGGTAATGAATTTATCGGTTCGAGAACACGCGCAAAAATTGTCAAGAACAAGGTTTCCCCGCCGTTCAAAGAGGCAATGTTTGACATCATGTACGGAACAGGTATCTCACACGCCGGTGAGCTTGTTGATCTCGGCGTTGAATACGGCGTGATAAACAAGAGCGGCGCATGGTTCTCATACGGCGAAACAAGGCTCGGACAGGGCAGGGAAAACGTGAAGCTCCTTTTTGAAAAGGAAAAGGACCTTGCCGCTGAGATTGAAAAGAAGATTTTTGAAGCCTTCAAAAATAAAAGCAATGCCCACGATACACCGGCCGCTCCGGTTCTGAAATCCGCCGCCGCACCCGCACCGAAGAGCGTTTCAAAGGCGAGGGCAAAAATTGACATTGCCGTTGATGATGACGATTGATGAAACTCACGCTTAAACAGGGAAAAAACAACAAGCTTCATATTTTGCTTGACGGCAATTACGCAATGACCGCTGACCTTGATTTTGCGGTACTTTACGGCCTGAGGGACGGGATGGAGCTTGAAGGCGAACAGCTTGACGCGCTTGAAAATGCAGTGAATGTCCGCCGTGCATTCAACAAGGCGAGTGAACTTCTTTCGTGCCGCGACCACAGCGAAAAGGAACTGCTTTTTAAGCTGCGGCAAAAAGGCTACGGCGAAGGTGCCGAAGAAGCGATTGAAAAGCTCAAAGGCTACGGCTATGTTGATGACTGCCGCTTTGCAAAAAGCTACGCTTCCGAGCTCAGTCGGCTCAAGCACTTCGGAAAACGCAGAATTGAACAGGAGCTTATGAAAAAAGGCGTTGACCGTTCTGTCATTGCAGAAGTACTTGAAGAAACGGAATTCGATGCCGAAGAGCTCGCTTGGCTTATAAACAGAAAGTATTACAGAAATTTAAATGATGAAAAGGGCGTTCAAAAAACAATCAACGCCCTTATTCGTGCAGGTTATACCTTCTCTCAAATCAAGGAAGCTCTTGAAATTGTTTCTGAAGAGACGGAAAACGAAGGAGATTTTACCGATGAATGAAAAAATTGCTTTGATATCGCTCGGCTGTCCAAAAAATCAGGTTGACGCCGAAGCAATGCTTGCAAAGCTCAAGCAGGCGGGCTTTGATATTGCCGCAGACGTTGACGGAGCCGACCTCGTCATTGTCAACACCTGCGGCTTCATTGAAGAGGCAAAAAAAGAAGCGATCGAAACAATCCTTTCCGTTGCCGAACTCAAAAAGGAGGGCAAGGTCGGTGCACTTCTCGTTACCGGCTGCCTTGCCGAAAGATATAAAGAAGAGGTTATCAATGAAATTCCGGAAATTGACGGGATAATCGGAATCGGACGCAACGGCGAAATTGCCCAAATCTGCGCCGATGTGCTTTCAAAAAAGCGTGTCTGCGATTTTCCGAGCAAGCTTGCGCTTCCGATTGACGGCGACAGAATTCTTTCAACGCCTTCTCATTTTGCATATCTTAAAATTGCCGAGGGCTGTTCAAACTGCTGCTCATATTGCGCAATTCCCGCAATTCGCGGAAGGTTCCGCAGCCGTACCATGGAAAGCATAATTGCCGAGAGTGAAAACCTTGCCGCTGCCGGGGTCAGGGAGCTTGTGCTCATTGCTCAGGACGTAACGCGCTACGGAATCGACATTTACGGCGAATTTATGCTTGCGAAGCTTTTGAAGGAGCTTTGCAAAATTGACGGCATTGAATGGATAAGACTTCTCTATTGCTATCCCGAATGTATGACGGATGAGCTTATTGAAACAATTGCTTCAGAGAAAAAAATCTGCAAATATATTGACCTTCCGCTTCAGCACGCCGATGCCGATGTGCTTAAACGTATGAACAGAAACGGCAGCAAGGAAGAGCTGCTTGCCCTTGTCAAAAAGCTTCGTGAGCGTATAGACGGCGTAATTATCAGAACGACCCTGATGGTAGGTTTTCCCGGGGAAACTCAGGAGAATTTTGAGGTTCTCTGCGATTTTGTCAGGGAAGCGCGTTTTGACCGTCTCGGCTGCTTTGCGTTTTCTCCCGAGGAGGGGACTGTTGCCGCAAAAATGGAAAAGCAGCTTGAGCCTGAGGTCAAGAACCACCGCGCCGAGCTTATCATGGAGGAACAGTATCCTATTTTTGAAGAAAAGCAGAACGAAAAAATCGGAAAGACCTTCAAAGTTATTGTTGACGGCTTTGATGAGGAAAACCTGTTTTATGTCGGCAGAACATATATGGACTGCATTGAAATTGACAGTATCGTAATAATCTCGACCGAGGAAGAGCTTTTTCCCGGCGAGTTCGTCAACGTAAAAATTATTGCTACGGAGGATTGCGACCTCATAGGTGAGGTCGTAAAGAACGACGATGAAAAAGCTTAACACGCCGAACCGCCTGACCCTTCTGCGCATTGCGCTGGCACCTGTTTTTCTGGTGCTTTTGATTTCCGGTCTGCCGCACTGCAATCTTTATGCCTTTCTGGTTTTTGCCGCAGCATCGGTAACAGATTTTATCGACGGAAAGCTTGCGCGCAGCCGCAATGAGGTCACTTCACTCGGAAAGCTTCTTGATCCGCTTGCCGATAAAATGCTCATTACTGCCGCGCTTTTGGGCTTTATGCTCAGCGGCGAGTGCAACATATTTATTGCGTTTGTCATCCTGCTTCGCGAATACACCGTGACCGGTGTCCGAATGATCGCGCTTACGGACGGAATCGTTATCCCGGCGAATATCTGGGGAAAAATCAAAACCGCTTCTCAGATGATTTCAATTGCCGTTGTTGTTGCACTTCGCGAATGGCTGTATCTCGGAAAGACCTTGCCGTTTGAGCTTTCGCTCTTTTCAAATGTCCTGCTCGGCTTCACCGCCGTTGCCGCCGTTGTTTCCGGTATAATCTACATCGTTGAGGCTGCAAAAAAGATAAATTTTTTAGAAAACAAGTAGTGCATTTTTTGAAGAAGTGTAGTATAATATAAAGAGCAACAAAAGCGGCGTTCTTCCGCCGCAATAATAAAGGCCTTGACGGAAAGAAGTAAAACGTCTTCCGCGTCCCCAGAGAGCGGTTCCCGGCTGAAAAACCGCGGCGCAAACGTTTGAAATGCGTTCCCGAGCTCCATGGGGGAAATCAGTATCCCTTGGCGTGTCTTCGCGTTAAGAAGCGGTTATTTTTTATAACCTTGAGCAATAAACAGGAGTGGAACCGCGCCTTGCGCCTCCGTGAGAATAGTCTCACGGAGTTTTTTATTCCGCTTTTTGAGGTGAATCCAATGTTTTCAACATTAAAAGAAGATATAATGTGCGTGAAGGAACGCGACCCGGCGGCGAGGAGCACGCTCGAAATCATGCTCCTTTACCCGGGCTTCAAGGCCGTGAGGATGCATCGGCGTGCGCATTGGTTTTTTGAGCATAAAATGTTTTTTGTTGCGCGCTGCATTTCTCAACGCTGCGTAAAAAAGACGAATATTGAAATACACCCCGGTGCAACAATCGGAAAACGCTTCTTCATCGACCACGGAACAGGCGTCGTTATCGGCGAAACAACTGTTATCGGCGATGATGTCACGATTTATCAGGGCGTTACCCTTGGCGGTACGGGCAAGGATACCGGAAAGCGTCACCCGACGATCGGAAACAACGTCCTCATCGGTGCAGGCTCAAAGGTGCTCGGACCTTTTACAATCGGCGATAATTCCAACGTTGCCGCAGGTTCCGTTGTACTTTCCGAAATTCCTCCGAACTCAACCGCTGTCGGTTCACCGGCGAGGGTTGTCAAGCAAAACGGAAAGCGCGTTGACCGCCTTGACCAGGTGCACATTCCCGACCCCGTTGCGCAGGAGCTTTGCAGAATGCGCGGAGAAATGGAAAAGCTCAAAAAAGAGCTTGATATAATAAAAAGCAAAGAACTGACCAATCATGAAAAGAAAGGATGAGAATACATGAAAATTTTCAACACTCTCACAAGGAAAAAAGAGGTGCTTGTCCCTCAAAAGGAGGGCGAATTCAAAATTTATGCCTGCGGCCCGACTGTTTATAACTTTATCCATATCGGAAACGCAAGGCCGCTGTGCGTTTTTGACGTACTTCGCCGCTACCTTGAGTATCGCGGAAACAAAGTTGATTTTGTTCAGAACTTTACCGATATCGACGATAAAATCATTCGCCGCGCCAATGAAGAGGGTGTGACCTTCAAAGATATTTCTGAAAAATATATCGAGGAATTCTGGGTTGATGCAAAGGGCATGAATGTCCGCGAGGCCACTGTTCATCCGAAAGCAACGGAGAATATTGACGAGATTATTGACATCGTTTCGACGCTCATTGAAAAGGGCTATGCCTATGCCGTTGACGGCGATGTATATTTCAGCACGAAAAAGTTCAGCGAATACGGAAAGCTTTCTCATCAGCCGCTTGAGGACCTTGAAGCCGGCGCAAGAATCAACGTCGGTGAGGTCAAGCGCGACCCGATGGACTTTGCTCTTTGGAAGAGCGCAAAGCCGGGCGAGCCATATTGGGACTCCCCGTGGGGTCACGGCAGACCCGGCTGGCATATTGAATGCTCTGCAATGGTCAGACGTTACCTTGGAAAAACAATTGACATTCACTGCGGCGGTCAGGACCTTGTTTTCCCACACCACGAAAATGAAATTGCCCAGAGCGAGTGCTGCAACGGTGTACCGTTTGCCCGCTACTGGATGCATAACGGCTTCATCACCGTTGACAAGGTCAAGATGTCAAAGTCGCTCGGAAACTTCTTCACTGTCCGCGACGTTGCAAATCAGTTCGGCTATGAGCCTATTCGTTTCCTCATGCTTTCCTGCCAGTACAGAAGCCCGATCAATTATAGCTTCGATGCTATTGAGCAGTGCAAGGCTTCGCTTGAAAGAATGTATACCTGCCGCAATAACCTTGATTTCGCACTCAAAAACTCCACTGATGAGGCCGGCGCAGACGACGGAGAAATCGTTGCAATGATCGACCGCCGCCGCAACGAGTTTGTTGAAGCGATGGAGGATGACCTCAACACCGCAGATGCAATCGGAACGATTTTTGAGCTTGTCCGTGATATCAACACCTATGTAAACGAAGGTACTCACAGCAAAAACCTTGTTGAATATGCTGCGGAGGCTTTTGATGAGCTTGCCGGTGTTCTCGGCTTGCTTTACAACAGAAAGCCGCAGGAGAGTCTTAACGATGAGATTGAACGCCTGATTGAAGAGCGCAACGCCGCAAGGAAGAACAAAAACTGGGCAGAGGCAGACAGAATCCGCGATGACCTCAAAGCGCGCGGAATCATCCTTGAAGACACTGCTCAAGGTGTAAAATGGCACAAAGCGTAAAAAAGAGGATTTTATAATGATTACCAGTAAAAGCCCGATAGTTGTTTTTGACTCCGGAGTCGGAGGAATCAGTGTCCTCAAGCGTCTTTGGCAGCTCATGCCGAACGAGGATTATATTTACTTCGGCGACTCCAAGAATGCTCCGTACGGCGTTAAGCCTACGGGCGAAATACGTGAGCTTACAATTAAAAACGCAGAAATGCTGATGAACAGGGGAGCCAAGGCACTTGTGATTGCCTGCAACACGGCAACCAGCGCCGCGGCCGACGCTTTGAGGAAGTCGCACCCCGATTTTCCGATAATCGGAATCGAGCCTGCGCTCAAGCCTGCCGCGCTCTCTGGCGGCCATCCGACCGTTATAGTCATGGCGACCGAATTGACGCTGCGCGAAAATAAGTTCGCCGCGCTCGTCTCGCGCTTTGAAAACGACGCGCAAATAATCGGTCTGCCTGCTCCGGGAATCGTTGAGCTTGTTGAAAGCGACAGAGCCGACAGTCCGGAAATGGACGAGTATCTTAATAAGCTGTTTTCTCCTTTTGACAAAGAAAAACAATACTGTATTGTCCTCGGCTGCACACATTTTCCCTTTGCGAAAAAGGCAATTGCCCGCTGCATGGGCGAAAAATCGCTCTTTTTTGACGGTGCCTTCGGAATGGCGAGAAGGGCAAAGCAGCTGCTTGGGGAAAAGAACCTCCTTGCTCCCGAAGGAAAAGAGGGTTCGATCCTTTTTGAAAACAGCAATGAAAAGAACATAACGCTTTCAAAGCGCCTTTTTGAAGAACTTGAATGAGGTGAATTATGCTCGGAATAGTTGACGTCGGCGGAGGAATGAGATGCGTGTATTCTGCCGGAATTTATGACCTGTTTATTGACAAAAGGGTGAAGATTCCCTGCCTTGTCGGTGTTTCCGCCGGCAGTGCGAATTTGATTACCTATGCCTGCTCTCAGCGCGGAAGAACCTATGATTTTTACACGGATTTTGCCTTCCGCCCGGAGTTTATGAGCATGAAAAATTTTAGAAAAACCGGTTCCTTCATCGGCCTTGATTATATTTATTCCGACCTTTCAAACACGGGCGGTGAATCTCCGCTTGATTATGAACGCTTTCTTTCTTCAAAGGCAAGGCTTTATGTCGGCGCAACGCGCGCATCGGACGGCGAAGCTGTCTTTTTCGGCAACGATGACCTCTCGCTTGACGATTACAGCATTCTCAAGGCGTCCTGCTGTATTCCTGCTGTCTGCAAGCCGTATAACATCGGCGGCGTTGACTATTACGACGGCGGAATCGCTTCGCCGATACCGTTCCAAAAGGCTTTTGACGAAGGCTGCGACAAGGTCGTTGTTGTTTTGACAAAACCGAGAGAGGCCTACCTCGTTCCGTTCGGCAAAAAGCTCATGTGTAACCTGATTCTTCATAAGACACCGCATATGATAATGCAAATTCAGTCAATCCATACGCGCTGTCTAACTCTCCTTGATGAGATGAAAAAGCTTGAAGAAGAGGGAAAGCTGCTCGTCATTGAACCGAAGGACTGCTTCGGCGTCGATACTTTGACGCGCGACCGCGAGCAGATGAAAAAACTTTATGATGAAGGATATGAGGACGCAAAAGCCGCACTCGAAAGCGGATTTTTTGACGAAGTTCTCGAAGGTACAAAGCAATGAGAGAAAAAGAAATTGAAAACAATATCGTTCTTCGCCTTGAAATCGGTGAGGATATCATCGACTGCGTAAAAAGAGTCTGCGATGAACACAATGTCCGGGCCGCATATGTCACCGGAATAGGTGCGCTCAAAAAAGCCGTTGTCGGCGTGTTCAACATGGATACCAAGGAATACAAGGCAAATGAATATAACCGCTTTATGGAGCTTACCGCCCTTTGCGGCAACGTCAGCTTCATGAACGGAGAAAGCTATATCCACCTGCACGCAAGCCTTGCCGATGAAACAGGACTCGCTTTCGGCGGTCACTTGAACGAAGGGATCATTGGCGCAACAGCGGAAATTTTCATCACAGTCCTTGACGGTGTAATTGACCGCGTTCACTGTGATGAAACGGGACTCAATGTTTTTGATATTTGAGAATGCGTATGCTGAATAAATGTATGAAAAGTTGTCATGAAAACGCTGTGGTTTCATCGAAAGTGTATAAAAATTAAAAAGCTCCTCTCAAACGCTTGCTTAAAAACTCTCAAAGGGTTATAATATCAAAAATGCGGCCGATTACGTCGGCGGCAGCGGCAAAAAAGAAAGGACTTGATGAAATGAACAAGAACGTAACAATTTTTGACCATCCCCTCATTCAGCACAAGCTTTCAATTCTGAGGAACAAAAAGACCTCTTCAAAGGACTTCCGTGCTCTCGTTTCAGAAATCGCGATGCTAATGTGCTACGAAGCAACCCGTGACCTTCCGCTTGAAGAGGTTGAAATTGAAACCCCGATTTGCAAGACCAAGGTCAATCACCTTGCCGGCAAAAAGCTCGCTATTGTTCCCATTCTCCGCGCAGGTCTCGGAATGGTTGACGGAATTCTTTCCCTCATTCCTTCCGCAAGAGTTGGTCATATCGGCCTTTACAGAGACGAAGAGACCCTCAAGCCTGTTGAGTATTACTGCAAGCTCCCGAAGGACATTGCAGACCGTGACGTTTTTGTTGTCGATCCCATGCTTGCCACCGGCGGTTCGGGCATTGACGCAGTCAGCCAGATCAAGCTCAGAAATCCCAAGTCGATCCGTTTCCTTTGCCTTATTGCCGCTCCCGAAGGAATTGAAGCTTTCACCAAGGTTCACCCCGATGTTGACCTTTATTGCGCCGCTCTTGACGAAAAACTCAACGAAAACGGCTATATTATTCCGGGTCTCGGTGACGCCGGAGATAGAATTTTCGGAACGAAATAATTTTAAAGAGGCTGTCGCATTTAGCGCAGACCAAAGAGCAAAACAAAAAGCAAAAGACTATATTTCACGAGGCTTATCAAAACCGAGGCTTCCTATGAAATATAGTCTTTGTTTATTGATAGAATCTAAAAATAATTTTGCTCTTTTAAGCGTTTTTTTGCCCACTCGCGGTATCTACATACAGCTTCGGGGTAGGCTGAAGAAAGTCCGACGCAATATGCCTGAGGGGCTTGTTTTTCCGCACATTGCGGCACTTTTTGTCTTACTATACCGTCAGTATGGTTTCGACAAAGAAGCACCACACTGCACGAAAAAACAAACCTCTCAGGTGCGAAGCAGTTTTTGGGGAGCAAATTTTTGTCGAGACAAGGCAAAAAGGTGAGTAATGCTGACGCATTGCGAAACTTTTTAACGCAGTATCGGCGAAAATTTGCCTTAAAAAACCATATTGAGCCGGACTATCTTCAGCCATGAAAACGCTTTCTGCATCTAAATGCAACAGCTCCTTTCTTGTAACTATGGGATTTTGAGTTGAAAATGAAACAGCACGGTGCGCTTGCTGCAAGGCGTACCGTGTTCTTTTTTTATAAAAGCCGAAAGGAACTTGTGCCATATTCTTATGGTTTCAGTGATAAAGTTGTAATTATTTTGCTTTACAATTGATTTGTAAGAGAAAACTCTGAAGGGGAGGGCCGTAAAAATGCAAAAAACAAAACTTATGCTGAAACGACTTAAAAATGATAGGCTTATTCTGAGTCTGGCCTTAGCTTTCTTTTTGCTGGCACCGGGTTATATTACCGTAAGGTCGCTGCTTTTGCACCTGTCGGCCGCATCGCCGCTTTCATATCTTTCTGCTTCGCTTGATACATCAATGATAGCCTTCATTTTTTTCATGTTTCTTTCATATGAATATCTTTGCAGAATAAAACAGCAGTCGGTCGAGGAAATGCTGAAGGCATCTTCCGGTGGGTTAAAAAGCTTTTACCTGACCGGGCTTTCAATATTGGCTTTTCTGCTCGGCGCATATGCTCTTGCTGTTTTTTCAATCAACGTTGTGATTTATTTTTGTCTCGGTGTCGGAAAATCCGAATATCTGGTTCATATAGTGCTGAATGTTTTTCTCAACATTTTTCTTGTACCTCTGGTCGGTATTCTGTTCGGCGCGGCGGTCTCCTTTTCAAGGCGAAGAATCGGCGCGTATATTGCAATGCTTGCCGCAGCCTTCCTTTCAACGCCGATGTTCACCGCAATCACTGACGCTGTTTATGAAGGCACGGGTAAAAATCTGACTCTTCTCAGAGGAATATTCGACATTTTTCCGCAATCGCTCGGCTATACGCCGATATACGCTTTCGGCTATTCTCTGTTGCCGTACCGGTGGGATATAGTTTCCTTTTGGCTTTGCCTTTTTGCGGCGGTATTGATTCTCCGTCTTGCAGGGAGCAAAAGAATCAGGGGCTTTTTTGCGGCGTTTACCTGTATTGTTCTGGCAATTGTGTCGATGGCCGGGTACGTCAAGCCTGCTTCAAAGCTAATTTTGAGGGGTAACGCCGATTCAAGCGGAATTGCCGATATGGATTACTATTCTTCGGCAGTTCAGCGAAACAAACGGGCTGACTTCGCAGTTAAAAAATATGACCTTTTTTTGAGCATTGACCGCAGACTTTCCTGCGAGGCAACACTGACGCTCAGCAAGGAAAACCTCTCAGTCTATAATTTTACGCTGTACCATGGCTTCAAAGTCGAAAGCGCCCGTTCGGACTACGGAAAATCACTTCAATTTGAACAAAACGGTGACTATATTTCCGTCAGGCGTGCAGATGAACCGCTCAAAAGCATAACGCTTGAATACAATGGTTCTGCGCCCCGCTTTTTCAGCAATTCTCAAAGCACGAGCCTTCCGGGATGGTTTCCGTATTACCCTCATGCGGGGGAAAGGGAGATTTATGACCGCTCAATATTCGGTTTCAACCGAATTCTTTGCCCGGATAACACCGAATTCAAACTTGACATCAACTGCAAAAACAATGTATTTTGCAGCCTTGACAAAACCGAAAGCGGCTATGCCGGAAAAAGCAGCGGTGTAACGATCGTGTCCGGCTTTTATGATACGTTTATGTACGGAAATATTCAGGTGATGTACCCGTTTCTGGACACTGCGGAATACTCGGAAAAAAGCATCAGGGAAAACCTCGATGAATACACTGCACAGGGAATCATTGACGCTTCATCAAAAAAGCTGATTGTGATTTCAAACGTAAACATGACCTCTGTTTATGAGAGGTACTGCCGTTTTTCCGATCATACGGCGGTCGCTCAGCTGAGCGGACTTGCGGATTTTTATGAAACGCAGAAAGTTCCGAGCTATAAGCTCTCTCTTTATAACGCGTTCAGCTATTATCAATCCGACCGGGAAAGCTGGAAGCAGCTGATTGATTCAACCAAGGAGTTCTACGCAGGTGACGAGGAACTGATTCAAAATGACGCGAAAGTCATGCTTCAAAGAACACTTGATGAAGTTGGAGAAAGCTACGCGGAAAAGCAAATCAGTGAATATCTGAATGACGATTATGACACAAGAAACTGGAAAAGCTTTTTTGAAGATCTGAGAGGTGAAAAACAATGATTGAAGTACGCAATCTTTCAAAGAAATTCGGAAAAAAAGAAGCGCTCAAAAATGTTTCGTTCACTTTGGAAAACGGCGTCTACGGCCTGCTCGGTGCGAACGGCGCGGGAAAAACCACACTGATACGCTCTTTGACGCTCCTTTATCCTGACAGGTTCGGCGCAATTTCAAAAAACGGTGTTCCGATTTCAAAGGACCAAAAGTATCTTTCGGGCGTGGGATACCTCCCTCAGCAGTTCGGTCTATTCAAAGAGCTTTCGGTCGCTGATGCGCTCAGCCTGCTTGCAAGCTTCAAAGGAATTGACAAAGCCGTGAGTGAAAGCGAAATTGAAAGGTGCCTTAAACTTGTCAATCTTTCCGATGAAAAAGAAAAGAGAGTTTCGGCCCTCTCCGGCGGAATGCTCAGGCGCGTCGGAATTGCTCAGGCTCTGCTCGGAAATCCGGAGCTTATAATCTTTGACGAACCGACTTCGGGTCTTGACCCGGTTGAAAGGCTGCGTTTCAAGTCGGTCGTTTCGGAAATCGACAGGGAAAAGACCGTTATAATTTCCACCCACATCGTTGAAGACATTGAGGCGGTCTGCGACCGTGTAATTGTTATGGACAGCGGAAAAGCACTTGGTGTTTACTCGTGCGAAGAGCTGAAAAACAAAGCCGGCGGAAAGGTTTTTGAAGTTTACGGAACCGATGCGGACATTTTATCTGAAGAAGGCTTCGTTGAAAAAATCTTTGAGCGTGACGGTCGCACCGCGAAAAGAATACTTTCGTCAAGGCCTTTGAACGGCAAGCCGTGCACACCGACTCTTGAGGACGGATATTTATGCTTGATAGAAGGAATATAAAAATACGTTTCAGGCGACTTCTCCTGCTTGTCAGAGCACTGCGAACGGTTACGCTCATACCGTTTATAATACTGAACATTGTCATTCCGCTTCTTTTGCTGTTTATCTTTCTTCGCAAAGGAGCAGGGGATGAGCTTCAGTTCACGGCGAACCGACTTTACGGTCTGTTTTTGCCGTTCATGCTTTGCTGGTGTTCGATTTTTGTTCAAAAGTTTTATTTTGAAGAGCCGGGCTGTGAGCTGTTGTTCGTTAACAGTACCAAAGGAAAAACGACCGACATAGTGTTGCTGTTTTTGCTCGAAATAGGCCTCGAATTGCTTCTTTTGATGCCGCTTTTCATTTTGGTGCAGGGATTCAGGCAATACTGCTTCGGTCTGTTTCTGGTCTCCTTGTTCTATTTCGGCTTTTCATATCTGCTCTCGTTCGCTTTTCGCTCAATCACGCCAACGCTTCTGGTTTCCGTTGTTTATACCTTGCTGAACCTGATTTCGCCCCTTCAGACGGTTCACTTTCCGTTTTATTATTCGCCCGAATCGCAGACGGAATTTCTTCGGTGTGAGCTTCCGCTTGCGCTCACGGGAATTGCGGCCGTTGCAGTCACTTCGCTGATGATGTTGAAACGCAGAAAGGTATAAATACATAACCGCGGTACGCTGTTTTTCGTACCGCGGTTACATTTTTTAAAGTCAGTTTTTCTTCAACACGCTTCTTTGAACAGCCTTGACAGCTTCAACAATCGGAATGATGAGAAACGCGAGGAAGAGCGAAATTCCGTATGCCTTTGCGTCGAGGTGTGCAAAACCGAAAAGCTTTGAAAGAAAGTCGATTTCAACAACGGCAGTTGTGAGAAGGAGCGAAGCCCCCATTGCAAGGTACAAGGCCGCGTTGTGGCTGCCTTTGAGCACCATTTTGACCGCAGAGCCGCGTTGTGAACGCATGTTGAAGGAATGGAAAATTTCACACATAGACATTGTGAAAAACGCCATCGTCATTCCCTCATCGCTGTCTGCGATGTTGCGCCAAACGAGTGTCCCGGTTTCAAGGTATTCGCCGATATAAAACGCGGCCACGGTCAGTACCGTCACAAGAACGCCCTGATAAAAACAGTCAAAGCCAAGCCCGCCGGCAAAAATTCCGTCCGTCGGTTTGCGCGGCTGTCTTTTCATAATGTCGCTTTCAGGTCTTTCAAGTCCGAGCGCAAGGGCAGGGAAACAGTCGGTAACAAGGTTGATGAAAAGCAGGTGCGGCGCTCTCAGAATCGTGAAATTCATGATCGAAGCAAAGAAAATCGAAAGCACCTCAGAAAGATTTGAACCGAGCAGGAACTGAATGGCCTTCCTGATGTTGTCATAAATTCTTCTGCCTTCTCCGACAGCGGAGACGATCGTTGCAAAATTGTCGTCGGCAAGCACCATGTCGGCAACGTTTTTGGTCACATCAGTTCCCGTAATGCCCATGCCTATGCCGATATCCGCGCTCTTGATTGAGGGGGCATCGTTCACGCCGTCGCCGGTCATTGCGGTAACATAGCCGAGACTGCGCCATGCGTTCACGATGCGCGTTTTGTGCTCGGGCTGAACTCTGGCGTAAACGCGGATGTTTTTAACGACCTTCTTGAATTCCTCGTCTGAGTATTTTTCAATGTCTGCACCGAGCATTGCCTGAGAATCATCCGTAAGAATTCCAAGCTCGCGGGCAATCGCCCTTGCGGTGTTGATGTGGTCGCCGGTAATCATTATCGGTGTAATTCCGGCTTCGCGACATTCGGCTATTGCAGCCTTGACCTCCGGACGAACGGGGTCAATCATTCCGACAAGACCGATGAAGGTCATGCCGTTTTCGAGCTTTTCGCCGGTGTATTCGGCAGGCTCTGAGGGGTACGTCTTATACGCCGCGGCAAAAACGCGCAGCGCATTGTTGCCCATCCTCGTGTTTTCTTCATTGATTTTTTCGCGTACCTCGGCAGTCATTTCAACGGTTTTTCCGTCAATAAGTGCGTGGGAGCAGTGCTTAAGAATTTCGTCGGGTGCACCCTTTGTGTACTGAATGTAGCCGTTTTCAGCCTTGTGAACGGTACTCATCATTTTTCTGCCGGAGTCAAACGGAATCTCGCCGACCCTCTGCTCGGCGGCGGAAAGCGCGCTCTTTTCAAGTCCGAGCGTTCTTGCGTAAACTATAAGCGCAGCTTCGTCCGGCTCACCGGTGCTTTTTCCGTCAGAATCAACCTCGGCGTTGGTGCAAAGTGCCATTGCCGAAGCGAGCCTTTCTTCATCGCTTCCGAAGTGGTCAACAACGGTCATCACGTTCTGTGTAAGAGTTCCGGTTTTATCTGAGCAAATGATCTGAGTGCAGCCGAGTGTTTCAACGGCGGTCATTTTCCGGATTATTGCGTTCTTCTTGGACATATTCGTCACGCCGATTGCAAGAACGATTGTCATGACGGCAACAAGACCTTCCGGAATCGCCGCAACAGCGAGCGCGATTGCCGTGATGAAAGATTTGAGGGCAACATCAATAAACGGCGGCTTGTCAGCCAGCAGGAAGAATTTTGTCACAAGGTCAAAAGCAAAAATGAAAACGCAGACGCCGATGACGAGCTTTGTGAGAACCTTTGAAAGCTGTTCAAGCTTCAGCTCAAGCGGAGTTTTACCCTCCTGCGTGAGCGAAATTGCCGAGGCGATTTTGCCCATTTCCGTTTCCATTCCCGTTGCAACAACAACGGCCTTGCCGCGTCCGTAGACAACGGTTGAGCCCATGTATGCCATGTTTTTGCGGTCGCCGAGCGGAACCTCCTTTTCGTCCGTACCCATGAGGGCGTTCACGAGCTTTGAAACGGGTACTGATTCGCCGGTCAGTGCTGCTTCCTCAATTTTCATGCTGCTGCATTCAATTATGCGGCAGTCCGCGGGAACGGCGTCGCCTGCGTCGAGCAGAATAACGTCGCCGACAACAAGCTCTTCGCTTTTGACAGAAATAATTTTTCCGCTTCGCAATGTCTTTGTTGTTGCGGCCGACATCTCCTGGAGCGCTTCAATTGCTTTTTCAGCCTTGCTTTCCTGAACAACGCCGAGAACCGCATTGACAATGACAACAAAAAGGATTATCAGCGTGTCTGTCGGAACTGTTGCCTTTCCGGCTTCAATCGTGTCAGTGACTGCCGAAATTACGGCGGCAACGAGGAGAATGACGATCATCGGATCCTTCATCTGGTCAAAAAAGCGTTTCAAGAGCGAATCCTTTTTGGCCTCGGCCAATTTGTTCTTTCCGTTTTTTTCAAGTCTTGCGGCGGCCTCTTTTTCCCCAAGGCCGTCCGGTTCGCTTTTCACTTCGCGCAGCACTTCCTGCGCTGTCCTTTGGTAGTAGTTCATTGTTTTCTTCCTTTCGTGAATAATATACAAAAGACCCTTAGCAGAACATATGACTGATTCGCTGAAAAACAGCGGAAAGTTCATCTGCTCTGTTAAAGGTCTTGCTGTCGGAAAAACGACCTGCAAACCGGATTTCCGAAAAAACAGAAAACGCGATGACGATTTGCAGCAATGAGCTACTCCCCTTTAAGTGGGTTTCTGCATGAAAATATTAACATAGCGAGCGAAAAAAGTCAAGCATTATTGTTTTGCTCCTTTTGTGCAAAAGTATGCCGATTCGGCGCGGATTTGCGGCGTTCGCCGTCTTTTGCTTTTTTTTAGCATAACCAAAAGAAAACCGCCGTGTCAAAAACATGGCGGTTAAATATATCAGTCAAAAAGAGTTACCCAGTTTTCCGCTTCGTTCGCTTCAAAGCAGAGAAGAAGCTGTTCTTTCGTAACCTTTTCAATTGCAAGGTTTTCGGGCAGCTCGTTTTTTGAAAAGAAAGCGGTCTCGGTTGTTTCAATGTTTTCCTTGAAGCTGCCGCCGAGGAGCGAGCAAAGAACAAAAACCTTCACAACGCCGTAGGCATAGGGCGGGGGATTATGGCGGTTTCTGTCCTGAACGGCAATGAGCAGCTTTGCTTCAACGTCAAGTCCGGCTTCCTCTTTTGTCTCCTTGACGGTGTTTTCCGCAACGGATTGGTCGATGTCGCACCAGCCGCCGGGCAAAGCCCATTTTCCGTTGTTTTCGTGAACAAGAAGGAGCTTTCCTTTTTTGAAAACGGCGGCTCTGGTATCAACCTTCGGGGTCTGGTAGCCGGTTTCGCCGCAGAACAGCTCTCTGACCTTTTTAATCGGCAGGTCGGTTTTGAACGCCATTATCTCCGCAGAAATCTCCCTGAGCCTTTCGTAACGCTCAAGGTCGAATTTGTCCTTTCCGTAGGTCAGCCCTGCCTGGGCGAGAGACTGAATTTCCATCGCCCATTTTGTGAGCATATCTCTGTCTGTCATAAAACCTCCGAAAAACTCAGGTCATTTCAAACGCACCTGTGTAAAGCTGATAGTATTTCTTTCCGAGGGCAATAAGCTCGTCATGGTCACCGCTTTCAATAATTTCGCCGTTTTCAAGGACAATTATATTCTCCGAGTTGCGGACGGTTGAAAGGCGGTGGGCAATGACAAGGACGGTTTTGTCTGCCATCAGCTTGTCCATTCCTTTTTCAATGAGACGTTCGGTTCGGGTATCTATTGAGCTTGTTGCTTCGTCAAGAACAAGCAACGGCCTGTCGGCAATTGCAGCTCTTGCGATGTTGATGAGCTGAGCCTGACCCATACTGATGTTGACGCCGTCTGCGTTCAGCTCGGTGTCATAGCCGTCGGGCAGTTTTTCAATGAATGAATGTGCATTGGCAAGCTTTGCGGCGGCAACAACCTCTTCGTCCGTTGCGTCAAGGCGGCCGTAGAGAATGTTCTCCTTGATGGTTCCGGCGAAGAGCCTTGAATCCTGAAGAACAAATGCCATCGAAGAGCGAAGCGAGGCTTTTTTGATGTCCTTGATTGAAATGCCGTCAATAGTGATTTCGCCGCTGTCAACCTCATAAAAGCGGTTAATGAGGTTAGTGATCGTTGTCTTTCCTGCTCCTGTCGAGCCGACAAACGCCAGCTTTTCGCCGCTGTTCGCGTGGGCAGAAACGTTTTTGAGCACAGGTGTGCCCTCAACGTATGAGAAGGTGATGTCTTTGATATCAATATCACAACTGACAGGAACGTATTCGGTACCGTCTAAGCCTGCAGGAACGGCCCAGTACGGATCTCCGTCCTCGCTTTCGGTGACTTTGCCCATGTAGTCCTTCACTGCTTTGACAAGTGTGACCTTGCCTTCGTCGGTTTCAACGTCGGTGTCAAGAACCTCAAAAATTCTTTCCGCACCGGCGAGAGCGGCAACAAATGAATTGTAGCTGCTTGCAATCGAGGCGATAGGGGAGCCGTAGCTTTTTGCAAAGCTTAGATAAACAATGAGCCTTGCCGCGTCCATCTGACCGACAATTACGAGCCACGCACCGAATGAAACCGCAATTGCGTAGTTAATGCGCATGATCATTGAAATGAGCGGACTCATCAATCCGCCGATGATGTTGGATTTTACGCCGGTTCTTCTCAAATCCTCGTTGAGTTCCTTGAACTGTTTTTTGCTGCGTTCTTCATAGCAGAAAATCTTGACCGCCTTGATGCCTCTGACGTATTCTTCAACATAGCCGTTGCACTTTGCGGTTGCTTCCTGTGCTTTTTTGAAGAGGGGAGCGCACTTTGAGGTTATCACCATTACAACCAAAACCATCAGCACAATTGCAAAGGTAATGGTGAGCGTAATTTTCCAGCTATAAACTATCATGATGGTGATCGTCATAACAGCCGTTATGGTTGAAGAAATAATACTTGGAAAATCGCTGCTGACAAGGTCGCTGATTCTTGAAACGTCACTGATGAAGTGACTCATGATCTCGCCGGTTTTGCGTTTGTCAAAATAGCTGACCGGCAGATGCTGAAGGTGATTGAAAAGGTCGCGCCGCAGGTCGGCAACAATTCTGAGCGAAACCGAAAGAAGGATTCTTGTATAAAGAAAACTGAACGCCGCCGCAAACAGACATGCCACGCTCATGACCACTATCCACATAATGATTCCGGACATGGCGTTCTCTGCCGAGGTTTCACGTCCTCTAACAACATTTTCTAGGATTTTGTATATAGGCTCCATTGCAAGGGTTGAAACAACGCTGATTACCGAAGTGAGAACAACGAGCGCTGCAACGGCGAACATCCAGCCTTTCTTTTTGGTCAGATATTTAAGCAGACGCTTTGCCGCCTTTTTTGTATCCTTTGGTTTTTTCTTTGCTCTTTCGGCTTTTTCTTCTTCTGTGAGTTCCGGCTTTTTGGCTTTGGGTTTTTTCTTTTTGCTTTTTCTGTCTGCCGGCGTATCTTTTGCGGACGTTGCCGCGGCTTTT
The DNA here is from genome assembly GCA_934525065.1 of uncultured Eubacteriales bacterium. GTDB lineage: Bacteria > Bacillota > Clostridia > Oscillospirales > Acutalibacteraceae > UBA6857. The sequence goes on from CAKSYX010000006.1 coordinate 60,604, forward strand.
GTTTCCGGCACGTTTTTAATCTCTTCGCTTTCGGGGGTGGAGGTTTTCTTTTCTTCTTCCGTGAGCTTTGTGCTTTTACTCATTGCGCCAACACTCCTTCCTGCTGAGAAACAAAGATTTCGTTATATACTTCATTGTTTTTGACGAGTTCGTCGTGTGTTCCGATTCCACAGATTTTTCCGTTTTCAAGAACGACAATTCTGTCTGCGTTCATGATAGATGTAATGCGCTGAGCAATTATCAGCTTTGTAACATTTTTCAGCTTTTCACCTTTCATTGCTTCACGTATCTTAGAATCCGTTGCGGTGTCAACGGCGCTGGTTGAGTCGTCAAGAATGAGAATTTTAGGCTTTTTGAGCAGTGCTCTTGCAATGCAGATTCGCTGTCTCTGGCCGCCGGAGACGGTGCTTCCGCCCTGACCGACTTCGGTGTCATATCCCTTTTCTTTTTCCATGATGAAGTCGTGAGCCTGAGCAGCCTTTGCCGCTTCAATAACTTCTTCGTTGCTTGCTTCAAGGTCGCCCCAAAGGATATTGTCCTTGATTGTTCCGGAAAAGAGGAAGTGCTGCTGCGGAACGATTGAAACCGCACCGCGCAGGTTCTTGAACTTGTAATCCTTGACGTTGTGTCCGCCTACCGTTACCTCGCCGCTCGTCACGTCATAAAGGCGCGGAATGAGGGAAACGAGAGTTGACTTTGCCGAGCCTGTTGAACCGATTATTCCAATCGTCTCTCCGCTTTCAATTCTGAGGTCAATTCCGTCAAGTACGTTTTTGACTGCTTCCTTTTCATATTTGAAGGTAACGTTTTTGAATTCGATGCTGCCGTCCTCAACAATAAGCTTTTCGTCCGCATCGTCGTCTGTAACTGACGGAACCTGATTGAAGACCTCGCCGAGTCTTTCAACGGAGGCCTTGGCGGTTGCCATTGTGAGGAAGACCATAAGAATTGTCATCAGTGAACTGAGAATCTGAGAAATGTAGGTTGAAAATGTTGTGAGCTTGCCGACAGTGAGACCGTCTGCAACACCGGCAAATGTTTCGTTTATAATGATTTTACTGCCGGAGAAGAGAACGCCTGTTATGCAGCCGTAAAGAACAAGCATGATAAGCGGAGAAACATAGAGAATGATTTTCTGAGCCTTGATGCTGATGTTTACAAGCTCGTTGTTTATGATATTGAACTTTTCTTTTTCATAATCTTCACGAACAAAGGATTTAACAACCTTGATTCCGTTGATGTTTGTTCTGAGTGTTCCGTTGAACTTGTCGGTAACCTTCAAAAGCTTTCTGAACATCGGAACGGCAACAACACCCATAATTGTCAGAAGGATAACGATAGACGGAATGCTTATTATGAAGATTTTTGAAAGGTCGCGGCTGATTTGGAGCGAATACACAAGTGAGAGGACAAGCAGAATGGGACCTCTGACAAAGGTGACGATCACATTGCTGAAAACGCTTGAGATCCTTGAGGTGTCGCTTGTCATTCTCGTGATCAGGGAGGATACCTTGAGCTTGTCAATATTCTCAAATGAGAGGTCCTGAATTTTGTTGAACAGTGCAGAGCGCATATTGGCAGAAAAGCCCATGCTTGCAATCGCCGCGCATCTCGAGGTGAAATATCCGACAACGAGGGTAAGAAAGCACAGTCCGAGCATGGCAAAAACCTTTTTGATCAGCAGCGGATACTGAATGCTTGCAGACTTGTCCGGATCAATGAGGTCAATAACCTGACCCATTATTTTGGGAATCTGGAGATCGATAACAACGTCCAGAAGAACCATGACCGGGGTCAGCAGCGTCAGGATGCGGTACCCCTTGATGAACGACAGGAATCTTTTAAACAAAACGGAATCCTCCTTTTATTGTCCTTTTGTGATAAACGCTGTTGTCAGCGCGAAATATATGAGAAGAGAAACGGCATCAACGACAGTGCTCATAACGGGACCCGTCATGAGGGCAGGGTCAAGTTTTAGAAGCTTTGCAATCATAGGCAGTGTGCAGCCCATCATTTTGGCAACAATGACAACGCACATGAGCGAAAGGCAAACAACGAGAATAACGCTGTTGCCGGTGTCGCCGCCGGTGACAGCTCTGACAATAAGCATACGGGCCCAGTTGGCAATGGCAAGCACAACGCCGCAGATTACGGAAACGCGAACCTCCTTCCAAAGAACGCGGAAGTAGTCCTTGATTTTAATCTCGCCGAGGGCAAGACCGCGAATGATGAGCGTTGAAGCCTGAGAACCGGAGTTTCCGCCCGTACCCATGAGCATAGGTATACAGGCCGTGAGCCCGGCAACGGCCGCAAGCTGGTTTTCAAACCCTTCGATGATTTGCCCGGTGAAGGTTGAGGAGATCATAAGAATCAGCAGCCACGGCATACGGTTTTTTGCAAGAGTGAGAACATTGGTTTTGAGATACTCGTCATCGGACGGGCGCAGCGACGCCATCTTTTCAAAGTCCTCCGTCGCCTCATCGTCGATAATGTCAACGATGTCGTCAATCGTGATGATGCCGACAAGGCGTTTTTCCTTGTCAACAACGGGAACACTCAGAAGGTCATATTTTTTTGCGAGTGCGGCAACATCCTCCTGGTCGTCGAGAGTAGTGACAAAAATGAGCTGTTCGTCGTCGGCCATAATTTCAGTCAGCGGTATGTCCTCATCGTTGAGGATGAGACGCCGCAGCGGAATTGTTCCGACAAGGTGACGTTTGTCGTCGATAACATAGCAGGTGTAGATAGTCTCCTTGTCAACGCCGGTTCTGCGTATGTTTTTTATTGCTTCGCCAACGGTGAGGCGGTCGTGCAGCTCAACCATTTCGGTGGTCATGACGCTGCCGGCAGAGTTGTCGGGATATTCAAGCAGGCGGTTGATGGTTTCGCGTGTCTCCTTGTCGGTGTGCTCAAGAATACGCTTGACCATTGAGGCCGGAACCTCTTCAAGAAGGTCAACGGCATCGTCAACAAAAAGGTCGTCCATCAGCCGTTCGATTTCGCGGTCGGTGAAAAGTGCAATGATCTCAGCCTGGCGGTCGGTGTCAAGGTAAGCAAAAACGTCTGCCGAGTTGTCCTTCGGAAGAATACGGAAAACCGTGACGCAGGTCTGTGGCTCATCGATGCTCATGATGAATTCCGCAATATCGGGATATGCCATGTCAACGAGCTCATCGCGCAGAGTTTTATACTGACGTTTTTCAACAAGAGAGTGAAGGCTCTCAAAAACGGATTCGTCCATGGAATCACCATCTTTCTTTTAGCGGCGCAGGACGAAAAGGAAGTCTGCGCCAACGGATTTTTTGATACATAATCGCCCTTTAGGGTTGCCGTCCGTATCCATGCAGACTCACCTTCTTTCTTGGAAAAATGCAGCTTTCTGTGTTTTCTGAGTTTAAGAAAGCAGATCAAGCGATAATAAACTTTACCAGATATTCTACAATATTTTTTCATGCAAAGTCAATATAATTTGATTTAATATATCGTTAGAAAAGTGTAGATTTTTTTATAAATATGTGATATTATACTTGTTATAGCAGTTATGAGTTTTTCTCATATGTACGCTTGTAAACATTCTAACGGCGTTTTTGCCGTTAAAGGAGGATAAAAATCAATGCTCAAAAAAATCAGCAACATTCCTTTTTCGGGGACTAAAGAGCAGGAAGAAAAGCTGAAAAAAGAGATTGCCGAGTGCGCCGGAGACAAAAGCCGGCTCATGCACGTTATGCAGGTTGCACAGGAAATTTACGGCTATCTCCCCTTTGAAGTCCAGCAGATGATTGCTGACGGCATGGGTGTTCCGCTCGAAAAGGTCTACGGAGTTGCAACGTTTTACGCTCAGTTTGCGCTCTCGCCGAAGGGTGCTTATGCAATTTCGGTCTGCCTCGGAACCGCCTGCTACGTCAAAGGCTCGCAGGAAATTCTCGATGAGCTTTCCGCTCAGCTCGGAATCGGTGCGGAGGAATGCACTCCGGACGGAAGGTTTTCGCTCACCGCCTGCCGTTGCATCGGTGCCTGCGGTCTTGCTCCGGTAATCACCGTCAACGATGACGTTTACGGAAAAATTACCGCGGCCGATGTCAAGGGTATCCTTGAAAAGTATCAGTAATGCGAGAACTGTCGCTTAATGTTCTTGATATCGCTCAAAATTCAGTTGCCGCAAACTCGAGCCTTGTGACGATCGAAGCCAGGGAAAACACCGCTCAAAATGAATTGATGCTGTGTGTGAGCGACAACGGAAAGGGTATGACAAAAGAACAGCTTGAAGCTGTTCGCGACCCGTTTTTTACAACAAGAACAACAAGAAAGGTCGGTCTCGGTGTTCCGCTCTTCAAAATGGCGGCGGAAATGACCGGTGGAAGCTTTTCAATTGAAAGCGAGGTCGGAAAAGGAACACGGACGACCGCTGTTTTTAAAACCGATAACGTTGACTTCACTCCCTTGGGTGACATGACAGGCACCGTTGTTGCGCTCATCACGATGAATCCGCAGATGGATTTCATATATCGCTTTCAAAAGGACGAAAAACTTTTTGAGCTTGACACGAGGGAACTTCGGAAGATCCTCAAAGACGTTTCGTTTTCAGAACCGAGCATTGCTCAGTGGCTCGCTGAGTATATAAGAGAGAATACATCATTTTGAAAAGACTATTTAATGCATTTAACGGAGGTGCACTGAATAATGAAAACAATCGAAGAACTCATGGCGCTCAGAGATGCCGCAAAAGCAAAAATGACCGCCAGAGACGATTCAACCGCTGTCACAAGAATCGTGGTCGGAATGGCTACCTGCGGAATCGCAGCCGGCGCAAGACCCGTTATGAACAGATTTGTTGAAGAAATTGCAAAAAGGAACCTTGCTCATGTCACCGTTGCGCAGACAGGCTGCATCGGTATGTGCCAGTATGAGCCGATCGTTGAGGTCATGGAGCCGGGCAAGGAAAAGGTTACATATGTAAAAATGACGGAAGAAAAGGCTTCAAGAGTTGTTGTTGAGCATATCGTCAACGGCAATCCCGTGGCGGAATACACGGTCGGAGCCGCAACAAAATAAGGAGGTAACAAAATGTATCGTTCACACGTGCTTGTTTGCGGCGGTACCGGTTGTACCTCTTCAAACTCACCGGCAATCATTGAAGCGCTTGAAAAAGAAATCAAGCTCAAGGGTCTTGAAAATGAAATCAAGGTTATCCGCACAGGCTGCTTCGGTCTTTGCGCTCTCGGCCCCATTATGATTGTTTATCCCGAAGGCTGCTTTTATTCGCAGGTCAAGGTTGAGGATGTTCCCGAAATTGTTGAAGAACATCTTCTCAAAGGCCGCGTGGTCAAGCATCTTCTTTATCAGGAGACTGTTCACGACTCAGTCGTCAAGCCGCTTAAAGAAACAGACTTCTATAAAAAACAGCACAGAATTGCTCTTCGCAACTGCGGAGTAATCAACCCTGAAGACATCAACGAATATATTGCATACGACGGCTATCAGGCTCTTGCAAAGTGCCTGACCGAGCTTACTCCGGAGCAGGTTATTCAAATCGTCAAGGATTCCGGCTTGCGCGGAAGAGGCGGCGGCGGATTCCCGACCGGCCTCAAGTGGAGCTTTACTGCGGCCAATAAAGCCGATCAGAAATACGTTGTCTGCAACGCCGATGAGGGTGACCCGGGTGCATTCATGGACAGAAGCGTTCTCGAAGGCGACCCCCACTGCATCGTTGAAGCGATGGCAATCTGCGGCTACGCCACAGGCGCAACCGAAGGCTATATTTATGTCCGCGCCGAGTATCCCATCGCAGTTAAGCGCCTTAAAATAGCTATCGGTCAGGCAAGGGAAATGGGACTTCTCGGAAAGAATATCTTCGGCTCGGGCTTTGACTTTAACCTTCACGTCAAGCTTGGTGCAGGTGCTTTCGTCTGCGGCGAAGAGACCGCACTCATGACATCAATTGAGGGCAACCGCGGTGAGCCGAGACCCCGTCCGCCTTATCCTGCGGTCAAGGGACTTTTCGGAAAGCCGACAACTGAAAACAACGTTGAAACCTTTGCCAATATTCCGACTATCATCCGTGAGGGTGCAGAATACTTTGCCGCAATGGGTACCGAAAAATCAAAGGGAACCAAGGTTTTCGCCCTCGGCGGAAAAATCGCCAATACCGGACTTGTTGAAATCCCGATGGGCACGACCCTTCGCGAGATCATTGAAGAAATCGGCGGCGGAATCCCGAACGGAAAGAAGTTCAAAGCCGCTCAGACCGGCGGACCCTCCGGCGGCTGTATTCCTGCTTCGCTCATTGACACTCCGATCGACTACGACAATCTCACCGCAATCGGCTGCATGATGGGTTCAGGCGGACTAATTGTTATGGACGAGGACAACTGCATGGTCGATATCGCCAAGTTCTTCCTCAACTTCACCGTTGATGAATCCTGCGGAAAGTGCACTCCATGCCGTGTCGGAACAAAAAGACTTCTTGAAATGCTCGATAAAGTCACCGACGGCAAGGCAACGCTCGAGGATCTTGACAAGATTGAAGACCTCTGCCATTATATCAAAGAAAACTCGCTCTGCGGCCTTGGCCAGACTGCTCCGAACCCAGTTCTTGCAACGCTCAAATTCTTCCGTGAGGAGTATGTCGCCCATGTTGTTGACAAAAAGTGCCCGGCCGGCGTCTGCAAGCACCTGCTTAAATATTCAATTGTCAAGGACAACTGCTTCGGCTGCGGCCTTTGCGCAAGAAAGTGTCCCGTAGGCGCGATAACCAAGTCCGATTACACAGCTCCCGGCAAGAAACTCCCGGCGTTTGAAATTGATTCAAACAAGTGCGTCAAGTGCGGAGTTTGCATGGACGGCTGTAAGTTCAAAGCAATCGTTAAGGGTTAAGGAGGTGCCGACGATGGAAGACAGAATGCTTAACATTAAAATCAACAATATGGAGCTTACCGTGCCGTACGGCACAACAATTCTTGAGGCTGCAAGAATGGCCGGAATCGAAATTCCGACTCTTTGCTTCCTCAAGGACATCAACGAGATCGGTGCCTGCCGAATCTGCATGGTTGAAGTCAAGGGCGCAAGGAGCCTTGTTGCCGCCTGCGTTTATCCTATTGAAAGAGACGGAACGGAAATTTTTACCAATACCAAGAAGGTCCGCGATTCAAGAAAAAGGACCCTTGAACTTATCCTTTCAACTCACGATAAAAAGTGCCTTTCGTGCGTACGCAGCGGAACCTGCGAGCTTCAGCAGCTTTGTAAGGAATTCGGCGTTGACGATGAAAGCCGCTTTGAGGGCGAGATGGTTCACTATAAGTTTGACGATTCCGCCGCCCACATGGTTAGAGACAACAACAAGTGTATCCTTTGCCGTCGCTGCATTGCCGCCTGCAATCAGCAGGGCATTTCGGTCATCGGCGCGAACGCAAGAGGTTTTGACACTCATATTTCCTCTGCCTTCGACAAGGACCTTGCCGATGTATCCTGCATTTCCTGCGGCCAGTGCATAGTCAACTGTCCCACCGGAGCCATCGTTGAAAAGGACGATACCGGAAAGGTGCTTGAAGCAATCAATGATCCTGAAAAGTTTGTCATTGTCAACACCGCTCCGTCAATCAGAGCGACCCTGGGCGAAGCCTTCGGAATGCATATCGGAACCAATGTTGAGGGCAAGATGGTTGCCGCTCTTCGCAGACTAGGCTTTGACAAGGTGTTCGACACCGATTTTGCCGCCGACCTTACCATTATGGAAGAAGCGAACGAGCTTATTGAACGTATTAACGACGGCGGAGTTCTTCCGATGATCACTTCCTGCTCACCGGGCTGGATCAAGTATTGCGAACACTACTTCCCCGATCAGCTTGACCACCTTTCCTCCTGCAAATCTCCGCAGCAGATGTTCGGTGCAATAATGAAAACATATTATGCGGAAAAAACGGGTATCGATCCGAAGAACATGGTCGTTGTCGGCGTAATGCCCTGCACGGCGAAGAAATTTGAAACAAAGCGCGACGGCGAGGCAGCTTCAGGCTATCCGGATGTTGATATAGCCATCACAACAAGAGAGCTTGCGCGCATGATTGAAAGCGCGGGAATCTACTTCAGACATCTTCCCGATGAAAAGTTTGACACTCCGTTCGGTGAATCCACCGGTGCTTCAACAATTTTCGGCGCAACCGGAGGCGTTATGGAAGCCGCCTTGAGAACAGCCGTTGAACAGCTCACCGGAAAAGAACTTGAGGTTGTTGATTTCACTGAAGTCAGAGGTATGGACGGAATCAAGGAGGCCGAATATGACATCGGCGGAAAGAAGGTCAAGGTTGCCGTTGCGAGCGGAACCAAGAACGCCAAGGTTCTCATGGACGATGTCAGAAGCGGAAAGAGCGAATATCTCTTTATTGAGATAATGGGCTGCCCGGGCGGCTGCATCAACGGCGGCGGTCAGCCGATTCAGCACGCAGTTGTCAGAAATTTCGTTGACCTCAAGGCGAGAAGAGCCGAGGCTCTTTATCAGGCAGACGCGAATAATCCAAAGAGAAAGTCTCATGAAAATGAGACGATCAAGCAGCTTTATAAAGAATATCTCGGTGAGCCGGGAAGCCGTAAGGCTCATAAGATTCTTCACACGTCTTATGTTGCAAGGCCTATGTTCAAAAAGTAATTGACGCAATTAAAAAGCTTCATCGAAACACCGATGAAGCTTTTTTGTATATGCCTGTTAACTTCAGCCGACTTTGATTCTGGTCGAGCACTTTGAAAATTTGTTGCCTTTGACGCTTCCCTTTTTCGCAAGCTTCGCATAGCGGATTCCGATTTTGCAGTCCTTTACGGTGTTGGAATCGACCCGAGCTAATTTTGCATCAGTTGTTCTGATGAGAATTCCTGTGCTTGCGGCTGTTTTAAGCTTTTTGCTCGCCTTGTCTGTTTTGCAGTTGATTTTGTTTGAACTGACTTTTTTGACTGACGCGGAACCGCCAACGCTGATTGCACAGATATCTTTGAGCGTGGTGTCAATTCGGTTCTCCGAAATTGAGGTAACCGCACTCTTTCCGATAAGCTCAATTCCCGTCATTCCGGGGCTGCAAATATAGTTACTCGAAACGCTGCTGAAGCTTGTTTTTCCGTTCAGGCGGATTCCTCTTTCTTTCGGCTTTGAAACGCTGTTGCTGCTTATGCTTTTTCCGCTGCTGTCTTTGATGTAGATTCCGTTTTTGCAAGCGGAAATCGTGTTGGAAGTGACCGAAACGCCCGTGCAGCCGGTGGTATAAATTCCGGTCGATTTTGAGCTTTTCACTTTGTTTTGGCTGATCGTCACGTCAGAGCAGGCGTTCGCCGCAATTGCGCAGCCGGAGGAAGAGGAGACAGCGTTGCCTTTAACTGTCGTTTTGCTGCATTTTTTGTAGGCATATATCGCGTGGTCGCTTGTTTTTGAAAAGGTGTTTTTACTGATTGTGCTGCTTGAACTGTTTCTGATTAAAACGGCATATACACCGCCGGTCGAAAAGCTGTTTTCGGCGGCAACCGTACCCTTGCTGTCCTCAATGAGCAAAAACATGCCGATTCTTTTGCAGTCTTTGGCGGTGCTGTTGCCTTTGAGAAGGACGTTGGTGCTGTTTTGCAGCCTTATCATGTTCACCGTCTGCTTTGAACCCCTTTTGGCCGTGTAAAGAAGGGTGTTTCCGCTGACGATGAAGGTTGATTTTTCTGAGGAGCTTTTGCTGTATGCGCCGCTTATCTGAATTGCGTGGAAATTCTTTTTTTGTACGCTTGAGGTTATGGTATTGTTCGTGATGCTGACATTTTTCATTCTGAAATCGCCGCTGTATTCCTTGCCTTCCTTGTCGGTGGCTTTTTTGATTTTTGCGCCGAAAATTTCAATTCCGTAGGCGTAGGCTCTGGAATCATACGTTGTGTCACAGACGGAAATTTTGTTTCCGCTGATTTTCATTTTGCTCTCTGTTTCAAGAACGGTTTCCTCGCTCAGCGGAGCGTAGCAGTTTTTGAGCGAAGTATCCGTGATGTCTGAAACGCAGATTCCGCTTCCGCAGTCAAGAATGGTGTTGTTTGTAATTTTGCTGTTGCGGTAGTTCATCGTCTTGATTGCATAGCCGGATATGTTTTGAAAGGTGTTTTTCGTGAAGACCATGTTTCTGAAATAGTATCCGGCAATTGCCGAATGCGTTCCGCAGCCGCGCGGAACGTTTTTGAATTTGCAGCCGGTCACGGTGACATCGGAGGTTGGCGTACCGTCATAAGCGCCGTAGTTGCTGAAATATGCCTCCTTCAGAATGTCAATTTGAATTGCTTCGCAGTTTTGGTATGCGTTGATTTTTGAAACGTCCATGTTGTAAAAGCGGCAGTTCTTGACCGTCACGTTTTTTGAAGCGGCAAAGGTGAGCAGGTGAGTGACGCCGACTGAGTTCTTCATCGTAACGTTTTCAAGCATAACGTTCTGCGCGTGCGCAAAGCGAAGAAAGGAGGAATTGTGCTCAAGCTTTTTGTCATCGAAAACAGCATTTTTGATTGTGATATTTTTAAAGCCGTCATAGCCTTGCGACACCATTGAGGAAGACCCGAAGCGCAGATACGATGAATTGCAGTCTTCTTTCCTTGTGAGGACAGAGCCGGAAAAATCAAGCGATATAAAGCTGTATGCATTGATTGAGCTTGAAATAATATATTCGCCCTTCGGAATTACAACGGTGAGCGGATTTTCCTCGCTTGCGGTCGAGCGTGCCTTATAAATTGCTCTTTGAAAAGTGTTGCGCGCGTCAAAGCCCTCGGCTGTCGGGTCAAATTCATATGTGCCGACTGTTTTTTCCTCGCTGTCGAGAAGCTTAATTTCCGCCCTTTGAGCTTCTTCATCTGCGGCAAAGGCAAAAACGCAGAAGCACGCCGCAATAATTATTGCAAAAATTAAAGCCACGGTTTTTTTCATATACTTCACAGTCCTTTTATTGGTTTTCCGCTTTTATATCAATTCGATTATATCCGACATTCTTTCCGGTGTCAACGAGTTCGCAGAAAAAAGGCCGCACCGAACGGCGCAGCCCATGATGCAAAACAAATCAGTTATAAAGATAGCTGTTCGCAAAATCGAACGCTTCGTTCCACGCCGTTTCTCCTTCGGGGAGTTTGTTGCCGAAGAGCTGAAAAACGTGCCACATTCCGGTGTACTCGGTGAATGTTACGTCAACGCCGGCGTTCTTCATTTTTTCGCTGACAGTCAACGAATCGCTGTAAAGTACCTCTGAGGTGCCAACCTGAATGAGCGTTGGGCAAAAACCGTCAAACTCGGAGTAAAGAGGGGAGAGCAGTGGATCGTGAAGGTCGGTGTCTGCGGCGTAAAGCCTTGCAAGGTCGGTGACTTCAATTTCAACCTCGTTGCCTTCCTTGATTCCGAACATCGGGTCTTTATAGATGTTGCTCGTGTAGGTTTCGCCCTCGGCGGCGAGGTCGCACCACGGAGACATCGTGACCGCCGCGGCCGGCAGCTCTTTGCCTTCGTTCCTCAGCGAAAGAATTAGCCCGAGCGTGAGGTTTCCGCCTGCGCTGTCGCCGGTAACAACAACGTCCTCTGCGTCGTATCCGCTTGAGGTTATCCATTCCCAACCGTCAATAACGTCGTCGAGTGCACCGGGAAAGACCGTCTCGGGCGCAAGGCGATAGTCGATCATAACGACCGTTGCGCCGCCGCAGTTTTCAGACCACGTTTCGGCCTGCCAGCGGTAAAGGTCCTGCATTCCGAAGATGAATGCGCCGCCGTGAATCTGATAGATGACCTTGTCGTTGTTTTCGCCGTCTTTTTTGGTGATTATCTCAAGGGCGCAGTTTTCAAGCTCCTGCTTTGTGTAGGTATATTCGCGCGAGGGAACATAGATGCTCGGCGTGGTTGTAATTTTTCCCGCCATGCTTTTGAAGAGGGTTCCGCCGCCTTTTGGGTCAATGGTGTGCATGAGGGTGCGTATGCTCTCCCTTGCAACGAGCGACTTGAAGGAGAGGTCGGTGTCCGCCGCAAAGGACGAGAGCAGACCGAGCGAAATTCCGATTGAAATGAGGACGGCAACCGCCTTTTTCATATAAACTTTCAGTGCGTCAAAAAGGTTCATAGCTGTTCTCCTGTCAAAAATTTTATACAGAAACGTGTTCGTTGTCTCTGAACATGGTTTGATTATATATTATGTTAACAAAATATTAACTCTCGTTCAGAATCAAAATGAAAAATGATAAGATTTTTGAACAGGAGGAGAAAACAGCCCTGAATCCGGGGTGCGATTCAGGGCTGTTTCGGGCGTAAGGCTCTTTTGCCGAGCAGATTGAACAATTTTTTAAGAAGTTCAATTATCTGCTTAAAGAACGCAACAAAGGCGTTGTCATCGTCATTGTTTTTGTCATCTGACGGTGTATCGGGTTCGGTAGGCTCTTCCGGCTGAGCGGCGAGCTTTTCCTCGCAACGGTCGCAGATTCCGTCATTGTCCTCATCTGTATGACCGAGAGCCGGGAGAGTGACCGTATATGTATCGCCGCAGGAGCAGGCGCGAACTTCGTAACCTATTGAAAGACAGCTAGGCTGAACATATGTTTTAACAGTGTAGAAATGAACGTGCTCTTCCTTGTCGAGCGAAACAAAGTCAAATCCGTTGAGCAGGGCATAAACTTCGGCGGATGAATGTTCATAGCCTTTGATTGTGAAACCTTCGTAAGGAATATCATTTTCGTCATAACCGAAAGCGTAGTTTCCTATGCTTATCTGTCTGCTTTCAAATGTCATAGTCTTCATTCCTGAACAACCCTGAAATGCGCTTTCGCTTATTACTCTGACATTTTGGGGCATTGTAATGTTTTCGAGTCCTTTACAACCGTAGAACGTACCGCTTCGTATGATTTTTATGTTGGCGCCTAGAGTCACGCTTGTAAGGGAGGTGCAACCGCTGAACGCAGAAACGCCAACGCTTGTTACGCTGTCCGGAATTGTTACGCTTGTAAGGGAGGTGCAATCACTGAATGCTTCAAAGCCAATGCTCGTCACGCTGTCCGGTATTGTTATGCTTGTAAGGGAGGTGCAACCGCTGAACACAAAATCGCCAATGCTCGTTACGCCGCTGCCGATAGTAACGCTTGTTAGTCCGCTACAATGTGAGAACGCAGCTACGCCAATATTCGTTACGCTGTCCGGAATAGTTATGCTTGTCAGTCTGGTGCAACCACTGAATGCGCCATCGCCAATGCTCGTCACGCTGTTGCCGATTATCACAGATTTGACATTTGCTCCCGCAAAGGCGTAGCCATCTATCACTTTAACATTATCACTGAAAACAACATCAATTCCGTCTCCGGAGGTCCCGGCATCTGTGAATACACAAGAATCTTCGCTAAAACCTTTAACGTTTTCCGCATTCCAGTTGATTTTAGTCAGTCCGGAGCAACCTTGGAATGCATAATCGCCAATATTCGTCACGCTGTCCGGAATAGTTAAGCTTGTCAGCTCGGTGCAACCGCTGAACGCATAATAGCCAATGCTCGTCACCGGATATTCATCAATGCTTTCCGGTATGTTCGCAGTTACGATGTCGTTGTTGGCATCGGTAATGGTAACTTCACCGTTGCTGATTTTGTAATACATGCCCGTGCTGCCGTATTCCGTGCCGTTATAAGCACTCGCTCCAACCGCAAGGAGACATAGCAGAACTATGATAATTGCGGTCAAGACTAATGTTTTTTTTATACTTTTCATTTCTTTTCCTCCTTCGTTCGTTATACGAACACAATAAAATTTAAAGCGGTAAAACGCTTTTATTCCGCTTTCGATGAAAAGTATATCACAAAAGAAAATACTTGTCAACAAAACTATACATCAATTGATAATTATTTATCACTCCCGGTCGTTTATAATTATCACGAGGTGAGGATATGCTCTACGACACGATAAAGGCATTGCGCGAAAGCGCAGGGTATTCGCAGGCGGAGCTTGCAAAAAAGCTTGACGTAACAAGAAGCTCGGTCAATGCGTGGGAGATGGGCGTTTCAACCCCAACGACCTATTACATCATCGCGCTCTCAAAGCTGTTTCATGTTTCCGCCGATTATATTCTCGGCCTTGAAAGCGAATGCTCGGTAAGCATTGACGGTTATAGCAAAGAACAGCTTGATATTCTCTATTCTCTCCTTAAATATTTTGACAGCCAGAATAAAAAATAACGCAGCCGAAAAAAACTCGGCTGCGTTCTCTTTCTTGACAATCTCACCTTTTCGCGATACAATACCCACAGTCAGTTCGAGACCTTCCTGACTTGAACACCAAGGTGCAAAGCGGCACCATCGGTGCTCTAAATCAAAACTAAAGGAGTAATTTAAAAATGAAAGCAAAAAACAAAAAAGCACCCCTGCTTCTTGCGCAGGCGGCGCTCATTGCGGCTATGTATGCCGTGCTCACGTTCGCTCAACAGCTCATTTTGCCCGGAACCGCGTCAATGGCGGTTCAGTATCGGCTCTCCGAGGCGCTGATGGTGCTCTGCCTGTTCACCCCGGCGGCTGTACCCGGCCTTACACTCGGCTGTTTTGCGGCGAATTTTCTTTTTATGTCGGCTCTTCCGGTCGATATGATCTTCGGCTCTCTTGCAACGCTGCTTGCGGCCGTTTCAATGCGGCTGCTTCGCAAGGTGCAGATAAAGGGCTTTCCGGCTCTTTCGCTTTTGATGCCGGCCCTTTTCAACGGCGTAATAGTCGGCGCGGAGATCGAAGTCTTTTTCATCGACGGGCCGTTCCATTTCGGAAGCTTTTTGGCGCAGGGCGGGCTTGTTGCCCTCGGCGAGCTTGCGGTGATGTTTACCGCCGGCGCAGCGTTCTTTTTTGCCCTCAAAAAGCTTGCGGGTCGTTTGCCGTATTTTGATTTGTAATAACCTGTTTGATATAATCTTCTGAAAGTCTCAACAGCGTCTGAGTTGTTCCGTATTTTTCGCAAAGAGCCGAAAGGTCGGAAAGCCCGGGCGTTTTTTCTTTCTTCAGTTCACAGCGCAGCATGAGGTTTTTCGGTGAATGTTCAAAGTCAACAAACTCAATTACATCTGTTTGGTAGCCGAAACGCCTGAGAATTTCCGCACGCAGCGAATCCGTGAAAAGGGCACAGAAGCGCTCTTTGATCAGCCCATGTGAAAGCAGAAGGTCAAAGTCGCCGCCTTTTTTGATTTGGGCGTTGACCTCGTGCTGACAGCAGGGGACAGAGAAGATGTTTTTGATTCTGTTCTCGATTGCGTAAAACAGCGCATAGTCGGTCGCAATGTCGCAGGCGTGCAGGGTGATTATCATGTCTGCCTTCCCGGTGAAAACGCGGTCGCTCGTCACGTCGTTGACAAAAAACTCAAGGTTTTCATAGCCGTATCTTTTTGCAATTGCGTTGCAGTTTTCAACAACGTCCTTTTTGAGGTCGAAGCCGACAACGTGCGCCTTGATGTTCTTGATTTTCGTGAAGTAATAATAGACAATGAACGTGAGATACGACTTTCCGCAGCCGAAGTCAAGAATCGTTATTTCGCTGAGATTGCTTTTTGAAAAACAGTCGTCAATCAACTCAATGAAGCGGTTGATCTGCTTGTATTTGTCATACTTGCTGTTGATTATTTTGAAGTCCTTTGAAAAAATTCCGAGGTCAACGAGCGCCGGAATGTTTTCTCCCTCGCGCAAAAGATAGGTCTTTACGCGGTTGTGCTCTTTCTTTTGAGCTTTGGCGGTGTTTGCGCTTTCTTTGCGTTTGGTCTTATCCGGGAAAATCGTGTAATGAATGCTCGTTCCCTCTGCGGTGAGCACAGCCTGGCGAAAGTTCTTTTCTCCGGTTTCTTCAACCCACGAAAGGAACTCTTCAGGTTCAAGGTTCTTGTGGAAAACCTGCGCACCCTTGAACTGCTCAAGCTGCCATTTTGTTTTGCCGCCCTTTGCGGCGAACGGTCTTGCGTTTACCTTTGAAAATTCAAAGCCGGCGTTTTTCCTCTCGCTGAAAACGAGTCTGATTATTTTGCCCGAAAGCGAGGAAATGTCTCTTGCAATTACCGAATTCATGAATACCACTCCAAAAAAAAACAGGCGGTTCCGAACGGAAAGTGCACCGAAAAACACGGTGGTCTTTCCGCCGAAACCGCTTTTTGTTCTCAGCAAAAATTATTCAGCGTCTGCTTCCTTCATTTTTGCGAAGCACTCGCTGCAATAAACAGCTCTGCCCTCGGTGGGCTTAAAGGGAACCTTGGCTTCGCCGCCGCAGCTTGCGCAGGTGGCGGTGAACATTTCGCGTTCCGGTTTGGCGGCGTTCTTGCGGGCGTTGCGGCATTCCTTGCAGCGCTGGGGCTCATTCTGGAAGCCCTTTTCTGCGTAGAATTCCTGCTCACCGGCGGTGAAAACGAATTCCTTGCC
>CAKSYX010000007.1 GCA_934525065.1 uncultured Eubacteriales bacterium
AACCTTCTTGGTTGGAACATCGAATACAAGTACCGTATTTTAGGCACTCTCTATGAGCAAGATGGCGTAGTTGCCTATATCTTTGATACCGTTGACTCCGAGGCATATTTCAAGCCTAATGTGCTTTCAAAAGAAAACGGAGAGGAGGACTGTACAAGCGTGCAGCCGTTGATGCCGTCCGGAAAGCGTATTCGTGCAATTCCCGAATCATGGACAAGTTCTTTTGGCAAGCAGTTCTATGCACAGGAGAAGTCCGTAACGGAACTTCAGCGGCAGAGCGAAGAAGATTGGATGCTCCGTTTGGAGGGCCAACTTTTCGAGACCGGCAACAAACTCCATGTAACGGGGTTTGAAGAACTCAAAAGTTTTATCACGCAGGAATTGCAGGGCGTAGATATTCAGGAGGTAGTTTATGAATGATATTACTGAGCAAAGGACTATAACAGAGATCTTTGCTCCCCATGCGGGCTCAGAGCTGCACAAAATTCCGGTATTAAAAGACGGGGAAGAATTGATTGAAATGAGCACGGACTTCAACCTAGAGGAATTCCAGGTTGTCCGCAGAGAGTTCTTTGCTCATATTCGTGAGCCTGCGGTTACATTCAACAACCGCAAATTCTATGTGAATTCAGCTTGCCTGACCAAGTTTCCGCACACAGACTATGTCCAGGCATTGATCAATCCTCATACTAAGATTTTGGCTCTCCGTCCCTGTGGTGAGAATGAACGAGGGTCGTTCCAGTGGTGTTCAATCGGTCAAGGCAAAAGGAAGCCGAGGCAAACAACATGTACGCTGTTCTTCCTGAAAATGTTTGACATGATGGATTGGAATCCAGATTACCGCTATAAGATACTCGGGAATATCATCCGCGCTAATGGCGAATACCTGATAGCATTTGATTTAACATCCACCGAGGTATATCAGCGTATCTATGATGCAGAAGGTGCTAAATCAACGGCATCAAGGACACCGGTATATCCGATTGGTTGGCAGAACCAATTCGGTATGACATTAAACGAGCACAAGCAGTCTATGCTCGTGAACATATTCGATGGCTATGCCATCTACTCAATCAAGGAAAATAAGGCAGTTCGGCAAAGTCCGACAGCAACTGTGACTGCCGACACAGTTGCACTGCCGGAGGGAGAAATAAATCATGAGCGAACAGACTCGACAACAAGTGACTATAGCGGTTGACTTGAAAAAATACCGTATTCGCATTCATCGTAGCACACTGACTTTGCTCGGGACACCCAAGTATGTTCAGTTCCTTGTCAGCCCTTCAGCTATGATACTTGCTATCCAAGGAACGGACAAGAGAACAAATTATACTCATCGTGTAAATTTGGCTGGGCTGCATCCGGATAACTCCTATGAAATTTACAGCACCTCATTTGTCAATAGACTTTGCTCCTTGGTGGAAGGATTAGATAACGCTTACGCATACAGGCTGACCGGAGAGATTATAGCAGAAGAAAATGCGGGAGTTTTTCCACTCAGTTCTCTCCAAAAAATTGATGGATTGGAGGAACGATAATGGAGTTGAAACGGCTGAAAATAGATGAAGAATTCAGACGTTTAATTCGTCCGCTGCGGCACAGAGAATTTTTGCAACTCGAGCAGAATATTATAAATGACGGATGTCATGACCCTATCGTTGTATGGCATGACACCATTGTGGACGGTCATAACCGTTATGAAATTTGTATGCGCCACAGCATTCCTTTTGATACAAAGGATATGGAGTTTGAGTGCAGAGAGGCTGCTGTCGCTTGGATATGTGCCAATCAACTCGGCAGAAGAAACATTACCGAAGAGACTCGCAAGTTCCTTATTGGTATGCAGTACGAGAATGAAAAAGTGGTTACCCTAATTCGCAATAAGACAGGGAGAAATCAGCATACCATAGATATATCCACAATGGACGAGGAGGATGCGGACAAGGCTTGCCGCCATTGGACGGCACAAAGAATTGCCGAAGATAATAATGTGTCGCCTGCCACTGTGCAGAAGTATGCCATATTTACGAGAGCGTTAGAGGAAATCGGGAAGAAAGAACCGAAATTAGTGCCCAAGATTCTTTCAGGTCATTACAAGATTGCTCATAAGCATGTGTTGGAAATGGCGGAATTAAATCCGCAGGATCTTCGGCGAATCAATCGGAAGATTGATCGGAATCCTGCTGAGTTTATGCATTACAAAGCCACGCGTCCGGTTGTACAAGGGAATAAATCAGTTTATTCCGAGAGAGATATGCCCACGGGGCCTTCCGTGAAAGATATGCCCGAGTATGATCCGGATGCGGAAATCAGCAGTCTTACACTAACGATTCCCTCGTGGAAAGGTTCTATTGAACGGGCAAAGAATACGGCAAACCTCACCATCGTTTCTCCCCAGGCTAAGGATGACTTGGCACAGGCTTTGCGTGAGCTGCAAAATACAATAGCAGATATGCTGTCGGAAGTGGAGGATATATAACATGGATGATTATTCGCAGTTTGTGCCGAATGTTCATTTTGAGAAAATTCCAATCAAAAACCTGGTTTCGAACCAGGATTATCAACGGAATCTGTCGCAGGCGCGTATTGAGAAAACGGCAGAAAACTTCGATCTGTTTCAAATCAATCCCGTAAAGGTCAGCCGAAGAGACGGGATCAA
Source organism: uncultured Eubacteriales bacterium (assembly GCA_934525065.1). Lineage (GTDB taxonomy): Bacteria > Bacillota > Clostridia > Oscillospirales > Acutalibacteraceae > UBA6857. The sequence goes on from CAKSYX010000007.1 coordinate 2,660, forward strand.
TTATGTTTTTAACGGGCAGCATACCATTGAAATTGTTGCACTTGCTTCCGGTTCTCGCGAAACTCCGGTATGGTGCATGATCTATGATGATCTGTGCTATGAACATGAAGCCGATATCTTTGCCAATCAGATGAAATTCGCAAAGAACCTTGCGCCTTTTGAAATTTTCGTAGCAAACCTGGAGGCTAAGAACCAAGAACAGCTTATGATTCGAGATTTGGTGGAGTCTTACGGTTTGAAGATATCTGCCAAGAGGGCGCCGGGGCACATCTGTGCTGTATCCACTTTGGAGGCTATTTATTCTAAATACGGATACCATGTTCTCAACCGTGTTCTTCGCCTAATCATCGGCACATGGGAGGGGGACTCCAATTCTTTCTCCGCCAACATTATGAATGCAGTTACCAAGCTTTGCGTGGTGTATAAAGATCAGTTGAAAGATGAGGTGTTCAGCGAGAAACTCGGTGCTGTTTCCATTAAGCAACTGACTCGTACCGCCAGAGATCGCCGGAAGGGGTCAATGGGCTTTGCCGAAGCGATGCTTTTAGAATATAACGGAAAAAGGAAGAGCAATGCGGGCAAACTATTCATGAACAAACTCTATGCTCGAGATGTTTCTCTTTGGATTGAACCGGACGAGAATGAGGATTTTGACGATTCCGAAGCCTTTGAGAATTTCGCAATCGGACAGCTTTGTCGAAGATGAAGAAAGCGATAATAACGAAAGCAAAGATTAATAGAGTCAGCGAATAAGCGGTTCTTCTTTAAATTTTGTGTAAACGCACTTTAATGGCGTAAGAATTAGAAATGTAACGGGGCGTGTGAGCTGAAAAAACGGCTTGCACGTCCTAATTGCATATTACGGAAATATCGGGGCACGTCAAGGGCGGCTGCCGTGGCAGCCGTTCTTTTTACTGATGTCCTTGTATGTTCGGTGAGTTTCGCAATAGTCCTCAATGTATGCCATTACGTTTCCTTCACTGAGCATACATTGTGATACCGTTAAAAGCTCTTTCCAATTCTCCGGAAAAAATCTCTTTAGCTCTTTCTCTATTCCGAGCCCCTTTACTATTCCGGCAAACGCATAGTATACACCATAGTCAAAAATCACCTTCGTTATCGGCTGATCTGCTTTCAAATACACCTCATAGTAGTTCCTGTTCGGAATGAGCATTCCGCTTTCCTCATCGTACCTGCCGATTGATACACTGTCGCTTGTGAGCTGCCCTTTTTCGTTTCTGTATACTGCCGTGGCGTAATATACATACACCTTATCTCCCATTCTTCTCTTTACTGCTCCATGCTCCGGCATCGCTACCTTTATACTACTATTCAGTGCATTAGTCTGATATATGTTTTTATTTTCTTTCGTTGAGATACGAGACATGGCAATTCCTCCAGAATGACATTATTAAAATTATACTGCACTCGATGCAAAAAATCCAGTATTTATGTAAGAAGCAGGACCAAATCAGTAAGAATGATACCGGCTCGGTTCTGTCCTTTTTGTCCCTTTTGTCCCGTGGAAATCAGTGAAAAACCGTCCGCAGCCAGGGATGCACCCGGCCATGGACGGTTCTATGTATATAGAAAGTAATCATTTATCGTTTATATCTTATAACAATTGCAATTTCTGCAAAGCCATGCTTTGGAGAACAACCAGCTGCGGTGGATGGAGCGGTGCAGCCGATCAAAGCCGAAAATGATCGGAAAACACCCATTTTCATGCGGTAAGCACCTAAAACAAGAGGAAAATAAAAAATTACCGTTGCTGATATTGTATCAACAACGGTAACTGATTTGGTTGCGGAGACAGGATTTGAACCTGCAACCTCCGGGTTATGAGCCCGACGAGCTACCGGATTGCTCTACTCCGCGATATCTGACTTTCTCAAGTGCTTGATTATTATATAACAATCAAAAGAGAAAGTCAAGGGTTTTTCAAAACTTTTGAAAAAAGATTGAGTTAAGCGTTATTTCAAGCCATTGTTTCAAAAACATAGTTATAAATCTCTTCCGAACAGTTCTTCAGTGGGAAGTAAAATTCGCTCATTCTCTCTGCATAAACCGGAGCAGGCTTATATCCGTTTTCGGCAAGCTTCAAGAATTCTGCAACGGCTGCATCGGCATCCTGCGCAAACGGACCGAATGCTTCTTCAAACGGAAGATCCAATTCACGGTACCGGCCCATGCCCGATTTGAACTGCGGATAGTCCGGAACGAAATACAGAACCGGTCTTGAAATTAAAACAAAATCAAAAGCCAGACCGGAAAAGTCCGTTATCAAAAGCTTATAGTCCTCCGCTTTGATGTCTTCTTTGGCAAGATTTATGCGGTCACTGCATTTTTCAAGCAAATCACGGAAAAACTCTCCGCCGCAGGACGGATTGAAATCGAGGACGACTCCGCTTTTTTCAAGTGCTTCATGAAGACGCTCATCCATCAGAAAGGCTTTGATTCCTTTATAATACTCACTGTTTTCAAGTGACTTTATGCTTGTTTTTTCGGTGTCACCGTTAATTGAAAAATAACTGCGCCAACAGGGTACAAAAAGAACACGATCCCCTGCTTTCAGATTTCGGTCAAGAAAATCAAGCTTCGGCATACCGGTCTTTATAAGCTCATCTTCTTTAAAGCGATACTTGCCGGTAAGGTTTTTAACTTCAAAAGGTGAAGAAACAACTATCTTGTCGAACAGCGTTCTTTCGGCGGAAAATCTGTCCGGACAGGTGAAATTCAAAATACTGCTCTGAAGATAAACCGTTTTGAATTGCTCAATACTTATATAATTCATTTCCTCACTTTCAGAGAAGAAAGGCGAGAATTTTTCTCTTTCCCATGCAGAAGTAAAAATAATTTGAGCTGAAAGATACAGGACCTTGTGTTCATAGGAACCGAATTTTACAAGGTGCTTTCTCTGCTCTTCGGAAAAGAGAGACGAAGTATTATCAATCGAACCCGTGTAAACATAAAATCTTTCGATTCCGTCGTCATGAGCAAAATCGTTCAAAAACTGATAGTATGCATTGCCTTTGACTGTGTCGGCCGCATCAGAATAAAGCCAGATACGGCTTTTCGCTCTTTTTTCAATTGCAGTGCATTTAAGCTCATATGAACAAGTGTTGCAGGAAAACTTCTTTGCATTAAAAAGCTCGAGAGAACGCAGCTCATCGTCTGTTTTCTTTTCAAAAATCAGGGAATCATTGAAAAACGAAACAGAATAGCTTCCAACGGCAAACGAATAAAATCTGTCTTTATGCCTTAAAACGGCAAAGGGTGCAAAATTGATTTTTACGTCAAAGCTATAGGAGTCAATTACAGCTTTGAAGGAAAGTCTGTTCACTTCGGCCGGGTCAAAGGTATATTCAAAGCCGTAAACCTTGTTGGTCATTATATCCGTATCAACATAGCTGTTTGTTGAACGGTAGAGCTTCAGCTTCTGTTTCCTTTCGCCGTTTTCAATTGCATACACGGCAGGCGCTTTTTTCATGAAGTTGAAAATGCCCATCGGAAAATCGCACCGAATTCTGAATCGGCCGCCTTCAAGCTGAGTGATTCGCAGCAGCCGAATGAAAACGCGCTTGTTGCGCTCAACAGTTCTGCCTTCGGCAACAACATCTGCCGCCTCCCGGTCAATATACGGCATCGGGTAAACATTCGGTTTCAGATTGAGCCAATAGTGAATATGGCTTTTTTGTATTGACGGATTGTTCACTATTATATCTGTATCAACTTTCGCAAGAAGCTTTTTAATCCGCTTCATCGCGGCTTTGAACTCTTCTTTTTCATAATGGAACGGATACAAAATTCTGTCCGTAAGCTTCCAGCGAAGGTCATGGAAAAACATTGCCTGAAAATATTTCGGCACCTTATCCTCAAACATTGCGAAAAGGTTTTCAAAATATGCCATAGTCTGTTCAAACAGATAGTAGGCATGAAATTTTGTTGCAAGGCAGGAGTTTTCGTTCCCTCTGTTATACATATAGCACGCGGCAAGGCAGTATCCGATACGAAGCTTTTCCATTACAACGCGGTTTATATATTCCTGATCCTCATGACACGTCATCTTTTCATTGAAAAGAACATTATCCGCAAACTTATTTTTGACGCAGATATTCATTGTAGTCTGCGTAACATACGGATTCTCTTCAAGGTCAAAAACACCCTGATAGGTCAGCACCTTCCTGTATCTTGCGGGCGGATTGAGCAGTTCATTGTTTTTAAACGGCTGCATAAAATATGTCACGGCGTCAACAGCGTCATAAACCTTGTCAAAAAAATCCGCAAGACTTTTTACAGAAACAGGTGTAAGCTTGTCATCGGAATCAAGGTACATGATATACTTGCCCTCAGCCATTTTCAAGCCGCAGTTTCTTGCGGCGGAAACACCGGAGTTTTCGATTCTTTTGTATGCAAAATTGCTGTGTAAGGCGCAGTATTCCATGCAGATATCCGCGCTTTCATCGGTCGAGCCGTCATCAATGAGCAGAACCTGCATTTTCTCCTGTGCAACAGTCTGGCTGACAAGGGAATCAAGGCAGTCTCTGAGATATTCTTCTGCGTTATAAATCGGAACTATTACCGAAACTCTGTATTTATACTTCATGGCTGCTTTCTCCCGGTTATATTCCAAGCATCTTTTTGATAAGACGCTTTTTCTTCATTCGTTTAAAAAACGAACTTTCACGATACACTTCCCCAAGTTGAGCCAGAACGAAATCAGAGACTATCTGCTCTTTTTCGTCAAGCATTCCCCTCTCTGAAAAGTTTTTGAGAATGCTTTCAAGCTCTTTCCTGTTTTCAAAAAACTCACCGAAAGTTATTGCGGTTTTTGCGGTTTGTATTTCTCTGTAAGCGATAACCTCGTCTGTTACGGAAAACGACTCTGCATGAAAATAGCACCTGAGAAGGAACATTGCCTGAGTACAGTAATCCAATGCATCAAGCGAAAGCGAATTGTTCTTGATTATGGAAGTTCTTATTGCATTATTCCAGACGGAAAAGCCGCTCTTCATGTATCCGGCAAGTGTAAAACCGTCCGGGTAGGAATATCTTGGAACAAACCTTGAATTTTTCAGCACTGAGCCGTTAAAAACCACTACATCCTTTTTTTTTGAAAGTATGACATTAACAGCATTGGGTGCAAGCACTTCATCATAGTTCACAAGCATGGCATATTCGGTGTCAACGAGAGAAAAGGCTTCGCCGAGTTTTTCGGTAAAGGCCGCAGCATTTTCGATATCAATTATCATAAAATCCGGGTAGTTTTTTTCAATTTGTTTTTTCGCTCCCTCGGAGCTGCAAAGCGCAATAACCCTGTAATTATCGTTTTTCTGCCTGCTGATACTTGCCATACAGCGCAGAATCTTATTCTTATTGTTCGTTGCCTTGACAATAAAGGTTACTGTTTTTTTCATTCCTATCCCTCTGATATACATAAGTTGCTCAGCTTCTTTTAGCCGCCTATAGGTCCCCAGACAGTGAGTGTGACCGTTGTTCCCTCTTCAAACTCAAGGCCGGCAACAAGCGACATATTGCAAACCGTACCAACCTTCATCGCGCCGGTATTTTTCCGAACGACCTTTTGAACGTCAAAGCCGTCGGCAGTCAAAAGCTTATATGCCTCATCATAGTCCATTCCCATAACATCCTTGAGAACGATTTTCGGCATTCCGCTGCTGACGGTGACGGTTATCGTTGAGCCTTGCTCAACGGATTTTCCCGGAGCGACCGACTGAGAGATGATTGAATTTTTTTCAACTGTACTGCTCGCTTCAAATTTGAATTCGATGTTGAAATTACGCTTAAACGTTGTGTTATCAAAAATTTCTCTGTATGTCAGCAATTTGAAATTCGGCACGGTTACATAAACGGCGTCCGGGTTCGTTGTTTGTTCCTTTGTTGTCGTTTCAGTCTTTTCCGTGGGTTTCGCCGCCCGTGTTTCGCCGTTCATCGGCAAAAATGAAACCGCCGCAAGCGCATTGTCAAGGAATCCGACTTCAATATACTTATACAAAAACGTTGAATAAGCCGTGACAAAAAGCATTGAAAAAACAAGAACGAGTGTAATAAAGACCTTAAATGTCAAAGCAACGGGGCCGGACTCAGTTTTCACAGCCGGCAAAGCCTTCGCTTCGCTTTGCTGCTTCGGCTCGGCCTTAGCCGCCGTGAGAGAAGAATCTGACGGCAACGGCTGCCTTTCTGTTTTATAAAGCACATCGTAAAGAACCTGCATTGAGGCCATACGGTTTTCCGGGTGCACCTGAAGAGCGGAGATTATTATTTCAACCGCGCCCTTCGGCAGCCTTTTTGCAACCTCAGACGGAATCACCATCATGTCATTCACAGCACGTTCGGCGGAATTTTGAACCTGAAGGCCTGTCATTGCGGTATACATCACCGCCATAAGCGAATAGACATCGGTATTACGGCAAATTGCAAGCCTTCTGTCCGAAAGCTCCAGCGGCGAATACCCCGGGGCACAGGGAGAACGCAGTTCAATTACATTTGACTTTGCCTGAGGAATTGAAAAGCCCGAAAGTCTCAGCCTTCCGTCTGCACCGACAAGGATCGTTGACGGTGAAACACGTCCGTGAATAATTCCGTGCAAATTGAGCTGCATAAGCGCAACAACAACCGGGCTGAAAACCTTTTTGACCCTTTCCCAATCCAAAAGCTCTTCGGTTGCGGTAAGGTATTCATCAAGCGTTATGCTCTCAAAGCTTTCATATACCGCATAGGCGGTCGAATTAAGTCCGAACACCTCTGTGACCACGGGCAGCGCAGGAATTCCGTTCAGCGTGTGAAGAGTCTGCCAAAGCGAAACAAAGCTCTGAAGGCAGGCACCGTACATTGCTTCATAACCGCCGCGCGGGTGCAGTTCATTGGTGCCGTCATTTCTGACGGCAAGGTTTTCCGGAAGAAACTCACAGATAAAAACCGGATGCCGGCGCAAAATATCAAAGCCGGCATATGTTACGCAGTCGGTCGCGCTCTCATTCACAAGGCCGATGAGATACTTTTCGCAGAGAATACTCCTTTTCGGAAGATACGGTGACGGCTGAATTTCATTATTGTTCCTTGAACAATTCGGACAAACCTGAACCCCGACGGGCAGAGGACGCATACATCCCAAACAAAGATTTTGATATTCAGCCATCATAAACACCTCCGAAGGGCAAAGAATACAGTTATCTAAGCTGAGGAGAGTCGAACTCAATGCGGTTTTTAAAGGCAAATTTCGCCGATACTGCGCCCCAAAGCCTCGCAATGCGTCAGCATTACTCACCTTTTTGCCTTGTCTCGACAAAAATTTGCTCTTTAAAAACTGCTTCGCACCTGAAGGTCTTGTTTTTTCGTGCAGTGTGGTGCTTCTTTGGCGAAACCATACTAACGTAAGCGTACCAAAAAGTGCCGCAATGTGCAGGAAAACAAGTTCTTCAGGCACATTGGGTTCACTCTCCTCAGCTTAATTTAATATACTACATTTTTTAACGTTAAAAGTCAACAGGAAAGCTTCAATATTCGAAAAGTTAATTCTCATCAAACATTTTTCTCAAGCTTTCTATTGCCTTCTTTTCAATGCGCGAAACATAGGAGCGCGAAATTTTGAGCTTTTTTGCAACTTCGCGCTGTGTCAGGCAGCGTTCCCCTGCCAGCCCGTAGCGTTCAATGATTATTGCCCGTTCGCGTTCATCCTCAAGCGCATTGATGTAACCGTAAAGCTTTTGAGTTTTCTGCTTCAGGTCAATGTCATCGGCAATCGTGTCATCAACATAGATCACGTCAATCAGCGTCAGCGGATTTCCTTCTCCGTCGGTGTCGATAGGCTCATTGATTGACATTACTCCGGCGTTCTTTTTGCCGCGGCGAAAGTACATAAGGATTTCGTTTTCAATGCATCTTGCCGCGTAGGTTGCAAGGCGCGTGCCTTTTTCGCTGTTGAATGAGTCGATGGCTTTGATAAGACCTACGGTTCCTATTGAAATGAGATCCTCCTGCTCAAGCGAGGTTGAATAATACTTTTTGATAATATGAGCAACCAGACGAAGGTTATGCTCAATAAGCTTTTCGCGCGCAGATGTACTTCCCTCATGCATTTCAGAAAGCAGTTTTTTTTCTTCGGAAGCCGAAAGCGGTTTTGGAAAAGAGCTTCCGTCGCCGAGATGTAAAAACGCAAAGACGAGGTTCTGAAGCACCGTTTTTATGAATTCAAACATATGCTCACCCTTCCATATAAAAATACCGACCGTTTTTTGCGGTCGGTATAATTTTATGAAAACAGTTTTGCGGATAGTATCAGGAAAGAAAGCTTTTAAAGCTCTTCAACCGAAACTACGCCTTGTGCAGTTGAAACAACGGTCATGAGCTTGTCATGAGAGAGCTTCTTCGGAAGCTGAAGCTGAAAAATTACACAGGAATTTGCGCCCGATTTTGTAATTTCAAGATCAAGAATAATCACACGATATGTTTTAAGAAGAAGGATAAGCGAATCAAGGTTTTCATTTCCGTTGTACTCAACATAAATGTTGATATTCCTTGCGCTTTCAAGTACCCAATACTCAAAGCGTGAGAAGAAAATTTCGGCAAGAAGGATAACTATCGTTGCAAGAACACCTGCTTCATAATAACCCGCACCGATTGCAAGGCCGATTATTGCGCAAGTCCAAAGCCCGGCGGCGGTCGTGAGGCCCTTAATTTGGCGGCGTTTTGTGACGATAATAGTTCCGGCACCGATGAAGCCGATACCGGCAACAACCGCAGCACCAAGACGCGCAACGTCGGTATAGAGGTGCAAATACCTGAACATATAATGGCTAATCATTGTCGTCATTGCCGCACCGAGGCAAACGAGAATATGGGTACGAAAGCCTGCGGTTCTGCGCTTGCTTTCGCGCTCAATTCCGATTGCTCCGCCACAGATGACGGCGCAGAACATTTTTACAACAGACGCCACAAGGGTAACGTCTCTGAGCGGATCTAAAAATTGAAACATAATATGTAAACCTCCGGAAAGAAAGATCGGTAAATATCAGATTTCGTCAACAACGGTCACGAAGTCAAACTTGGAAATCTTCGCCATGACGTGGGAATGGGTCTCCTTTTTCGGCAAGCGCGACGATATGACCGCACCCACGGTCACGCCGTTCGACTGCTTTTCGCGCTGAATATCAACGTCAAAAATCTGAATATTCAGACCCTTTATCGTGCTGATAATTTCGCCGAGGTTTTCCATTTTTTCAAACTCAACGTAAAGATCCATGTTTCTTGCTTTTGAAACAACCCATGCGCTGACCTTTTCAAGAATGACCGTTGTGAAAAGAATGAGCATAAAGCCGAGAATCGCGCACTCATAAAAGCCGGAGCCGATTGCAAGACCCATGCATGCCGACGTCCAAAGTCCCGCGGCCGTTGTCAAGCCCTTGACCTCCTGGCGTCCGGTAACGATTATCGTTCCCGCGCCGAGGAAACCGATACCGCCGATGACCTTTGCACTGTAACGCGAAACGTCAACTTTTCTTCCGAGAAGCTCAGAAACCTCATGCCAAACATCTGTGACAAGCCAGCTTTCATACTGGCTGAGGATAACAGTCAAAGCTGCACCGAGACAAACTATCATATATGTGCGGCTGCCGGCAGCGCGGTGCTTATGACCCCTTTCAAGACCGATCATTCCGCCAAAAAAAACCGCAAGAATTATTTTTACAATAAGTCCGCCCCAGCTTACGCCACGAATCGGATCAAAAAAATGAAAAAGCGAATCCATTATTCAGCCTCCAAAAACAGAATAAAAAAATCACGCGCGGACACGGCAATAAACCGCCGAGCCCTTCCTCCGGCAGTTCAAAGCGTGTCCGCTGTTACAACTAAAAATTTTACCACAAATATATATATATGTCAAGCAATTTTGTCTATATTGCAGAAAAGCCTTCACGCTTCGTTCGGCCTTTCAAAGGAAAGCTTTCCGAGTCTTCCGCTGCGGTATTCATCAAGAAGAGTTGACGCCGCGCGTTCGGTGTCAATTTCACCGCCGCGAATGAGCATACCGCGCTTTTTTCCGATAAGCTCAAGCAGCTCATATTCGCCGATTGAGAGGTCAGACTGCGAAAGCTTGTACCTCTCGCAAAGGAGATTTCCGTAATCCTTCGCCAAAACAGAAAGCAGGCGCATCGCCATTGTTTCCGCGTCCACAACCTCGTCTTTGACCGAGCCGATGAAGGAAAGCCGATCACCCACCCCGGGGTCGTCGAACTTCGGCCAGAGAACACCCGGAGTATCAAGCAGCTCAATGCCGTTGCCGATTGCGAACCATTGATTTCGGCGTGTAACGCCCGGCCTGTCCGCAACCTGAGCGCGGCTGCGCTTTGCCATGCGGTTGATGAACGAGGACTTACCGGTATTAGGGATTCCGACAACCATCACGCGAAGCGCCTTGCCGGGCATACCCTTTTCCTCATTGCTTTTGATTTTATCGGCAAGGACACGACGAACGAGCGGATGATACTGCGAAAGACCTTTTCCGCTGCGGCAGTCAACAGCCAAGGCGGTCTGACCGTGCCGTTTGAAATATTCAAGCCACTCGCGCGTTGTTTTTTCGTCAGCCATGTCGCATTTATTAAGAAGGACTATCCTCGGCTTGTTCTGTGTCAGCTCGTCAAGTTCCGGATTGCGGCTGCTGAGCGGTATTCTTGCATCAAGCAGCTCCGTTACGCAGTCAACAAGCGGCAAGCTTTCTTTGATGAGCCGCCTTGTTTTCGCCATATGGCCGGGGAACCATTGAACGATTTGCTTTTGATTGTCCGGCACAGGTCACACCTCCGATTTATTCTGCAGGTTCCGGGATATCGGTTTCAACGCCCTTTTGCCTGAGCTCGGCCTTTTTGATTACCCACTCATTAAGCGGATAAAGCTTGAACTTACGTCCGCCGTTCTCTTGAGAAACAGCAAAAGGTCTGAGCCTGACAACGCCCATGATATAATTTTCATCAATGAAGCCGATTTTATCGCTGCGGCTGTCCGTTGAGCCTTGACGGTTGTCTCCCATTACAAAAACGTGACCTTCGGGAACCGTTACCGGAAACTCAACGGTATCGCTGTTAAGAGTGAGGTTATTGATATACGGCTCATCAAGAACAACGCCGTCAACGCTCACTTCTCCGGTTGAAAAATCAATGTCAACCGTCTGGTTTTCCGTTGCAATGATGCGCTTAACAATCGGTTCATCAAACCAGTTCGGCTGAGTGATAATTACAACTTGACCGTACTGAGGCTTCATATCAAAGGCTGAAACCATAAGCCAGTCGCCGTCATGGAGAGTGTTGACCATTGAGGAGCCCGAAACACCGACCACACGGAAAAAGAAAGTGAAAATGACCATAATTGTCACAACCGCCGAAGCAAGAACAGAAACAAGGTCATAGAGATTGATAATTGATTTTTCGCAAGCAGTGAGATCCTTTTTGTCTTTTTGGTCGAGATCCATAAATACCACAGCCTTTCCTGCAACAATGTATCAATGAAAAAATCAGGCTGCGCCTTACAACAGCCGAGCAAGGCGCCGAATATTCCACCCGTTTCATGATTTTCAAAGAGAAAAGGAGAGAAAGCCCGAAAGCCTCTCCCCTTCCTTGAACGCTTTTTATCAGCCGAGCTTTTCCTTAACCTTAGCAGCCTTACCGACTCTGTCGCGAAGGTAATAGAGCTTGCTTCTGCGAACTTTACCGTTTCTGATTACGTCAACGGCAACAACATTCGGTGAGTGAACGGGGAAAACTCTTTCAACACCAACGCCGTAGGAAACGCGGCGAACGGTGAAGGTTGAAGAAATTCCGCTGCCTCTCTTGGCAATAACGGTTCCTTCGAACATCTGGATTCTTTCTCTTTCGCCTTCACGGATCTTAACGTGAACACGAACGGTTGAACCGATGTTAATTACGGGTACTTCAGCCTTCAGGCTTGAGTCCGAGATAAGTTTGAGTGCGTCCATTGGTTTTTCCTCCTAAATTCTGCCACGTTCATGCCCTGAAAAGGACAGAGGACCGCTTTTAAAATTACAGACTGAATTCAGCCGGCATCAAACCGCGCCGCAACGCGACACAATACAAATGCTTTGGTATTTTATCACATCTTACAAATTATTGCAAGTCTTTTTCTATAATTTTCTCAAGAAAAATCGTTCATTTCTTCGTCATAGAGACGTTTTCTTCCGATAACACAGTAATCATCGCCGTCAAGTCCCTCAAGAATCTTATCAGCAAGAAGCGCCGGATTGATATTTGTTGTGCTTCCCGCCGGAAGAATGAGCGAAAGTACGGGAACACCGCCTTTGACCGCGATTTCATAGGACTTAACATGGGGCAGAAGGTCGATGTCTTTATAAACCTTTTTGTGTCCCTTTTTGCCGAGCTTCTGAACGACAAGGCTTTCCCCGGAAAGCAGAGTGCGGATTCTTTCTTCAATTTCCGAAGCGTTTTCAGAAACATAAAAGACCATCTGAAACCTTGCAAAAGATATAAATTTCGGGTCAAGAACCGGGTCTGTCACGCCCGTCACGGTCACGCCTGCCGGCATTGAAGAAGAGAGAGCCGTCCTCACCTCTTCGTTGGTGATATCGCCCTCAACGCGGATATCCATGGCATCGTTTTCGCTTTCCATTCCGAGCGAAAGCGGCAGAACAAAGGTCATATACGGGTGAGGATTAAAGCCCTCGGTATACCAAAGAGGGATTTTTGAACGGCGGATGACTCTTGTCATTGTCCGCATGAGGTCAAGGTGCGAAATGAAACGCACGTCTCCTTTTTTTTCAAACCATACTCGAACGCATCGCATCACATTTTCCTCCGTTCAGTTTGCTTGCCCCGCAGCCTGCGCACTTTATGCGGCAATGCGCAGTTGTTTCGCTCGCATGGGCTTTTTTGTTTTCCTTCAGCAAAAACTCTTTGCGTATGCCATAGTCAAGGTGATCCCACGGAAGAATTTCGTCAAAGCTGCGCCTTCTTGAGGTATAAAACAGCGGATCGACACCGCACTTTTCAAAAGCTTCCATCCATGTGTCAAATTTGAAGCTGTCATCCCAGCCGTCAAACTTGCAGCCGTGCTCCCACGCATAAAGAAGCACCTTTGAGAGCCGCCTGTCTCCGCGGGCAAAAACACCCTCAAGAAAGCTGATGTCAACCTTATGATAGCTGACGCTCACCTTCCTCGTCTTTACGCAGGAGAGAAGATGCGCCTGCTTTTCAAGCAGCATTTCACGCGTGTCCTGCGGCTCCCACTGGAAGGGTGTAAAGGGCTTTGGAACGAATGACGCAACGCTGATTGAAACCTGAACGCCTTTTCCCTTCGGCTTGTTCGGATTCCTGTAAAACTCATCGACAACCTTTTGAGCAAGGTCGGCAATTCCGGCAACGTCATCCATTGTTTCAGTCGGCAGACCGAGCATAAAATAAAGCTTGACCGCCGTCCAGCCACCCTCAAACGCAAGGCGCGAGGTGCGCATAACCTCTTCTTCGGTAACATTCTTGTTGATTGCATCGCGAAGCCGCTGTGTTCCTGCCTCCGGCGCAAAGGTAAGACCGCTGCGCCTGACCTTGTTGAGTTTTTCCATAAGCTCGTCCGAGAAATTATCAACACGAAGCGACGGAAGCGCAATGTTGATTTTTTCGGGTATCGTCCAGGAAAGAAGCCGGTCGAGCAGTTCTTCAAGGTGAGTATAGTCACTGGTGCTCAGCGAGGAAAGAGAGATTTCGTCATAACCGGTCACGTCGCAAAGGCCGCGGCACTGGAGGTCGATCGTTTCAGGCGTTTTCTCCCTGATAGGACGGTAGATGAATCCTGCCTGACAGAAGCGGCAGCCGCGAATACAGCCACGCAGAATTTCATGGACAACTCTGTCGTGAACGACTTCAATATAAGGAACAACAAATTTATCGGGGTATCTGACATGGTCAAGGTCGGAAACAATCTGCTTTGTGACCTTTGCCGGGGCACCGTCTCTCGGAATAACAGCCTTTATTGTGCCATTCTCACCGTATTCGATATCGTAAAGCGACGGAACATAAAAGCCGTCAAGCTTGGCAACACGGCGCAAAAACTCCTCTTTGCTGCTGCCGTTCTTTTTGCACTCGATGAGAAGGTCAAAAAACGGCTCATACATTTCTTCACCTTCGCCGAGCGAAAAAACGTCAAAAAATTCAGCCATCGGCTCCGGATTACAGGCACAGGGTCCGCCGCCGACAATAATCGGCGTAAGGCTGTGCCTGTCCGCCGCTCTCACCGGAAGACCGGCAAGGTCAAGCATATTAAGAACGTTTGAAAAAGAAAGCTCATACATAAGCGTAAAGCCGATGAGGTCAAAGTTCTTGATCGGGTCGCCGCTTTCAAGAGCGTAAAGCGAAACGCCGTGTGTGCGCATCTGCTCTTCCATGTCATGCCACGGAGCAAAAACACGCTCACACCAAATGTCCTCGCGGTCATTCGCGATTGAATAGAGAATCTTCATTCCGAGGTGCGACATTCCGATCTCATAGGTGTCGGGAAAGCAGAACGCATATCGCATGTCTACCTTTTCTTTATCCTTGATGATACTGTTCAGCTCTCCGCCGATATATCGGCCGGGCTTTTGAACGTGGGCAAGGAGCTTTTCAACTTCTTTTTTTACCATTTGGCACTCTCCGTTTCTTGAGTCGGGTTCAGCTTAGGCTGAACCCAGCCTGAGATATATCAAATATAAACACACGGCAAGCAAACTTATGTTGAAGCCGATGAATACAAAATATAATACACAAAATATGCAGAACAAGGCCACAGCAATACCCGAAGCCGCCGAAAGGACGTTTTCTGTTCTTTCTTCGTCAAATTTTTCCATCAGAAGGCAATAAAGAGCGTTCCACATATCAAGCTTATCCGCAGGGATAAGATTAAGAAGTGCAAGGAAAAGATTGACGAAAAAGACCACCGCCGCCTCGCGGCTCTTCAAAATGAAGTAGACTGCGCCTGACACAGCACAAAGAAAAAAATTGACAAAAACGCCGCCGAGCGCAATAAGTGCTGCTTTTTTATACGGCAGAAGAGCCTCGCCCTCGCGGTCGATGCGGACACCGAAGGCCGAAAGCGTAATCGCACTGACCTTCTGAGAAAAAATGAGCATGAAAAAAAGATGTCCGCCCTCATGAAGCATTGAGGAGAAAAAGCAAATAAGCGCCGTTTTTCCATCTGAAAGCAAAAGCATCAGCGCAAAGCAGGCGAAAAACGAAAAGCAAAGCCTTATATCGGTATTTTTAAGGCGTATCGTCATTTAATATTTGCGAGTACCGGCAGAGGGTCGAGCCTTTCGCCGTTTTTGTGAAACTCAAAATGAAGGTGCGGCCCGGTTGACCAGCCCGTACTGCCGACAAGAGCAATCGTTTCGCCCTGACGGATTGACGCGCCCTGCTCGGCGAGGACGGCACTGCAATGGCAATAAAGCGTTTCAACGCCGTTTTCATGCGTGAGATAAATGTACTTTCCGCTTCTTGAATCCTCGCCGACCTTTCGAACAACACCGGAATAAGCTGCTTTAATTTTTGTGCCCTGCGCGGCGGCAATGTCCAGTCCCGTGTGAAACGAATCGACGCCGGTGATGGGATTTGTGCGCGCGCCGAAGTATGAAGTATACGGACCGCTGACGGGCATGATTATCTGCTGAGAGGTCTTTTGGGACGCAGTCATCTTTACCTTTGATGCCGTTACGCTTTTTGAAAAATCACTCTTTTTCGTAAGGCTCAAATTGATTTTCTTGGTTGAGGATTCTTTTTCGGATGTTTTTTCTTCTGCCTTGAGAGATGTTGTTTCATCTTCTTTTTCTTTCGGCTTCGCGGTCGTTGATTCCTCGGCGGCAGTTGAAGATTCGGTTTGCTTTTCAGTTTGCTGTGTGGTCTGCTCTTCGTTTTCAAACGCTTTGAAAACAGAAAGGTTCGCCGGAGACGAGAAGTAATCCCTTATACTGCTCCACGTTTTTTTAACGTCCTCTTTTTCGTATGAGACGCTCATCAGAAGAGCAAAGTCATCTCTGAGGTTTTGCGCGGCTGTTCCCGTGCCCTTTGAAACAAAAAGCACGGTCAGAACAATTATGACGGCAAAAACCGACTGACAAAGGCCAACGGCAAAAAGTCCGTCGTCTTTCTTTTCGTCAGGGTTCTTTTTTCTTCTTTCGGTTCTGATGTTTTCTTCCATAGTTTCCACACTCCCCCGGACAAAGTTCGTTGGTAATAACTATGAAAAGAAAACGTGAAAAATGCTTTTTCAGCCGACCATGATTCTGCCTTCAGGCACAATTACAGCTTCGTCAGTGTCCTTTCCGGAATTGAGCGCAATCACAAAACACATCGGGCCGATCCTTCCGACGTACATCGAGAAGATAAGTGCCCAAAGACCGACAGGTCCGGCCTTTGAAGTTATTCCTGCGGTAAGTCCGCAGGTTGAAAAGCCGGAAACGGCTTCAAAAAACAAATCTGTTCCGTTGGCCGAAGGAACGTTCCACGAAAGGACACAGGTGACAACAAAAACAACAAGAAGCGAAAGAAAGGCAATCGCAAGCGATTTTGCAACAACGGTATGTCTGACGCGCTTTTTAAGAACAATTGTGTCATTTCGGCTTCTGATTACGGAAACGACAGACATCACCAAAACGGCAAAGGTAGTCACCTTGATTCCGCCGCCGGTCGAGCCGCTGCCAGCACCGATAAACATAAGAAGCATCATGATGATTTTTGTCACGTCGCGAAGCGAAGCAATATCAAGCGAAGCAAAGCCGGCCGTCCTCGCCGTTACCGACTGAAAAAGCGCAGCCGTAAATTTCTCTCCTAACGAAAGAGAGCCGAGTGTTGCGGTGTTTTTATATTCAAAAGCAAAAACACAGGCGAAGCCGACCGCAATGAGGATTGCGGTGGTTATAAGCACGGTTTTTGTGTGAAGACTGATTCTATGGTTCTTGCGGAAGGTCAGAAGGTCATAAAAGACAAAAAAGCCGATTCCGCCGAGAACTATCATTGCCATTACTACACCCATCACAAAGAAGTCTCCGTTGTATCCGGTAAGAGAGCCGAACTCATTTTCAAAGCCGAACAAATCAAATCCGGCGTTGCAATAAGCGGAAACAGCAGTGAAAACCGAAATCCAAATTCCTTTCGGGCCGAAGCGCGGAACAAAGCGAAGGCAAAGCAACGCGCTTCCGGAAATCTGGCAGACAAGAGCACAGCCGATTATTGTTTTGACAAGCGGCTTGACCTGAGAAAGCGTGTCAAGATTTGTATATTCCTGAGCAAGGCGGACACTGCGAAGCGCCGAGCGTTTTTTGAAGAAAAAAATGAAAAATGAGGCGAAGGTCACCATACTGATTCCGCCGATTTCAATGAGAACAAGCAAAACAGCCTGCCCCCAGCGAGAAAGAGAAACGGCGGGATCAATAAGTGTCAGGCCCGTTACGCAGACACTTGAAGTCGCGGTGAAAACAGCCTTCATGAAGGGCAGACCCCTCCCGTCGCGCGTCATGCAAGGCAGCATCAGAAGAACCGTGCCGGCGGCAATCACCGCAAGAACGCTCAACGCAATTATTCGTGTCGGGTGAATCGGACGGTTGCTTTTCCTTTGTTTTTCCTCGTTCAAAGCCATTCGCCTCGCTTTCGGATTTGTTTTTCCGGTCAATTATACCACATCCGGCGTATAAGTCAAAGTTTTTTTCGGCCAGCGGTTGACTGACAGCGGAAAATAATGCTATAATTTCCGCAACAAGCGGTGTTTGATGAAAAAGCTTGTCGGCGCCGCAGACTGAAAGGAGAAAAAAGATGTTTCAGGACTTCAAGTCCGACGGCTTCATGTTTATGCTCGCTGTCGGCATCGTCGTCTTTGTTATCGCCCAGTCCCTGTTCTTCATGATCCGCGCGATCAAAAGAGGAAAGGAGCTCGGAATTACAAAAGACCAAATCAAAAACACAATTACCTCAAGCTCGGTGTTTTCAATTGCACCGGCTGTCAGCATCGCTATCACCGTTCTGGTGCTCTCGGTTGCGCTCGGCTATGTTCTTCCCTGGATAAGGCTTTCCGTTATCGGTGCCATCCAGTATGAGGTTCCGGCCGCAGAAGCCGCAATTGAGGCCGCCGGTATTGCAGGAGGAATCGGCCGCCCGATTGAAGACCCGAAGGTATTCACCGCAGTCGCCTGGGTTATGACTCTCGGCTGTTTGCTCCCCCTCTTCCTGATTCCCTTTGTCCTTAAAAAGGTTCAGAAGAGCGTTACCGGTGCCGTCAACAAAAACGCAAAGTGGGCAGACCTTATGTCGGCCGCCGCCTTCATCGGACTTATTGCCGCGTTCCTTTCAAGAGGTATTGCAGGCATCGGAGAAGTCACCGTCAACGAGGCCGGAGAAAAGGTCAACGCTGTCATCGGCGACGGCGCAGGTGTGCTTTCAATCACGGCGATCATTTCTTCAATCGTTTTTATGCTTATTCTCTCGTTCATCAACAAAAAGCTCAAGGCGAAGTGGCTCGAAGCACTTGCAATGCCTTTGAGCATGATTCTCGCACTCGGCGTGGTTGTTCTTATTTCAACGTTTGCACCGGACTTCGCGGCGATTGAATGGAGGTATTGATCATGAAAAAAAGAAATTATATGGACTCCGTTCATTTTTACGGCAGAATCTGGTGCGTTGCCGCGATTCTCGTTCTTGTCGCCGTTCCCGTTCTTATGTGCATTCACCTCAGGGCATGGCCTGACTGGGGCGTAGTCGGAAAAGGCTTTGCCTCGGTTGCCGTTCTGTTCTATCCCACGGGTATAATCGAGGTCATTGCTTACGCTCCCCTGCTCGGCGCAGGCGGAACCTACCTTTCCTTCCTCACCGGAAACATTGCAAACCTCAAGCTTCCCTGTGCTCTCAGCTCGATGGAGAGTGCAAAGGTACGCGCAAACTCGGAAGAGGGCGAAATTATTTCGACAATTTCAATCGCCGCTTCGGCAATCGTTACAACACTCGTTGTTGCGCTGTTCGTTCTGATTTTCGCCGTCAACCCGAATTTTACAAAGGTCATGAGCGAAGGTGCTCTTGCTCCGGCGTTCAAGCAGGTTACATACACTATTTTCGGCGCACTTGCCGCAACATATTTCATCAAGCATTGGAAGATTTCAATCTTCCCCATTGCGGTGCTTTCAATTCTCCTCGCCTTCTTCGGTACTATCCAAATCGGTGTTCTCATCTTTGCCGGCGTTGCAATTTCAATGCTCGGCGCCCACATTATGTATAAGCTCAAATGGGTATAAGCCCCAAAATGTGCCGCCGATTGTTTTAACCGGCGGCACATTTTAAACGGAGGTCGTATAAATGGTCGTTTTCATAATTATTCTCGTTCTGCTGTTGGCTTTTGTTGCCGTAATCAACATCAATGCCGCAAGGCTCAAAACGCCTGAGATTTCTAAGGAAAAAAAGGAGCTCAGCGTTGAGGTTGACACCGAGCTTGCCGCAGAACACCTTTCTCAAATGATTCGCTGCAAAACCGTTTCAAGCAAAAATGAGGAGGAAATTGTTCAGGAAGAGTTTGAAAAATTCCGCGCCCTCCTTCCGAAACTTTATCCGACAGTCTATGAAAAAAGCGAAAAGAATGATATAGCCGGCGGACTGCTCTTTTGCATAAATGGCAAAAGCCACGATAACCCGTCCGTGCTCATGGCACACTTTGACGTTGTTCCGGTTGACGCGGAAAAATGGGACGCTGATCCCTTCGGCGGAGAGATCAGGGACGGTTTCCTTTGGGGAAGAGGTACGCTCGACACCAAGTGCAGCCTTTTCGGCATAATGGAAAGCGCAGAGGTTCTCCTTTCCGCAGGCTTTGTTCCGGAAAACGACATCTATCTTTCCTTCGGCTGCAACGAGGAGGTTGCCGGAAACTGTGCGCCCGAAATCGTGAAGCATCTGAAGGAAAACAATGTTGCCCCCGCATTCGTTCTTGACGAAGGCGGAACGATTCTTTCAAGCTCTTCAAAATACTTTCCGCACAACATTGCGGCTGTCGGGATTGCCGAAAAAGGCCCGATGGACGTTGAGCTTACAGTCAAGGGAGAAAGCGGACACTCCTCGCAGCCGCCGGTACACACTGCTGTCGGCAGGCTTGCGAAGGACATCTGCAAAATTGAAAACAGTCAGTTCCCGATGAAAATGAACTACGCCGTAAGCTCCATGCTCAAGGCCATTGCACCGCACACGCCGTATATCGGCAGGCTCATTCTCGGCAACCTTTGGTGCTTCTCCCCGCTCATCAAGGCCTTCTGCAAAAAGAACAAAACAGCCGCAGCCATGTTCAGAACATCAATGGCGTTCACTCAGCTTGAAGGCAGCAAGGGTGCCAATGTTCTTCCGTCCAAAGCAAAGGCAACCGTCAACATTCGCCTTTCCGAAGGTGAAACGCCTGCCGGCGCGATTGAGCACATGAGAAAGGCTGCAAACGATCCGGAGCTTTCCTTCAGAATTGTCAACTATTCAAACGCAACGCCCTGCGCAAAGGCCTCGGGCAAATACTGGGATGCAATTTCCGGCTGCATTGAAAAGAATTTTTCAAACACCGTTGTTTCTCCGTACCTCATGATGGGCGGAACAGATTCGCGCTTTTTTAACGAAATTGCAACCGAAATATATAAGTTTGCACCGACTCTCACAGGCGGAGGACTGCTGAAAACAATGCACAGCGACAATGAACGCATCAGAATGGACAATATTGAGCCGCTGATCGGCTTTTACACAGACCTCATGAGGCTGCTCTAATAAGCAAAGGTAAACCGCTATGGAAATCAGATAATACACACGCAATGATCTACCCGGTCTTTACATTCTTCATCCCGGCAGCATCGGCCGCTGCGGCCATATTGCGAACGCAAGCTACGCGGTCGATAAGAACTGCCGCAAAAGCACAACGGAGAAAAATCAGTATTCGACTGTCTCCTTCAGGCTAAAAAGGCCGGCAACGGCGTCATACGGTTTGACGCCGTTGCTGAAAAGTAATGTCCACACAAAACAATCTTACGGAAGGCCCGGATTTGTTCAGCCCGAGCAATTTAAAAAGCATCAGAATGAAAGACGGAACACCGGAAAACATCTGTCCTTATTGTCACGAACTATAAAAAGCAGTCTCTTTGAAAAGCGCGTTTCAAAGAGACTGTTTTTTTATTCGGTTTTATGCGGTAAAGAGGAAGTGAACCGACAGCATACAGCAGACTGTTTTACCGGTGCTGTTTTATAGGGTTCATTCAAAAAAGCAAGGCTATAAAGCAACGGTTCGTCCGTTATGCTTTACAGCCTTAATTATGCCATTACCGCTCAGCCCTCAAGTGCGGGAAGAAGAGAAACCGAAAAAGCAATGAGATACTGACCGAGGTAATATGTAACGTGATTGAGAATGAAATTCATCGGGGTGTTTTTGCCTTCGCCAAAGTACATCGGGGAAAGAATCAAATCCGAAAGCAGGAAGAACACACCGCCTGCGGCAAACACGATGAAAGTCTTCTTGCCTGTCAGAACCGCGCAGGTCACGGCGGTGGCCGCCATAAAAGCAAGAATGAAACCGTAAACGGTTACAATTGCCTTGTATTCGCCGAAATTCTGCTTCATCGGCTTTTCAAGGAGAAGATTGCCGACAGCAACAACAAGGCCGGCAGCGGCCGGAATAAGCAGCCATTTAAGCTCGATTCCGGCGGCACGAACCATTGCCGGAATATAAAACAGGTGGCCGATTCCAAAGGAGACAAAGCCGGCGTAAAGATACTTTTTCATGTCGTTCGGATAGACCCATTTCTGATCGAGATAGATATCTCCGAGCATTCCGAAAGCAAGGCCGACAAGAATCATAACGCCGTATTCAACACGGCTCGGATTCTGAATCAGACCTACGGCGGCTGTGAGAATGAAGAAAATGCTGACAGCATTCTTCAGGAACACGCCGCCCACGCTGCGTTCGTTTTTGCATTTTGCAATGAACAAAATAAGAAAAACAGCGCCGAGAGCAATTGGCAGATAAATCATTTTTTACACATCCTTCACCTTTTTTATCTTTGCAGAACAGGGAGCGGAGAAAACTCTCCGCTCCGGTCTGAAAATATTATTCCGTAATTTCAACGCCGCGTTCTTTTCTCATAACGGCAAGCTCTTCGGTAATCTGCTTTTTCCTGTCTCCTACGATGTCATAGAAGAACAGCGGAAGAGCGCAAAGAACAAGGCTGATTCCCGGAACGATTGAAACGAGCGCATACATTGCAAAGTTCTGAGAGGTCGTCATGGTTCTTGCAATTTCAAGCGCAGATTCTGCCGAGCCGACGTTGAGCTTCTGCGGGTCAATGTGAACGGCAATGTACATAGCGATGATAACAACGGTTGCAACGGCGTTGCCGAGCTTGTTGACGAAGGACTGGCAGGCCGAACCGAGGGCGTTGTCGCGGTAGCCTGTTTTCCATTCCATGTAGTCGATACAGTCGCAAACCATTGCTCCCGAAACAACATTGATTACGCCGAGCGGAAGACTTGAAATGATCATGAACGGGATGCAGATGAAGAGATTCTTTGTGAACCAGCCGACAAGAAGAGTGAAGATACTCGCAACGAAGCCCGCAAGGCAGGAAACGATCATGAGAGTTCTGTATTCATACTTCCTGAAGAGCTTCGGCATGAAGATCATTGCGCCGAACATACCGATAGCGGCGCAGATCTGGATAATCAAAGCAATCGTTGACATATTGCTGCTGAACTGCTCCGGGGTTGCAGTCGCAAGATCGCCGCCGACATAGAAGCCGCCATAGCGCGCAACGTGGGGAGCCGCAGACTGAAGCATATATCTTCCGAAGGAAAGGATTCCCGAAAGAACAACAAGCATGAGCGGCTTGCAATGGAAAATTCTTGAAAGCGTCGAAGGCTCGCCGGGAGCGCGCTTTGTTGCGTTCGGATGCTTAACTCTCTCCTTGATTTTGAATGAGGAAAGGCAGAACAGCGGCATTCCGATGGCGGACATTGAAATTGCCATAACGGCGTATCTTGTTTCACTGTTCTCAATAAAATAGCCGAGAATAATCGGAAGTGCAACGGTAACAGCGGAACCGATTCCGCCGACGGTGCGGCCGTATGAAATGATTCTTCCGCGTTCGGCCGGGTTGGGTGTCATGACATTGGGAAGGCTCCAGAAGGGAACGTCACTCGACGTATAAACCATGCCCCAGAAGGTATAAACAACCGCAACATAAACATACATGAGCGGTGTTTTTTCGTTGATGTCAAAGCCGATGGGACGGATGAACATGAGGATAGTGAGGATTGCAATGGGAATTGCGGTGATGACCGGGTAATGCCTCATTCTGCCCCAGCGCGAGGTATGGCGGTCAACAATCAAGCCCATCAGCGGATCATTGATTGCGTCCCAGACACGTGCAAGGAGCATCAGCATGATTACAAACCATGCATTGAGCGCAAGAACATTCATGTAAAAGTCCGTGATATAGCTGGACATACAGCTGTACACAAGACCCTGACCGAGTGCCGCAATGGCATAGGTCATAGACTCTTTCTTTGGAACATAGTTTTTTTCGTTCATAATTTTCTCCGTTCTTCCGCACTTGCGGATTATTCTGTGCCCCTTCTCACAGGGCACGGCTGAGCTTTCTTCTGACAGCACCGAAGCCGTCCTTCCAAACAGTCGGGCTGAGCAGAACAAGAATCGGGAAAAACTCAAGTCTTCCGGCAATCATATCAAAGGTCATGACTAACTTTGACAGAGTTGAAAAAGCCGAGTAATTTCCGCTCGGACCGACGAGCGAAAGGCCGGGTCCTATATTGTTCATTGTTGCGGCAACGGCGGAAAGCGACGTCGTCATGTCAAACCCGTCAAGGCTGACAAGGAAAACCGAAACAACATAAACAATCATACTGATGACGAAAAACGAAGCCGTGTTTTTTATGATCTCCGGGTCTACACGCCTTTTGTCAAGCTTTACAAACTTGACGGAACGCGGGTGAATAATTTTTGAAACCTCGCGCACACTGCTTTTAACCAGCAGAATGAGCCTTGAAACCTTCATGCCGCCGCCTGTACTGCCGGCACTTGCGCCGATGAACATGAGAATAAAAAGTATGTACTGCGAAAGCTGAGGCCACTTTGCAAAGTCAGCCGTTCCGTAGCCTGTCGTTGAAATAACGGATGCCACGGAAAACGCGGCATGGTGGAACGCATTATAAAGATTTCCGTCAAAGCAGCTGTTCCTTGTATTCATTGTTATGCAGAAAACCGATACGGCTATTATACTGAGGAACCAGAAAAGCTCTTCATTTTTAAACGCCTGCCTGAATTTTTTCGCCAGCAGCAGGTAGTAGAAGGAAAA
Organism: uncultured Eubacteriales bacterium; assembly: GCA_934525065.1. Taxonomy (GTDB): domain Bacteria; phylum Bacillota; class Clostridia; order Oscillospirales; family Acutalibacteraceae; genus UBA6857. The sequence continues at coordinate 27,036 of CAKSYX010000007.1, forward strand.
ATTCACGGCAAAAAGAATCATGAAGACCGTGACAACAGCCTGAAGGTAGTTGCTCTGATAAAAGCCTATGCTGGCGTTTTTGATTGCAAAGCCGCCGGTGCCGGCCGTGCCGAACGCAGTGCAGATCGAGTCAAACCACGGCATTGAGCCTGCAAGCAGGAATATTACCTCAAGCACAGTCATTGCGGAATAGATGGAATACAGAATAAATGCCGTCTGGCGAACCTTAGGAACAAATTTTCCGACCGAAGGGCCGGGACTTTCCGCACGCATGAGCTGCATGGTATGGCCGCCCGTAAGCGGAACCACGGCAAGAAGAAAAACAAGAACGCCCATTCCGCCTATCCAGTGGGAAAAGCTGCGCCAAAAAAGCGTCACATGGGAAAGTGCTTCAACGTCCGTAAGTATACTCGCGCCCGTTGTGGTGAAGCCGGAAGCGGCTTCAAACAGCGCGTCAACGTAATTCGGTATTTCCTTCGTCAAAAACATCGGAACTGCGCCCGTGAAGCTGAGAACTATCCACGAGAGCGCAACTGTGACAAAGCCCTCTTTTGAATAAAAAACCGTTCTTTTTGGCTTTTTGAAGGAAACGAGGGTGCCAAGCAGAATCAGAACCGCCGCCGTGACGGCATATTGCTTCCACTGTGTCTCACCGTAAAACAGGCCGACAGCAACAGGGAGAAGCATACAGCCGCCTTGAATGACGCAAACCAGACCGAGCAGATACAGAATCATAAAATAGTTCATGAAAGCTACCTCACAATGTCCTTGAGGTCGTTGAGCGAACGGTTTGTCGTTACAACAACAACGCTGTCCCCGACGCGAAGTTCGTCCTGGCCGGAAGGAATAATGATTTTTCCGTGACGGCTGATGCAGCAAAGCAGGATGTTGCTTTTAATATCCAGTCTGCTGAGCGGCACACCGGTAGCTTTGCTCTCGGTTCTGACCGTAAATTCAAGTGCCTGAACCTTTCCGCCGACAATGTTATAAAGAGTCTGGACACCGCTGCCGGTTGAATTTTCAAGCGCACGGACGTAGCTGAGAATCATCTCTGCCGTGATGTACTTCGGATAAACGACCGAGCCTATTGAAAGGCGGTCAAGCATACCCTCAAAGTTCATCCGGTTGACCTTGGTGACGGTTTTTGCTTTGAAGTTTGCACTGACATAGAGCGAAAGCATAACATTTTCTTCGTCCATGCCCGTCAGAGCGGCAAAGCCGTCGGCGTCCTCAACCCCCTCTTCGAGAAGGAGATGCCGGTCGCTTCCGTCGCCGTTGATTATCACAACATCATCGGGCAAAAGCTTATCAAGAAGCTCACAGTTTTCTTTATCCTTTTCAATAATCTTGACGCGGAATCCATATTCCGTGAGCTTTTTTGCAAGATAAAAAGTGATTTTGCCTCCGCCGACAATGATAATTGTTTTTATATGATTCTTCGCGATTCCGGCTTTTTTGAAAAAGGCTCCTGCATCGCGGTGGGTGGTGACAAAGGAAATTTTATCATTGGCGTTCAAAACTGTGTCTCCGGTGGGGATAATTACATCTTTTCCACGCTCAATTGCGCAAATCAGGATGCGGCCGGAGAGTTTTCCGAGAGCGGACTTGATCGAAAGGCCGGCAATCGGAGAAGAGGCGGGAAGCTTTGTTTCAAGCAGCTCGATTCTACCTCTTGCAAAGGTATCGACCGAAATTGCGGAGGGAATTGAAAAAAGGCGCGTAATTTCGCTCGCCGTTTCCATCTCCGGGTTGATTATCATTGAAATTCCGAGCTTTTCCTTAATAAAGCCGCGCTCGGTGAGATAATCAGGGTTACGGACTCTCGCTATAGTTCGGCAGGAGGAAGACTTTTTCGCAATCAGGCAGGAAAGGAGATTAAGCTCATCGGAGCCTGTAACCGCGATAAACATATCGGCATATTCGATTCCGGCTTCCTTTTGAACGTAATACACAACGCCGTTACCTTCGATGCCCATTACATCTGAGGTGTCGGTAACGCGAGAAAGGGCATTGCTGTTAGTGTCGATAGCCGTGATATCATGCCCCTCACCGGCAAGCTGTTCGGCAAGCGTTGAGCCGACCTTTCCGCAGCCGACAATGATAATGTTCATTATTTGAGTCCCCCGTTCAAAAAACAAAACCGCAAAAACCGAAGAGCTCGCTTCTGATTTTTGCAACTATTACTTAATTAGGTATTTTATCACAACGGATGAAAAAATTCTATACGTTTTGCACCGATTTTTTTTCAACATCTGTCCACGGATGTAGAAAAAAGAAGCGTATTTTTGGTTGTTTTTGCCGAAAAATCTCCTTCGTCTTGAAAACCGCCTTGTTTTATTGTATCATCGTTCATATATTATTTGAAAGGAAGAAGCGCCATGAGTGAACTTTCCAAATATTTTACCGACACGTTTTCTCACCATTATAAAAGCAAAACTCCCGATGATTTTATGATTATCCGCGGCGACCTCCGCTTTTCCGTTCTTTCTTCAAGAATCATAAGGGTTGAAAAGGACAAAAAGCGCAAGTTCACCGATGAAGCGACCCAAACCGTTATCTGCCGCGACTTTGACCGCCCGAAATTCAGCTTTAAGCAGGACGGAAACAAAATTGCAATAATAACAAAGGACATTGCCTTCCACTTTGACCTTTCAAAAGGAAAAACCGAAAGCATTACGCTCAAGGATTCAAGATGTGTTTCCGATTTCAAAAGCGGCAACCTCAAGGGTACTTTCCGCACACTGGACATGATTAACGGCTCTGTAAAGCTCGGAGACGGCCTGATGAGCAAAAACGGCGTTTCTGTCGTTGACGATTCAAAAACCGTTATTATGAGCACAGACGGAACGATGAAGGAACGCAGACACGTTCAAAAGGACGAGTACTACTTTGCTTTCGGCGATGATTTCCGCGGCTGTCTGCGCGAATTCTTCAAGCTTTGCGGTTCGGTTCCGCTCGTTCCGCGCTATTGCCTCGGCAATTGGTGGAGCAGATACAAGGATTACAGTCAGCAGGAATACGTTGACTTGATGAAGAAATTCCTTGAAAGGGACATTCCCGTTTCAGTCGCCACTATTGACATGGACTGGCACTGGGTTGACGTTATTGAACGTTTCGGAAAGGAAAACGCATATTACCGCCGTGAGGGCGGTCTGCCTTATAAAAACATTGCGGAGCTCTTTCAGGTTCAGGGCTGGACGGGATACAGCTGGAACACCGAGCTTTTTCCGGATTACAAGGCGATGCTTTCATGGCTGCACGAAAAGAACTTCAAGGTCACCGTCAACCTTCATCCGGCTCAGGGCATACGTCCGTTTGAAAACCAATATGAAGATTTCGCCCGCTTCATGGGCATTGACCCGAAGAGCAAGAAGCGCATTCCCTTCGACATTGCCGACCCGAAATTTATCGACGCTTATTTCAATATTCTCCACAAGCCCTATGAAAAAGACGGCGTAGACTTCTGGTGGATCGACTGGCAGCAGGAAAAGGAAACAAAAATCAAAGGTCTTGACCCCCTTTGGGCACTCAACCACTACCACACGCTCGACCTCGCTTCAAGCGGAAAGCGGCCGCTCATTCTTTCGCGCTTTGCCGAAGTCGGCTCGCACCGCTATCCGCTCGGTTTTTCCGGCGACACGATAATCAGCTGGAAGAGCCTTGATTTTCAGCCGTATTTCACGGCGAACGCAACAAACGTCGGCTACACCTGGTGGAGCCACGACATCGGCGGCCATCAGCTCGGTTCAAGGAACGATGAGCTTTATGTCCGCTGGGTTCAGCTCGGCGAGTTCAGCCCGATTATGCGCCTTCATTCAACCAAGGACGAATTTATGGGCAAAGAGCCGTGGAAATACAGCTTCGCCGCGGAAACAGCCGCAGTAAACGCACTCAGAGAACGTCACGCTCTCATCCCGTATATATACTCGATCAACCGCCGCACTCACACCGAGGGACGCGCCCTTTGCGAACCGATGTATTACTCATATCCCGGCGAAAAGGCCGCATACGAGGTTCCGAATCAATTCTTCTTCGGCAGTGAGCTTATGGTTTCCCCGGTCACAAAGCCCTGCGACAAGCGCACCTTCCTTGCGCCGACAAAGGTTTGGCTCCCGAAGGGCAGATGGACTGACTGGTACACGGGAAGAATCTATGAGGGCGAACGTTTTGTTACAATGTACCGTGACCTGAACGCACTGCCCGTGCTTGCAAAAGAAGGCGCGATCGTTCCCCTCTCTCAAAACGACAAAACAAACGACTGGTCGAATCCGAAAAAGCTCACAGTCAGAATTTTCAGAGGAACAAACAGCTTTACCCTTTATGAGGACGACGGCGAAACAATGAACTTTGAAAACGGAGCTTACGCCGAAACCGTTCTTTCCGTCAGAGAAGCCGGAAAAGACCTCCTGTTCAAAATCGGCGCGGCCGAAGGCGACCTTTCTGTTCTTCCGGAAAAGCGCGAATGGAGACTTGTTTTTGACGACATCTCTTCCGCAAAGGAAATCACCGTCAAGGTTTCCGGCAGAAAAAGACCTGTTTCACCCGAATATAAGGGCGGAAAAACAATCATCACCCTGCTTTCCGTTCCGGCGGACGCAGACGTTGAGGTTGAATTCAAAGCCGTTGAAAGCCGCAAAAATCCCTGCAAAAAAGAGGCGGTCGGAGAACTGCTTTCAAAATATCAGCTTCCGACAGTATTCAAGCAGGCTGTTTTCACCTCATTCATGAAGGACCTTTCAAAACCGTTCCCGCTTTCCGACAGCGCACTCAAAGGCCCGGTTGAAGAAGTGCTACTTTGATTTATAGAAAGTTTTCAGCAAAAAACAGCGCGGCTGTTCCGAGGGTGTTCGGGACAGCCGCAATTCTTAAGCATAGTAGTGCATATATGAAGCTTTTGAAAGTGCATACGTTTTATCTTTATCCGAGATGCTGTATCGCACGGTGTATTTATATCCGCAGTCGTCCGGCTCAGCCTTGTCTTCTGCTGTTTCAATCGTTTTTTCTTCAACCTTCCATTTGCCGAAGGTTCGGGACACCGCATTTTCCGTTTTATCATCTGACAGTTCGACTTTTCCTTGGAAATTCAGCTTGCCGTCAGAGACGGTATATGCAAGTCCTTCATAGCTTTCAAAGTTTCTCAAAACGAGAGTTGTTTTTACTCCGTCGCTTTTGATATCAACACAGCCATCGTAACCGGCTTGTTTTGAAAAATCCTTGACAACGGTCAGTTCATTGCCGCTGTATGAATACAAAACCCAATGCGGCCCTCTTTCTTCGTTTATGTCCGTCTGCGAAGCCGACGAAGCAACAAAGAACAGCGTCTCGCCGCACATAAAGGGACGTACGTCATGAACAGTGTTCGGCGTTGCAAAAATTCTTTCAAGGCTGTCGTTCTTAATGTCATACCTGAAAACGCAATAACCTCCCGGCAAAGTACCGCTTGCGTGCTTCACGTTTGTTTCGCCGTAGGCTGTGAAAAACAAACAGTCTCCCAAAAGCAGCATATTATCGGCTGAACCGATATTCTTACCTTTGCTGACAGATGTAACCTTAGCGGTATGCAAGTCATACTTCATTACGGCGCATCCGTCTCCGATATTGCTCGCGGGGTCAAACGAAGTATAGAAAAAGTAATCTTTTGTCAGATATGTATCGGTGAAAAAGCCGTCCCCGATAGAATTATCGGGGAAAACTTCGATATCTTCGATTTTATCTCCGTCGCTTTTGTGCGCCTTAACAAGGCTCCTGTCTAAATAGTCATATGTATCGCCTATAATACCACCGTTTTCTTTAAGGTCATAGCCGAGTTTTCCGACGCAGAGACCTGCAAAAAATGCGCCGAAAACAAGAACCAAACCCAGAACAATTGCGATTGCTTTTTTCATTCATCTCTCCCCTTTCAGTCGAATGCACAAAGCAGGAAATCCTTGTTCCTTGCAACCACCTCACGCAGCGACCATATGATCTGCTTGGGATAGAACGGCAGATACGCCGTCACACCGAAAGCCTCCATCCCAAGACTTTTTGCAATATAGAGTGCTCTGAACATATGATACGGCTGAGTGATAATTATTATTTTCTTTGCTCCGTATATATTTTTTGCATTATACATACTTTCATAGGTTGAAAAGCCGATGTTATCAATTGTCATTTCATCCTCATAGATACCGTTTTCAAGGCTGACTTTTTTCATTGCGGCAAGCTCGTTATAGCTTTCTCCGCTGTTGTCTCCGCTTAAAAGCAGCTTTGCGTCCTTTGAGGCCTTGAGCGATTTGAAGGTTTCCGCCCCGGTTTTAAGGCGCTGAAAAAGCATATTAGACGGTGAGCCGTCCTCACGCACTCCGCAGCCGAGAACCAGAACGTAGTCAACATTCTCCATTTCCTCAACCTCCTGCAGCGTTATGATACTTTTCTTTTGAGAGAGGATAACGTAAAAATTCACGCCGAGTGCATAGGTTCCGCACAGAATGACTGCCGCGAGAAAAACAGCGAGAAGCCGTTTTGACTTTTTTGACATTTTTTTGGTTTTCATCATTTTTCATTCCCTTGCTTTTTCTGATTATATTATAAGTGAAACAATTTTTAAGTTCAACAGCAGACCGCAATTTGTAAGCTGTTCTTAAGATAATCTTAAGAAAAAAGCAGAGCCGCAATACGTGGGGAAACAAGTTCTTTGGGCACATTGGGTTCCCAAGTTGACACAAAAAGCAAAAAGGTCTATAATCACCTTATACAAGAGATATTCGCGCGATAAAGAACGCGGAGCTTCGGCTTGTTTCAAACAGGAATCACGGCGAAGGCAATGCCGTGTGAAAAGAGGAATTTCTATGGGAAAGAACGAAATGGGCTGCGATTGCACTCATATTGATGAAGAGCTTGTTGAAAACGCAAAGAATAATATGCCGGCCGATGAGCTGATTTTTGACCTTGCGGAGTTTTTTAAGGTCTTTGCCGATTCAACGCGGATGAAGATTTTGTGGGCGCTTCATGAGCATGAGCTTTGTGTCTGTGACATTGCCGTTGTTCTCAACATGACAAAATCTGCCGTTTCACATCAGCTGCGCTATCTGAGAGGCGCAAACCTTGTCAAAAACCGCAAGGACGGAAAAATTGTTTATTATTCGCTTTCGGACGAGCACGTCAAAGAGATTTTTGAAATGGCCGTTGAGCATCTTGAAGAACTTTGATTTTCGGCTTAAAATCGCAGTTTGAGCAGCGAACTTATGTCTTTTTAAGGAAACCGTTTTTCGGCTTCCTTATTTTTTTTGCACTGCGAAAAAGCTTTGCTTTGACGGTTATATATGATGTGGATGCAAAACAGCCGGCATACTCATTTCAGCAAACCGGCTTTCCGAACGCCGCACTTATTGACATTTTTTGTCCGCTTTTGTATAATAAATTTTGCACTTTGCGCCTGATTTTTTTGCAGGCGCACGCCTGCTTTTGAAAGTATGATTATACAAACGGAGAGTGACACAAGTGATTTCAAACGAAGACTTTGGCGTGCTTGTTGAAGAGCTGCTCGGCAGAGAGCGGATCTCATATGATATGTTATGCCTTCTTGCGGAAAGGGAGCTTAGGCCCCTTGTTCGCAGACTTTGCCGGTCCGAGCCGTGTCTTCGCGGCAGAGACCTCGAAAATGATATCATGCAGGAGATAAATATTCGACTCATCAAAACAGCGATAAGCCATTTTTTGCTCAGAGAAGGCTGCGACAGTCAGATCAATTATGACCCCATCGGATTTAGAAAATGGATGGTGACAGTCGCAATCAACATCAAAAACGACTATGCAAACCGCGAAAGAAGGCACGACTTCAAAAATCTCCCGATTGACGAAAACGTGCTTTCGGGCGAGTACGATGAAATCAGCATAAGCGATGACGGGATTGAAACGCTTCAGGCGGCTTTTTCAATAGTTATGGCTTCCGATGTCAAGGTATATAAGGTTCTGACGTGGGTCGCGCAGATGATTTTTATTATCAGTTTTGATATCAGCAAGATTCAGTCGAACGAAATGATTGTCTCGGCCTTCAGAGAAAAAACTTTGTTTGAAATGTACGGTATGCTGCTTTCGGCCGGCAAGGCTATCCCGTGGCTTACCGTGTCTGAGGAGCAGAACAAAAAAATCGAAGCCGCTCTCAATTCTCCGTGGGATGAAAAAACAGTTTTCGGAAACGTCAAATACAAAGACTTTTTCATGAAGAAGGGCGGGAAGTACTCAATCAGCGATTGGGTCAACCGAATGAACAATATGATTAAGCAGGTGATGAAAAATGCAACACTTAACAATTGATCAGATTATAGATTTTGTTTCAATCTGCAAGCTTGACGCCGCTTCTCTTGAACTGAGCTGCATTGTAAATGAGCATATAAGAGAATGCAGCCGGTGCCTAAAGCTTGTAAACTCCTATCAGGGAGTTTATGATGAATTTCAAAGGCTGCAGAGCGTTGGAGACTTCAAAAGCTTTGCTTATTCAATAATCCCCGAAAGAGAAATAAAGCGCATTGAAGCGGAGGAAATTAAAAACGCCGAGAGATTCATGGAATCATAAGAATCGGCAGTCGGCCGAAGAGTGAGGGTCTGAATGAAAAAAGAAGCAATAACGCCCGAATGCCAACAAGCACTCCGGCATGAAAAAAACGAAGCTTTACCGAAGCAGAGCGAAACGGAAAAAGAGATCGAAAGCCTTATCGGCGCAGAAGAGTTCAAAGAACTTATCAAAGAGATCAGAATGATTTCGAGCCACGTTATTGAGCACAACACCTTTGAGGCTTTTGCATATCAAAGCTACCTTTTTGCAATAAATGACGGCTGCGGCCTTTCAACATATCTCAGACTGTTTGCAGACACGCTTTCCTCCTGCGGACTGTTCAAGCTCAACGAAAGGCAGCCGGTTGTTGAAGAACGTCTCCCCTCCCCGAACGGTGACAGAAATGACCCGTTCGCGTGTGTTCTTTCCCATATTCAGGGTCTCAACCGCAGCGGAAGAGTAATTTGCATTGACATCAGGGAGTGGATGACCGCCCTTTCAAGCAAGCAGTTCATGCAATTTCTTGTGACGGTCGAGAACCACTCCAGGGATAATATATTCGTTTTCCGTGTTCCGTTCGTTGAAGGTGAGGTTCTTGATAACATCCGCGACTTACTTGAGGATATACTTTTTATGCGCACGGTTTCCTTTACGCCGATGAACGGTGACGAGCTTGTTGAATGCGGAAAACGATTTTTAAAAAAATTCGGATATACGGCTGACAACAGTGTATGGAGCGTTTTCAAAGACCGTATAACGGAAGAAAAAAGTGACGGCAGATTTTACGGAATGAACACCGTCAGCAAAATCATTCACGAAATGATATATCGCAAACAGCTGTGCGATGCAAGAAACAATATCAGCACTACTGAAATCAAGCTCGGGGACGTCTGCCACCTTTTGCGCAAGAACGTTCCCGGCGGACGCGATGCCTTCGCTCAGCTTGATGAAATGGTTGGAATGTCAAGCGTCAAAAAAAGTATTGAGGAGGTCGTCACCCAAATTGAGCTTTCAAGGCGCGGTGAAGGGATTGGCTCTCCGTCTTTGCATATGCGCTTTGTCGGCAATCCGGGAACGGGAAAAACGACTGTTGCAAGACTTGTCGGACAGATTCTCAAAGAGCGCGGAGTTTTGCGCAACGGCAATTTCTTTGAGTACTCCGGACGTGATCTTTGCGGAAGGTACATCGGCGAAACGGCACCGAAAACTGCAGCAATCTGCCGCGATGCATACGGCTCCGTCCTTTTCATTGATGAGGCATATTCACTTTATCGCGGAGACGATGGCGGCCGCGACTACGGCAGAGAGGCACTTGAAACTCTGATTGCAGAAATGGAAAACCACCGCAACGACCTTGTTGTAATTATGGCAGGGTATACAAATGAAATGGAAGAGCTTATGAAAGGCAATCCCGGCCTTGAAAGCAGAATGCCGTATATAATTGAGTTTCCAAGCTACAGCCGCGAAGAGCTGTATGCCATAATGATGACAATGGTTAAAGGACGCGTTGAATATACCGAAGGCTTCTCCGAGGCCGCAAAGGAGTATTTTGATTCGCTTTCGGACGAAGTTCTTTCTTCAAAATCCTTCAGCAACGCTCGCTTTGTCCGCAACCTTTTTGAGCGAACATGTGCTAAGGCCGGAATCCGGCAACGACTCGACCGCTTTGAAAGGCTCGTGTTGACAAAAGAGGATTTTTTCCTTGCAAGCTCAGAGCGGGCCTTTGAAAGTCTGATTGAAAGAAAAACAAGAAGAAAAATCGGCTTCTGAACTCAATATTATATTCGCTTAAAACTAAAGCCGCCGTTTCCTGTGCTCGGGGCACAGAAGCTGCGGCTTTGTTGCAAAAGAAAAATAATGCTTCACCTTCAAGCTTTGTGTAAACCTGATTTAACGGTATAATAATTCAAACTGTAAATTCGATTTTCAAGGTTGGTGAAATTTTCGCTCTCATTACCAATCGGGAATTTTTTTCGATTTGAACGAACCAAATTTGGATTTTTTCAAAAAAATTTCTGACCGCCTTTCAGGAACAAAAAAGGGGCTGAAAAAAACAGCCCCTCTTTTTATCCCCTTTTGCCGATGTTAAATTCATTGGATTTGAAAATCCAAAAATTTTTCAACTTTTTTTGCAAAGCCTATTGACAATTGAGCATTCATTCAACTATAATACAGACAACAGATGAACAAGTGCTCAATCGTTCAACTGTTGAATGAAACACCGAAAGGATCTGTTATTATGAAAAAGATATATGCAATTGACGTTGACTGCGCAAACTGTGCCGCAAAGATTGAAGAAGCCGCAGCAAAAACCGAAGGTGTTTCTTCGGCCGTTGTTTCCTTCATGACTCAGAAAATGAAGGTTGAGTTTGAAGACGGTGCAGATATTGACGAAACAATGAAGCACGTTTTAAAGAACTGCAAAAGGGTTGAAGACGATTGCGAAATCTATATCTGATGAAATTTTTTCAAGATCGGAAGTGTTAGTATGAACAAGAAGCAAAAGAAGGTTTTGTGGCGGATAATCATTTCTGCTGTTCTTGTTATTGCTTTGACTGTTATTTTTAAGTTCGTTCAGGCAAACATATGGGTTCAGGCCGTTCTGTACATGATTCCTTACGCGGTTATCGGCTATGACATTTTGAAAAAAGCCGTCAAAGGCATTTTCAAAGGCCGGATTTTTGACGAAAACTTTCTCATGGCCGTTGCAACCGTCGGAGCTATAGGCCTCGGAGATTTCCGCGAAGGCGTTGCGGTTATGCTCTTTTATCAGATCGGCGAACTCTTCCAGAGCGTTGCGGTCGGAAAAAGCCGCAAAAACATTACCGAGCTTATGGATATCCGCCCGGACTACGCAAACATTGAGGTTGACGGAAAGCTCACTCAGGTTGACCCGGATAATGTTGAAATCGGCAGCGTTATAATCGTGAACCCCGGAGAGAAAATCCCCATTGACGGCGTGATTCTTTCAGGCTCAACAACGCTTGACACGAGTGCCCTCACCGGTGAAAGTGTGCCGAGAAGCGCAAAAGAGAACGATGAAGTCATCAGCGGTTGCATCAATCTTTCCGGCGAGATCAAGGTCAGGACAACGAAAGAGTTCGGCGAATCAACGGTTTCCAAGATTCTTGACCTTGTTGAAAACTCCAGCATGAAGAAGTCGAAATCCGAGAACTTCATCACCAAGTTTGCAAAGTATTACACTCCTGCCGTCTGCATCGGCGCACTTGTTCTTGCTTTTGTTCCTCCGGTTGTCAAGCTTATAATCGGCTCAGCTCCCATGTGGGGTGATTGGATTACAAGAGCACTTACCTTCCTTGTAATCAGCTGCCCGTGTGCCCTCGTCATTTCAATCCCGCTCAGTTTCTTCGCAGGAATAGGCTGCGCTTCAAGCAACGGTATCCTCGTCAAAGGCTCCAACTATCTTGAAGCTCTTTCGGACGCAAAATACATTGTTTTCGATAAGACCGGAACGCTCACAAAAGGTGTTTTTGAAGTTACCGGTATTTACCCTGCCGCCGGCTTTGAAAAAGACAGTCTTCTTTACTGCGCCGCCCACGCCGAAAGCGGTTCAAGCCATCCCATAAGCGTAAGTCTCAAAAAAGTATTCGGCAAAAAAATTGAAAGAGAAAAGGTTCAAAACATTCAGGAAATTTCCGGCCACGGCGTTTCGGCTGTTGTTGACGGAAAACAGGTTTTTGCCGGCAATATCAAGCTGATGAACAAAGAGGACATCGCAGTTGAAAAGGAACACAACGAAGGTACGGTCGTTTACGTTGCTGTTGACGGAAAATACGCCGGCTGCATTGTAATTTCCGACGTTGTTAAACCTACCTCCAAAAAAGCGATTGCCGAGCTCAAGCGCAACGGAATCAAGAAAACCGTTATGCTGACCGGCGACTCGAAGAAAGCCGCTGAGCTCGTTGCAAAGGAAATCGGCCTTGATGAATTCCGAGCACAGCTCCTTCCGGCAGACAAGGTTTCAGAGGTTGAAAAACTGCTTTCTGAAAAAGGCGAAAAAGAAAAGCTTGCCTTTGTCGGCGACGGCATCAACGATGCTCCCGTACTTTCAAGAGCAGACATCGGCATTGCGATGGGTGCACTCGGCTCAGACGCGGCAATTGAAGCGGCGGACATCGTGCTCATGGACGACGACCCCGCAAAGATTCCTCTCACCTCAAAAATATCGATCAGAACACTGCACATCGTTAAGGAAAACATTGTGTTTGCCCTTCTTGTCAAAGCTGTTTGCCTTGTTCTCGGTGCTCTCGGTATCGCGAATATGTGGATAGCAATTTTTGCGGATGTCGGCGTAATGGTTATCGCCGTTCTTAATGCAACAAGAGCATTAAAGCTCAAAAACAAATAACAGATCTAAATATAAAAAAGACGGCAGAGCAAAGTCAAAAAATGGCTTGCTCTGCCGTTTTTTACAGCAATTTTTTGAGATACTGACCGGTATAGGAAGCAGGATTCATCGCGACCTGTTCGGGCGTACCTTCGGCAACAATCATGCCGCCACCGTCGCCGCCCTCGGGACCGAGGTCAATGATATGGTCGGCAATTTTGATTACATCAAGGTTATGCTCAATAACAACGACCGTGTTGCCGGCATCAACGAGCTTCTGAAGCACATCAACGAGCCTGTGTACATCTGCGGTGTGAAGTCCGGTTGTCGGTTCATCAAGAACATAGACAGTTTTTCCGGTAGCCCTCTTTGAAAGCTCGGTCGAAAGCTTAACGCGCTGAGCTTCGCCGCCTGAAAGCGTTGTTGCCGGCTGACCGATTTTTATATAGCCAAGTCCGACATCGTAAATCGTTTTCAGCTTATTATATATCTTCGGTATGCTTGAAAAAAAGTTCATGCCTTCGGCAACCGTCATTTCAAGAACGTCATATATCGACTTACCCTTATACTTGACGGCAAGCGTTTCACTGTTATACCTCTTGCCCTTGCAGACATCGCAGGGCACAAAAATATCAGCAAGGAAATGCATTTCAATCTTGACAATACCGTCCCCACTGCAGGCCTCACATCGGCCGCCCTTCACATTGAAAGAAAAGCGGCTTGAAGTGTAGCCCTTCAGCTTGGCGTCAACAGTGTTTGCAAAAAGGTCACGTATATCATTGAAAACGCCTGTATAGGTTGCAGGGTTTGAGCGCGGCGTTCTCCCAATAGGCGACTGGTCGATATTGATGATTTTATCTAGGTTTTCCGTTCCTTCAATACGGTCAAATTTTCCGGGGAATTTCCGCGCGTTGTTAAGCTCCGCGGCAAGGTGCTTATATATTATCTCATTAACAAGCGAAGATTTTCCCGAACCGGAAACTCCGGTAATACAGACAAATTCACCGAGAGGGATTGAGACGTCAATGTTTTTAAGGTTATTTTCCCTTGCACCGAACACCTTGAGATACTTTCCGTTTCCCGGTCTGCGAGTCTCCGGGACGGGAATTTTTTTCTTTCCGGATAGATAAAGTCCGGTCTGTGAATTTTCACAGTTCAGAATATCTTCAATTGTGCCCTGACAAACGACCTCACCGCCGTTGACACCTGCGGCAGGGCCGAAATCGACAATGTGGTCTGCACTGCGGATAGTATCATCATCGTGCTCAACAACAATCAGTGTATTGCCAAGATCACGCAGATGCTTGAGTGTTGAAATAAGCTTTTCGTTATCTCTTTGGTGCAGACCTATGCTTGGTTCATCAAGAATATACAAAACGCCGACAAGCGAAGTGCCGAGCTGAGTTGCAAGGCGAATGCGCTGGCTTTCCCCGCCGGAAAGCGTTCCGGCAGAACGGGAAAGAGTAAGATAGGAAAGGCCGACACTCGAAAGAAAGCGCAGCCTGTCTGCAATTTCCTTGATAATGATTCGGCCGATCATCAGGTCGCGTTCGCTGAGCCTTGTTTTGAGCTGTTCAACAAAGGCAAGCGATTTATCAATAGGCATTGAAGAAACTTCGTTGATGTTCTTTCCGTCAACCGTGACGGAAAGTGCTTCTTTGCAAAGCCTCGCACCGCCGCAGTCCGGACACTTTTCACTGACCATGAGCTGTTCGATTTCGGCACGTGAGCTTTCGCTGTTCGATTCGTTATACCTGCGCTGAAGGTTATTGATCACGCCTTCAAAATCGGTGTAATACACACCGCCGCCGAACGCGGTCGGGCGTTCCATTTTCATTTTTTCGCCCTTTGTTCCGTAAAGAATTGCGTCAAGAGCTTCGTGAGACATTTTTTCAATCGGCGTGTCCAAAGTGAAGCCGAACTTTTTTCCGAGCGCGGTATAGTACATTCCGGCAATTGAGCCTTCTCCGACAGAAGCCCAGCCATGCGCCTTGATCGCGCCCTGACGAATCGTAAGAGACGGGTCGGGTATCACATTTTTTTCTGAAATTTTCATAAATACGCCTAGACCCGAGCATTTTTTGCAGGCACCGAAGGGATTGTTGAAAGAAAACATCCTCGGCGTAAGCTCGTCAAAGCTGACGTCATGCTCCGGGCAGGCATAATTGAGCGAAAAAAGCTGCTCGTCAACGCCGATGCGTTCAACAATGAGAAGCCCGCCGGAAAGCGCAGTTGCCGTTTCAACGGAATCTGCAAGCCTTGAGCGGATAGTCTCCTTCATCACAAGACGGTCAACAACGACCTCAACATTATGCTTTTTGTTTTTTTCAAGCTTTATGCTTTCGGAAAGATCATATATGATTCCGTCGATTCTGACACGGACAAAGCCGCCCTTCCTTACCTGCTCAAGCTCCTTGACAAACTCGCCTTTTTTTCCGCGTGCGATTGGCGCAAGGAGCTGAAACTTTGTTCCCTCTTCAAAGCTCATGATTCGGTCAACAATCATATCAACCGTCTGCGGCTTGATTTCACGTCCGCAGACTGTGCAGTGCGGAACACCTATGCGTGCAAAAAGCAAACGAAGATAGTCATAGACCTCGGTAATTGTTCCGACGGTTGAACGCGGATTTTTTGAAGTTGTTTTCTGGTCAATTGAAATGGCCGGAGAAAGGCCGTCAATAAAATCAACGTCCGGCTTTTCCATCTGGCCGAGGAACTGACGTGCATATGAGGAAAGCGATTCAACATAGCGGCGCTGACCCTCGGCATAAATCGTGTCAAAAGCAAGTGAAGATTTTCCGGAACCGGAAAGACCGGTGAAAACGATCAGCCTGTCGCGCGGAAGAACAAGGTCAATATTCTTTAGATTATGCTCCCGCGCACCTTTGATGAATATATTTTTTTCAGGCACTTTTTTAACCTCTCTTTTATCTTATTGACTTGAGCTTTTCAATTTTATCACGCAGATATGCAGCGTGCTCAAATTCAAGGATTTTAGCCGCCGCCTGCATCTCGGCAGTAAGGCTCTTTATCATTTTTTCGCGTTCAAGGCGCGGCATACGTCTGAAGTTCTTTTCAATGTCCGTTCGCTTTGAAGAGATTTCAAGAACGTCATGAACATCCTTGACAATTGTTTTCGGTGTTATTCCGTGCTCCTTGTTATACTCGCTCTGTATCCTTCTTCTGCGCTCGGTTTCGGTTATCGCTCGCTCCATTGAGGGCGTGACGGAATCGGCATACATAATGACCTCGCCGTTTGCATTTCTCGCAGCACGGCCGATAGTCTGAACAAGTGAGGTTTCGGAACGGAGAAAGCCCTCTTTGTCGGCGTCGAGTATCGCAACGAGTGAAACCTCCGGAATATCAAGACCTTCACGCAGTAGGTTGATTCCGACAAGCACATCAATTTCTCCGAGACGCAGGTCGCGAATTATTTCCATACGTTCAATTGTATCAATGTCATAGTGCATATATCTGACCTTGATGTCAAGGTTTGAAAGGTAATCCGTCAGCGATTCGGCCATCTTCTTAGTTAAGGTTGTGATGAGAACACGCTCCTTGCGTCCGGTGCGTTCAAGAATTTCTCCGACAAGGTCGTCTATCTGGCCTTCGGTCGGTCTGACGGAAATAAGCGGGTCAAGAAGTCCCGTCGGGCGAATGACCTGCTCAACGATCTGCGCACTTTTTTCCCGCTCAAATTCGCCGGGAGTTGCGCTGACAAAAATCTTTTGTCCGACTATATCATAAAACTCGTCAAAGCGCAGCGGACGGTTATCATACGCAGAAGGAAGGCGGAAGCCGAACTCAATCAGGCTCTCCTTTCTTGCTCTGTCTCCGGCGTACATTGCGCGAACCTGCGGCAGCGTTACATGGGATTCATCAACAAAAAGCAGAAAATCTTTCGGAAAATAGTGAAGCAAAGTAAACGGACTTGAACCGGCCGGTCTGCCGGACATCACGCGCGAATAGTTTTCAATTCCCTTGCAAAAGCCGGTCTCGCGCAGCATTTCCAGATCATAGGTCGTCCTCTGGCGGATTCTTTCGGCTTCAAGCAGCTTTCCTGCGCGGGTAAATTCTTCGGCTCGCTGTTCCATTTCGGCGTGTATCTCACCGATGGCACGCTCCATTTTATCATGACCGACAACATAATGCGATGCCGGATAGATTGCAACATGGGAAAGGGTCGATTTTATTTCCCCTGTCAGCGGATTGATCTCACACAGGCGGTCAATCTCATCGCCGAAAAATTCAATTCTTATTGCGGTATCGTTTGAATAAACCGGGTACACTTCAACAACGTCGCCGCGCACACGGAATTTGTTGCGGATAAAGTTAATGTCGTTACGCTCATACTGTATCTCGGTAAGCTTTTGAATCAATTCATCGCGGCTTTTTTCCATCCCGGGACGCAGAGAAATAACCATGCTTCGGTAATCTATCGGGTCGCCGAGGGTATAGATACACGAAACGCTGGCGACAATGATCACATCGCGACGTTCGGAAAGAGCCGATGTTGCGGAATGGCGCAGCTTGTCAATTTCATCATTAACGGCGGAGTCCTTTTCGATATAGGTATCTGTCGTCGGTATATATGCCTCGGGCTGATAATAGTCATAATATGAAACGAAGTATTCAACAGCGTTTTCCGGAAAAAACTCCTTAAACTCTGAGCAAAGCTGAGCCGCAAGAGTTTTGTTATGGGCCAGAACAAGGGTGGGTCTGTTGAGCTTTGCGATGATATTCGCCATTGTAAAGGTTTTTCCGGAGCCTGTGACGCCCATCAGCGTCTGCTCCATATCGCCATCTTTGACACCTTGAACAAGCCTTTCTATCGCCTGTGGCTGGTCGCCTGTCGGCTGATATTTTGAAACAAGCTTAAACTTATCCATGCGCTCACCTCCACGGCGTATATTCTACCACATATCTTTCAAAAAATGAAGGCAAAACAGAAAAAATACGAGGTTATTCGAACAAAAGTTCGGATAGCCTCGTGCTATGAATTGTGACATTTGCAACAAAAATCAGAACAGACCGGTGATGTTGCCCTCATCGTCAACGTCAATGCCTTCGGCGGCCGGCTTTTTAGGCAGGCCCGGCATTGTCATAATATTCCCGGTCAACGCAACAATGAAGCCTGCTCCGGCCGAAACTTTGAGTTCGCGAACCGTCACTTCAAAATTTTCCGGTGCTCCGAGCCTTGTCGGGTCGTCGGAAAAGCTGTACTGCGTTTTTGCAACACATACCGGCAAAGCTTTGAAGCCGAGCTGTTCAAGCCCTGCAAGCTGCTTTCTTGCGTTGGGAGTGAGCGCAACGCCGTTTCCTCCATAGACTTTCTTAACGAGCTTTTCAAGCTTTTCTTCAATTCCGTCGCAGTCATCGTAGCAGAAAGTGAAGTTGTTTTCTTCCTCGCAAAGGCGGGCAACCTCTTTTGCAAGCTCTGTTCCGCCTTCTCCTCCCTTCGCCCAAACATCGGACAGCACTGTATTGACACCGAGCGAACGGCATTTTTCAATTATAAAGTCGATTTCTTTGTCTGTATCCGTTGGAAAACGGTTCACTGCAACAACGCAGGGCAGATGATATACGTTGAGAATATTTGAAACATGGCGCAGAAGATTCGGAATTCCCCTTTCGAGCGCGGCAAGATCTTCCCTGGCAAGCTCGGTTTTGGGCAGTCCGCCGTGCATTTTTAGTGCTCTGACCGTTGCAACAACAACAACCGCGTCGGGAACAAGCGATGCCATGCGGCACTTGATATCAAAAAACTTTTCCGCACCGAGGTCGGCACCGAACCCGGCTTCGGTTATGACATAATCTCCGGCCTTGAGCGCAAGCTTTGTTGCAAGAACCGAGTTGCAGCCGTGCGCTATGTTTGCAAAAGGTCCGCCATGAACAAACGCGGGTGTACCTTCGAGGGTTTGAACAAGGTTCGGCTTGAGTGCGTCCTTCAAAAGCGCGGCCATTGCGCCTTGAGCGTTAAGCTCACCGCAGGTTACGGGCTCATCGTCTGTGTTATAGGCAACGATTATTTTTGAAAGCCGTTGTTTCAGGTCGGCAATTGATGAGGAAAGACACAGCACAGCCATGATTTCACTCGCAACGGTGATATCAAAGCCGTCCTCACGCGGAACACCGTTAAGCCTTCCGCCGAGGCCGTCAACAACCGAGCGCAGCTGGCGGTCATTCATGTCTACGCAGCGTTTCCATGTAATTTTTCGTGTGTCTATTCTCAGAAGGTTTCCCTGATGAATATGGTTGTCGAGCATAGCGGCAAGAAGGTTGTTTGCCGCGCCGATTGCATGGAAGTCCCCTGTAAAATGAAGGTTGATGTCCTCCATCGGTATTACCTGAGCGTAACCGCCGCCGGCGGCACCGCCCTTTATTCCGAAAACAGGGCCGAGAGACGGCTCACGCAGAGCAACAACGGCGTTTTTGCCGATTTTCCGAAGCGCATCTGCAAGACCTATTGTTGTTGTTGTTTTTCCCTCACCGGCGGGGGTCGGGGTGATAGCCGTTACAAGAATAAGCTTTCCGTCCTTATTCTTGCTTTCTTTAAGATATGAAAGGCTGATTTTTGCCTTGTTGTTTCCGTAAGCTTCGATATACGAAGAGTCGATTCCGGCCTTTTTTGCAATCTCCGCTATCGGTCTGCACGGAAACCGTCTTGCAATTTCAATATCACTCAGGTAACTCATATTTTCCTCCCGTTAAAAATTTTTTCCGATACCATGCGAAAAAGAAGCATAACATCGGTTTATATTGTTGCACGCAGGTTAGGCTGAAAGGATCCAAACTTAATGCGGTTTTTTAAGGCAAATTCCCGCCGATACTGCGCCCCAAAGACCTTGCAATGACGTATAGTGAGACAAAAAGTGCCGCAATTTGCGGAAAAACAAGTCCTTCAGGTACATTGGGTTCAAAGCTCTTCAGCTTAGATTGTACATTCACAAACAGCGGTTGTCAAGCAAATTGAATCTTTTGAACTTATATTTTAGCATTGGGATAATCTGCACCTTTAACGCCGAAACTTATTCTGAGGTGATTTGATGCTTCCGATTCTTATCCGTGCGGTCATTGTTTATGTTCTCGTCATTGCCGGAGTCAGGCTGATGGGCAAAAGGCAGATTGGAGAACTTCAGCCGTCCGAGCTTGTGATAACCTTTCTTCTTTCGGACATCGCTTCAATGCCGCTTCAAAACAGCAACACTCCGCTGATTCAATCCGTTGCAACCGTCTTTCTTCTGATTGCGCTCGAGGTAACAACCTCCTGCCTTGCGCTCAAGTTCAGACCGTTCAGAACGCTCATTCAGGGCCATTCGGTAATGGTAATCAAAAAAGGCGAGCTTCAGCAGAAAAACATGAAAAGAATCCGATACAGCGTTGATGACATCATCGAATCGCTGCGGCTCAAGGATGTTTTTGATATCAGCGAAGTTGATTACGCCTATGTTGAAACCAACGGTTCGCTCAGTGTACTGCTCAGTGAAGACGGAACCTCTGATTCCTCTCTTCCCTGCCTTGTTGTAAGCGATGGGAAAATAATTGAACGCGAGTTTGAAGTATGCGGCATGACGAAGGAAAAGCTTGGAAAAATTCTGAGCAAAAAGGGGCTTGAACTTAAAAATGTTCTGTTAATGACCTACGCCGAAGACGGAAAAACCAACATTGTTTTGAAGAAGGAGGCAGACTGAATGAAGCGCTTTGCTCTCTCTTTTGTTCTCCTGCTGCTGTGCTTTGCTGTTGCGCTTTTCGGCTGTTTCAAGCTGAAAAACGGCTGCAGTCGCCTGACCGATATCCTTGAAAAAGCAGGAACCTCAATCAGGCAGTCTGACACAAAGGCCGCAATGGCACAACTCAGTGAAGCCGATGAGCTTTGGAAAAAAGAGAAGAAGAGCTTTGAAGTTTTCCTTGATCATGAAAAGCTTCAAAATCTTGAAACGGCAATTCCCTCTCTAAAAAACCTGCTCGCCTTCGGAAACACGGAAGCCGCATTTGAAAAAATCCGGGAATGCATCGCCGTTTTGAACAATATTTCATCCGAACAAAAAATATGTGTTGAAAATATATTGTAATCGGCAAAGAAATCTGATAATATTATGCTGTATAAGGAAAGTGAGGTGTAAAAAATGGACAATATGCTCATTATGTGGATAGTCCTTGCGATAGTTTTCGCTGTGATTGAGGCCGCAACAGCTCAAATAGTTACACTCTGGTTCGCCGTTGGCTCTGCAGGTGCGATCATTGCAAACGTTCTCGGAGCATCGTCAACGGTTCAGCTGGTCGTTTTTGTTGTTCTTTCGCTGCTGACGCTTGCACTCGCGCGTCCTTACTTCAAAAAGTTCATCAAGACGAAGGTACAGCCTACAAACTCCGATATGTGCATCGGGCAGGAAGCGGTTGTGACCGAGGAGATCAACAATCTGCTGGGGAAAGGGCAGGCAAAAATCAGAGGTGTTATATGGACGGCAAGAAGCGCAGACGAAAGCGTGATTCCAAAGGATTCAATCGTGATTATTAAAGCGATCGAAGGTGTCAAGCTCATTGTTGAAAAGAAATAAGCAGCCAGCAAAAATATTACTTTTAATCAGGAGGAAAAAACATGGAAGGCTTAATTTATGTAATTATCGCACTCGTTCTCTTTATTCTGGTGGTAATTGCCGTCAACATCAAAATCGTTCCGCAGTCAAAGGCATATGTTATTGAAAGACTCGGCACATATCAGGCAACATGGCAGACAGGTCTGCACGTCAAAATCCCGATTTTTGAGCGCGTTGCAAAAGCCGTCTCACTAAAAGAGCAGATTGTTGACTTCAAGCCGCAGCCGGTTATCACAAAGGATAACGTAACGATGCAGATTGACACGGTCGTCTTTTTCCAAATCACCGACCCGAAGCTTTATACCTACGGCGTTGAGCATCCGCTCTCCGCAATCGAAAACCTCACGGCAACAACGCTTCGTAACATAATCGGTGAGCTTGAGCTTGACCATACTCTCACCTCACGCGACACTATTAACGCGAAAATCAGAGGTATCCTTGACGAGGCAACAGACCCTTGGGGAATCAAGGTCAACCGTGTTGAGCTCAAAAACATCCTTCCTCCGCGTGAAATTCAGGACGCGATGGAAAAGCAGATGAAGGCAGAGCGTGAACGCCGTGAAGCGATTCTTCGCGCAGAGGGCGACAAGGAAAGCAAGATTCTTGTTGCACAGGGTCAAAAGGAAGCAAAAATTCTTGCCGCTCAGGCAGACAAGGAAGCCGCCATTCTCCATGCAGACGCGGTTCGCGAACAGAAGATTCGTGAGGCCGAAGGCGAAGCACAGGCAATTATTGCAATTCAGAAGGCAGAGGCTCAGGGTATTGAGCTTATCAATGCCGCAAAGCCCTGCAAAGAAGTTATTGCCCTGCGCTCTCTTGAATCCTTGCAGAAGGTTGCCGACGGTCAGGCAACGAAGATCATTATTCCTTCGGAGATTCAGTCGATTGCCGGTCTCGCCGCAGGCGTTACCGAGCTTGTTAAAGAATAACACTTCTGTTTTGCGGCAAAAGCCGCAAAACCTTGATACCTCTTTCAAAACATCAGAGGAGACTGCAAAATGCAGTCTCCTCTGATGTTTTTCGTGAAGTATTCCTGTTTTTATTCTCCTTGATTTTTGTCTGTCATAATGGTATAATGCGAACACAAAGTTTTAAACTGAGAGGTATCGGTTATGATTATAATATCACCGTCAATTTTATCCTGCGACTATTCAAAAATGGGAGAAGAATTTGAAAGAATGAAACAATGCGGCGCAGACTGGCTGCACATTGACGTCATGGACGGTCACTTTGTTCCGAACATCACACTCGGCGCGCCAATCGTCAAATGCATGAGGAAGTGCAGTGACCTTGTTTTTGACGTGCATCTCATGATAAGCGACCCGAAAAAGTATATTCCCGACTTCGTGAACGCAGGCGCGGATATAATCACCTTCCACATTGAATCCGACTCACCTGTTGAGGAGACGATCGACCTCATCCGTTCTCTGGGCTGCAAGGCTGCGCTTTCGGTCAAGCCCGGAACGCCGGTCGAAGAGGTTTTCCCCTATCTTGACAAGCTTTCAATGGTACTTGTTATGACGGTTGAACCCGGTTTCGGCGGTCAGAGCTTTATGGAAAACATGATGCCGAAGGTCAAGGCTCTGCGCGAAGAAATCAATCGCAGAGGGCTTGAAACCGACATTCAGGTTGACGGCGGAATCAGCGAAAAGAACGCCGCACTTGCCGGAGAAAACGGAGCGAACGTTCTTGTTGCCGGCAGTGCGATTTTTGGCTCCGCTGACCCGAAGGAAACAATTAAAAACTTAAAGCTTCTTGCCGGAAAGCAAGGCTAAGGAATTATTTTCGGCAAGGCAGACCGAGTGTTCAAGCGCGACCGCAAGCTCCATTTGAGATGCAGTACATTTTGAAAGGTATTCGCAAAAAAGAGCCGACAGCCTTTCAGGACACTCCGCAACAAAAAGCAGATACCCGCCCTCATTTTGATAGAGAGCCGCGCTCGGCAGGCTTTTGCAGGCTTTTTTTGCCGCACGGGAGCAGTCAATGAGGTCACTGATGTTTTTGCAAGCAAAAAGTGCGGCTTCGTTTTTGGGTTCCTTCGCCTTTTGAGTCTCCTTAAAAAACATCAGACAGCCGCCGAAGGAATCCGGCATCACCTCAACCTCCAGTGCACTGCACTCCGAGGCGAAAAGGCCGGTTTCACTGCGAATCTTTTCAAGTATTCTTCTGACGAGCTTTCTGGTTTGAGGGTTGGAATAATCAAGCTGTTCATAAGTGATCTCGCTTTTTGAAAGGTCATCCTTTGAAAGCTCAACCATAATGCTTTTTTTGTCCGTTATGTCGATACGCATTTTAACTTCTCCTTTATGTATCGTCTTTCTCAACCTAAATGATACTACCGCTTTCATTACTAATCAATGAACAAATTATGGCAGCAGCCGTACGTTACCGGACGGTTTTTTCCGTGAAAGCCTTTTACGGATATGCCATAAGTACGAGGTCTTTCAATGAAATTCAAAAATCCGTTTCAAAAAAAGAAGGAGCCGTTTCCGAAGGACGCGAAGCCCCGAGTCAAAAACAGCTATTACACCTTTTCAAAGGAATACCCCGCCTCAAAAATCATTAAAGCAAAGCACGTCAAGCGCAAAAAAGAGCGCGTTGCCTCTGCGCTTAGGATCATGCTTGCAGTTTTTTGTTTTATTCTGATTACTGCGGTTTCATATTTTGCCGTGAGCTTGGGACTGAATTTTTCAAACAAGCCGACCGAGCCGAGCGAAAAGCTCACGTCTCAGTCGAGTGAAGAGAGCGGGACTCTCCTTGAAAACAGCGGCTTTCGGGCACTTTATTTGCCTGAGGACTTTCTCGGAAACAAAAGGGAGCTTTCGTCCTTTATCCGCAAAATCAGGCGTAAAGACTGCAACAGCGTTGTTATTGACTTTAAAAACGAAAACGGAAAAACTCTCTTTTCTTCGCATAACAAAACGGCAATTTTCGGAAAATGCGCCATCTATGACAACGAAACGGTCAGGAATGCACTTGAACAGTTTGAAAGCAGCGGCATAAACGTCATTGCGCGCTTCTTCTGCTTCAAGGATGAAACGGCAAGCGCAACCGAACCGGATTTTGCTGTTAAATATAAGGACACAGACGTTCTTTGGCTCGATGAGCTTGCCGAAGGCACAGGCAAATCATGGCTCAACCCCTATTCAGACGGTGCTGTGAGCTATTTGCTGAGCCTGCTTGAAGAAACTGTTTCGTTTGGTATAAAGGGGGTTATTCTTGAATCGGTATGCTACCCGGATGCCGAGGACATTTCAACAGCCGGCTTTCCCGGCGAAAAGAGCGGTAGCCAAAGGAACAGCACGCTGCTGAGCTTTATTGAAAAGGCAAAAGCCGTTCTTCCCTCCGGTTGCTTTGTGCTGACGGAAGAAAGCTGCGCCGATGCATTAAACGGCAGCGAAACGCTCTATTCGGGAACACTCAACAAAAGCGCCGCCAGCGGACTTTGCGCTGACACGGCAACGCTTCCGGAAGGCTATGTTATTGACAAAAAGAGCCACTATTCCTCGCTTATCACTCTCCTTTCGGGAATCAGTCAAAAGCAAAATCAAGGTGATGTGCTTGTTCCGATTATATGCTATAAAGATTACACGCGCAGATATGTTCGCACGCTTGAGGACTCAGGCTTTGGCAGCTACATCATTTTTGACGAAAGCGGCAAATATTGAGTTTTGTATTACAGAAAAACTTGACTTTTAAAGCTCTTTGTGTGTATAATATCGTGGTGTTGCCGGTGTGGCGGAATTGGCAGACGCAAGGGACTTAAAATCCCTCGGTGGCAACACCGTACCGGTTCGAGCCCGGTCACCGGCACCAAAAATAAAAGCTGCATTTTATGCGGCTTTTATTTTTTACCGCTCAACTACATATGTCGCTGAAACTTGAATTCTGAACGAATTTATGCTATAATACTGTGGTAACAATAGCTTGATTTTGAGGGAGGTAATGTCAATTAAAAAACTATACAGAAGAATTATGAAAACCGCCGTGCCGGAAAAGGTTCGGGAATCTGCCGCCTCCGTTTTGCCGATCGTTTTGAGTGTTTGTCTGCTTTGTTTGAGCGTTCTTCCGATGAAGCCCGACCTGCTTTTGAGCTTTCTTCTCGGTGCGCTCATGCTCATTTTCGGCATGGGACTTTTTTCTCTTGGGGCAGAAATGTCGATGACAAGAATCGGCAGCAAAATCGGCAAGGCGCTGACACGAAGCAAAAACCTTCCTCTCATTCTCGTTGTCAGTTTTGTTCTTGGCTTTGCGATTACAATTTCAGAACCCGACCTTCAGGTTCTTGCAACAACCGTTCCGCACATCAACAGCACGGTTTTGCTCATTACAGTCGGCTGCGGCGTTGGGCTCTTCATGTCGGTCTGTATGCTCAGAATGCTCACGGGTACCAATCTCAAAAAGCTGCTTTTGGTCTGCTATCTCGCCCTGTTTGCTCTCGCGGCGTTTTCAGACAAGAATTTTTTGAGCATCGCCTTTGATTCCGGCGGAGTTACGACAGGCCCGATGACCGTTCCGTTTATTCTTTCCTTCGGCCTCGGCGTTTCCTTTGTCCGTTCCGACAGTAAGTCGGAAGCCGACAGCTTTGGCCTTGTTGCGCTCTGCTCAATCGGCCCGGTGCTTGCGGTACTGCTTCTTGGCTTCTTTTATCCTTCCGGAGAAGGTGCTTCACAAATAGTCACATCTTCGTTTTCAACAACTTCTCAGATAGGCACGGCGTTTGCAAAATCCGCCCCCGCATATATGAAGGAAACTGCGTTGGCCCTTTTACCGATTGTTATAATTTTTTCGTTTTTCCAGTTTGTTTCACTCAGACTTGAAAAACGAAGCCTTTTGAAAATACTCATAGGCATAGCTTATACATATGTCGGCCTTGTTCTGTTCCTGACCGGGGTCAATGTCGGATTTTCTCCGCTCGGAGCCGAGCTTGGTGCGATGCTTGCCGAAAAAGGCAGCGCGGCCGCTTTCATTGCGGTTTCCGCTGTGCTTGGCTGGTTCATCATTTCGGCTGAGCCTGCCGTCAGTGTCCTTGAGGTGCAAATTGAAGAGGTCAGCGCAGGTGCAATTTCCGGCAAAACGATCAAGCTCAGTCTTTCGGTCGCTGTCGCGCTTGCAATGGGTCTTTCGGCACTCCGCGTGCTCACAGGCATCTCACTTCTCTGGTTCCTCATTCCCGGCTACGCGGCCGCACTCGCCCTCTCGGTTTTTGTTCCCGATATTTACACAGCAATCGCTTTCGACTCCGGCGGGGTTGCTTCCGGCCCAATGACAGCAGCCTTTATGCTTCAATTCATGATGGGCGCCAGTTCCTCTCTCGGCGGAAACGTTTTGACCGATGCTTTCGGTTCGGTTGCGCTTGTTGCAATGATGCCGCTCATTTCAATTCAAACAGTCGGTCTTATCAGCGAACGCAAAGCTTTGCGCAGCGAAAAGAGCGCCGAAAGCTACGGCGACTACGATATTATTGAGCTTTGGGAGGTTGAGGACATATGAATTTTGTGATTTCCATTATCGCTCCGGATGCGCTTGAAGCTCTTACAGACATTATGGATGGGCTTGGCCTGCCGTTGACCGTTGCAATGCGCGCCAAGGGAACCGCCGTAAAAAGCATGTTGGAGCTTCTCGGAATTGAGTCCAACGAAAGGCGCACGGTAGTTACCGTTGCAAGCGCAGAAAAAACAACCGAGCTTATTTCTGCTGCCAAAAGGAAGCTTCACATAGGTGTTCCGGGTCACGGAATAATTGTTTCCGTTCCAATCAAAAGTGTCGGAGGAGGTAAAACATTGGCTTATTTGAACGGTGAAAACCAATTTACAAAGCACACACCCGAATTAAACAGTGAATACGAGCTTATCACAATAATTGCAAACGAAGGACACACAGATTCTGTTATGAATGCCGCAAGAGCGGCCGGAGCAAGGGGCGGAACAGTCCTCCACGGAAAAGGCACCGGCGCAAAGGGCACACCACGATTCTATAATATTTCGATAGCAAACGAAAAAGAGGTTATTCTCATTGTTTCATCGAAGGAACAGAAGGCTGAAATCATGTGTTCCATCCTTCAAAAGGCCGGACCGGACACAGATGCCGGTGCAATTGTTTTTTCGCTCCCGGTTTCACAGGTTGCAGGCTTTGGATTTTTTGAGGAAAACTGAGGTCAAATTTAAAGCGCGGGTGCTAATTCCGCGCTTTTTTGATCGGGTATAAAAAACACCTCCTGCGGCAGCTATATGCTCTGCCAATGGAGGTGCTTTTTTATTGTATGCTTTTCAATTGCAGCCCACGGACTTCAGTTGGCTGTCGCTACCTGACCCTGACGGTGCAGATTGCAATTGCCTTTCCGTCGGTGGTAACAACTCTGATTTCGCAAACACCCTTGCCGACGGCTTTGACAACGCCGCTCTTGCTGACAGTTGCAACCTTTTTGTTTGAGGTTGACCACTTGACAGTTTTGATTGACGCGTTTGACGGAAGAACGCTTGCTTTGAGCTTAAAGCTCTTTCCAACCGTTGTGATAACGTTCGTCTGGTTGAGCTTTACGCCGATGACGGGGTTCTTTTTAACGGTGACAACAACAAGGCTGCCGGTTCCGCCGCCCTTGTCGGCCGGAGTGCAGGTGACGATTGCCGAACCTACGCCCACTGCGGTGATCTTTCCGTTTGAGTCAACCTTAACGACCTTGGTGTTGCTGGATTCCCATTTGAGCTTTGCGCCCTTTGCGCCCGAAGGCTTAACAGTCGGCTTGAGGGTATAGCTGTTATTGAGCGAAAGCTCAACATTCTGCTTTTTGAAGGTGACGCTCTTAATTTTCGGTCTTGTTACGGTGACAACGCATTTTGCAACTCTGCTTCCGCTCTGAGTCGTGCAGGTGATGGTTGCCTTTCCGGGAGCCACGGCCTTGACCTTTCCGCTTGAGCTGACCGTTGCAACCTTCGTGTTGCTTGACTTCCATGTAACTTTCTGAACGGTTGCGTCAGAGGGAACAATACTCGTTTTAAGCTTTTCTGTCTCGTTGACATAGAGCGAAAGCTTGCTCTTATTGAGATAGACCTTGCTTGGAACAATGTTCTTTACAGTGACGGAGCAGGTCGCTTTTTTGCCGGTATCCTTCGTTGTGCAGGTGATTATCGCTGTACCCTTTGAAACGCCTGTAACAACGCCGTTTGCGTCAACCTTTGCAACCTTTGTGTTGCTTGACTTCCACTTGAGCTTTTTGCTGCTTGCGTTTTCGGGAAGTACCGTTGCAACAAGTGTATACTTCCTTCCGGCATATACCTTAACAGTCAGCTTGTTGAGAGAAACGGACTTGGTGTTGATATATTTTTCAACCTTTACCTTGCAGGAGGCAACATACTTTCCGGTGTTGGTCGTGCAGGTTACAGTTACCGTGCCTGCCTTCTTGCCGGTTACGGTTCCGTCGCTGTTGACGGAGGCGATTTTTGAATCGGAGGACTTCCACTTGACGCTCTTGTCGCTTGCGTTGAGCGGAAATACCGTCGGAACAAGAGTTCTCTGCCTGCCGATATACACGGTCATTGACGACTTATTGAGCTTTACGCCTGTGGTTTTGACGCGGACGGTGACATTGCATATCTCGCTGATGAAGCTGTTGTCTGCCGCGGTGACGGTAATGTTCGCCGTTCCGGGGGCAACTGTATAAACAACGCCGTCCGAGGTTACGGTTGCAACCTTGGTGTTTGAGGATTTGAACTTAACGTCCTTGAAGGTTGCGTTTGAGGGAAGAACAGAGGCCGAAAGAATATATGTATCCGAAAGCCAGATATTCTTTTTCGTTGCGCTCAGAACGATGCTTTCAACCTCGACCTTGCGCTTGACGGTAACGGTGCAGATTGAAGTGAAGCCGCCGTCAACGGTTTTGCAGATGATGTTCGCCGTTCCCGAGCCTACGCCGGTTACAACACCCTTCGAGCTTACGGTTGCAATCTTTTTGTCCGAGGACGACCAGGTGAGCTTTTTGTTTGTTGCGTCAGCCGGATATACGGTTGCGGAGAGCTTCACGGTTCTGGTGTTATAGACCTCTGCTGTTGCTGTCTTCATTTCAACACCGGTTACGGGAACATTGACCGTAACAAGGCATTTTGCGGTGCGGTTTCCGTCAACGCTGGTGCAGATAATTTCGCACTTGCCGTTGCCGACACCCGTGACAACGCCGTCATTATTGACAATTGCAACCTTTTCATCGGTTGACTTCCAGATTACGGTCTGGTCCGGTGCGTCGGCAGGGATGATTGATGCCTTGATTTTTTCGCTTTCGCCGATATTCATGACGATTCTGTCGTGGTCAAGTCTGACCGCGCCGACGCGCTTGCTCACACCGATGAGTGAAAGCGGAAACCATTCTGCCCAAAAATGCTGAAGCTCGTCAGAGGGATGCGCACCGTCGATGGTATATGCAGGAAGGAAAGCTTCCGGGTCGTTCGGGTCGGCTGACTTTTCGTTATAGCTGACATATCCGTCGTGGTAGCCTTCCTTTGAAGCAGTTGTTTCGAGCCATTCGTTGACATCGAGGGCAATCTGCCAGTCGTGCCGGAATTCTTCATCGGTGCGGACATATTTTGCGCCCGTTCCGAGGTAATCACGGTCGTTGCCCTTCCACTGAGTGATGCCGATGGCGATAACCTTGACGCCATCTTTTGAATGGAGCTTATTGAAGGCGGTCTTGAAGCTTTCGATAAGCTCTTCGGCCGTGGGCTGAGTGATTCCCGGATACTGCTTCTGAATGTCGGTGCAGACCGGATGCATGATATCGTTCGCACCTATCTTGACTATTACATACTTGAGACCGGAAAGGCTCAGAACGTCACGGTCAAGGCGATCGATCATGGAATCACCGAAAATGTATGCGCCGTAGCCAAGGCCTTCTCCGCCGAGACGGTTGCCGATTATGCCCTTGCCGACTACGCCGACATTTGTGACCTGACCGTCGGTCTGCTTGTTGATCTGCTCGGCAAGATACTGCGGGTATTCGTTTGAAACCGTGGAATCGCCGACAACGGCAACGGAATAAGCATCCTTGTCGGAATAAACATCAACAGTTGCAATGCAGGGAGTGACCTTGATGAAGCTATAAGAGAGCTGAAAGTCAAGGTCGCGGCCGAGAACGGCTCTGATGATCTGGCGAACAGGATCGTCTATAATAGAGTTTAGGCCCATCTGAGAGCTGAGAACGTCAGCGTCCTTAGCGATGGAAAGATATGTTCTTGAGCCGGAAAGACCCATCGTCTTTATCTCGCTGAAGCGGTCAACAAAAAGGCTGACCGCAATATCCTCAAGCGCGTTGACGTTGAAATCAACGGGATCTGAAATAACCTCTTCGCCCGCCGGGATTGTAACATGGATTTTTCCGTTGAAATAAAGCAGCTTGCCGGTACTGTCGTCAACTGCCGAACCACCCGTGCTCCTTGCAACCGCAGCGCGGCTGATTGTAAGCGGACTGGTGCCGTAATGATTCGAAAGGCGAATCCTGACCTTTGTTCCGCTTGCGGTGGGAGTAATGACAGACCTTGTCATTACTCTGCCGACAAAAGCGGTTATGTTTTCATAGCCCTTGAGACCGATCTGCGTTGGAGCCGTGCCCCATGCACTGATCCACTTTCCGTTTTCTCCGTCCGCGGCAGAGGAAGCAAAGGTCATGCAGACCGCCGCAAGAACAACGAAAAGAGCAACAAGAGCACTTTTCAGTAACTTCTTCATATAATCACCTTAGCCTTTCCGGCTACAAACAGTGCATAAGGGTCGCGTCGATTCCTGCTGTAGCCGGGCAGAGATTGACGGCATTTCGTCCACATCAGGAGCTGTACTTATACAAATCCCAAGGGACAGATAATCGTTTGGCGTGATTTTTCTCGCCAAACGATTTTTCCGCAAAAAGCCGAATGGCTTTTGCAATGAAAATCCTTCATACTATATGATAATATATTGAGCTGAAAAAATCAATATTTCACACCAAACACGGCATCAAAATTCTCGATTTGTTCATGATTTTGCCTTTTTTTCGCCGTTATTGGGGTTCGTGCGTTTTTTCTGCTCATTCTTTTGGTTCTGTTTTCTGAACTGAAGAACAATATAAGTAACAACAGCGGCAAGGGCGATGAACTCGGCCGCAATGAACGGCTTTGCGGTGATCACCTTTCTGACCCCGGTCATAACCAGACGGAAAACGCTCAGGCTGACATCGTTCGCGGCAACGAGGTCAATAGTTATGATCTCCTGCCCGGCATAGCATACCCGCGCTTTGCAGATCACGTCTCCGGCCCTGATGGGCGCAGTAACGCTCTTCGGGAGTGTATCGGCAATCGGCTCAATAAGAACACTGTCGCTTGTTCCGCCGGCCGGAACGAGAGCTGAGGTCTCCTTTGCCGGAACAAGGCGGAGCGTGTCAGTGCTTCTTCCGGCAACGACAGGAACAGTCGTCACGGTTTGATTCGCCGTTGCAACAACTCTGAAGCGGATGTTTTCATATACCCACGAAAGCAACCGCCTTGCGTCCGTCATGCAGGTGTTTTCGTCAACGGAATCATTGTCAACATCCTTGAGCTTTCCGCCCATGACAACGGTGAGATAGGAATAGCCGTCCTGAGAGGAAACAACGGCAATGCATTCGCCGGCCTTGTCGGTTGAGGTCTGCTTTCCGCCGGTTACGGAAGCGTGGTAATAATCGGGGATGGTCGCGTTGGTCATCCTGTTTGAGGCTGAAAAGGTTCTCTCTTCGTTTTCGCTCGTTTTCGGGAGGGTTATCTCCTTAGCGGAAAAAGCTTCGGAAAATGAGGGATAATTGAGCGCATATTTGATAAGCGCTGCAACATCCTCGGCGGTCGTATACTGCCCATCGGCATCAAAGCCGGTAATGTTTTTGACAACGGTATTCTTGCAGCCGATCTTCTCGGCAAGAGCCTGCATTTCGGCAACGAACGCCTTCTCCGTTTTTGAAATGTCATAAGCAATTACACTCGCCGCATCGTTCGCGCCGTAAATAATAAGGCAGTCAACGAGCTGCTTTTTGGTATAGGTTTCTCCTTTTTTGAGGGAAGCCACGCGGACACCGTAGTCATACTCAACGAGTGAGAGGGATTTTTCGGTAATTTTGACCGTTTCCTCAAGGTTGCCCCATTTTTCCGTTGCGGCCACAGCGGCGAGAATTTTGACAAAAGCCGCAGGCTGAACCTTTTTGTTTTCATTCTTTTTAAACATCACCGAGCCGTCGTCGAGGCTCGTCATGTAATAAACATCGGAATAAAGGTTTTTTGTGACCTGCTTTTCGTTGCTGTAATCGGCCGAGCCGATGAAAGAAAAGATACAAAGAAGAACCGATACCGCCGCAAGAACCGAGAGGATTTTTTTCATTCTACCACCTGTTTTCAAAATTTAACTTCATTTGTTTTATTGCAATACGACCGAGAATGTGATATATTTAGTCTGTGTTTTATATTACTTTGAATTATAACATTTTTTTCGCGCAAAATAAACAGTTTTCGGAAAATTACACCGATTTGACAATATTTTCCGTTTTTGTTCAAAAGAAAGGTGCTTTGAAAATATGATTTATGTCACAGGAGATATGCACGGAGTTCTTTCGCGCTTTGACGACCCAAGGCTGCGCTCGCTCAAAAGCTCAGACACTCTGATCGTCTGCGGAGACTTCGGCTTTTTATGGGACGGCTCAAAAGAGGAGATGAACGTCCTCAAAAAGCTTGCTAAAAAGAAATACATGATCTGTTTTGTTGACGGAACACACGAGAACTTTGATATGCTTTCAAAGCTTCGCGTCAAAAAATGGCACGGCGGCAAGGTTCATCAGATTGCAGGCAACATTCTCCACCTCATGCGCGGACAGGTTTTTGAAATTGAAAACCAAAAAATCTTCACAATGGGCGGCGGGGAAAGCCCCGACATCGAAATCCGCTTTGAAATGAACACCTGGTCGGAGATGGAGATTCCGACGCGTGACGAGCTTGTTGAGGGCGTTGACAACCTTCAGAAATACGGCGGAAGCGTTGACATCATTATCACGCATGAACCGCCGGCAAAAATCAAGGAATTCCTTCTGCTTCAAAACGAGAGCGTGACCGGAATCACCGCAATAAACACCTATCTTGAGGACGTCGGAAAATCCTGCGAGTTCAAGCACTGGTACTTCGGTTCACTCCACCTTGACAAATTCATTTCAACGACCCACGTTTCGCTTTTTACGAACATTGTCAATGCGGTGACGGGTGAAGCAGTGAAATAAATTTCGGCAAATCGGTCTGCGTAAGCTGAAGAGCTTCCGCAGACTTTTTCTTTGCGGAAGGCGAACGCACCTGTAAAACAGCATCATGCAGCAGATAAAAACAGCCGGGCAGAGAAGTTATTCCATCCCTGTCCGGCTGTTGAGATTCTGAAAATTAAAGCTTAAAGCAGTTTTCGTATTTTTTTGCCCAAGCAAAAATTGCCTCCTTGCTGCCCTTCTTCGGCATTGCGGCAACAACTGCCGTGACCTTTGCCATGCGCTTTCCGGCTGAAAGAATCTTCTTGAGCAGAGCCTTGTCTTTCACAACTCTTTTGACCTTGTTTGCAATATCGGCCGGAGCGATTCCCGAAAGCATTGCAAGAAGGCTCGTTGAATCTGCTCCGATTGTGAGGTCATTCGCAGTGAGAACACCGGTTGAAAACATATAATCAAGCTCCTGCGGCCGAAGCTTCGTTAAAAGCAGCTTGACGCAGGCAAGGCCGGCAAGGCCGCCGCCGAGTTTTTTATAGAAGTCTGTCTGATACTTCCAGAGAGATGCAGTGTCAAACGCGCAGTTTTTGTCTGCAATAACCGCATCCGCAAGAATACGCGCCGCCTTAAAGGAATTTGCAATTCCCGAACCGATAATCGGAACAGTCATGAAAGCACTGTCGCCGATTGCTGCGTAGCCGTCAGCAACAAGAACCGAAAGCGGCTGTCTGACCGGAATCGAAACGAGCTGTCCGCCGCGCTTGACCTCGGTTCCGAGACGCGGATTTTCTTTTTGCATCGTCTCAAGGCTTGAGTTGATTTCTTCCTGCGAGAGCGGAGCAAAACGGCCGATGAGCACATCGGTGAAATTCTCCTCGCTTGCAACCCAGCCGATTCCGAGCTTGCCCTGCGGAAGCATATAGACCTTATATGGGTCCTTGGCAGGTTCATCGCTCGCTTTGTTATAAAACGCACGGTAAACATAAAAGCGCGAAAACTCGCCCTCCTCCCTTTCAACCGAAAAGAAGGACGGAAGGCTCTTTCTCAGCGGAGAATCCATTCCGGCTGCGTCAATTACAAGGTCAGCGAAAAACTCTCCCTTGTCTGTTTTGATTCCGGCAACGCGGCTTCCGAAAAGCAAAGCCGACCTGACTTCACATTCAAAAACAAACTTTACGCCGTTTTTGCGCGCATGGGAAACCAGAAGCTCATAGATATCGCGGCGTTCCATTTTGATTTCGAGCTGATCCTCGGGAACATTTTGAACAAGACCTTTTTTGCAGTCGGGACTATAAAAGGTCATGTTTTCTTTATAGCTGAATTTATCCTTTTCCGGCATAGGAATACCGGCAATGGCAAGAGCTCCGGGAGCAAAAATATCCGTCCAGTCATAGCCGAGCTCGGTTTCCTTTTTCTTTTCATAAACTGTTACGTCAAAGCCTTTTTCGGCAAGCAAGGCGCCTGCGGCAAGGCCGCCGTGACCTGCACCGGCAATTATAATCGTTTTCCCCATCGTTTTCTCCTTTTCAGATTAGTAGATTTTGTTAATTATAACAGATTGCGAAAAAAATTGTCAATATTCAAAAAACATTTGAGAATAAAGTCAATTTTTGCTATTATGGTCAAGATAAGGACGTGAAGGCAATGGTAATTACGCTTGACACAATTGAAATTGAGGTCACAAAAAAGAAGATGAAGAATCTTCGCATCCGCGTGACCGCTCCGCAGGGAAGGGTCCTCGTTTCCGCTCCCTTGCGGATGAAGGACGGCGAAATCATTTCCGTTCTCAAAGAAAAGCTTGACTGGATCAAATCCGCCGTTCAAAAAGCACAAACGGCGGATATACCACAGCAAAGAAGCGAAGAAGAGCGGCTTTCAAATCTTTTGAAAATACTTTCAGCACTTTTGGAAAATCCTGAATACAGAACAGAAATTGACGAAAGCGCACTCAAAGCGGCTTTGAGGGGCGGACTTTCCGCCGACAAAAGCGCAGAAATCATCCTCAAAGCAAAGCTTTCAAGGCTTGTTCCGCTTTGGGAAAAGCAAACCGGCCTTTATTGCTCCGCATGGAAAATCAAAAAGGTCAAGTCTTACTGGGGAAAATGCAGCTTTCAAACACGCGAGCTGACCTTTAACCTTTCCCTTGCCGAGAAAACGGATGATTGCATTGAATATGTTGTTCTGCATGAGCTTGCGCACATCAGATACCCGAACCACGGCAAAGACTTCAAAGCCTTCCTTTCAAAATATATGCCGCAGTGGAGCACGATACGCCGAAGGCTTAAAGCCGAAAAATAAAACGGCGGCCGCAGCCGCCGCTTTTGCTTTTTACTTTCCGCGGACAACAACTGCCGTTCCGCTGACGGAAACCATGAGCATATTGCCCTGGCCGAGCACTTCGTAGTCGATGTCTACGCCGACAACAGCATTTGCACCGAGCTGCCGGGCTCTTTCCTCCATTTCTTTCAGAGCGTCCTCTCTGGCCTTGATGAGTTCGTCCTCATAGCCTGCCGAGCGGCCTCCGATGAAATTGCGGATAGACGCGCCGAAGTCGCGGATGAAATCTACGCCGGAGACAACCTCTCCGGTCACGATTCCGAGATAGCTAACAATTTCTGCGTTTTCAAGGGTTGGGGTTGTTGAGCATACCATAGTTGAATCCTCCTAAAATATATGTGAAAGTGCTTTTGACACATTCATTTGGTTTTCACATAAATAAACGAAGCGTTGTTTGCTTTTTCGCAGGCAACAAAAAATTATTCCGAGGCGAGAGACCAAAACATCTTTGCAGACTCCGGCAGCTGCTTTTTTTCGTTACAGACAAGTGCAATGCGCGAAACCAACGCCGGTGAATCAATTTGCAAAGCAGACATTCCCTGAGGCAGTTTTTTCGGCAGACCGGACGGCGGAATTAAGCCCACACCGATACCGCCGAGAGCGAGGTCAAGTGTCATTCCTGCATCATCATTGACGCAAAAAACAGACGGAGAAAGTCCCCTCGCCTCAAAGGCAGCCTGAATAACATTCTGCCAACGACGATAAATAATAATCGGAATATCTGCAAGCTCCTCAAGAGTAACTTTTTCCTTTCCTGCGTCTTTAAAGTAATGCTCCTCTCCAACGGCAACCATGGTTTCTTCGTAAAGATACGAGGCTTCAAGCTCTCCGGCTGAAAAAGGTGTTCTGACAATTGCCATATCAATTTTGCGGTTTCGCAATTTTTCAAGCAGCTCATATGTATTTGCGCTGAAAACAGAAAGCATAACATTCGGGTGTCGCAGTGTATACTCGCGTGCCCATTTGGTAAATAAAGTACCTTGCACCGAGGAAACCACGCCGATGCTCAGTGTACCTTTTGTGCCTTTTTTGAACTGAGAAATTTCCTCTTTTGCACCATCGCACATACCGAGAATTTCAAGTGCCCGGCGATAAAAGCACAACCCGGCGTCATTTGGGCACAAATGCCGTCCCTCGCGTGAAAACAATTGACAGCCAAGTTCCTCCTCCAGTGCATGCAGCTGAAAAGTCAACGGCGGCTGCGTCATGCTAAGCTTTTTCGCAGCAGCGGTGACGGTTTTTTCTTCAACAACCGTCACAAAATATTTGAGCTGTTTTATATCCATAGCACTTCTCCAAAAAGAATTGAGTCTATATAAATTTTATATAATTATAGCATAAATTATATATTTTACAAGAGGTTTTTTTTGTATTATAATCTAAAGCACTGATCTATTTGATTGAAACATAACAAAGTATATAAACGCAATATAGGTATAAAAACTGTGGGGGATGAATATGAAGCATCTTATTGAGTGTTTGAAAAAATATAAGTTTCAAAGCGTTTTGGCACCGCTGCTCAAATGTCTGGAGGCCTGCTTTGACCTTGCCGTTCCGCTCATTGTTGCGAACATCATTGACAAGGGAATCGGCGAAGGCAACAAAAGCTACATTGTGAACCGCTTTTTTCTTCTTCTTGCAATGGCGGCTCTCGGCCTTGCAAGCTGCATTGTGGCGCAGTTTTTTGCCGCAAAGGTTGCCGTTGATACCTCGGCAGACCTGCGGCACAACCTGCTTTCAAAAATTCAGTCGCTCAGTCTAAACGAGCTTGATTCGGTAACCTCTTCAACGCTCATTACAAGAATGACCAGCGACATAAATCAGGTTCAGAACGGGCTGAATATGTTTTTGAGGCTGTTCATGAGAAGTCCGTTCATCGTATTCGGCGCAATGATACTCGCATTCATAATCAACGCAAAGCTTGCGCTCATTTTTGTCGGCGCGATCGCACTGCTATTTGTAATCGTTTTCAGCATAATAAAAATCACCGCGCCGCTTTATAAGGGCGTTCAGCAAAACCTCGACGGTGTTACGGAAATTACAAACGAAGACCTTGACGGCGTCCGCGTTATCCGCGCCTTTTCCCGGGAGGAAAAGCAAAAGGAAAAGTTTAAAAAGCAAAACAGTGTTCTGCTCTCTTCTCAAATAAAGGTGGGAGAAATTGCGGCGATTATGAATCCGCTGACATATGTTGTTGTCAACGGCGTTATCATTCTTGTTCTGTGGCTCGGAGCAAAGAAAATCAACTCCGGTCTGCTCCTTGCCGGCGATATCATTGCCCTCATCAATTATATTTCTCAGATTCTCATTGAGCTCGTCAAGCTTGCGAACCTCATCACCCAGCTCGGCCGCTCCGTTGCGGGAATGAACCGAATCGGTCAGATTCTTGATATGGAAAGCTCCATGTGCTTTCCATCGGGAGACGGTGCGGAAAATTTGGAAAGCGAAGAGGCCATCCGCTTTGAAAACGTCAGCTTTAAATATCAGGGCGGCGGAGAAAACTCGCTTTCGAACATTTCATTCTCCGTTAAGACGGGAGAAACAGTCGGCATAATCGGAGCCACAGGCAGCGGAAAAACAACGCTCATCAATTTGATTTTGCGCTTCTATGACACAACAGAAGGCAAAATACTTTTCCGCGGAAAATCGCTTGAGGAATACTCTCAAAAAAAGCTGCGAGATATGATTACGGTAGTCCCACAAAAAGCGCAGCTTTTCAAGGGTACGGTCAGAAGCAACCTCCTGCTCGGAAACGAAAACGCAACGGACGAAGAACTTTGGAATGCGCTTGAAATGGCTCAGGCGGCGTCCTTCATCCGCGAAAAGCCCGGCAAACTCGACGAGCCGGTTGAACAGGGCGGCGCGAACTTTTCAGGCGGCCAGAAGCAAAGGCTGACGATTGCACGTGCCCTTGCTTCGCTCAACGCCGAGCGTCCGCTCGGTTTGAAAGAAAGAATTCTGATTCTTGACGACAGCTTTTCCGCCCTTGATTTCGCAACCGATGCGGCACTGAGAAAAGCACTCAGGTCACTGCCCAAGGACGTGACGGTATTCATGATCAGTCAACGCGCAGGTTCGCTTTCCGCAGCCGACCTCATTCTGGTACTTGACGACGGTGAACTCGTCGGAAAAGGCAGGCATGAACAGCTGCTCTCCTCGTGCGAGGTATACAAAGAAATTTATGAAAGCCAGTGCTCCGGGGGTGAAGCTAAATGAAAAAAGAGAAAGCAAAAAACGGAACGATGAAAAAGGTTCTTTCCCTCGTGAAGCCTTACCGTGCCCTCATTGCGCTCAGCATACTTTGCGCACTGTTCAGCGTTGCGGGTGCGCTGCTCATTCCGGTTTTCACCGGTGATGCAATCGACTTTATGCTCGGCCCCGGTAAGGTTGACTTTGCCGTTGTCGGCAAAAAAGCTCTTCTCATCGCCGCTGCCGCTGCGATTGCCGCCGCCGCGCAGTACCTGATGGCAGTTTTCAACAACAAGGCGGCCTACAACATCTGCCAAGGTCTGAGGAACCGTCTCAGCAACAAGCTGCACACTCTTCCCGTATCCTTCCTCGACAGTCACTCCTCGGGCGATATTCTCAGCCGCATGACCGCTGACATCGACTCTTTTTCAGACGGCCTCCTGATGGGCTTTACGCAGCTTTTTACAGGCGTTATAACCATTGCCGCTATCCTCGGAATAATGTTTTCAATCAACTGGATAATTGCGCTTGCCGTTGTTGTTCTGACGCCTTTTTCAATTCTCATTGCGCGCTTTATTGCCTCAAGAACCCACCGCTATTTTACAGAACAGGCGGAAATACGCGGTGACGAAACTGCGCTCGTCAATGAGCTGATTGAAGGTCAGGCAGTGCTCAAAGCTTTTGCAGCCGAGGAAAAGAGCCTTCGCGAGTTTGACGACATCAACGAAAAGCTTCGCTCCTCCTCGCTCAAGGCGACCTTCTTTTCGAGCCTTGTCAACCCGAGCACGCGACTGATAAACAACATCGTTTATGCCATAGTTGCTCTTATCGGTGCGTTCTTTGCAATTTCCGCCGGCTCAGCTTCGATCACAGTCGGAACGCTCAGCGTTTTTCTCAGCTACGCCGGCCAATATGCAAAGCCGTTCAATGAGATAAGCTCGGTCGTCACCGAGTTTCAGAACGCACTCACCTGCGCTCAGAGGATTTTTGATATTCTTGAAGAGGACGACCAGACCGCTGAAAGCGAAAATCCGCTTTCACCCCCGGCGGACGGAAACGTTTCCTTCCAAAACGTCTGCTTCAGCTACAGCCGCGACAGAAAACTCATTGAAAACTTCAATCTTAACGTCAAGGCAGGTCAGCGAGTTGCAATTGTCGGCCCGACAGGCTGCGGAAAAACAACGCTCATTAACCTCATTATGAGGTTCTATGACGTGGACTCCGGTTCAATTTCGGTTGACTCATGCGATATTCGTGACATGACGCGCCATGATCTTCGTTCGCGCTACGGAATGGTGCTTCAGGACACATGGCTTTCAGGCGCAACGGTCAGGGAGAATATCGCCTACGGCAAGCCCGACGCCACGGACGAAGAAGTTATTGCGGCAGCTAAAGCGGCTCATGCGCATTCCTTCATCAAGCGACTTCCGAAGGGCTATGACACACCGGTCATAGCTTCGGGAGCGAACCTTTCCGCCGGACAAAGACAGCTTCTCTGCATTGCAAGAGCAATGCTGGTTCTTCCGCCGATGCTGATTCTTGACGAAGCGACCTCTTCAATCGACACCAGAACCGAGATGAGGGTTCAGTCCGCATTTGCATTGATGATGAAGGGCAGAACAAGCTTCATCGTTGCCCACCGCCTTTCAACGATACGCGAAGCAGACATCATCCTCGTGATGAAAAACGGAAAAATCATTGAACAGGGAAAACACAACGAACTGCTGGAGAAAAACGGCTTTTACGCCGAGCTTTACAACAGCCAGTTTGCAAAATAATTCGCTGTCGGCTTTCCGCTTTCAGTGCAGGCCGAAGAGTAAAACAAAAAAAAGCAGGCCGAAAAACACTGCAACGTGTTTTTCGGCCTGTTGATTTAAGCTGAGAAAAGTCGAATCAAATGCG
Organism: uncultured Eubacteriales bacterium; assembly: GCA_934525065.1. Lineage (GTDB taxonomy): Bacteria > Bacillota > Clostridia > Oscillospirales > Acutalibacteraceae > UBA6857. The sequence goes on from CAKSYX010000007.1 coordinate 68,162, forward strand.
GTTTTTTAAAGCATATTTCCGCCGATACTGCGCCCCAAAGCCTCGCAATGCGTCAGCATTACTCACCTTTTTGCCTTGTCTCAACAAAAATTTGCTATTAAAAAACTGCTTTGCACCTGAAGGACTTGTTTTTCCGTGCAGTATGGTGCTTCTTTGGCGAAACCATACTGACGTAAGCGTACCAAAAAGTGCCGCAATGTGCGGGAAAACAAGTTATTCAGGCACATTGGATTCAACTTTCCTCAGCTTGATTTTAGAAGCTGCTTGAAGCTCCGCCTCCGCCGGAGGAACCGCCTCCGCCCGAGAAGCCGCCGCCACCGCCGGAAAAGCCTCCCCCGCCGCCGAAGAAACCTCCGCCGTGGTATCCGCCGCCGTGGTAGGTGTCGTCATCGTCAAACACGTCAAAGAACGAACCGCCGCGTCTGACTCTTTTTACTCGCCTTATTATATTCGTCAGAATGACAACCACTATTCCGAAAATAAGAATGACAAGTTCAAGGTCGGTCTCGTCAAAGCTGAAGTCAGCGTCGTCACTGTTATCAAAGAGACCGAAAGGGTCGTCGTCCTCTGTTCCGGCAATACGGGCAATATCATATTCGTCGCAGACCTCGTCAATAAGTACCGAATAAACACTGGCAAGACCTTCGGAAAAGTTATCCTCCGAAAAATACGGATTGCCGTATTCTCTGAGGATTCTTCCGCATTTGCTGTCGTTAAGTGCGCCTTCAAGGCCATAGCCGACCTCGATTCTCACCTTTCTGTCGCCGACGGAAAGAAGGAGCAAAACACCGTTGTTCTCTTCCTTATCGCCGAGTTTCCACGAGCGGAACATCTCGTTCGCATAAGTTTCAATGTCCGAGCCTTCAAGTGAGCTGACCGTTGCAACGGCAATCTGCGCTTTGGTTTCGCGGTAGAGTTCCTCTCCCTGCTGCTGAATCGTTTTCCTGTCCGTTTCGGATATTACCGAAGCAAAGTCATTGACAAAAAGGTCGAATGTATGCGCCGGAAAGTTCAGCGCAGAAGCGCACGGAGCAAGAATGAGCAGGCAGAGAAGAAGAGCAGCTGATAGAGACAAAAATCTTTTCATTTCAAATTAAAACTGTACGCTCGGAGCTGTCTGGGCGTTTTCATCGGCAGAGAAGAGCTCCGCTTTCTCAAAGCCGAACATACCTGCAAGGATATTCTTCGGAAAGCTGCGGATCGCAAGGTTATACTCCTGAACGGCAGCGTTGTAATCGCGCCTTGCAACGGCAATTCTGTTTTCTGTTCCCGAAAGCTCATCCTGAAGGGCAAGATAGTTCTTGTCAGCCTTCAATTCCGGATAGGCTTCGGTCACGGCGTTGACCCAAACGGAAATCGCTTTGTCGAGCCGATCGTTCGCCTGCGAAAGGCTTTCGCCGTTCGTAGCTTTTGAAACAGCCGCACGTGCTTCGGTAACTTCGGTGAGGGTTGCTTTTTCAAAGTCGCTGTAGCCTTTGACGGTTGCAACAAAATTCGGAATCAGGTCTGCCCTGCGCTGAAGCTGGGTCTGAACGTCCGCCTGCTTTGCTTCAACGGCTGTCTGCTTTGCAACGAGGGTGTTGTAGCTTCCGGCAACAAATCCGGCAAGCATACCGAGCACAACAAGCACGGCAAGAACAACAATCAAAACTTTTTTGCTTTTCATAAATTCATCCTCCTGAAAATAGGTGACGTAAGCTGTTTGCTTTCGTCATCTATATTAACCGCATTATACTATATTTTTCGCAGGAAGTCTATAAATTTTTTTGAAACAAAAAAATGGGCTGTCGCATTTAGCGCAGACCAAAGAGCAAAACAAAAAGAAAAAGACTATATTTCACGAAGCTTATCAAAACCG
>CAKSYX010000008.1 GCA_934525065.1 uncultured Eubacteriales bacterium
GACCCGGAACGGGCTCGAACCGTCGACCTCTAGCGTGACAGGCTAGCGTTCTAACCAACTGAACTACCGGGCCATATTTGGTGGGAACAACAGGGCTCGAACCTGTGACCCTCTGCTTGTAAGGCAGATGCTCTCCCAGCTGAGCTATGCTCCCATCTCGCCGAAGTTTGCCGTCCGGCGACTTGTCTAATATATACCATAATCCCTGTTTTGTCAAGCGTTTTTTTCAAATTTTTTCTCCGTGGTTTTTCAAAGCTTTGTCAACCGTTGTAAAATTTTAAAATCGGTGCTATACTACTTAGGCTGATGAGAATTGAACCTAATGCGGTTTTTTTAGTCAATTTTCCGTCGGTGCTGCGCCTCAAAGCTTCGCAATGCTGACGTATAGGGAGACAAAAAGTGCCGCAATGCGAGGAAAAACAAATCCTTCAGGCACATTGGGTTTGGCTCTTTTCAGCTTATGTATGTTTGAATACAACTTTTGTGTTTTGGGGTGAAGAACAATGATTTCTGTTGCGCTTGCCGCCTATAAGGGCGAAAAATATATTGAAGAACAGCTCCTTTCAATTCTGCCGCAGCTTTCCGCGTCGGATGAAGTCATCGTTTCGGACGACAGGCCCGGCGGTGCAACGGAAAGAATAGTGAAGCGCATCATGGCTGATGACCCGAGGGTCATCTATGTTGAAGGGAAGGGACGCGGCGTTGTTCAAAACTTTGTCAATGCAATTCGTTATTGCAGGGGAGACAAGATTTTCCTTTGCGACCAGGACGATGTCTGGCTGCCGAACAAGGTTTCGGCAGTTATGGAGGCCTTCGACAAGGGCGCAACGCTTGTTCTTCACAACGCCTATGTTACCGACAGGGATCTCAATATCACCGACTACTCTTTTTTTGAAAAGCGCGGGAGCAAAAAAGGCTTTTGGCGCAATATAATCAAAAATTCATACATGGGCTGCTGCATGGCCTTTGACAGAAAGCTGCTCAAAAAAATCATGCCCATTCCGCGCTATATCCCGATGCATGACCAGTGGATAGGACTCATGGGAGAAAAATACGGCAAGGTCAAATTCATTGACACGCCGCTCATTTACTACCGCGTTCACGGCGGCAACGTCACCGGCGGCAAAACCACGCTTGAGCAAAAGCTTCGCTGGCGTCAGTATCTTTTAAAGCGTCTTTTCGGCCGCATAGTTTTCAACAAATAGGAGAGAGAAAATGAAAAATTACACCGTTTCCGCCTGCATAGTTACTTATAACAGCAAGGATATTATTGAGAGAACAATTCAGAGCGTTCTCGACTTCACAAAGGATGTTCAGCTTGATTTTTACGTTGTTGACAACGCTTCAACCGACGGTACGTCCGAATTCATCCGCACCCGTTTTCCGGGTGTTACCGTCATTGAAAACAAGGAGAACATCGGCTTCGGCGCGGCGCACAACAAGGTTCTGCCGCTGCTTAAATCAAAGTATCATATCGTTGTTAACCCGGACATCATTCTCAAAAACAACGCCGTGCTCACCCTTTGCGACTGGGCGGACGGACACGAAGAGGCCGGGCTGCTTTCGCCGCAGATTCTTTTTGACGACGGCCGGGTTCAGCAGCTCGGAAAACGCAATCCTACCTTTCGCTACCTCGGTTCGCACCGTTTCCACAAGGGTGATGAGCCTTCAAAAACAATGCGCGAATACTGTATGCTTGACGCCCCGCTTGACCGCGTGACCGAAATTTCAAACGCAACGGGCTGCTTCATGTTCTTCAGAACGTCGGTATTCAAAGAAATAAAGGGCTTTGACGAGAGGTTCTTTATGTATCTTGAGGACTGTGACATTGCAAGAAGAGTGAGCGAAAGCGAAAAATATAAGGCATACTTTTTCCCCATGGCCGAGGTCACGCATCTTTGGGAAAGGGAGAGCAAAAGGAACAAAAAGCTCCTGCTTATTCACGTCCGGTCAATAATCAAATACTTCCTCAAGTGGGGTATCAGAATATGGTAAAGCTCTCCGTTGTAATTCCGGCCTACAACAGCGAAAGCTATCTGCCGGACACGGCTCAGAGCCTGCTTTCTCAGGACTTCAAGGACTTTGAGGTAATCATTGTTAACGACGGTTCAATCGACGGTACGCAGGCCGTTATTGACCGTTACTGCGAAAAATACAGCTTTATCAAAGGTATCGTGCAGGAAAACGGCGGCGTATCCTCGGCAAGAAACCGCGGTCTTTCGGTGTGCAGCGGCGAATACGTTCTTTTTCTTGACGCAGACGATTGGTACACGCCCTCATCGCTTGGGGCATTCGTTCAAAAATTTCAGGAGACGGACGCGGACATCGTCATGGGCAGACTTCGCAATTATACCGACAAAAAGCCCGGCCCCTTCCATGCCGTTGCCGACGAGCTTGCAAAAGAAACAAAGATCAACACCTTTGACAGGCGGCTTTTGTGGTCTGTTCTGGTTTCAAACAAGTGCTATAAAAGAGATTTTCTTCTCAAAAACGACATCACCTTTCCGCCGTATACATTTTCGGAGGAGGCGGTCTTTTTTCTCAAAGCGGTATACTGTAAAGCAAAGCTTGCAGGAACGGAAGGCTCCTGCCTTTGCTACCGCCGCCACACCGAAGAGGAGGGCGAATCGGTCAGCCAGCGTGCCTGCAAAAGCAGTCTGCGATCGCTTGACTGCTGCATGAGTGAGGTTTACTCTCTTGCAGCAGCCGCATTGAACGAAGCCGGAAAGGAAGAGAATGAATCTTACCTTGAAGAGATTGTTTTCAAGCAGCTTCACGTTCTTGTTTCTCAGTTTTACCGAAAGCTCTGGACGCTTGACGACGACAGCGTGGACGAGCTTTGCGCTCAGCTTGAGTCGCTAAAAAACAGGCTCACAAAAGAAAAATTTTTGACCCTTTGCGAACAAAACCGCGACCTTGACCTCGAGCACCTGAGAAAAAGCAAAAGGGAAATCTGCGAAAAGCCGCTGTTTTCCTTTTTTATCTCTTCTTCCGACAAAAAGTTGATTTCTTCGCTTTATGCCCAGTCGTGTCCGCTTTTTGAAGTGTTTGCCGAAAGCGGCGCCCGGGAAGCCTTTGACAAAACTGCGGTTAATTTTTATTTTGTTCAAAACAAAGCGGAAGCAAAAAAGCGGGCAAAAAAAAGGCTCATCAGCCTTTCTTCGGATACTATTCTTGACGAAAATACACTTAAAACGCTCCTTCGTCTTTCGCTCCCTGTTTCGGGTCTTACGCTGAAAGCGGTGAACTCCATGCTTCTGAAAAGGAGGGAACGCTCTTGAAACGTCTTCTTTACCGCATATACGCCGTTTTTTTCAACCTTGCCGCGATTCTCTTCCCGCTCAATGAGAATCGCGCCGCCTTTGTTTCAATGCACAACGAAAATTTCAAAGACAGTCTCGGCGCCGTTATGGAGGAATTCAAACGCCGCGGTTTTGAATGTGTTGAAATAACGCGCCGCGACCTTGACGCGACGGTGAAGAATGTTCCGCGCGTTTTCAGTTTCTTTTTCAAAAAAAGCAGACTTCTTGCAACGAGCAAGTACGTTTTCCTCAATGATAACTTTTTGCCGATGTCAATGCTCAAATTCCGTCCGCAGGCGGTCGTTACCCAGCTTTGGCACGCTGAAGGCGCGTTCAAACGCTTCGGCCTTTCAATTGAACAGCCGGAACAGCTCAGACGCGATGAAATCGCCGCAAATAAAAAGCTCAGCTACGTTGTCTGTTCATCAAAGGCCGTTGCGCCGATTTACGCTGAGGCATTCGGTATTGAGGAAGAAAGAGTTCTCCCACTCGGCGCACCGAGAGCGGACTTCCTTTTGAACAAAGAGAGCGAAACGAAAGCGCAGAAAAGCCTTAAAAAGCTTTATCCTGCACTCAAAGGAAAAAAGCTTGTGCTCTACGCTCCGACCTTCAGGAGCACAAAAGAGGAAAACGAAGCTCTTCTTTCTCACTTTGATTTTGAACTTTTCAGGGAAGAATTCAAGGAGGAGTATGCGCTTCTTGTTCGGCTTCACCCGCAGGTACACGAAAAAAGCGCACTGCCGCCGTTCGTCTTTGACGTTACCGATTACGGCGATGTGCGCGAGCTTGTGCTCTCCTGTGAGGCACTTATCACGGACTATTCTTCAATCTGCATGGACTTTTCCCTGCTTTCAAAAAAGACGGTATTCTTTGCCTTTGACGAGGAAAAGTACACGGGCGAGAGAAGCTTTTACTTTGATTACAAAACCGGACTTCCCGGCGGCATTGCAAAAACGACCGAAGAGGTCATTGAGGCTCTTCGCGCCGAATTTGACAGCGAAAAGAACGACCGCTTCAGAACGCGCAATTTTGATTATACAGACTGCGAAAGCGCAAAGCGCGTTGCGGATGAAATAATAAAACGCTCATAAAAACAAACAGGGCAGTTCCGAGTGTTCGGAGCTGCCCTGTTTATTTAAACTGAGGGGAATCGAACCCGATGCGGTTTTTTAAGGCAAATTTCCGCCGATACTGTGTTAAAAAGGCCTCGCAATGCGCCAGTAAGCGTACCAAAAAGTGCCGCAATATGCGGAAAACAAATTCTTCAGGCGCATTGGGTTCGACTCTCCGCGGCTTATGCCTTTGTGATGTCAATGTTGCCGTAATTAACAAAGCCGAAATAGCTGTTGCCGCGGTTGACCTTGATCTCTTTTCCGTCGGTGTCCTTAATTACAATGTTTGCGCCCTCGCTCTTTTTGCTCCACTTGATTTTTTTGACCGTGCCGTAGGAGAGATAATAACCGGTTCCGCCCTTCCAGTTCATCTGAACCAGCGGGCCGCCGTTATAAAGCGAAACATCGGTTTCAAGCGCAAAAACGTTGGTATATGCGAGCTGCTTTCCGGTTGCGGAGTCCATGTGCGGCTTTCCGGAATGCTGCTTGAGATATTTTTTTGACTTTGCGTCATAGGTAAACGTGCTGTAATACGGATTTGAGAAGTTGAGAACGATCTTTTCGCAGGCGGTCTTGCTGACCTTTTGCGGCTTTCTGAAATCAAAGATGTAGTTGTCCTTGCCTTCTTTATAGTCCGTGCGGACTTTATACTTATCAAGGAGCTTAGGAATGTTTTTGCCCTTGACATAGGCGGTGTGTTCACGGCTGTAACGTGCAAGGCGTTCGGCGTCTCTTCCGAAAATCAGCTCATCATAGTTTTCTGCACCGTTGAAGTAATCAATGCCGAGTTTTTTGAGAGTTTTTGTTCCGAGAGACTTGTTGCTGCCAAAGCAGAAATAAACCGCGTCAAGGCCGTAAGCAAAAATCGGGTAGTAATAGCGGCAGCTTCTGACCGAGCAGACGTTCGGAACCTTGGTGTAATCGGCAAAAACAGCCATCATTCTGGTGATTCCGCCTTCAACGAGGCACTCGAACATAAGGTCAGCACCGCCGATTCCGTATTGAGGAAGCGAAACATTGATGTTATTTATCATAATTGCAACCGGGCGCTTGCCCTTTGCTTTTTCCGAAAGATTGTCAAGTCCGGTCAATCGGTTATAGTCGGTGAGCTTGACCTCAGTCGTGGTCGGTGCAGTTGTGGGTGCGGCGGTCGTTGTTTCCTCAGCCTGTTTTCCGGCGCAGGCGCAAAGCGAAAAAACAAGCAGAACCGAAAGCAAAAATGCTGCCGGGCGTTTAAAAATGCTGTTCATGAAAAGTCCCCTTCTTAGTAATCTACCCTAGTAGTATACCAATTTTTCACCGTTTTTTCAACAAATAGCGTCAAATAATCTTACAAAATTAGGACGGCGAAATTGTACAAGTTTCAGGCAAAAAGAAGAGAGCCGAAAGGTGTTGGCAAAACACGTTTCGGCCTTGAAAAAATCTTATTCATTCAGCAATTTTCCAAATTCAGCGTTGCGGTCAAAGCTTCCGTCAACAAATCCGCCGATTTCTTTAATACCCTTTAAAAGGCCCAGACTGTGCTGGGTGAGCATGAGCGTCATCTCCCGACGTGAATACGGGCAGTTTCCGTTGACGATGAGCGAGGAAAGGCTGTGAGAAATTATCCACATATTGAAAAAGTACCAATCGGCGGTTTTTTCGTCAACCTTATAAATTCTCATCACCGGTTCGCGAACAATCTCCTTGAAGTGCTCCAAGGCGGAAACGGCGTTGCTGCTTTCGTCTGTCGGTCGGGAGAGAAAAAGCATACGATAAAGCTCCGGCTCGTCATAAACAAAATTAAGTGACTCTTTTCCAAAGCCGAAAAACGGGATTTTTTCGGAGAGTCCCTTTTCGGCGTAGCTGCGATAGACATTTTCCGCAGCCTTGAAAACTTCAGCCCTCAGCTCCTGCATACCTTTGAAAAAGGTGAAAATCGGTCTTGTTGAAACTCCGAGGTGCGCGGCAACCTCACGTGTTGTCAGAGCGTCAAGTCCCTTTTCCCTCACAGTGTCAAGCGCAGCGGAAACAATTTCTTCTTTTTTGAATTTTGCTTTCGGCGGCATAGTCCGTCTCTCCTTCATCGGCAACAGTTGATGTACAACATATGTTATTATATACGCAAAGCCGGTAAAGGTCAAGGGTGCACAAAAGAAAAAAGCCACACCACCGTGTGACTTTTCTGGTGAGGACAAGTGGACTTGAACCACCGACCCCTTGCATGTCAAGCAAGTACTCTAACCAACTGAGCTATGCCCTCATAAAAACACTATATTTACAACGTTTATGCATCCAGAGTACTTGTCTGTATGCACTCTGGACTACTTGCCTGTATACCCGGCAACAGTCAGTATAATACACTACTTTTCATAGTTTGTCAAGCCTAAAAACAAAATCCATCCGTTTTTTTACTGCTTGCTTTTTGCTCAAAAGCAACTAAATATGACGAATAAATGATTTTTGCATCGAAACATTTACAACTTTTTATTATTTGTTTTGAATTGGTTAACAAATTCACAGAATATTCCTGCTATCATGGATGACGAAGTAACGAAAATAAAAAGGAGAAGATATTTATGCAGGAACTTTTGAAGAAACTTGACCTTAACTTTATTCTTGAGATTCTCAATACTATCATGGGCTTCCTCAAGGGTCTTATCAATGCCGGCGAAGATAACCGCTACGGTTCAGCCGAATAATTGATTTTTCAAACCCCGGAACAGCTGTAAACCATGCTTGAGAAAACGCTCTCAGCCATGTTTTACGGCTGTTTTTTGTGTACCAAACAAAAAACGGAGCAGACCTGTCCGCTCCGTCTTTTTAATTTTGAAATCAGTCATCTGCTGCTGCGGCTTCGGGCTTGCCGAGTTCAAGCTCCTTTTCTTTGTCTATGCTGTAAACAAACTTCATGCAAAGTGCCATTATCACCGTTCCGATGAGCATGAAGCCGACATAAAGCTTCAGAATTCCGGTGCAGAAGCTTTCCGGTTGAACGGCGTTTTTGCCTTCAACAAAGCCTATCATTGAAAGCGAACGCGCAACAAGGGCGGAACCGATGCCCTGCGCAAACTTTCTGAAGAATGAGTAGATCGCGTAAAGCGAGCCTTCCTCGTGAAGGCGCTTTTTCCTCAGGTTCAGCTCAATGCAGTCAACGATGATTGCCCAAACAATGATCTGGAAAATGCAGTTGCCGATGTTGACGAACATCAGACCGACGGTGTACATGATCATACCGGCTTTGTCCCTTCCGATCGGGAGCAGAAGCATTATTATTGCGGCAACGGCACTGAATGCACCGAAAAGGGAAACAAGGTTCTTTTTGCCGAATTTTGCGGTTAGCTTGTTCGCAAACGGCATGAACAAAAGCAGGGGAACATATGAAGCGATCGTTGCAACGGTCGTTTTTTTCGCATCGTTGAAATAGAACTGAAAGACAAGGTTGTTCATCGACATTGCGGAGTTATAGAAAATTACGGAGGCAACCGTTGCAAGCGTTGCACCGATCATCGGGCGGTTCGAGAAAAAGCTCCTGAGCGCCGTCATGTAGTTGATGTTTTCAGGAACCTCTCCATACGGTACGCGTTCGGTGATCATCCTCGTCATAAGGAAGAGGAAAATCAGTGAGCCTATTGAAAAGACGATTGAAACGATGAAAATTTTGTCTCCGATAATGATATTTGATCCGTCCTCGGCCTTTTTGTAAACGATGGCGGGCAGCATCATAACGAAAATCATTGCAATTCCCGCGCCGATGCTGCGGAAGGTCGAAAGGGTCGTCCTTTGCTTTGAATCGTCCGTAATGATTGAGTGGAGCGAGCCATAGGGCACGTTTACCATTGTGTAGGCAACCGACCACAGGCAATATGCAGCGAGGCACCAGATGACTTTGCCGTTATATGAAAACGATTGCACCGGCGCAAAGAAAATCATAACGGTGAGAAAAACAAGACCGACAGCGCCAATGAGTATCCATGGGGTGAACTTACTCTTTTTACTGATTCTTCTGCGGTCAACCATGTTGCCGATAAGGATGTCGTTAATTGCGTCCCAAGCCTTTGAAACAACGATGATCCATTCCCAATCCTTCGTTTCAAGGCCGATATACTGCGTATAAAACAGCAGCATATATGTTGAAACGAGCGAGAATGAAAGTCCGCAGCCCAGGTCACCGAAGGCATAGCCCCATTTGTCACGGGCCGAAAACGTGCGAAGCTGTTTCTGCCTTTCCATTGCTTTTCCTCCTTATTTTTTGATCGTCTGAAGATACTGTTCGGCAAGCTCCTTCATGTCATCGCTGATGTGGACGAATTTGAGCCCGAGCAATGTCTTGAGCTTTATCGGGCCGATGAGCTTGATGAGCGGGCTTGAAACGAGCATTCCGGCAACACCGCTGACCATGCCCTTAATTTCCTCATTTTTGAGAATCTCTCCGATTGTGTCCTCGGTGCTCAGGTAATCGGGGTTGATGTCCTCGCTTTTCGGAATGAACCAGTTGCGAACCATTGTTGAGGCTCCGTCCGGGAGCGAATATTCTCTCGGATACTCTTCAACGCCATTGAAGACGATCGTTTCTTCAAGTCCGTTTGCGGTGACGGTGACTTTGTTGTTTCCTTCCTTGATGGGCACATCTTCAAAGGTGAAAACGTGTTCGCCCTGAAGCGTCTTTTTGAATCTGCCGCATTTGAGCGTTACCTCGCTGCAGTTTGAAGTGACCCTGAAGGTGCGCTTGCCGATTTTGCGGAATTCATAGCGGCCGCCTTCGATATGGACAAACTTTTCGTCTGACCAGAAGGCTTTATACATATAGAAAGCGTCTTTTTTTGTCTTTCTGTCAAAGGAAACAAGCCCCTTGTTGTTCCTTCCGCGAACTCCGCCCTCGTTCCTCATTGAAGAGCCGAAGTCAAACATATTCCAGACGTATGAGCCCCAAAGCCAGTCGTGGCTGTTGATTGTTTTGATGTAATGCTCGTGGAAGCGCGACTGGTAGCCCTCGCTGTAGTCTCCCTGAACCGGGTCGTCGCTGTAATAACCGAGGACGGCCTCTGCGCCGTATTCGGAGATTGACAAGGGCACCTTCGGCTGAGCCGCTTTGAATTTTTCGAGCCATTCGTCAATTCCGTTGCAGGTCTTCATGTACCAGCCGTAGTAATGGTTGTAGCCCATTATATCCGTGATGTTGTTCAGCTCGCTTTCAACCGGGCACATTGTCAGCTGTGCGCAGGTCGTGGGACGGGAGATATCCAGGGCATGGGCGAGGTCATTAAGCTCTTCAAGCGAAGAAACGAGCGACGGAGATGCGCCCTGAATCGTAATTTCGTTTTCGATACCCCAGCAGAAAATTGAAGGATGATTCATGTTTTGCTTAATCAGTTCTTCAAGCTGAGAGAGGGCGTTTTCCTGCTTTTTCTTTGAAAAGCGGGAAATTACGGGAACCTCGGCCCAAACGAGGAAGCCCATTTCGTCGCACAGCGAATAGAATTCCTCAGCCTGCTGATAGTGAGCAAGGCGAATTGAGTTTGCGCCAACCTCACGGATAAGCTCAAGGTCCTCGCGGTGTTCTTTAATCGTCAGTGCGTTGCCGAGCCCTTCTCTGTCCTGGTGGCGCGAAACGCCCTTGAGCTTGATGTGCTTTCCGTTGAGGAAACAGCCTTCGTTTGCGTCAAAGCGTACTTCTCTGAAGCCGAAGCGGCTTTCAACGCGGTCAACAAGCTTTGATTCCATATAGAGCGAAGCGCGCAGCGTATAAAGATACGGGTCTTCAAGGCCGTTCCAAAAGTGCGGTTCGGCAACGTGGAGTCTTGCTCTGTTGCCGGCCTTTGCAACGAGTTTTCCGTCGCGGTCGAATACCTCATAGAGAACCTTGACGCCGGTTTCGTAGCCTGTGATGATGGCTTTGACAAAGACATCGCCGTTCATTTTCGGTGTAATATAAACGCCGCAGCTTCCGCAGTCGTCAAGCGAAAAATGCTGCTTTTCAACCTCGCAGATGAGATTAACATCGCGGTAGATTCCGCCGTAGAAGGTAAAGTCGGCCGTTTCCGGATACACGGCGCGAAGGGGAGAGTTGTCAACCTCAACGGAAAGGAAGTTCTTCGGCGAGGTGAGAAAATCCGTCACGTCAAACCTGAAGGCTGAGTAACCGCCGAGGTGAGAGCCGACCCTTCTTCCGTTGATATAAACCGTGCAGGCCGCATTGACGCCCTTGAACTCAAGGTAGGTTATGCCTTTTTGGCGTTCAACAACTTTTGTATAAACGCACTTTCCGCGGTAATAGGTCAGCTCGGCGCCTTGACCGTCAAGTGCGTTCCATGTATGCGGAACGTTGACGGCGGTTTTTTCACCCTTTTTTTCAAACGTCCATCCTTGATTTAAAGAAATATACTGTCTCATGTGGTTTCCTCCTCATCAGAAGCAGATATCTGCCATAAGTCCGTAGTGATCCGAAAGATACATATTGTCAACCGTATCCTTGATTATTTTATATCTTTCAACTTCTATTCCGTCCGAAACAAAAATGAAGTCGATTGCCGAGGAATGGAGCGCATCGCCGCGTCCGTAGTTGTGATAGGTTTTTCCGCCTTCGGTCTGCTTTGCAATCAGTCGGCTGTCGGTGAGCGAGGCGGTCATTTTTTCATAGGTTTCTGCCTTTTCATCGGCGTTGAAGTCGCCTGTGCAGACGAGAGGGCCGCGCTCCTTGAGCTCTTCGATTTTTGAAAGCAGAACATCGGCCTGCCTTGAGCGTGTGTATTCAAGCAGAAAATCGAGGTGGGTGTTGACGTGGGTATAAACCGCGCCGGTTTTTTTGTTTTTGAGCGTTGCCCAGGTGCAGATTCTCGGCATTGAAGCAAGGAAGGACTTTGACGCAAACCTTTCGGGTGTTTCCGAAAGCCAAATTGTTCCGGAATCAAGAAGGTCAAACTTGTCCTTGCGGTAGTAAACTGCGCTGTATTCGGTTTCCTTTGAGTTGTCGCGGCCAAGGCCCACCCTGTCATATTTTTTGCCGAGGGAAGTGTCGAGAATTGAGAGCCATTTTACCGTTGCTTCCTGAACGCCGAAGGAGTCCGGCTCATAGTTTTTCAATGCGGCGGAAACAAATTTTCCGCGGTTTTCAACAAAGCCGTAAATATCATCGTTGCACCTCAGGTTGAAGGAGACAACGCGAACGGTGTTTTCACCCTTTTCGGGGGCACTCGAAATTTCAATTTTTGCCGGAGAATAGACGCCGAGCGTCATCATGACGGCGAGAATGAGCGGCAAAAACTTGCCTTTGATTGCGATGAAAAGATTACTCATAGACAAAAAACTCCTTTCTGAAGCTGAAAATCAGCTGCTTTGTTGTCATTTTATACAATAAAATTGTACTATCAGCCTTTGTTTTTGTCAAGTTAAAGTTTAAAGCTCCGCCTTTCGGCAGAGCTTTAAAAATAGATATCGAAACGTTTATATTTCTCATATTGAGGTGAAGAAGCTGCCTTATACGCTTTCCTTCGTGCTCATTTTGCTTTTGAAAAAGTCCGTCATTGTCTGAATCTCGCGTGCGGCGGGTTCGGAATACGGATTGACAACGCTGAAAACGTGCTGAAGCTTTTTTCCGTCCAAAAGGTCGGTGTAAAAATAAAACACATTTTCAACGCCGTGGCGGTCAAGAATCTCATGCAGCTTTTTTGCCTGCTTTTGAAGAAAGTCGCCTGAAGCCGAAACGATGTAAAACGGCGGAAGGCCGAGGTAGGCAACGTTGTTGTAATCCATGTATTTATAAAGCGGATTTTCCTTCGGCTTGTCTCCGAGAAGCGACTTGAGGTTGACGTTCATGATGAAATTCGGAGAGGCAAGGTCAACTGCCGGGCAGATTGCACCGATTGCCCTGAAGGAGAGTGAGGGAGTGACGGAAAAATCCTTCTGCATTCTTTCGCTGCCGCAAATTGCTGCAGAAACGCTGACGAACTGTCCGCCTGCGCTGTCACCGACGAGAAAGATGTTCTCCGTGTCCGCCGGGTAGTCATTCAGACTATCGTGAAGCCACGAAAAGGCAGAAAAAATGTCCTGAATCTGCTCTTTGAAGCCGCAGCTGTGAGCAAGGCGATAGTTTATCGAAGCCACAAGAAAGCCCTTTTGCGCAAGCTTGAGACAGTAATACTTGTTTATTTCCTTATAGCCGTAAAGCCAGCCGCCGCCGTGGACATCAATTATGACCGGCAGCTTTTCTGTTGCTCCTTCGGGGTAGTAGATATCAAGCAGGTGTTCTCTTGCTCCGTCTGCAATGTAGGGCAGGTCGCAGATTTGCGTGATGCCCGCAGTAGGGGTCTGAGAAGCTATGCGTTTTTCATCGTTCTTTTCCGTTATCGACCAGAACTTCATAAGGATGGGCTTAAAAATATCCATTATTCTTCTCCTCCGAGCTTGTTGTTCATTGCCATTTTCAAAACGTGCATGGCGCAGTGCTGTGCTTCGCCGAGAGTGAGGCCGGCTTTCACGCTTTTTGCGAAGGTTCCGTCCGGCTTCTTTTTGCCGACTCTTGCGCCGCCGGGCATGAGCACATCTACACCGGCTCTTACGCGGTAGCCCTGGTCAACGATTCCGGGGAATTCGTGGCTTTCGTCCTTTTGCATCCACCAGTCGGTCATAACGTTGCCATCGTAGCCCCATTCTCCGCGGAGAATCGTGGTGACAAGGTCATAATTATAGTGACCCCAAACGCCGTTGATTTTGTTGTATGAAGTCATGATGTTCCCGGGTCTGGCTTCCTTTACGCAGATTTCAAAGCCCTTGAGGTAAATCTCGCGCAGTGCACGCTCGGAAACGCGCGAGTCGTTGTGGGTTCTGTTTGTCTCCTGGTCATTGCAGGCAAAGTGCTTCGGGCAGGCGGAAAGTCCGTTTCCCTGAACGCCGAGAACAACGGCTGCGGCGGTACGGCCGGAAAGCAGGGGATCTTCAGAAAAATATTCAAAGTTTCTGCCGCACAGGGGATTGCGGTGGATGTTCATGCCGGGGGCGAGGATGATGTCGCTTCCGCGGTCATGCATTTCCTTTGAGAATTCTGCATAAAGCTCACGGACAAGCTCCCTGTTGAACGAGCAGGCGAGAGATACGCCGTTCGGGAGCAGTGAGCAGGTTGCCGCAAGGCGGATCCCGCTCGGGCCGTCTGTCGTTGTAATCGGGGGCACACCCTTTTCTCTCAGCGAAGGCAGAACGCCTGCCATTACGCCGGCATTGCCCTTTGCACCGAGGGGATTGTTCATGATGTAGGCACCCCTTGTGATAGCCTCAAGCTCATCAAATGAAAGCTGAGAAACAAACTGCTCCATGCTGACCTTTCCGGTTTTGACATCAATGAGCTTATAGCCGAGGTCACCGGTCAGCGGAAGGGTTCCCGGAAGGTTTTTGAGAATGCGATCTTTAAGGCTTTCGCGCATTACGGGTGCACGCTCAAAAACGCCTTTGACTGAACCGTTTTCGTCCGTGACCGCTTTGAGACGGTCAAAGGGAACGCGGCTGTCGGGCGCGGCGGCCTGGCAGAGCTTTTCTGTGACGATTGTTTTAAGCAGCGGAAAGGCTTTGATTTTTTCAGCCGAGCGGACGTCTGAGCCGAGATAAAGCTCATAGTCGCCCTTTTCAAGAACATAGCAGCTCTTGTTTCCGGTTGCGCCGCCGTCGTCATACGAGGCGAAGTCCGAAAGGTTAAAGCTCAGCCTGAGCTTCTGCGTCTCTCCGGGAGCAAGCTCCTTCGTCTTTTCATAGCATACGAGAACTCTTGCGGCCTTACCGAGTCTTCCCTGCGGCGCGGAAAGATAAAGCTGAAGGGTATGCTTTCCGCACCTTTCTCCCACGTTTGTAACATTTGCCCAGACGTTGATTTCAAAGCCTGTTTTGGCAATTCTTGTGACTGCTGTTTCAAAGCTTGTATAGCTCAGGCCGAAGCCGAAGGGATAGAGAACCTTATCCTTGCGGAAGGTTTCAAAAAAGCGGTAGCCGACAAAAATGTCCTCGGCGTATTCATTATATTTCCTGTTTCCGAAGAATTTTGCGGAAGGATAGTCTTCATATTTTTCGGCAACGGTGTCTGCAAGGCAGCCGCTCGGAGAAACCGCGCCGGAAAGGACATCGGCAACGCAGTGGCCGCTTTCCATTCCGCACTGCCAAACGTAAAGAATGGCAGAGACGTCATATTTTTTTGTCCATGACATATCCATGATGCTGCCGCAGTCAAGCAGAACAACAACCCTTTTGAAGCCTTTGCAAACGAGGGAGAGCATTTTTTCCTCTTCGTCGGTGAGGTAATAGCTGCCCTTTGTGAGGGTGTTTTCCCTGTCCTCACCTGCGGCCCTGCCGACGGCAATTATTGCGGTGTCGCTTTTCGCCGCCGCTGAAGCAACAAGGCTTTTTGAAACGGGCATTTCATCGTAGCACATCGGCCAGTTGCCCCAAAAGCCTTCGTCGGGAACATTGCTTTCGCACCATTCGTCATAGACTTTTGCAAGCTCTTCGTTGACGGTGATGTTTTCGTCCTCTCTCAGAGCGTCAATAAGGTTGACTTTATAGGGGGCATTGACGTCACCGCCTGAGCCATAGCCGACATAGAACCAGTTTTTCTGTACTCTTCCGAAAACGGAGACCACTCTGTCCTTTGAAAGAGGCAGAACATTTCCCTCGTTTTTGAGCATGACGATTCCTTCGGCACCGATCCTTCGGCAGAGAGCCTTCATCGTTTCGGTTGAGGTTTCTCCCGAACCGGCGCCGGCCTTGGTCTGGGAAACGGAGTCTGTGACGGCGTTGACCACTGCGGAAACGCCGCGCATAACGGTCTTTTTGACTTTTCCATGAATACTCATTTGTTTTCTCCTTCTGTTGTGATTTTTTTACCGAAATAGTCATCTTTGCCGCGCAGCCCCTCTTCGGTAACGGGCTTGAGCCAGCGCAGTGAACGGTGACGGATGATACAGAATATGCTCTTCGGAATGTCCTCCGAAAGGTATGCAATCATAAACACGGCGATGAAGGGCAGCTGCAGCCACTTCGCTGCCGCGAGGGTCGCCGGAATTGCAAGCAGCCAGAGAGAGCATATGTCGCAAAGCATCGCAACAAAGGTGTCTCCGCCGGAACGGAAAATTCCGACCACTTGAACGTAGGAGATCATTTTCACCGGAAGCTCACAGCCGATGAAGAGCGTGATAAGAAGCGCAGTGCTCAGCGAGACGTCCGAAATGTTGTTGCCCATATTGAAAATTGAAACGAGCTGACTGCGGAAAATCACCATCAGAGCACCGACAAAAAGCGCAATGAACGGAACGAGGAAGGAAAAACGGCGTGCGTCCGAAACAGCGCGTTCGATCTTTCCCGAACCGACGGACTTTCCGACCATGATTATGCAGGCGTTGCAAAGCCCGACAAAGAAGGCAAAGGAGAGGTCGGAGAAGGTTTTGACTATCGTCACCGCAGCGTAGTATTCATAGCCGATGTTGGCGTAGATAACGTTGAGAATAACGATTCCGAGCGACCAGAGCGACTCATTGAGAACGACCGGCAGAGCGCGGCGCGCAAATTCAAGAAGGTGCTTCGGCTTGAAGGAGATGATGTCCCGCGGCGAGTGAACAAGCTCGTTTTTCTGGAGCAGAGAGATGAGCAGCAGGAGAACCGGCCCTGCCCATGAGGAAATGCAGGTGGCTGTTGCCGCGCCGGCAACGCCCATTTCCGGCAGACCGAATTTTCCGAATATAAAGCCGTAATTAAAAACGGCGTTGAGAACGGTAGTTACCATTGAAACGTACATCGGAACGCGAACCTTTTCAATGTTGCGCAAAAAGCCTGAGAGAATAACGGAGAGCACCACCGCCGGGTAGGAGAAGCAGGCGA
Source organism: uncultured Eubacteriales bacterium (assembly GCA_934525065.1). GTDB lineage: Bacteria > Bacillota > Clostridia > Oscillospirales > Acutalibacteraceae > UBA6857. Next base: position 16,247 of record CAKSYX010000008.1, read on the forward strand.
TTTTTATGTAGCTGCTGCCGGAGGCGATGACCTGAGGATCATCGTTGAAAATCCCGATCACACGCGTCGGCGTAAAAAACGCCGGAAAAAAGAATACCGCCGAAAGCACGGCTATGCACAAAAGGGCGATTCCGAGAACGCGGCGCATCGCCTTGTGATTTTTAATTCCCCAATACTGGGAGGCAAAAACCGACATTCCGGAGCAGATTCCGAAGCTGATAATGCTCATGAACCAGCTCCATTGACCGGCCATTCCGACGGAGGAGAGTGCCACCGAACCGAGACGGCTGACCATCAGGGTGTCAACGATTGCAAATGAGCTTGTAAGCATGTTTTGAACGGCGATCGGAAAGCCAAGGCGGAGCGTTACACGCCAAAAGGTTTTGTCGCCGAAGATTTTTGAAGACATTTTTTCTTTTTCCTTTCAACATATGTAATCACACTCATACCATTATAAGGGAGTAAAGGTAAACTGTCAAGCCGGTTGTTTTGCGGCAGGCGGACCTCCAAAAAGGAAAAATCGGTGCTGCATCGGGCTGCAAAAGCAGCAGCCGTTTTTTTGTAATTTCCTTACGATTTTTTCCATTTTGTTGACATAACTGCCGCTATATGGTACTATGCAATTAAAGGAGGAATATACTATGAAAAATCAATCAAAGCAAATTCTCGCCTGCCTGATGGTTCTTGTCATGCTCCTTGCGGCTGCACCGGTTGCTGTTTTTGCGGCGGGTGCAGAATCCGGGACGGCCGTGACGGCCCAAAAGGCACACAAGCACAAAAAAGTGACCTCTGTCAAAAAGGCAACCGCTTCAAAGGACGGACTTATCACCGTCAAATGCTCCGACTGCAAAAAGGTTCTCAGCAAAAAGACGATTGCAAAAATCAAAACCGTAAAGCTCAAAAAAACCGAATATAATTACACGGGAAAGGCAATCAAACCGGCCGTCATTGTAAAAGACAGCAAAGGCAAGACTCTCAAGAACGGCAAGGACTACACGGTTACCTACATATCAAACAAAAAGCCCGGCAAGGCAACCGCAAAGGTCACCTTCAAGGGCAATTACAGCGGAACCAAGCTTCTGAACTTTGTAATCTTTCCGAACTTCACAGTCAACGTAAACGTCCATTCCGGGAAAAAGACGGTCGATGCTTCTGTTTTGTGGGATAAGGTAAACGGTGCGTTTTCCTATAAGGTCAGCCTTTATAAAGGCAAAAAGCTCATAAAAACGGTCAAGACCAAGGAAGCCGAAGCTGAATTCAAAGGTCTTTCGGACAACACAAAGTACCGCCTTGCTTTCACCGCCTATAACCTTTTTGGCAAGAAAATAATTTCCGGCAGCAAAGATTTTAAAGTTCCGAAGGTCACCGATGAGACGCAGCCCACTTTCCCCTCGAACGCAAAAGACATTGTGGCACGTTATAACAACGCGGTCAACGCGCTGAAAAAAGAAAAGAACGTGAGAATTCACAAAGAGGGCGACATCAAGCTCGTTTGCACGGATTGCTCTGTCAGTGCCCTTTCAAATCCAGTCAACCAAATGCTCAAGAGCTTTCTTGTTCCCTCGGACGAAAGCATAAAGTTCCGCAACGGAAAAGGCAAGAACTCCAGAGGAGAAACAACAACCGTCAATGAGTTCGTCACTCCCGTTGGAAGGAAGGCGGCTCTCAATGCCAAAAATGTTGCAAGTGCTTCTGCAGTGGTAACATCAAACGGTTCAACAAAGCTCACGATCGTTCTCAAGAAGGAAACCACGACCTTTGACGGAACGACCGGTACCTCCGCCCGCGCAAACATGAGTGTTGCCGACCCGCTGGATTTTGCAACGCTTGAGCTTCCGATGAACGCAAAAATCACGTCTGCAAAAACTGTTTACCCGGGAACAAAGCTTCAGGCAACGCTCGGCAAAAACGGAAAGCTCATGAAGCTGAAAATATATCTTCCGCTTAAAAGCAATGTCACCGGAAAGCTTCAAATGAACCTCTCCGCAGAGTTTAAGGGAAGCCTTACGGATACTTACACGATTACATACTGACGCTATACAGAATATAATCAGCGGCTCCGCCTTAAATAAAGCGAAGCCGCTGATTTTTAATTGTTTATCTTCTGAGCTTTCTTGTCAAGGAAAAGAGTGATGAATCACTGTCAGGGAGCAAATCAATGATCTTGTCAAGGATTTTCTGAAGCGGACCGTATTCAACTCTGAGCGTTGAAAGCAGCTGGCGGACGATCAGAAGAATGTTCTTGATTTTGAGCAGTCTCTGATTGGTTTTTCCTTCGTTCTCCGCTTCATAGGGGTTTACGCCGTAAATTTCAGAAGCGGTTTTTGCGCCCTTGATTCCGAAAATGGCCTCAAGGTCAATGCAGTCGGCGAGTGCAAGAGCCCCGGCCTCTGTGAGGTGGATTCCGTCCTTCGTAAACTGATTGCGGAAAGCGGTAATGTCACCCGGCTTTGCAAGGTTATCGGATTCAATGTAGCCGTCGGCAACATCGTTGGTCTTGATCCATTCGTTGCATTCGTCACACATCGCCTGAAGCTCCTCACTCCAGACAATGTCTCCCTTTGAGCCGAGAATATCGCGGACATAGCCCTTCCACGGAGTGATCTCCATGAAATAAATGCGCTTTCCGTTTTCGTGCGCCCTGTTTACAAGGTCCTCATAACCCTTTATAATGTCATCTGTCGAAACATACGGTGCTTCATCGCCCATGCTCTTTGAAGAGGGATGAAGAATATCATTGACGCCGATTTTAACAACAATGACTTCACAGCCGTCAACGTCCAGCGCATCTCTCTGGAATCTTTCGGTGACTGATTTTCCGTAAAGATTTCCGATAAGTCCGTGGCCGTCATAGAAAAGGCGATTGCCCATGATGCCCTCGTTGATGATTGAAACGTGCTTTTCACCGGACTCAACAAGCCTTCTTGAAAGGTACTGAGTGGTGCCGTTGACGAGGGTGGAGTCTCCGATGAAAACGGCCGAATAAGCGTCTTCGGCTGTGGTATAGGTGTCGATCGCGGTAAGGAACGGGATGATGTGATAGGCATTCTTTCCGGTTGCGATGCTGATTTCCGAGGGGGCGAGCATTCTGCTTTCATCAGCCGCTCCGGGAACAGCCAGGGCGCTATATGTTTTTCCGCAGAAGAGGCCGGCGGTCTTGACCGGGGTTTCCTTTGAAAAATACAGGCTGACGGTGAGCTTTTCAAGCGCATCGGTTTTGAAGTTTATCTCATCCGACCAAATTACGCCGCCGGCAGGAATAACAGCTTCGCGGCTTCCGCCGAAGGTCAGAGGAGTTACCGAGGATTTTTCAATTGCGCCGCTTTTTGAGCTGTCTGTTCTTGCAATGTTGGCGTTTATGAAGCTGACGTCTCTGTCTCCGTATTCATTCGAAAACTTTAGACGGAGCTTTTCGCCCGCCGAGGAAACCGAAAGCTCGGTTCTTGTGAGAGTACCTGCGGCAAGCTTTCCGTTGACGAGAAAGCCCGAAGCATAGTTTGCGAGTGAAATGTAATAGTCAACCGGAGACGTACCCCAGGTCGCGACCCACTTGCCCTCTGCGCCTTCGGCCGCTGCCGGAACAACCAAAAGCGTTCCGAGTGTCAGAACGAGCGCAAGCAAAATTGAAAGGGTTTTTTTGCCTTTGTTTAATGTTTTCTTCATGATATCTGCCTCCATGGGATCTTTTGCCGCCGGCATAAAACTGCCGGACAGTTTTTAAGGTGCCTTCTCCGCACCTTACTTTAACTATGGTTTAATTTTACGCTTTCATCCGCAAAAGTCAAGAAAAATAATATATTTTTGATAATTTTGAACGTTTTTAAGCGTCTGTTTACAAATGGTTCAAACTGTCGGGCTGATCCTTGCAAAAAACTGCAAAGTTGTAAACGTTTTTGATTGACAACGAACCTCTTTAATATTAAAATTGAGCCAAAGGAAGTGGTTTTTTGAAAAAATTTATGGACAGCGATTTTCTTCTCAAAACAGAAACCGCAAAAGAACTGTTTTTTGATTTTGCAAAAGATGAACCGATTTTTGACTGGCACTGTCATCTGAGCGCAAAGGAGATTTTTGAAAACAAGCCTTCAAATGACCTTTGCGAGCTTTGGCTCTCCGGCGACCATTACAAATGGCGCATGATGAGAAGCGCGGGCATTGACGAAAAATATATCACCGGAGACGCAAAGCCGTTTGAAAAATTCAAGGCCTTTTCAAAGGCTCTTTCGCTTGCTCCCGGCAATCCGCTTTTCCATTGGAGCCATCTTGAGCTTCAGCGCTACTTCGGAATTTATGACATTCTTTGTGAAGATACGGCGGAAAAAATCTGGAACGATTCAAAAGCAAAAATTCAAGGCGGAGCTTTCACTCCCCGTGAGCTGATTCTGCGTTCAAATGTTTTTGCTCTTTGCACAACGGACGACCCCGCGGATTCCCTTGAATGGCACATAAAGCTCAGGGAAACCGATTTTCCCGTGAAGGTTCTTCCCGCCTTCCGCCCGGACAAGGCAATCAACGCAGAAACACATGACTTTTCCGCATATCTGGGTCTGCTCGGCAAAGCGGCGGAAATTGAAATTGACAGCTTTGAAAAGCTCAAAGCCGCGCTCAAAAAACGGCTGCTGTTTTTCAAGTCGCTCGGTGCCGTTGCCTGCGACCAGTCAGTTGCTTTTGTTCCATTTGCTCCCGCCGGCGAAGCGCAGGTTGAAGCTGTTTTCAAAAAGCTCTTGAAAAACGAAAAAGTCTCGGAAAATGAGCTTGAAGTCTATAAATTCGCCGTGCTTTCCTTCCTCGGCAAGGAGTACGCAAAGGAAAAGCTTGTGATGGAGCTGCACCTCGGCGCAATGAGGAACAACAACTCGCGCGCTTTTGCCTCTCTCGGCGCAGACACAGGCTTTGATTCAATTGACGACCGGCGGCAGGCGCAAAAGCTTTCTCGCTTTCTTGACACGCTTGACAAGAACTCGCTTTTGCCGAAAACGGTTTTGTTCAACCTCAACCCGAAGGACAGCTTTGTTCTGGCTTCAATGCTCGGCAACTTCCAGTCCGCAGAAGCCAAAAGCAAGCTCCAGTTCGGTTCGGCCTGGTGGTTCAACGATAATATCGACGGAATGACCTCTCAGCTCAAAACGCTCGCGAACCTTGGCGTTCTCGGCTGTTTTGTCGGAATGCTCACCGATTCGCGCTCCTTCCTCTCCTACCCGCGCCACGAATATTTCAGAAGGATCCTCTGCAATCTTCTCGGCTCATGGGTCGAAGACGGACTTTATCCGTACGACAGAAAAGCCCTTGAAAAAATCGTTCGCGGAATCTGTTTTGAAAATGCAAAAGAATACTTTCTGTCCTGAGGTGAAGCAATGAAGAATATTTATACCGTTGAGAAGATTGGAGAAAGAACCTTCCGCATCGACGAATGCGGCCGCGACAACTGCTATCTCCTTCTCGGAGACAAAAGTGCGCTGCTTATTGACAGCTCGATAGGCACGGGTGACCTTGCGGCGGTTGTAAAAAGTATCACCGACCTTCCGGTCACCGTTGCGGCAACCCACGCCCACGGCGACCATACCGGAGGGGCTGGTCAGTTCGGCTCGGTTTATGTTCACAAAGCGGAATGCTCGCTGAGGTTCAAGCTGCTCAACACAAAAAAGGTTCGCACTGACCTGATTTCAAACAAAATGAAAGCCGCCGGAATCACCGAAAAGGACGTTTTTGGAAACGTGTTCAAAACAAAGTGGATTCCCTTTGAGGAGGGGAAGACCTTTGACCTCGGGAACCGACTTGTTCGCACGGTTCACACTCCGGGCCATTCTCCGGGTTCAGTCGTTTTCCTCGATGAAGGGGAAAGGAAGATGTTCACCGGAGACAATGTCTGTGCCGTTCTGCTAATGAAGGTGATTTTTTCAAAGAGTCTTGAGGAATGGGTGCCCGGCGCAGAAAAAACGCTTGCGCTTTGCAGCGAGTATGAGCCTTGGTGCGGCCATGCAGACGGAAGGCAGAGCAAGGAGCAGATTGAAAAGCTCCTGTCTTTTTCAAAAGAGATTTTCAAAAGGTACCCCAAAAACGGGGAGTCAAAGAAAGTCGTCTTCCCGAATTTCGACCCAACCGGCTGCATAATTTTTGATGAAGCGCAAATTTACAAAAAATAGTCTACACTTTTAAAAAATCTGTTTGATTTTTTAAAAAGTTTTAATCACTATTTAATATTTTAATTATTAAAAATATCACCTTTTACAAGTATCATGAACCGGACGGTTTTCCGATACTTATATTTAGGTGGTATTTTTATGATATTTGAAAAAGAAAAGCTCGTTTCAAAAGAAGAAGTTCTTGCCGGTGTTGAAAAAATGAACAGCTTCGGCGTCAGAATAACGGGCTCCGGTGCTCAGCGCGATTTCGTTTCATACCTCAAGGGCGAAATTGAAAAAATGGGTCTTTCAACTTACAGCGATCTCTATTCCTTCAACCGCTGGAAAGAGGTTTCCCATTCGATTACGCTCCACAACGGCGGAAGTGACGAAACAATTGAAGTTTCCTCCGCATGGCCGTATTCCGGCGATACCGGCCCCATGGGTGTCACCGCCGAAATCGTTGAAATTTTCGGAAAGCACCTCAACTATCTTCCTGCGATGGGCAAAATTGCCCTTGTCAAGGTTCACGACCTCGGCGAAATTCCGAGCGGGATTGCCTTCAATCAAAGAAGGGCTTATCCCGAGGGACTGCACGTTCCCGAATATTACAAGGGACCCGTTGCAACAAGCTTTGTGAACGTTCCCTTCCTTGCCGCGGCAAAGCTTGCCGGAGTAAAGGGAGTAATCTGCATCTGGCAGGGCATGTCAAAGGAAATGGTCAAGGGTCAGTACCTTCCGTTTATACTGAACTATCAGGGTGTTCCCTGCCTTTGGGTCTGCGAAGAGGAGGGACAAAAGCTCCTTGAAGCGGCAAGGCTCAAAAACAAAGTGACAATGGTTCTTGAAGCAAAGAACGAAAAGCGCGCAAACTCGGAGTCGTTTTACACTGTGCTTAAGGGAAAGAACCCGGATGAAGCGATTATTGTCAACACTCACACCGACGGCGTGAACTGCGTTGAGGAAAACGGTGCAATCGCAATGCTCGCGATGATGAAATATCTCAAGCAGTGCGAGCTTGAAAGGAGCGTCATATTCGTCTTTGTAACAGGCCACTTCCGTCTGCCCGCTTTCAAGCAGAACGATATTCAGGCCTCCTCAAAATGGCTTAAAAACCACCGTGATATGTGGGACGGAAAAAACGGACACATCAAGGCCGTTGCCGGCGTTGCGGTTGAACACCTCGGTGCAACGGAATGGAAGGACGTTGACGGCATATATCAGAAAACGAATGATATTGATGCAGAGCTTGCTTACACCGGCAACAGGACGATGGATGACATCTACTACCGCTCCCTTGAAGGCAGGACTCTCGTTCGCACAATTACACTTAAAGGACACAACTTCCTGCATTTCGGCGAAGGTCAGCCGCTTCGCAACGTCGGAATTCCGCAGATCGGCTTTGTTCCGGCTCCCGACTACCTGACCGCAGTCAGTGAGGACCACGAGATGAGCAAGTTCAGCATCGACCTTATGTATGAACAGCTTCAGTCCTTCGTCAAAATGGTACTTCTCATTGACGAAACACCGGCAAAGCAGCTCGGTTCACCGGACCCGTATTCACTCGTTATCGGTTCGGTTAAATAAAAAATAAATTCGCGGAAGCTTTCTGAAACAAAGCTTCCGCGAATTTTGATTTAATTTAAAAAGTCAAACAGCTCGACTTTTTATTTGGCTTTGATTTTTTGGGGTGCTTTCTTTGCTTTAAATACGTCCGTGTAGTTTTCAAAAAACAGGAAGAAAAAAACATACTGGAGCGGAATAACCTCAACAAGGCCGGTTCTGCCGTATTTTTGTTCAAGCAGAATGTTCATCACATATGCGGTTATGAGCGTAAAAGCGAGAATGGCGAGCATCACAATTCCGAGACGCAGATAAAGCCGGTTTTCCTTTCTTTTGAAAACGCAGAAGAAAAAGACGGCAACCATGATGAGAATGAAGAACGCAACTGCCGCAACGGAATGGACGAGGTTCAGTCCGTCGCCGCTGTGGGTGGTGGGTGCAAAAACGCAAAGCATCAGAACGAGGGAACCGCCGACGGCAATGATATAGGTCAAAACGTTTTTATAATTGCTGCGCTTAAAGGCGAGGATAAAGTTCAGGCTGAGACCGACACTGATGAGAGCGCAGGTCACGCCGAAGCCGAGCGGATAGTCAAGACCCGTCATGCTTATGGTGAAGTTTATCGGATTTCTGACGAAGGAATAGAACGTGAAAAACAGCCATGCGGCGGCGAGGAAGAAATGGCACACAGCGGCAAAAACGCTTGTGTCGGAAACCTTGAGGGCAGTCTCTTCGCTGTCGCGTTCGCTTTTTGGTGAGACTGTATTTGTGTGGTTAAGCAGGAAGAGAACAACGCCTGCTGCAACGATCGGAACAATTTCCAAAAAGCCGTTTTTGCTTTTCTGAACGCTGCCGGTTATTACTGTCATCACCACAAAGAGCAGCAGAATTGCAACGCAGGCACCGGTTCCTGAAATAAAAACTGCAAGCAGTTTTTTGCTTTTTGTGCGCTCATAAAGCCGCAGGCAGGTGACGAGAACGACAGTCGCATTGAGAACGATGTTGCCGAAGCCGGTGAGCCAGTGCAGCAGAACGGAGAAGGTTGTAACTTTTCCGACGGCCGGGTCAAGCATGAGCGTTGTTGTAACAAAGGGAACCAGCAGGTTTGAAACAAAAAAAGCCCGGCGAAGGACCGGAGCGTTAAGCTTGAACGCCCGGAGTGTATATTCATAGTTTACAATATTGCAAAGAGGAAGAAGAATGCAGTAAACAGCGAGCAGCGGAAGTCTTGTCCGCCCGATGTCGCTTATTGTTGAATGGAGCGGATTTTCAAGGAAGGCGAAAACAAAAAAATAGGCTCCTGCTGCGATGAAAAGCAGAAACGCGGTTTTCCTTTTTTTGAGAGCCGAGGTTAAGAGATTTTCTCTGATCATGCCAATGTCCTTTCTTACGCGGAATTTTAAATACAGAAAGACGGAATATTAAAAAATATGTTGATTTATTGAAAAAAATGTATATAATGGTAATGGTATCAAGCAGTTTTTCAACAAGTGTGGAATGCTTGACACCTGTCCAATTATACACATTTTTCGCGTTTTTGCAAGCCTTATTAAGGTCAGGTTTTGTTTGATAAACAACAAGATGCGGCTATTTTGTTAATCACCGGAGGATAAGATGTCTGAAAATTTGGCCCTGAAGAAACAAAAAGAAGACAGAAGAGTTAAAAGAACAAAAAAGAACCTCAGAGACAGCCTTTTCACTCTTCTTGAAGAAAAGAATATCAATCAAATCACCGTCACAGAGCTTACAACCCTTGCCGATGTCAACCGTTCGACATTTTACCTTTATTACAACGATATTTTCGATATGATGGATAAGATTCAGCAGGAGATATATGCTGTTTTTGTTGAAACGGTTGTCAATTTCAAAAATGATTTTGAAGACATCGAGAGCATAATTGCCTATTGCTCAAGGTTCCTTGAATTTTGCAAGGAGAATTACAGTGTTTGCCGCTTCATTACTCGCAACGACTGCAACAACCATCTGGCGGAAAAAATCAAGCTTGCGGTTCGCTGTGTGATCCCCGACTCGGCCGTGTATTATCCGGACAACGACCCGAGAAGCTATTTGACAACCTTTGCAATCTCCGGTATGCTGGCAACGATCCTCGAATGGATGAACAACGGAATGAAAATTCCCGTTGAAGATATGGCAAGGTTCCTAAGCTATACATATTTCCTCGGCTCAAAAAGCCAGAAGGAAAGCGAAATTTATAAAAAGTATTCACTTTATCGCTGAGTGTTTCGGTTGCATATTAAAAGGGCTGTTCCGATTGATTTCGGAGCAGCCCGTATTTTTTCTGTCGGTTTATTTTGAAAGCAGTTCCTTTGGAATACGCCTTTTCTTAAAGTAAAATTCTCTGTCGTGCTCTCCGATCTCGCGCATAACGCGGCAGGGATTTCCGACTGCAACAACGTTCGCCGGAATGTCTTTTGTCACTACCGAGCCGGCACCGATCACGGTGTTGTCGCCGATGGTGACGCCCGGCATGATGAGTGCGCCCGCGCCGATCCAGCAGTTTTTGCCGATATGCACCGGCATATTATACTGATAGGCTTCTTCGCGAAGGGAGGGCAGAATCGGGTGTCCTGCGGTTGCAATGGTAACATTTGGCGCAAACATTGTGCTGTCTCCGACATAGATATGCGTGTCGTCAACAAGGGTGAGGTTGAAGTTTGCGTAGACGTCTTTTCCGAAGTGGACGTGCTTTCCGCCCCAGTTGGCGCGAAGCGGCGGCTCAATGTAACAGCCGTCTCCGATTTCGGCAAACATCTCCTTGAGAAGCTTTTGCCGCTTCTCCTGCTCAAGGGGTCTTGTTGTGTTGTAGTTATAGAGCTTTTCAACAAAAATCAGCTGTTCGCTCACAAGGCTCTCGTCGCCGGAGCAGTAAAGCTCGCCTGTGTGAAGTTTTTCTTTGAGTTCACTCATTGATTTTTCTCCTTTGCTTTTCAGCTTTCAAGGGCGGAGACGAGCGAAGTGTCGCCGAGGAAGGTGTCCATGTTATAAAGGAACAGAACGTGAGTGAATTTTGTTTCGCTCATTACGGCCTTGAGACTGTCTGAAAAATATCTCGGGTCAATAATAACAATTTTGGAAAAATACGGAGTGAGCATCGGCAGCATACAGTTTGCATAGGAATCCTTAAAGACGAGCAGAGCCGCCGAGGTGTCCGCTGCGGTTGAAATTATCACCTTGTCATAGTTTCCGCCGAGGAAGACCTCATACTGGTTCTTTTGATTGAGCTTCTCTTTTTCAAAAAGCGAGGCGGTTTTTCGGCTTGACGATTCATAGAGAACGGTGTATTTTCCGCTCTGCTTTTTAGGAACACAGATTTCAATTTTATCTGCGGAGTCTTTTACTGCCGCCGAGGAGGAAAGCGTTCCGCAAAATGATGAGGAAACTGTGTAGAAAGAGTAGCTGCTGTCCTTTGCGCCGAGCTTCCAAACAGAGGAAAGCTCTTTGAAGGCAAGGTACGCCGCGCGCGTTGTCCAGTGGTGGTCTGTGCGGTAAAAGAGGGCAGCCTTGTCCTCCTGCTTTTCAAAAGCAGCTTTACAGTCTATCCATGAAACGCCGTGGAGACCTTTTTTGATTTGTGCAAAGGCATCGTCTCTGTTTTGCAGCTTCAGCGCACCCGGCAGTTTTTCCGGAAGGATATCCGTTGCGTTCGGCGAAAGAATAAAGGCTTTTTTGAGCTTTTTGTTGTTCCTTGAAAAGGCGGTAACGGCCTTGGTCAGACCTTTGATCTGTTCGGAATTTGCTGTTGCAGGAGATTCAAAAAGAAAGCCGTCCCTGCCGATGTAAACGCCGTTTTCCTCCGTCTTTCCTGCGGCGCGGTCAACCTTTGTTTTGAGCGCAATGAGACCGTCACGGAAGGGAAACTGGTCGTTAAGATAGGTTTCAAAGCTTTTCATAAAGCTGCCGTCAAAAACGGCTGAAAGGGAAAGCTTCGGAAACTGCTTCAGAACGCGATTTTCCGTTTCGGATTTTTCGCGGTCTGGCAGAACGGCAGAAAGAATCAAAACACCGAAAATTGCCGCGCAGAAAAGCGAGACAATGACCGTGCAGACCGAGGTTATTTGCAGACGCTGCTTTTTTTCATGTTCATTGGTGCTGTTTGTGTTCATTTAACTGACCTCATCAGAATCTGAAATAAAGGAAAGGGTTGTATGTGCTGCTGACAATGAAAATAATGCAGAGGATGAAAACGAGCATATAGCCGAACGCCTGAACGCTGAGCTTTGCCGTTTGATTTTTGAGCGTCGGGAGTTTTTTGAAAAAGCCGAGCGCGCTCAGACTCATCACTGCAAACGGGAAGATGTTCGTTTTGAGGGTATAAAGCGTGGAGCTCGAAGCAAAACCGTTCGCGCCGAACATTGAACCGAGGAACGAAACGGCCGAAGAAAGCGTTTCGCTTGAGAAAAATACCCAGCCGACAACGACAATAAACATTGTGATTATTCTTCGAATCGGGCGCGGAAGCTTTTCCTGAATGCCTTTGAAAACGTACTTTTCCGCAATGAGCAAAATTCCGTAAAACGCGCCCCAGGCAACAAAGTTCCAGCTTGCCCCGTGCCAAAGACCGGTCAGGCACCAGACAACGGCGATATTGAAAATCGTTCTTGCCGTGCCCTTTCTGTTGCCGCCGAGAGGAATGTATACATAGTCGCGGAACCAGCTTGAAAGCGAAATATGCCAGCGGCTCCAAAAGTCCTTGATGCTTTCCGCGCAATAGGGAAAGTTGAAGTTCTGAACAAAATCAAAGCCGAACATTTTTCCGAGGCCGACGGCCATGTCGCTGTATCCGCTGAAATCAAAGTAGATTTGAAGCGTATAGCAGAGAATGGCAAACCATGCGTCAACCGAGGAGAGCTTTTCCGCTCCGCCGGCGGCGAGGTTCGTGTAAACCGCGCCAATCGTATTTGCAAAGATGACCTTTTTTCCGAGACCGCGGATGAAAAAGAGAATTCCGGCGGTGAATTTGCGGATTGTGTGTGTTCTTCCTGAAAGCTGCCTTTCAATGTCATTGTATTGAACAATGGGGCCTGCAATTAGCTGTGGGAACATCGAAATATAGGTTGCAAAATTCAAAAGGCTGTATTGAACGCTGCAGTCTCCGCGATAGACGTCAATAATATATGAAAGCACCTGGAAGGTATAAAACGAAATACCGACCGGCAAAGCAAAGGCTTCATATTTTATGTTCAGCGAAAAAATTGAATTGATGTTTTCAACAACAAAGCCGGAGTATTTGAAGAAGGCGAGGATTCCCAGGTTGAAAAGAATTGCACAGACAAAAAGGGCCTTGCGCTTTTTGTCGCTCCCCGCGTTTTTTTCAAGGTCAATGCCGATGTTGAAGTTGAAAAAGATGCTCAAAAGCATCAGAACAATATATACCGGTTCGCCCCAAGCGTAGAACACAAGGCTTGAGAGGCAAAGAACCGCATTTTTTTTGGTAAGCTCTTTTTGCTCGTCATTCCTGAAGAACTTCAAAAAGTATAGCAGAAGGACAACAGGAAGGAAAACGAACAAAAAGGCGGCACTGCTGAAAACCATTGGGCAAACTCCTTTTTACAACGCTTTTTTGAAGGCTTCGACAAATTTTTCCGGTGAATCGGAAACGGTGAACATGATGAACTTTCCTTTTTTTTGCAGCGCGTAGTTTTCAAGCAGAGCGCTTTGTTCGGGAGCGTAGTTTTTAAAGAGCGCCTTTTTTTCTTCAATGCGGCTCTTGATTTTTTCAACTATTGCGTCAACGTCGTCCTTGCTTTTAGCTTCAACCAAAAGCAGCTCACGAACCTCCATGACTGAATCGGAGGAGATATAAAGAACGTTTTCAACGTCCTTTTCGCCGAAGGAGAATTCCTTTTTGAGCGTGGCATTGTCCCGAACCTTGAGGTAGCTCAGATCTTCGGCAAGAAAGACCTTTTCAAAAACCTCCTTGGCGCTTTTTGTGCCCGCACTGTTTTGAAAAAACAAAAAACCGATGAAAACAAAAAGCAAAACAACGCTGATAATTTCGCCCCGCCTTTGTTTGCTCATGCGTATATCTCCATTTCTTTCATTATATATTTAAGCCAGTATTTGCTGTAAAACGCGGCGGAAAGGTGGATTCCGTCGGCTCCGTAAAATTCGTTGTGACCCTTGAAAACGGGTGAAGAGTCAAGATATTCAACCTTCAGCTCCTTACACATTCCAATGAGCCTTTTGTTGTATCTTGAAACATATTTAAAGCGTTTTGCCGTTGCAACGGAAGTATCAACCGGAAAAAGCAGGCTGACGATTATTCTCGTGTCCGGCAGCTTTTTTTTGAGCGTTTTAAGGTCCTTTGTGTATTGATTGATGAACGAATCAACGTGATACTGCTGATCGCCTATCATGTTCAGTCCGTAGTGAAGAATGAGCACAGGAGGTTTGATTGAAATCAGCTTCGGCATGACCTCTTCAAGGTGATAGAGACTTGCGCTGACCTTTGTGAAAAGGTGGCTGGAGTTGAGGATGCCGTAGGCCTCAAGGCCTTCCATCAGCGAATCCCCGGCAATATATACCCTTGAAAAGACCTTGCGGTAGGAGAGCTTTCCTTTTTCAATCTGTTTGATTTGTTTTTCAACGATAGTGTTAGCGGCAGGTTTGTCGAGGACGTAGGTTCGCTTATCCTCGGCGGCCTTGACGGCCTTGTCTGCTTTTTCAACGGACACTTCCCCTAGACTTTCAACGACAGAAAGGCCTTCGGAAACATTTTCCGAGGGCGGGGTTTTATTTGAACTTATTGCAATTAGGTTGCACAGCGGATAGATGATGATAACAAGCAATGCAACAACGGAAAAGAGGACTTTTTTCAACATAATTCTCCTCAGCTTAAGTGTTTAAACGGGAAATATTAAAATTCATATCAGTAGTTATTCTATCACCCAAAGCTCAAATAAATCAATAGTCATTTCTCATAATTCACGGTTATTTAACAACAAATTTATGTGCATAATTCAGGTGAAATTTTTGCCTGATTTTAAAAAGAGACAGCGGTTGCTTTTTTGTCTTTTTTTCATCTCAAACATACGATATAAAAAAACGGCCGCTTTGAAAACAACAAAGCAGCCGAATAAAAATTTTTTATATTTGCAAGAAGGCTTATTTCGCAACGGCGATGTCGTAAGTGTCTATTGCAATCATAAGCTCTTCATCGGTCGGGAGAACGAGCAGCTTGAGGGTGCTGTCCTCGGTTGAAATTTCAATTTCTTCGCCTCTGACGTGGTTGGCTTCTTCGTCAACCTTTGTTCCGAGAAAGGCGAGCTTTTCTGCAACTCTTGTGCGGTAATGGGGGTTGTTTTCGCCGATTCCGCCGGTGAAAACAACAGCGTCAACGCCGCCCATTTCAGCCGCAAGGCCGCCGATGAGCTTTGTCAGCTGGTGGCAGAACATCGCTTCAACAAGCATTGCGCGCCTGTCGCCGTTTTTTGCTCTGTTTTCAATTGTGCGGTTGTCGCTGGTTGCTTCGTTGTTTTCGTCGTCCTCGGTAAGGCCGAGCATACCGGACTTCTTGTTGAGGAGGGTGTCAACCTCCTGAGCGGTGAGACCTTCCTTTTCCATAATGAACGGAATGATCGCCGGGTCGATCGAGCCGGAACGGGTGCCCATCATGATTCCCTCAAGCGGAGTGAGACCCATCGTTGTGTCAACGCATTTTCCGCCGACGATTGCGGAAAGGGAGGAGCCGTTGCCGAGGTGGCAGGTAACAACGCGAAGCTTTGCCGGGTCATACTTGCCGGGATATTTTTTGGCGAGGAAGTCTTCGGTTCTCAGCGCAATGTATCTGTGGCTGGTTCCGTGGAAGCCGTAGCGGCGGATTCCGTATTCCTTGTAGTACCTGTATGGAAGAGCATACATATACGCCTCCTCCGGAATGGTCTGGTGGAAGGCAGTGTCAAAAACGGCAACCTGCGGAATACCCTTCATAATTTTCTCGCATACCTCTATACCCATGAGGTTTGCCGGGTTGTGGAGAGGGCCGAGAGGAATGCACTCGCGGATAGCTTCTTTAACGCTCCCGGTAACGAGAACGGAGCCGCTGAATTTTTCTCCGCCGTGGAGAACTCTGTGGCCGACGGCTGCAATTTCATCCATTGAGGAAAGAACACCGAACTTTTTACCGGTGAGGGTCTCAATGAGGGTGTTGATCGCGTCTGCGTGCGTTGCATATGGAGCAAGCGGCTCTTTTTCAATAACCTTGACAAGCTTTCCGCTTTCGTTCGGAAGCTTATGGGTAAAGGTGGGCTTCGGCGTAGTCAACTGTTCAAAAATTCCGTTGGCAAGCACCTCCTGCTCCGGCATACGGAAAACAGTGTACTTCAGTGAGGAGCTGCCGGCGTTGACGATAAGTTCTTTTACACTCATTTTTTAGTCTCCTTTAGTCTTATATCTCATTGAACGGACAACGCCGAAAAGCGGCGCGAACAGACAATGATCAAATTAACACAGGATATTATATCATAGCCTTTTTCATTTTTCCATAGCTTTTTTAATTCTTTTCAGCAATGTTCACTGTTTATTAAGGCTGAATTAGAACATTGAACGCCAAACTGACCAAAAAGCACATGATTTTGTTGTTGAAACAGTCAATTGATTTTTTGATTCCTGCGGCGTACAATTACTTGTGTAATCGGGAAAGCGGTCTGCCGACCGCGTATAGCATGGAAAAATGCTTTTAAAAAGGGAAATACGAAAAGCGAGACAGACTTTTTTAAAAGCCTGTCTCATTTGCCTTTTATGCGGGAATTAAGTTTTGCATGGCTGATTGGTTATTTTGCCTGAAAGGGGTAATATATTTATGAAAAAGACAAGCAAGCTTCTCAGCGTGTTTTTGGCCTGTGTTTTGCTTTTATCTGCGCTTCCTGCGCTGACACTGGCATCGCAGGTGAAAACCGTTTCCTTCTGCAACTACAATGTTTCCGGCTTGCCGGATTTCAAGGCCTTTATCGGCAAAGGCGAAAAGGATGTGAAGCAGAATCAGCTTGACATCGGCGGCATTCTCACCTCAAAAAATTATGATGTAATTGCGGTTCAGGAGGATTTCGGCTACCACAGCAGTCTCAAAAAAACGCTCGCCGGCTTTGATTATGAAACACAGCACACCGGAGGCGTTCCCGGCGGCGACGGTATGAATATCTATTCAAAATATCCGCTATACAATGAAACGCGCATAAAATGGGAGAAGGCTTACGGCGTGATTGCAAACGGCGCCGATGAGATGACGCCGAAGGGCATTCTTTACTGTGTGCTTGACCTTGGCGACGGTGTTTTGGTTGACTTTTATGACATTCACGCCGACGCTTACGGAGACAGCGGCTCAAGAGAAGCAAGAAGAGACAACTTCAGACAGCTCTCCGAGCTTATCAATTCAAAAGGCACTGACAGGCCCGTCATTGCTACCGGCGACTTCAATACTTATTTCTACGACAACGAATATGACGACGGACTGAGTGAGTATTTTCTTGAAGGCTGCGGTATGAAGGAAGCTTGGGTCGAACTTTATAACAACGGAGATTACAAAGATTTTTCCTCCTTCCGTGCAACCGGCGTTGAGGAGTGGGGAAACTGGAATTCAGTCGAGAAGTTCTTTTACCGTGACGGCGGCGGAGTGAAGGTAGTTCCCGAGTCCTTTGCCTATGAGTTCTTCAAAAACGGAAGTGGAAAAACTCTTTCCGACCATGCTTCGGCCTCGGCAACTTTTTCGTTTGAAAAAACCGCCGATTTCGAGCAAAGCGATATTGAACTTTCGGTAACAAAAAGAAACGAGCTGAATGATTTCATAAAGAAGCTGTTCGTTCTCATTACCGACTTTTTCAAGGCACTTGCTCATATTGATGAGCTGAAAGGTGAAATATGAAATTGATGAACGTTCCGGAGACTTCCGGGACGTTCATTTTGTTTTGTGCCCGGTATAAAGAAAAGCGATGACGGATAATAGCCGAAAAGTATACCTAGGTTTTTTCTTTTGCTCTTGACAGATGTGTGGCGCGGTGCTATAATCTCAACAACCTATTAAAAAGGTGGGTTTATTATGCAATTGTTTTTCACCTCGCTTTTGCGCAGCAACTTCCGCTTCGGACGAATGGAACGATGTTGACATTTTTTGAGACGCGGTTTAAAATTGTTACAGAAAAGCGAAAGGAAGATTTGAATGAGTAAATATAAATTTGAAACCCTTCAGGTTCATGCAGGTCAGGAACAGCCCGACCCGGCAACAGACGCAAGAGCTGTGCCTATCTATGCAACAACTTCATACGTTTTTAGAGACTCTGCTCAGGCGGCAGGCCGCTTCGGTCTTTCAGAAGGCGGCAATATCTATACCAGACTTCAGAACCCGACCTCATCGGTTTTTGAAGAAAGAATTGCGGCGCTTGAAGGCGGAGTGGGTGCGCTTGCAACCGCTTCCGGCTCGGCGGCTATCACCTATGCCGTTCAGAACATTGCCCTCGTCGGTGACCATATAGTTTCTTCGGCAAATCTTTACGGCGGAACATACAATCTCTTTGCGAATACGCTGAAGGATCAGGGCCTTGACGTGACATTTGTTGATCCCTCTGACCCGGAAAACTTTGAAAAGGCAATTAAGGAGAACACAAAGCTTCTCTATGCCGAAAGCCTCGGCAACCCGAATTCGGATGTCATCGATCTTCGCGCAATTGCAGACATTGCACACAGGCACGGCATACCGTTCATCGTTGACAACACCTTTGCAACTCCCTTCCTTCTCAGGCCTATCGAATACGGCGCGGATATCGTTGTTCATTCGGCAACAAAGTTCATCGGCGGCCACGGAACGGTCATGGGCGGCATTGTGGTTGACGGCGGCAATTTTGACTGGGCACAGAACAGCAAGTTTCCCGGAATCAGCGAGCCTAACCCCTCATATCACGGAATTGTTTTTTCAGAAGCCTGCGGAAAGAGCGCATACATCGTGAAGCTGCGCACAACGCTCATGAGAGATCAGGGAGCAACAATTTCTCCGTTCAACTCGTTCCTGCTGCTTCAGGGGCTTGAAACGCTTTCGCTTCGCGTTGAGCGCCACGTTGAAAACGCGCTGAAGGTGGTTGATTTTCTTAAAAATCATCCGCAGGTTGAAAAGGTCAATCATCCGTCTCTTGCAGTCGGAAGAGAAAAAGAGCTTTATGATGAATACTTCCCGAACGACGGCGGTTCGATCTTCACCTTTGAAATCAAGGGCGGAGCCGAAAAAGCAAAGCAGTTCACCGAAAGCCTGGAGCTTTTCTCCCTGCTTGCGAACGTTGCGGACGTTAAGAGCCTTGTGATTCACCCGGCATCAACGACCCATTCCCAGCTTTCCGAAGAAGAACTGCTTGCCGGCGGAATTACTCCGAGCACAATTCGCCTTTCAATCGGAACCGAACACATTGACGATATAATCAGCGACCTCAAGCACGGCTTTGAGGCGGTAAAATAAATTGTGGAGGTAATAACAATGTCTGAAAGAATATATAAAACCGCATCGGAACTCATCGGCAAAACTCCGCTGCTTGAGCTGACACATCTTGAAAAAAACGAAAAGCTGGAAGCCAGAATTCTTGCGAAGCTTGAATATTTCAACCCGGCAGGTTCGGTAAAGGACAGAATCGCAAAAGCAATGATTGAGGATGCAGAAGAAAAAGGACTTTTGAAGGAAGGCTCCGTTATCATCGAACCAACAAGCGGAAACACGGGAATCGGCCTTGCCGCCGTAGCCGCCGCAAAGGGCTATGAAATCATCATCGTTATGCCGGAAACGATGTCCGTTGAGCGCAGAAAGCTTATGAAGGCCTACGGCGCAAAGCTCGTTTTGACCGAAGGCGCAAAGGGCATGAAGGGCGCAATTGAAAAGGCCGGGGAGCTTGCAAAGAACACCCCGAACAGCTTTATTCCCGGCCAGTTCATCAACCCGGCGAATCCGCAGGCACACAGAAAGACGACCGGACCGGAAATCTGGGAGGATACCGACGGAAACGTGGATTTTTTTGTTGCCGGCGTAGGCACGGGCGGAACGCTCACCGGAACAGGCGAGTTCCTCAAGGAAAAGAAGCCTGAGATAAAAATCGTTGCTGTTGAGCCGCAGACCTCGGCTGTCCTTTCAACCGGCGTTGCGGGTGCACACAAGATTCAGGGAATCGGAGCAGGCTTCGTTCCCGAAGTGCTCAACACAAAAATCTATGATGAAATCATCCCGGTGAGCAACGAGGACGCATTTGCTTTCGGAAAGCGAATCGGCAAAGAAGAGGGCGTCCTGGTCGGAATTTCGTCCGGTGCCGCTGTTGCCGCAGCTGTTGAAATTGCAAAGAGGCCGGAAAATAAAGGCAAAACGATCGTTGTTCTCCTTCCCGATACCGGAGACAGATATCTTTCAACTCCGCTTTTTGAAGAATAATTTTTCTGTAAACAGCAACGCCGCCGAAGGCAAAAGCCTTCGGCGGCGAATTTCATTGGAATTTAAGTCGGAATCACGGAAGAACAAAGCCGACTTTTTTCATGACCTTATTGAGCGTTTTGTTGGCGATTCTTGAAGCACTCTCCGCACCTTTTGCGGCAACCTCGGCAAGATACGCCGGGTCATTTATGTAGCGGTCGAAACGCTCGCGGACGGGGCGCAGTTCTTCAACAACGGCGTCGGCAACGGCAGCCTTGAATTCGCCGTAGCCCTTGCCCTCAAAGTCTTTTGCAATCGCGTCAAAATCAAGACCCGTGCAGCAGGAATAAATCGACATGAGGTTGTTGATTCCGTCCTTACCCTCGCCGTAATATACGCTGCCCTCGCAGTCGGTGACTGCGCTCTTGATTTTCTTTACGATGACCTCCGGTGAGTCAAAGACCGAAACATAGCTTTTCGGATTCGGGTCGGACTTGCTCATCTTCTTTGTCGGATCCTGAAGCGACATGACTTTTGCACCCTGTTTGCCGATATAGGCGTCGGGAATGGTGAAGGTCGGGGAATAGATGGTGTTGAAACGGTTTGCAATGTCGCGCGCAATTTCAAGGTGCTGCTTTTGGTCAACACCAACGGGAACGAGGTCTGCCTGATAAAGCAGAATGTCCGCCGCCATGAGTACCGGGTAAGCGAAAAGGCCGACATTGACGTTGTCTGCGTGTGCCTTTGATTTATCCTTGAACTGGGTCATACGGCTCATTTCGCCGAACTGCGTATAGCAGTTGAGAATCCATGCAAGCTGCGAGTGAGCCGGAACATGACTCTGGATGAAAATGATGCTCTTTTCCGGGCTGAGGCCGATTGCAAGCAGCAGCGCCAGAACCTGATGGATCTGCTTTCTGAACTTTGCAGGCTCCTGCCTGACGGTGATTGCGTGGAGGTCGGCAACGGCAAAAGCGGAGTCAAAATCTTCCGAAAGTGTTTTCCAGTTTTTGAGCGCGCCGAGATAGTTTCCGAGGGTGGGAATTCCTGAGGGCTGAATGCAGCTTAATATTTTTTGCTTTTTTTCGGTCTGAGTGTTTTCCATAATATATCATTTCCTTTCGGTCTGTTTAAATTCGCTCTATTCTTTATGATAACATATCTTCAAAGCTTTATCAAGCAAAAAAAGTCATTAAATGCCGATTTCTGCCAAAGGGTTTTGAACATTTTTGTTTAAAACCGCCTTTTTGTTTTTAACAGCCGAAAAACGGGAAAAATAAAGGCAGGAGAACTGCTTTTGCTAACATTTTCCACACAATTTTCAACGTTTGAACACATTTGGACTTTGCAAAAAATAATACCGACTTTGCCTGTTTTTGCTTTTAAAAAAGCACCCTGCGGCGGAATATTACTTTTTCGACGGTTAAACATAAAAGTAAAGAATAACAGAAAGCGGTGAACGTTTATGATAAAAGGGGTCAACAGGCAGGTTGTTGAGGTCAATGATACCGGCTGTGAATATTTTGAAAAAATAATGTTCTTCGTGAAGCCGGAGTACGCTTCGGTGAGCGAAGGAAAAATCCGCGAGCGCGCCGGAATGATTGCCGGCACATCAACTCTTCCTCCTGCGACAAAGCTCAAAAAAGCACGGCTTTTCGGCGCGGCAAAGCTCATTCTTTCCGCCCTTTGCGGTGCGGTTGTGACTGCAGTTCTTTTGAAGCTTGCAATTTAAAAAAAATCGGACTGCCGCACATCGGCCGCAGTCTGATTTTTCTGTATAACGACAGGTGAGTTTTACTGTGTTACGGGAACCGTTACGCCATGTGAGCCAAGTTCTTCAAGGGCTTCCTGAACGTTTTCTTCATTCTTTTCGTTCACAACGAGCTTCACCGAACCTTTGATGATTTCGCCGGTTCCGACGAAAGTTTCTTTAAGCTCCTGCTTCGCTTCCTCGTCAAGCTCTTTCCATGACTGAACAGCGCCTTTGACGACGGAGGGAACGTGCTTTGAAACGCCGAGAAGGTTCTCCTGACCCATACCGTCAACAACTGCGTCTGCAACACGGCCGAAGTTTTCCGCCTGTTCGCGGTTCATGCGATAGATGATTCCGGAAAGAATAAGCTCGTTGATTTTTGCAAGCTTTGAAACCGAGGGAAGAAGTCTGACGTCACCGTCAACGATCTGCCAGGTTGAAAGGTCATGCTGCATCGGGCCGAGCAGGCGGCTGCTTTTGACAACGCTGTAGTCCTTGTCGATTGCAAGCAGAACGCCGATGAAGGATGCGCTCGGAATGAAGTGGCGGTATCTCGGAAGCAGATCCTTGTATGCCTTGGTTCTGTATGGCGAATTGTCAAAGAAGCCCGGGCCTTCATCATTATAAAGGCACTTGATTCTTGCGCGTGTTTTTTCGCAGCAGTTGAGTCCGGCGTAAAGGGCAACGTTTCCGCCCTTTGAGTGACCCATAACGATGATGTCGCCGTCAAAATGCTTTGCAACGTTTTCAAGATACTCAACCGAAAGTCGGTGAGAGGGAATTGAACGCTTAAGGAAGATATCAAAATCCTCTTTCCAGCCGACAATGCTGTCGTCGGTACCTCTGAAGGCAACAACGAGCGTTCCGTCCGGAAGGATGAACGTTGCGGCGCCGAACTGAACGGCGGGGTTTGTTTTGAAAACCTCCGTGCAGGCAACGACCTTCATTTCGGCATATCTTTTTTGTTTTGCCATCTCCATCATTTTGACGGAAATTCCGCGCCTGAGAACAAGGCCGGGAGCGCGGTGGCGATTGCCGTTATAGCTGAACATTGCGCGGCAGACCTCGTCAAAGTTTCGCGGTTCTTCTGTGAAGCTTTCGGAAACGACTTTGTCAAACGGCATATAGAAAACCTCGCAAAGGGCGATGTTGTCTGCGTCGCAAAACGGCATTTCCGTGAACGAGACATTTCCGAATTTTTTGATGTACTGCATCGATCCGGGCATAGCTGATTCCTCTTTCCTGACAAAATTTAACGATTTTTCACACCCTATATTTTTACATATTTTATAAAAAATGTCAATGTTCTGAGGGTATTTTAAAGGCTTTTTCAGCCTTCAAACGGAAATTTTGCTTTTCAAAAAGCTCCGGCAGGTTCGGAAGGAATTTTTTGCCCGCTTTTTTTGAAAAAACGGCTCTTTTTCAGTTGACAAAAGATGACGGTTCTGCTATAATCACTCATACCGCGTGCTATGGGCGGCGTGTTTTTTCATGCCATGAAGCAGTCCTTGCGCCTGACGCAGCGAGTCCATAATAAAGGAATGAAAGAAAATGTACGCAATCATCCAGACCGGCGGAAAGCAGTACAAAGTCTCAGTCGGAGACGAGATCTTTGTTGAAAAGCTTGACGTTCAGGCAGAAGACGAAATCACAATCAGCGAAGTCGTTGCTGTTTCGGCAGACGGCGAGTCGATCAAGGTCGGCGCACCTTTCGTAGACGGTGCAAGTGTCAGCGCAAAGGTCGTTAAGAACGGCAAGGCCAAAAAGGTCGTTGTCTTCACCTACAAGCCCAAAAAGAACGCAAAGCGCAAGATGGGTCACAGACAGCCTTACACTAAGCTTCAGATCACCGCAATCAACGCCTGAAAATGATTTTTGCAAAGTTCCTTCTGCATGAAAAAAAGCTCGTCGGGTTTGAAATCAGCGGCCACAGCAGCTTTGCCGAACAGGGCAAAGACATCATTTGCGCAGCTGTTTCCTCGTGTGCATACATGGTCACGAACACCGTGACCGATATCTATCACATCAAGGCCGAAATCAAAAACGAAGACGGTTTTTTGAGCCTTTCGGTTCCCTTTTCTCAGTCAGAAGCGCTTCAGCCGCTTTTTGAAGGCTTTCGGCTCCACCTGAAAGCTTTGGCAGGGGACTGCAAGGATTATTTGAAGGTAAGAAACGTTTCAATCAAAAAATAGTACGGAGGTGCAAGCAAAATGCTTAAAATCAACATTCAGTTGTTCGCTCATAAAAAGGGAATGGGCTCGACCCGTAACGGCCGTGACTCCGAATCCAAGAGACTCGGCGTAAAGCGTGCAGACGGTCAGTTCGTTCTTGCCGGCAACGTTCTTGTCAGACAGCGCGGAACTCACATCCATCCGGGCAACGGCGTTGGCAAGGGTTCAGACGATACCCTCTTCGCTCTCGTTGACGGAAAGGTTAAGTTTGAGCGCTTTGGAAAGAGCCGCAAGAAAGTCAGCGTTTATGCTGTTGAGCAGTAATTAAAGCAATTTTGAAGGGAGCAGCTTTTCGGCTGCTCCCTGTTTTTATGTATAGTAAAAGGGGAACCGCTGTGAGGTGGTTCCCCTTTTGATTAGTGTCTTTACGCGGCCTTTGCAACGGTGAAGTCTGCCGTAACCGAGCCTTCGGTAACTTTGCTGTAGCCGTCGGTCTTGAAGCTGACGGTGATGCGGTAGTTGCCGCTCGTGAGCGGAACCTGAACGGGAATTCCGCCGACAGTTGTTATGAAATCAACGTGGAGAGTGGCTTTTTCGCCGGGGTAAACTCTGGTTTCAAAGCTTGATTTTCCTGCGGTTTCAAGAATCGCCTGGCTGAACGGAACTTCTACCCACTGGCCGAGGAACTCTTTTTCAATCGTTTCAATTTTGATGTCCTGGCTGAGAGCCTTGCCGGTGTTGTTTTCAAAAACAAAAACAGCGGTGGTGTCGCCTGCGGTCAGGTCTTTGTAAAGAGTGACGTTGGCCTTGGTCATGTCGCCCGTGGTGAAGAACGAGATGATGAAGAGAATGATTGCGAGAATTTTCTGCATGGTGTTTCCTCCTTTTAATGTCCGCTCTTGCGGTAACATTATGTTAACATATTGTTAACTATTTGTCAACTATTTACAGACGGCACAAGGAAAGCCGTGTTCGGACTTTTGTTTGTTGTTTTTTGAACTTTTCCAAAACGTAATAAGCGGCTCGCAGACGGTTTCCTAACTGCAAGCCGCTTTTTCGGTTATTTAAGGCTGCCTGCGCCGCCCATGAGTGCCGTCATTTCTTCAATACGCTCAAGCGGAAACGGCGGAGAGGTCAGCGGCCGCATTGCAATACTCATCAGCTTCATCGGATTGTCGTCTGCGGCAACTCTGTTTGAAGAGAGCTTTCCGCAGCGGCGGCAGCGGTGGATGATTGCCCATTCGCCCTTTCCTCTGACCCAGACGGCAACAGGCTCCATGATTCCGCCGCAGCCGGCTTCTCTGTCTCCCGGTTCGTTGTCAACATGGAGACTTGAAAGGCAGTTCGGGCAGTGATTTCTGTGGTTGCTCCCGGCGTTTTCCGGTGTAATGAGCCTTCCGCAGACCTTGCAGGTGAAGACCTCGTTGCAGGCGTGGGTTTTGTAATAACCTTTTTCAAATTGTTTGCGTTTGTTTTCGCGGTTCATGTTTGATCCTCCTGAAAAATATCCGCGGTTTCGGGAGGAACGGCGGAGAAGTATTTGCCGACCCTCCCGGTCAGCGCACACTCTCCAAGTTAAAGATTGAATTTTCCAAAAAAATCTCCTTAATTTGTTTTTGTTTAGTGGTAATTTATATTGCCAAATTTATTTTACACCACAACGGTGCAGGTGTCAATGCCGTAATAGCGGAAGCTTTCAAGGGCGGCTTCGTCGATTTTTTCTCCGCAGACAACAAGCAAAATCGCCGGCGGACAGCTGATTGCACTTTGAGCGCAGACCTTTCCGAGGCACTTTTCTGCCGGAAGAACGGCGCTGCTTTTGAAAATCGCCTCACGCGGGCTTAGCACCTTTTCAGGCCTCGGCAGCGGCGGAGCTGCCGAAAGAACGGGTGCTCTTTTTGAAAGTGAACAGAGCGAAAGCCGCAGCCGTTCAAGCTCCTCTTTGCTGTTATACGGCGAAAGCATGAGCACAACAAAATCCGGGTCATAAAACTCAGGGAAGATTTTGCCTCTCATGAGCTTTTGCGCAAGCTCGATTCCGTTGTAGCCGAAGCTTTTCGGCTTAATTGTCAGCTTGAGAACCTCATCGCCGCAGATTTCAAAGCCGCGGGCACCGATCTGCGCCTTGAGCTTTTTTGCCTGCGGAATAAAGGCGGCGAGGTTTTCTTTGAATTCCTCAAGCAACGCATTTGCGTTGTCAAGCGACTGCAAAATCAGGTATGACGGACTGCTTGAGCCGAAAAGGAAAAGGGAAGACTTTGCCCGTTCAAAAAACAGCTTCGGCGCGGTCCTCCCGAGGTGAAGATATGCGCCGCCGGTGAGGACAGGCAGGGTTTTGTGAGCCGAATCGCAGCAGATATCTGCGCCAAGGTCAATCGGATGAAGGGACTTCGGCAAAAATTTCAGGTACGCTCCGTGAGCGTTGTCAACGGCAAGCAAAACGCCGTTTCTTTTGCATACTTCTGAAATACCTTCAATATCCTGAAGGTTTCCAAGGTAATCGGGGCTTGTGAGGTAGACTGCCGTAAAGCCGCCGATTTTGAGTGCGGCATCAACCTCGTCCGCTGTCACAGGGCAGGAATAATATGATGCTTTTTCCTTTGGATAAAGCCATTCGATTTCGATGTCAAGCAGCGCGGCGGCGTTCACAAATGCTTTGTGTGCGTTCCTTGCGGCAAGCAGACGCGGCGTTTCTCCTTTTGAATGCGCATAAAGCGAAAGAAGGTGGAGCATCGCCTGAATGCAGAGCGTTGAACCTCCGGCGGAATAAAACGTTTTTGAAGAGAAAAGGTTGCTTGCGTTTTCTTCGCTTTCTTTGATGATTCCTTCGGCGCAGAAAAGCTCGTCCGCTCCGTCAATTTCGGTTATGTCGAATTTTTCCGGACCGAGGAAGGCTTTACCCTTGTGGCCGGGCATATGAAGTCTCACCGAATTTTCTTCGGCATATTTCTTCACAAAATCGCAGACAGGCGTTTTCATCCTTCGTCACCGAATTCCCGCGCAGCGGCAACCGCAATGGCACATTCCATGCGCTTTTTGAAAAGCTCACAGCCGTATTTGTAGATACCTCTGACAGAACCGGTCGAATGATATGCGTTTGCGGCGCAGCCGCCGGAGCAATAAAGCTTTGCCCAGCAGGAGCGGCAATCCTCTCTTGCGTAGACATTGCAGCCGGCAAATTCATTTTGAACTTCGGTGTTTTGAACACCGTGCCAAATGTCGCCGAGCTTGAACTTTTCTTCGCCGACGAATTGATGGCAGGGATAAAGGTCGCCCCAAGGGGTGACGGCCATGTATTCCGTTCCCGAGCCGCAGCCGGAAATGCGTTTATAGATGCACGGGCCGCCCTTGAGGTCGAGCATATAATGATAGAATGTGAAGGGTCTTCCTTCCTTATCGCGTTCGAGCATCAGCTTTGCAAGGTCCTCATATTGCTTCATAACGGTGGGCTTGTCCTCTTCGGTGAGTGCCGCAGGGTCATCTGCGTCGGCAACGACCGGCTCCATTGAAAGCTCTGAAAAGCCGAGGCCGAGCATTGTTTTGATGTCCTCAAGAAAATCGGGATTCGCGTGGGTGAAGGTTCCGCGCATATAGTAGTTCTTTTTGCCCCTGGCTTCAACGAATTTTTGGAACTTCGGAACAATTTTTTCCCAGCTGCCGTTTCCGGCGTAATCGACGCGGTAGCGGTCGTGAACCTCTTTTCTTCCGTCAAGGGAGAGGACAACGTTGCTCATTTCACGGTTTGAAAAGTCTATCACATCGTCGTCAACAAGAACGCCGTTGGTCGTGAGGGTGAAGCGGAAGTTTTTGTTCTTTTCTTTTTCAATGCTTCTTGCGTACTCCACGATTTTTTTCACAACGTCAAAGTTCATGAGCGGTTCGCCGCCGAAGAAGTCCACCTCAAGGTTGCGGCGCGTTCCGGAGTTTTCAACAAGAAAGTCGATTGCCCTTTTTCCGACCTCAAAGCTCATGAGGGCGCGGTCGCCGTGATATTTTCCCTGCGAGGCAAAGCAATAGGAGCAGTTGAGGTTGCAGGTGTGCGCAATGTGAAGGCACAGCGCCTTGATAACGCCGCAGGTACGCGCTTTAAGCTCGCCCGCCATCGGTTCAAAGCTGTCCTTCAAAAAGAGCTTTCCGGCGTTTTTGAGCTCAAGCACCTGGTCGTAACATTCGGCAATGTCTTTTTTTGTAACCTCTGTACTGTCCTTATATTTTTCTCCGATCTCCCTGAGAACAGAATCGCGGTCATGCTCTTCAAAAAGGGCGATGATATCATAGGCAACGTCGTCAACAACGTGAACCGAGCCGGAGCAGACGTCAAGAACAATGTTGCAGCCGAGGAGTTTATATTGATGGATCATTGGTTTCACAATACCTTTCTATTAAAAATGCCGCCCTTCAGGGACGGCATTTTGAACGATCGTTTTTGAATTATTTGCTTTCTTTGTTCTCGCAAGCCTGGTTGGCAATACCGCAGCTGGTTTTGCAGGCTGACTGGCAGGAAGTCTGGCATTCGCCGCAGCCGCCGTTCTTGGCGCTTTCGCAAAGATTGCGGGTTTCAACAGTTTTAATGTGTTTCATAATTCCTTTACCTCCAAGTTAATTACACGTTGATTATACCACAGGTGAAAAGTTGTGTCAACCTTTAAATATTTGTTTCGTCGATGATATACGGCGGTCTGCTTTTGACCTCGGTATATATTCTTGCAATATACTCGCCGATGATTCCGAGAGAGACGAGAATGAGGCCGCCGAGAAGAAGAAGAACCGAGAGCAAAAGGTGGAGCGCAGATATTCCGACGCTCAAGCGGCAGATGATGTAAACGATGAGATAAACAAAGCCCGCAAAGCCGAGCACTGCACCCGACCAGAGCGGAATGCGCAGCGGAGAATTTGAAAATCCGAGGATCCCGTCAAAGGCGTAGCGCAAAAGCTTGACAAGGTTCCATTTTGTGCTGCCTGCGGCTCTTTCGCGGTTCTCGTGGGCGAACCATTTTGTTTTAAAGCCGACAAAGCTGAAAATTCCCTTCGTAAAGCGGTTGTGTTCGGCCATTGAGACAATTGAAAGGGCAACCTTGCGTTTCATGATTCTGAAATCCTGGGCGCCGGGATCGATTTCAACCTCGGTCAGTCGGTTCGCAACCTTATAGAACATATCGGAAAGGAAGCTCTTGAGTCCGCTTTCGCCCTTGCGGTCGCTGCGTTTTGCCGCGGCAACGTCAAAGCCCTCCTTGGTAACGGCTTTGAGCATTTCCGGAATCAGCTCGGGGCTGTGCTGAAGGTCTGCGTCAAGAATTCCGACAAAGTCCGCCGTGCTGTTTTTGAGGCCGGCCAGCATTGCGGCCTCCTTGCCGAAGTTGCGGGAAAATGAAATGTATTTCACGCGGCTGTCTTTTTGTGCGAAAGCCTTGAGAATATCAAGTGTACTGTCCGAGCTGCCGTCATTGACGAAGATGAAGGAGTAATCAAAGCCTTCAAGCGACTGCATAACGGGAGTGACCTCGTCATAGAACATCTGAAGAACATCGCTTTCGTTGAAGCAGGGGACGATCATTTCAATTGTTTTCATTTTGCTTTGCCTGCCTTTCGGGGCTTCGGTCCGCCAGAAGCGGCGCGCACCCCTTTTTATGGGTATCATATCGCGTATTATGATAACACTCTTTCAACTTTTTTTCAACTTTTCCCAAAAAAATACTGAACAGAAGAGAATTTTATGGTATAATCAATCGGTGTATACTGTCAGAACGCTTTTCGGTTTGTCGTTCTTTTGCCTTTTTTGGCTTTAACATA
This sequence comes from uncultured Eubacteriales bacterium, assembly GCA_934525065.1. Classification (GTDB taxonomy): domain Bacteria; phylum Bacillota; class Clostridia; order Oscillospirales; family Acutalibacteraceae; genus UBA6857. Next base: position 46,037 of record CAKSYX010000008.1, read on the forward strand.
ACTTTCGGAGGTTCTTATGGGAATTGTAATAGGAATTTCAAGGTATATCCTGCCTGCAATAACACTTATCATCCTCATAAAGTGTATGCTTTCGCTCCTTCTCGGCCACCCGAAGGAAAAAACCTACGGGTATATTGTTGACACCGCAGACGGCGAACGTTATGCGCTCAATATGTGGGAAACTTCAATCGGACGCAGTAACTCCTGCGACGTTGTTGTGGGTTATGACACGGTTTCGCGTTTTCAGGCGGTAATCAGCCGCAGAATTGACGGCTGGTATATCTATGACCTGCTTTCAAAATCCGGAATCCTTGTCAACGGAGAGAAAATTGACAAAAAAGCCACCATCAACGGCGGCGATATGCTCACCTTCGGCAACGCGCAGTACCGCTTTGAAATTGCCGATGACCCGGTTCAGCTTGTCGGAAAAAAACGCCGCTCAAGAAAAACCTCGGCAGCATCTGCTGCACCGGTGAAAAGAGAAGCCCCCGTACGTCCGCCGCAGGCACCGCCTGTTTCACGGCCGTCCGCTGCCGAGTCTTACGGAAATACGGCTGCATCGGCAGCACAGGGCATGGAAAGCTACTATGACGACAATAACCGTCCGACGCTGCATTTTGAAAAAACCTCATCCTCCTCTTATAACACTTCGTCCTTCGGCACTTCTCGGGAGGACGGAAACGAGGTCTATTCTCAGCGCGTTACGCCGGAGTTTGAGGGCGAACAGAGCGTCAGCACACCGACTGACGAACAAAAAGGCTTTTCTGTTCAAAGTCCAACCGTTTTCAACCTTTCAACCGGAGACGCATACGTTCTTTCCGGCAACGAAGTCTCAATCGGCCGCGGCTCGGGCTGCGATATACGGCTCTCTTCGCCGACCGTTTCAAGGAAGCACGCTCTGCTGGTGCTCTATGATGATGGCTGGGCAATTGAGGACTGCGGCTCCGCTTCGGGAACCTTCCTCGCCGGGAACCGCGTGAAGGAGCCGCAGCTGCTTTTCAACGGCGATATCATAACCATAGGCGATGAACGGCTCTGCTTTTCGTCCAAGGTCAAAATCAATCAAGGGAGGGCTGAATGATGAAAAACAAGCTGAAGGCTCTTTCACGTGAGGACAGTATGAGAAGAAAATACCGCTACGTTGACCGCGGCTTTATTCTTTTGATGCTGACTGTCTTTCAGTTCTTCTGTTCCCTTCCGGTCATATTTGAAGGAACAGTGTTTTTTCCCATCAATGCGCTGTGCTTCATCGGCTTCACCGCCTTTGAGTGGATATACGTTGCCGTGATGCACCTCGTTTTCAAAAAGGTCAACTTTGAATTGGAATTCATTGCGTTCTTCCTTTCCGGAATCGGAATGACGCTCACAGCGAGTGTTTCAAAGACCGGCCACATCAAGCAGCTTGCCGCCGTTATAATCGGAATTATTGTTTATGACGTTCTCCTTTGGTTCCTTCAGGACGTCAAAAGGGTCATGGCTGTGAGACTTCCGGTTGCGGTTTTTGCTTTGTGTTTTCTTGCCGGCTCGTTTTTGCTCATTCGCTTTGCCGGCAATGCAATCAACGGAGCATATAACTGGCTCATTATCGGCGGAAAAATTTCTGTTCAGCCCTCGGAATTTGTCAAAATCGCTTTCATTTTTGTCGGCGCGGCGTCACTTGACAAGCTCTTGACAACGAAGAATATCTATCTTTACATAGGCTTTGCAATAAGCTGCATCGGCGTGCTTTTCCTAATGCGCGATTTCGGAACGGCGCTCATCTTTTTCGGAACGTTCCTTGTCATTGCGTTCATGCGTTCGGGCGATATTCGCTCCCTTGTTTTCATTTGTGTCGGCGCGCTGCTCGGTGCAATTCTGATAATTTATTTCAAGCCCTATGTTGCGGCGCGTTTTGCCGTTTACAGACACGTTTGGGAAAACTATGACACAAGCGGATATCAGCAGGTCAGAACGCTGATATATTCCGTCAGCGGCGGTCTCAAGGGGCTCGGAATCAACAACGGCAGACTGCGCTACATTGCCGCCGCCTCAACCGACCTTGTTTTCGGAATGGTCTGCGAGGAGCTTGGGATCATAGTCGCTTTTGCAATCGTCATTTCCTTTGCAATCATCGCTGTCTATGCAATCCGTACCTCACGCAGCGCACCGTCAACGTTCTATTCAATTGCGGCCTGCTCTGCGGCAACGATGCTGCTTTTCCAAACCTGTCTCAATATCTTCGGAATCACCGACATTCTTCCGCTGACCGGCGTTACGCTTCCGTTCGTCAGCCAGGGCGGTTCAAGCATGATCTGTTCGTGGGCGCTGTTTGCCTTCATCAAGGCGGCGGACGTTCGAACATATCCGAAGGTTTTCAAATCGGCTTAAAGGAGGACGCATAAAATGAGAAACACAACACGGCGCGCATATGTCATTTTTGCTCTTGTTGCCGCCTTTTTTGCCGGACTTATCTTTATGGCGTATTCCTTTGTTACAAACGCGGATGAGTGGGCGTCAAGCAGGCTCAACGAGCACATCTATAAATACCGCCAGCTTTCAACGGCGGGCGCGATCTATGACCGCGACGGCGAAGTCCTTGTTGCAAGCAAGGACGGTGAACGTATATACAACGAAAACGGAACAGTCCGCCTTGCAACGCTGCATCTTGTCGGCGATTCTCAGGGCTATATTTCAACCGGGCTTCAGACTGTATACCGTCCGTATCTCATAGGCTACAACTTTGTTGACGGCGTTTATAAAACGGTCAGGGACAAAAAGGGCAACGACATGAAGCTTACGGTTGATGCAGATATTTCAGCTGCTGCGTATAACGCGCTTGTAGGCAACAAGGGCACAATCTGTGCCTATAACTACAAGACCGGAGACGTGGTCTGCATGGTCTCCGCTCCGAGCTTTGACCCTCTCAACAAGCCCACCGATATTGACACGGACACAAGCGGAAAATATGACGGAATCTACCTCAACCGCTTTATTTCGGGCGTGTTCACTCCGGGCTCAACCTTCAAGGTTGTCACAACTATCTGCGCGATTCAGAACATTCCAAATGTTTCAAAACGCACCTTCAGCTGCACCGGAAGGTATAAGATCGGAAAGCAGGCGGTAATCTGCAACAGCGTTCACGGAAAAGTCAGCTTTGAACGTGCGCTGAACGTTTCCTGCAACTGCGCGTTTGCACAGCTTGCCGTTGAGCTCGGCAACGACAAAATGATGCAGACCGCGTCGCAGCTCGGTTTTGACAAAACGGTCAGCGTCAACGGAATGACGACCGTCAAAAGCTATTTTGACCTTTCAAAATCAACAAAGCTTGACCGCGGCTGGGCAGGTATCGGCCAATACACAACGCTCGTGAATCCCTGCCGTATGCTCATGCTCATGGGTGCCGTTGCAAACGGCGGAGAGGCCGTTATTCCGAACACTGTTTCGACCCAGACCTCGCTTCTGGCACAAAAGACAACGGTTGACAAAAACATGAAGTTTGACGCAGGCATTGCCAAAAAGGTCAGAAAAATGTTGCGCTCCAACGTTGAAAACTATTACGGCGACTGGCAGTTCCCGGGCCTCAAAATGTGCGGAAAAACCGGCTCGGCCGAGGTTGAAGGAAAAAAGAGCCACGCGTGGTTCGTCGGGTTTTCTCAGGACACGAGCTTTCCGTATGCAATCGTTGTTTGCCTTGAAAACGGCGGAATCGGATATAATGACGCAATTCCGGCCGCAAACAAGGTTATGCAGGCCATTAAAAATTACAGTTGATTTTGAAAAAACGGTGGCTCTGCGTGTGCCGGCATCGGTTTAATTTTTGATATTCATTGTAATTTTAATCATTAAAAACAGAAATTCATAATGCAAAGGGTGATAACTATGTTCGTTCATGAAAACCTTAAAAACAGAGTTGCCGTTGTCACGGGCGGCGGCGGTGTGCTTTGCTCGGGTTTTGCAAAAGCGCTTGCAAGGCAGGGCGCAAAGGTTGCCGTTCTTGACATCAACGGCGAAGCGGCGCAAAAGGTTGCCGATGAAATTGTTGCCGAAGGCGGCGAAGCGGCCGCGTTCGCCTGCAACGTGCTTCAAAAGGAGAGTATGCAGAAGGCGCGTGATGCGGTTCTTGAACGCTTCGGAACGTGCGACATTCTTCTCAACGGAGCCGGGGGAAACAACCCCAAGGGCACAACAACAAAGGAGACGCTTGAAAAGGTTGACCTTCTTCAAAATTCCCCGGACGTCAAAACCTTTTTTGACCTTGACCCGGAGGGAATCTCCTTTGTTTTCAACCTAAACTTCCTCGGAACGCTTATTCCGACTCAGGTTTTTGCCCCCGATATGGCAAAGAAGGAGAACACCTGCATTGTCATGATAACCTCAATGAATGCTTACCGTCCGCTGACGAAAATTCCGGCCTATTCCGCAGCAAAGGCGGCCGTTCAGAACTTCACTCAGTTCATGGCGGTTCATTTTGCAGACGTGGGAATCCGCGTCAATGCAATTGCTCCGGGCTTTTTCTCAACCAACCAGAACAAGACACTGCTTTGGAACGAGGACGGTTCGCCGACAGCGAGAACCGGAAAAATTCTTGCCGCAACGCCGATGAAGCGCTTAGGCGAGCCGCAGGAGCTGGAGGGCGCGCTGCTCTTCCTCTGCGATGAGGCGTATTCGGGCTTCATCACCGGAACAACGATTGCTGTTGACGGCGGCTTTAATGCATATTCAGGCGTATAAAAAGTGAAAATAATAATAGGGGCTGCCGGATTTAGCGCAGACCAAAGAGCAAAATCTATTTTAGATTTTATCAATAAACAAAGACTATATTTCATAGAAAGCCTTGGTTTTGATAGGCCTTGTGAAATATAGTCTTTTGCTTTTTGTTTTGCTCTTTGGTCTGCGCTAAATGCGACAGTCCCTTATGTAGAGATTAAACGGGAACCTTGTCGCAGAGCTTGAGGAAATCGATCTTTTCCATTTTGGTACGCGGAAGAAGGTCGAGAATTTGGAACTTTCTCGGGCAGGCATAGCCTTCAATCTTCCTTTTGCAAAAGGCTTCGAGGTCTTCAATGACCTTTTCCTTGTCTGCGTTCGGGTCGGTGAGAGAGACGCAAAGCTTGACGAGCGGCTTTCCTGTTTTGTCGTCATAGCCCTGAACGGCGCAGACTTCTTTGATGTAATCAAGACGCGAAACCTTTTCTTCAATCGTGGCCGGATAGATGTTATAGCCGGCGATGATGATTATTCTCTTCTTCCTTCCGGAAAAGATCATGTGGCCGTCTTCATCAAGGTAGCCCATATCTCCCGTGCGGATCCAGTTCTTTCCGTTTTCATCGGTATAGATTCCGGTTTCGGTGACATCATCGTCCGGAAGATAACGGTTCATCATGGTACTGCCGGAAACAACGATTTCTCCGACGGTTCCCTGAGGAAGCTTGTTGCAGTCATCGTCCCAAATTTCAAGGTCGATGCCTGCAAGGGGATAGCCGCAGGTGCTTTCTTTATAGAACTGAGCGCTGTTTGACGTGCAGGAAGCGCACATTTCCGTAAGACCGTAGCCTCTTCCGAGGCGGGCGACCGCACCGTGGCTTTTTAGAATCGAATTGAATTTTTCAACAAACTCAAGGCTGACAAGGTCTCCTCCGGCAAAGGTATAAACAAGGTTTTTAAGCCCTTCGTTTTCAAAGTTGGGCTGTGCGGCAAGGTTCTGATACATTTTCGGAACGCCGAGAATTTCCGTAACCTTGAGCTTGCGTATAATTTCATTTGTTTGGAGAGGGTCAAACTTGGTGATAAGAACGGGCCTGTATGCGTTGCAGACTGTGTAAAGCATTGCGCCGCCGAGGCCGTAGGCGTGGAAACACGGAAGAGTGCAGATTGCATAATCCTCTTTGTAATTATGCGTCTGATCAATGAGGTAGTATTTATACGCAACATTGTTGAAGGCGTAGGAGGAAAGAATGATGGTTTTGCTCTTTCCGGTGGTTCCGCCGCCGTGCATATAAACCGCATCGTTCTTTCCCGGATTGCTGTCCGTTTCCGGAATGGGATAATCGTTGCTCAGTGCGTCCTTGAAGCGGGTAACGGTCGGCAGATCCGGAACATGAGCGTTCTGCTTTTCGTTGTAAAGCGCATACTGGAGAGCCGTGCCGCTGCAATAATCGGAAAGCGAGCAGACAACGGTCGGATACTTTTCCATTACCGAAGCAAACGGAGCACACATCACGTCAAGAACAAACAGCATTTTTGACTTTGTGTGTTCCATGATTCCCTGAAGAGCGTCCGGCGGAAGAAGGGGATGGACAAAGTTTGCAATGACGCCGAGCTTGTTGAGGGCGTAAAAAATTGTCAGCGCGTGGCCGCAGGTGGGAATAAAAACGGCAACAACGTCGCCTTTTTTGAGCCCTTCATGCGCAAAGAAAGCCGAAAGCTTTTCAATGTCCGAAAAGAGCTTTTTCATCCCCGTTTCGGCGAGCTGGTCTGCAATCGGGGTGACGAAGGCGGTGTAATCGTCTCCGATATCCTTAGAGATTCTGCCATAACACGTTTTAAGGTATTCATAGCAGGATTCCTCCTTCGGCATACGCAGATAGTGTTTGTCGGGAACCTTATATTCGCTGTAACTTGCCATATCGTGTGTCTCCTCCTCTAATATCTTTTGTTTGACACGGTGTAAAAATTGTGATAGAGTGTAATCATATCAGCTTTTCGCTGTTGATTATATCACACTCAGGAACAGTGTCAATTTACAATTCAAAACGCGGTGGAACAATTGTTACATTCTGTTTCGGTTTGTACCTTTAGTTCCGGAATTTTAAAATTTTTAATGAGGAGGAAAAAATGGAGGAGCCAAAAAGATATAGCTGTGTGAAAAAAACAAAAAAGGCGTTTGAGGACGCCATTGCCCGGCTTGCAAGAGAAAAGCCGCTTAACAAGATTACCGTAAAGGAGATTTGTCACGAGGCTCAGTTGAGCCGCAACGCTTTTTATTTCCACTATAAAGACATTTTTGATTTGATTGAAGAAATTGAAAACCGAATGATCGGTGAGGTCGAGGGATATATTGACGAGTTCAGAGAAACGGGGTTCCCGAAAAATGTTCTTGCAACAATAAAAAAAATGGTCGGCCTTTTTGCGCGCAACAAGGACGTTTCGCTCATGCTGCTTGATTCCGCCTTTTCGCCGACATTTGTTCCGCGTCTCGGAAAACTGTTCAGCGATTTCAATTTTGAATATTATAAGGCGTACCACAAAACCGATTACCGCGCGAATTACGACCTGTTTTATTCCTTCATTTCCAACGGCTTTTACGGAATGATAGGTGATTGGCTGCGAAGCGATGAGCCGATTGACGCTCAAAGGCTTGAAATGCTCAGCTATGTTTTGGTTAAGCGGCTGCTTGTGCTCGGCGATCCGGAGATTCAGTATAACGTCTGAGAGCAAAATTTGTGCAAAAAGGAGCTGTCGCATTTAGCGCAGACCAAAGAGCAAAACAAAAAGAAAAAGACTATATTTCACGAGGCTTATCAAAACCAAGGCTTCCTATGAAATATAGTCTTTGTTTATTGATGAAATCTAAAAATAATTTTGCTCTTTTAAGCGTTTTTTTGCCCACTCGCGGTATCTACATACAGCTTTGGGGCAAAGAAAACACTTTCTGCATCTAAATGCGGCAGCCCCTTTATTATTCGGTTTTCAGGCTTGAAGTCTGTTGGCTCTTTTCGGCCGGTTATTTTTACTTTGAAAAACCTCTGAAACCGAACACACCATTAAAGATTTTTGAAAGGAAGCGCAAAATAATCGTAAACAACTCGGTGAGCTTTGTTTTGAACGTTTCCTTTTTCTTTTCGCTTTCGTCTTGCGTTGAGGTGATTTTATCCTTAATTGCGTTGAAGCGTGCTACGGCAGCGTCAAAAGCTTCTTTGTCAACAACGGTTTTCTGAAGCTCGGAATCGAGCGCGGCAATCGCGGCTTCAAGCTCTGCCGCGTCTTTGGGAGAAAGATTGCTTGTGTCGTAATTCTTCATGCTTTCAAGCGGACCCGTTACCCATTTTGTCACTCTGAACTCGTTGAACTGCGGATATTCATTCAGGTAGGAATAGACATCTTTGAAGCTCTTATCCCACATAAGCCTTGTTGCAAGCTTGATTACAACGTCGCAGCTGCCGGTTTGCTCGTGATCCTGGCTATAGAAATAAAACGTGTGGTCGGGAAGAAGTCCGGCCGAAGCGTCAACAATATTGCGCGGGTCGATGTGGTTATGTGTCGGGTCTGAGCAGGTGCCGTAGGAATTGCCCTCTTGGGTGTAGCCTTCGCCGAGAGTGCTGCCGATTTTTGCGCTCACCGCGCCGAGCGAGGAGGAACTGAGCTGAATGATTCCGTCCGCGTTGACTTTGTTCCATGAAGCGACTATCGGATAAAGTGCCTTGTTGTAACCGACAAGGTCAAAGACCTGAACGCCCTTTTCTCTCATCGCGAGGATGTTTTTCTTTGCGTTCAGCTGCGCTTTGTAATATCTGTCGGTCTGCTCTCGGATGACGGCCTTGCTGTCTCCTGTCAGGTACTTTTCGCGCGCGATCGGATAAGACGAGGAGGGGATGAGTGCCCAAAGGCAGGTCGTGTTTGAAAGATATTCCGAAATCAGTTTGTCAACGGCAATGTCAAGAACATCGTTCAGAACGTCCTTTGGAAATATCCTCAAAAGGAAGTTGACAAGGTATCCCGCCCATTCGCTGTCTTTTGAAAGGAGCATCGGGAACATATAGTCATAGAGGGCTTCGTCGCTGTCGTTAAGGCCGTAGGCATAGATGTCGCCGATGAGGTTTGAGCCGTCCGCAGCCGGAACGATATATACCACGCGGTTGATGCTTTCGGCAACTTCGGGGTAATACTCCATCACAGCGTTGAAAATTGAGCCGCCCTGACTTATCGGAACGATGTTGACCTTGCTGTGGCCGGTTTCTCTTTTTGCTGTTTCAATCAGGTCAACAACCTGCTTTGCGAGCCTTTCAATGTTGTCAAAGGAGGAATAGGAAAAGAAGTAGAGGTGGTCTGCGCCGACTTTTTCAATGTAGTCATTGAGCGGAATCGCATTCAGTGCGTAGTCCCTGTCGTGCTCGCTGAGGTTTGCAAGGCTCGTGTTATACTGCGTTGCACGGACGTTATAGACCATGTTTCCGTTTTCATCGGATTTGATCCTTTCCATGAGGGCTTCGCCGAGAACGTCGCCGAGGGCGTTGGCAAATTCATGCTCGGCGTCCTTTTGGGTCGCAAGCGTTTTGACAAGCGGCAGCAAAGCGGTGTTTATCGCGCTTTTGATGACCTCGGGAGTGTCAAGGAAGAACGGTCCCTTGCGTACCTCTCCGTTTGAGTCGAGCATGACCTCTCCGTTTTCGTTGTAATAAAACGTCTCGCTCTGGAAAAGGCCGGGCAAAACGATTGACGGCGCGTTGGGGCAATCTCCGCCGCAGCCGGTGTTTGCGGCGGAAGCCGCGAGCGAAAGCACCGGAAGAACAAGCAGGGCGCAAAGCAGAAGTGAAAGAAATTTTTTCATCGTTTTTCTCCTTTCGGCCGATTTAAAAACGGCTGAATATAAAGGTATGATACACTAAAATCAGACGTTTTTCAAGTGTTGAAGGAAATGAAAACACACCGTTGCAAAAAATGCTGCGGTGTGCTTTCATATGGGTGTGATTTTTTCCGATTTTATTATTCCGATTTTCGTACGATGGTGTCCGATTTTCAAAATAGCGGCATTACATGCCCCGAGTAATGATAATATAATAGCAACGAGCGGCGTTTTTTTCAACTCCTACGGAGTGTAAAAAAATATTTTTACACTTTTTTACACTTCTTTACAGTCCCCGAATCCCTTTATTTATAAGGCTTTCAGCCGTTTTTTGACGCATACTGCGTTTTTGGTAAGATTGACAGAACTTTTCTGATATGTTAAAATAAATCAACTTATCTGTACTGTACACAGAATCCCTATTCAACAAAGGAGGCTGCGCACATGAATTTCGGAGCATTGCTCAAGGCTACGCTCAAGGAAAACTCGATTCCCGTTTCTCATTTTGCCGAAGCAATCGGCTATAACCGCGTTGCGATTTATTCCGTCTTTAAAGGGGAAAAATCGCTCCCGGAAAATGTGTTTAAGGAGATGCTTGAAAAATATGATTTTTCACCGTCTCAGCGTGCGCTTCTTACGCGCGAGTTTTACAATGACAGCATGGATGAAAAAACGAGCGAGCTGATTCGCTTTTTTCTCTCCGAGCTTGCCTGCATCGGAGAAGAGCCTTCGTCAATCATGCTCCCGTTCAGGGAGCTTGACACCTCGGTCGGCGGAGTTTTCCTTGCCGGTTCGGTCGATTATTATTCTGCCATTCGCACCTTCCTTGAAAATGAGTCGCTTGAAAAAGGTGCCGTGATATACACGAACTACTCATTTTTTGACATTCAGGCGGACAAAATAGTCTATGACTTTATAAAGGAAAGAAGCTGTGAGGATATCCTCATCCGCCACACGGTCAGGCCGAACGACGTTACACCGCTCAACGAGCGTATCCGCAACATTTGCGCTTCGGTCAAGTTTGCGCGTCTCGGCCATATCACGAGCCTTGCCGGAGAAAACGTCGGCGATTATGCTTTTTCGACCTATTTCATCGGAAAGACGAGCATTCTTCTTTATGACAATTCTCATGAATTCGGCTTTCTTTCAACCGAAAAAACAGCGGTCAGCGCATATATCCTCGCCGCGGAGAAGTGTGAAGCCGATGAAACGCCGCTCACGCGCTTCACAAAAAACCCGTTTGAGCTGAAAAGCATTCTTCAAACCTATCAGCTTGAAATTCATTCGGCATTCGACTCGGATTTTTCTTTGCATTACTTCACAACGCCCGATATTCTTGAAAACACGCTCAAAAAGGAGATTTTGAACCGCGAACAGATACTCAGTGCTTGTTGGGGTCATGTGGAATACTGCCAGGAATTTCATATGAAGAGCCTCATCATGAGCCAACGCGGTCTGTTGCGCTTTTTTGAGGACGGAAAAGCTTTTGACGCTTCAGATCTTCTTCTCAACAGGGTCAGCTTTGCCGACAGGAAAAAAGCTTTTGAAAACTATAAGAATCGGCTCAAGGATCCCGACTTCTGCGTCAAAATGCTCAACAGCGACCTTGTTCCGACAACCGGGAATTTTTCTGTTGAGGTCTATGACGGCGGCGTTCTTTTTGCCTTTGACGCAAAGAACCGGCCTGACGGAGACTACCTCGGCGCGTCGTTTTTGATTTTGATGGATCCGGAATTGAGCGCGGTGTTCAAAAAAATTCCGGAATACCTTGAGGTCAACGGCTGTCTGCTTCCGAACAGCTTTGTTGAAAATCTTCTTGAAAACCTTATCAACCAATGCGAAGCGGCGGCAAGAGAGCAGGATTGACTTTTCGCTTTTTTCGGATATACTGAAAGTAATAAATCGGCCTTTGGCAAAAGGGAGGGACAAGCATGAATCTGCTTCACATGAAATATGCCGTTGAGATTGCGGAGACAAAGTCAATCAACAAAGCGGCCGAGCGGCTCTACGTCGGCCAGCCGACACTCAGCCGCGCAGTCAAGGAGCTTGAAACGAATCTCGGCGTAACAATTTTTGAACGCAGCGCAAAGGGAATGTTCCTCACCCCGGACGGCGAGGTCTTCATCCGCTACGCAAAAACCGTTCTCAAGCAGGTTGACGAAATTGAAGAGATGTTCAAAAACTCCCGCGTGAGCCGCGAACGCTTTTCTGTTTCCGTTCCGCGGGCGAGCTATATTACCGAAGCCTTTGCCGCGTTTTCAAAGCTGCTTGAAAAGGATACGCCGGTTGAGGTGTTCTATAAGGAGACCAACTCCATGCGCACATTGCGCAACGTTTTGCAGGAAAACTATAAGCTCGGAATAGTCCGCTACGCCGAAAGCTACGATAAGTATTATAAGACGATGATGGAGGAAAAGGGGCTTTCTCACGAGCTTGTCACAAAGTTCCGCTATGTTCTTTTGATGAGCAAGGACAGCGAGCTTGCCGAAAAAGAGACCATCACCTATGATGACCTCAAGGATAAAATTGAAATTGCCCACGCCGACCCGTATGTTCCGTCGCTGCCTTTTGCGCAGATCAAAAAAGAGGAGCTGCCGGACAACTCAAGCAGGAGGATTTTTGTTTTTGAACGCGCCAGCCAGTTTGAGCTGCTCTCGCAGAACCCGGAAACCTTCATGTGGGTCTCTTCAATTCCGCAGTTGCTGCTTGACCGTTACGGCCTTGTTGAGCGCAAAAGCAGCGAAAACGAGCGTGTTTATAAGGACGTTCTGATCTACAGAAAGGAGTATACCCTCAGCCGCCTTGACGGCCTTTTCATTGAACAGCTTGTTCAGGCAAAGCGCAGGGTGATGAAATAATTATGAAGTGGTTCATAGCTTCGGACATTCACGGAAGCGCATATTACTGCGAAAAAATGCTTGAGGATTACAAGAGAGAGGACGCAGACCGTCTGCTCCTTCTCGGTGATATTCTTTATCACGGTCCGAGGAACGACCTTCCGCGCAATTACGCGCCGAAAAAGGTCATTGCAATGCTGTCACCTTTAAAGAACGAGATTTTTTCTGTCCGCGGAAACTGCGACTGCGAGGTTGACCAGATGGTTCTTCCGTTTCCTGTGCTTGCCGATTATTCCGTGCTTGACCTCAAAGAGCGTTTGGTTTTTGCAACGCACGGACACATTTTCGGTGAGGAGCATCCGCTCCCGATGAAGGAGGGGGATATCCTTCTTTCCGGCCATACCCACGTTCCGCGCTGCGAAGAGAAGAACGGCTTTGTTTTCATGAATCCCGGCTCGGTTTCAATTCCCAAGGAGAACAGCGCCCACGGCTATATGACGCTTGAAAACGGCGTTTTCCTTTGGAAAAAGCTCGGTGGGGAAATATACAACGAATACAGAGTATGAAACAGCCGCTTTCCTCTTGACAAGAGGAGAAAGCGGTGGTAAAGTATACTCGTAAATATTACAGGGGTGCTGATTTTTAATCGGCTGAGATCATACCCTTTGACCTGAACCGGGTAATGCCGGCGTAGGAAGCATGAACGCCTTGTGATTTTACAATCATACGGGGCGTTTTTCTTTTGCCCCGAAAAATTCAGGAGGTGTCGTTATGGACGACAAAAAGAAAATCTCAACAATCCAGATGCTTGCGGAAAGTGCAATTATGCTTGCTCTTGCCGTAATCCTCAACGAATTCACGCCGATTAAATTTCCGTTCGGCGGCTCGGTGACCTTCTTCTCCCAGCTCCCGATCCTCATTATCGGCTATCGCTACGGAATCAAGCAGGGACTTCTCACCGGCTTCACCATGGGAATCATCAACATGCTCTTCGGCCTTAAGAACTTCTCATATGTAACCGGAATCACCGGCTATCTCATTCTTGTTCTTGCAGACTACGTTGTTGCTTTCTCGGTTCTCGGCCTCGGCGGAATGTTCAAGAAGAAAATCAAGAATCAGGCACTGTCCCTTGCTGCGGCAGGCGCGGTCGTTTCGGTTTTGCGTTTTATCTGCCATTACATCAGCGGCGTAACGATTTGGAGCGGCTACGCCGACGGTCAGCCGGTGTGGCTCTATTCACTCACCTACAACGGCGGCTATATGCTTCCCGAACTGATTATGACCGTTATCGGCGCACTTGCAGTCGGCTCACTGCTCGACCTCTCTTCGCCGAAAATTAAGCCGCTTAAAAGGGAAAAGAAGAACGGCTGAGCTGCGCTTATAGGATAAAACTTACAAAAATCTCCTCCTTGGGGCGGAGATTTTTGTTTTTGAGCCGAGAAATATTCACAATATTTTTTGTTTTATCTCTTGCACAATGAGCGCAAATATAATATAATAGCCTCGTATCATATATAACCACGGCTTTGGCCGGAAGAGAAAGGAAAAAGTGATATGGCTAAAAATAATACTCCGGGAACTCCGTTTGACCCCGAAATCAAAAAGGGTCTGATAATCGCTCTTGTTATCATTCTCCTTTTTGGCAGCGGCAACTTCCTCGGCGGAGTTTTTTCAAAAAAGACTCAGGTAACGTCAGATTCTTCAACAACTGCGCCTCAGACTCAGGCGCCGACTCAGGCTCCCGCAACTCAGGCACCGGCCACTCAGGAGCAGACCACTGCCGCCCCCGCAGGCGAGCAGACTACCGCCGCTTCTGCAAGCGCAGGTGATTCGACCACTGCCGCCCCGGCAGACCAGAGCTCAACCGGCGCGTCCATGAGCAAGGCTGACATCGTCAAGCTCTTCAACGAGAGTGCAAACAAAATCAAGACGGGCGCAAGCAAGGTTACAAGAAACTGGCAGGACTATCAGCACAACGAGGACAAGACCGTTCTTCCTTCAGCTCTCCAGAGCATCGGCAAGCCGCTCATCAGCAAGTTCCTCAAGAAGAACGAAACTCCGCTTGAGCTGACAGGGGAGGATATTAAGAAGGTCTATCCTGTTGCCGGCGAAGATTTTGTGAGCAAAACAACCGAAGCCGACCTTGCAGACGCAACCTGCACCGATGACGGAACAAGCTACAACATCGTTCTTAAATTCAACGAATGTACGGACCCCGTAGGCTCGGGCTGCGCAAACGCCTTCACTCTCATCAAGGAATCCGACGTTAAGGGTAACGCTCCCATTGTTCAGTCCTTCAGCTGCAAGCTTTATGACGCACAGATCGAGTGCAAAATTGACAAGGCTACCGGCAACATGACCTGGGCAAGATATACTCTTCCGATGGTTTTGAGCGTTACCGCTAAGGTTTTTGTTACTATCGACGCTTCCGTCGGCATGACCTTCGTTGACGATTACACGATCGCTTATTAAGTTTTGAAAACTTTATACGGCTGCCGCATTTTTGCGGCAGTCTTTTCTTTTTGTAATACATTTGTTATAATTATGGAGCACGACTTTTAATTTTTGCATTCTATTATGTAAGTGAGCCTGAAAAAGGCTCAGTCGAGTTGCGGAGGTAATTTTGATGTATAACGTTCTGGTTTGCGATGATGACAAGGCAATAGTCGATTCAACGGCAATTTATCTCAAGGCGGAGGGATACCGGGTCTTTTCTGCCTTCAACGGAAAGGAAGCACTTGACGTGCTCTTTCAAAATGAGATCCATTGCGTTGTGATGGACATTATGATGCCGGTCATGGACGGAATTACGGCAACGCTGAAAATCCGCGAAAAAAGCAATGTTCCCGTGATTTTTCTCTCTGCCAAAAGCGAGGATACCGACAAAATTGCGGGTCTCGGCTTCGGCGCGGATGATTATGTCACAAAGCCGTTCAGCCCGCTTGAGCTTCTCGCGAGGATAAAATCGCAAATTCGCCGCTTTGTTACGCTCGGAAGCATTGCGCAGAAGGACAGCGTGATAACGACCGGCGGCCTTTCAATCGACACCGAGGCTCACGAGGTCACCGTTGACGGAGAGGCGGTAAGACTGACCGCAACGGAGTATAAAATTGTGAAATACCTCATGGAAAACCTCGGCAGAACGCTTTCTTCAAACCAGATTTATGAAAACGTTTGGAACGAGAACGCTTTTTCCTCAGAAAGAACCGTGACCGTTCACATCAGACGAATCCGCGAAAAAATTGAAATCGACTCAAAGAACCCAAAATATATAAAGGTGGTGTGGGGCATTGGCTACAAGATGGAAAAAATTCAGTAGGTCAACAATTACAAAGGCGGCAGCTTTCGTTCTTGCGCTCGTGTTTTTTGCGCTGAGCGCGTTGTCGGGCGCGAACCTTTACGCAAGAGCCGTTCAAAGCGGAGAATCGTCGGATATCCTCGAAAGTTATCTGACCGGTAACGGTTATAAGGTGACAGAAGGCTATTATTTCAGAGGTGCACTTTCAAAGTATCTTGTAGCAGCCTTGAAAACCAAGCTTGTTTTCAAAAACGGCAGCGAAAAGGACTATGAAAACTATAAAAAGCTTGCCGCAGCGCAGGGCAGCGTCTCGGAAAAGACCGCGCAGGCCGCGCTTCAAAAAAGCTTCTCCTCTTTAAGCGGAGGAATTAAATTCGGCGAGCTTCTGTCTGCCCTTGAAAACGGCGAAATCACCCTCAAAAGGCTCGGCGGCCATGAATGTTACATTGAAGACGGCGTAACACTCTGCCAAAGCAGTGGCGGAGATGATTATGTCACAGACAAAAACGGACGCTATTATGACAGCTATTACGATTATTACTATGACACCGATGACGGTTTTTCAGAGACTACGTTTCCGTCAACGGCCGCGCCGAACAACTCGGCGGGCACTAAGACAAGCATCAAGGAAAGCGTAACTGCTCCGCAGTATACCGAATACTATGATGACGAAAATTTTCACTCTCAAAACGCAGTACCGGAAAGCATAAAGAAAAAAGCGAAGGATCCGAGCACCATTGTTGAAATCTGCTCACTGCGCAACACTGCGGATAAAAAGACTTATGACGGCTATTACGAATTCACTATTGACAAAGCCAAGCTGAGCGCGCAGGCAGCGGAAAGCTTTCTCGGTGATACGGTCAAAAACTACGCCGCTTTTAAAGAAAAAGCATGGTATTATAAAAACGAGTTTGCAAAGTTCTCTCATGCAGCTATAACTATTGCGGACGCCGAAACGGACGAAATTGTTTTTTCAAGCTTTCAAAGCGAGGAAAACGGCGAATTGACGCTTGCAAAAGCCGAAACCGAGTCGAACAAAGCACCGCTCGGCTTTTCATATTACAGCGGACAGCTAAGCTACGGCCGGAATATTGCTGAAGGCAGCAGGGTGGCCGAAAACATTTCTCGAACCTGCCGAACCTTTACGGAAGGCTATATGCCGTTCCTCAGTGACTATAAGCTGATGGTTACAACGGATGCATATTTTAGCGATGAGGAGTTTGAAAACACGGTTTCTTCACAAGAGCCGTTTGAAAGTGCTCTCATTGCATCGCTTGCCGAACAGAAGGCGGTTCGCGCCGAGCTTATCCGTTGTGCGGTGTCCCTTGTTATGTTTCTTATTCTTGCGGTTTATCTCGCTGCCGTTGCCGGAAAAACGCCCGAAGGCGAAAAAATCAAAATGCTCCCGGCCGATAAGATATTCACGATTTTGAGAACAGCAATCAACGGTTTGCTTATATATTTAGCTGTTGCCTCGGCGTTCTATTTGCTTGACATCAGATTTTCGGTTCAGGAATCCGAAGGAAGCTCGGCTCCGTGGTTTGTGACTGCGTTGTTTGCCCTTTCTGCGGTGTGCGTTTGCGCTTTCTTCCTTGACTGGCTCTGCTACATCGCGCGGCACATCAGAAACCGCAGCATCATGAATAATTTCTTTGCCGTTTGGCTTTTCAAAAGGCTCAAAAAGCTTGCCGAAGCAAGGCGCGAGGTTCTCAAAAATCAGCCCGTTGTTTATAAGGACATTTTCAACGATGTTTTGAAAAAGGTTCTGCTGCTTGGTCTGCTGCCAAATGTGCTCATCGGTATGCCGTGCGTGTTCTCCTTTGGCAACGGAAGCTTTGGGGCGCTGCTTTTCGGTGCCCTGCTTGCAATTTATGATCTGCTCGCTCTCGGCTACGCCGCGTATTACGCTTTCGGCGTGAGGAAGGTTTTTGCTGCGCTTGGAGAAATGCGAAAGGGCAGTACCGACATAGCAATCGACGTTCAGAATCTGCCGAAGGCGGTCAAGGCCGCGGCGGTTGACGCGATACATCTCGGCGAGGGCTTGAAGGCTGCGGTTGAAAACGCGGTCAAGGAGGAAAAAATGAAGGCAGAGCTCATCACAAATGTCTCGCACGACCTTAAAACTCCGCTGACCTCAATAATCAACTATTCCGACCTGCTTTCGCGCTGTGACATTCAGGACGAAACGGCAAAAAGCTATATCGCCGTTCTGAACGAAAAGAGCGTTCGGCTCAAAAAGCTCATTGAAGACCTTGTTGAAGCTTCAAAGGCCTCCTCCGGCGCAATCAAGGTTGAAATGCACAAGGTCAGCCTTACCGAGCTTGCAAGGCAGCTTGCAGGCGAATATGAAGACGAGTTTTCGGCAAAGGGACTTGAAATTGACGCCGAGGGAACGGAAAGAGAACTGTACGCTTTGGCGGACGGAAAGCTTTGCCACCGCGTTTTGGATAACCTTTTCTGCAACGTGAAAAAATACGCAATGCCGAACACGAGGGTATATCTGACCGTTTCCGAAAGTCCCGAAGGGCCGTTTGTCATGCTCAAAAATATTTCGGAAAACAAGCTTAATATTTCACCCGAAGAGCTGAAAGCGCGCTTCGTCAGAGGAGACGAAGCGAGAAGCGGCGAAGGCAACGGTCTCGGTCTTTCAATTGCAGATAACCTTTGCAAGCTTCAGGGCGGAAAGCTTGAGCTTGCAATAATCGGCGACCTGTTCTGTGCAACAGTAACCTTTAAAAGAGCCGAGTGAGCCGTTGAAAACGCGCCCATAGTGTGATATCATATAACCGCTGAGAAATCGGCGGTTATTTTTTGAAACAGGAGAATAAAACATGAAAGCTTTGGAAAGATTTTTGAAGTATGTGAAATATGAAACAACATCAGACGAGGAAAGCGGAAGCTGCCCTTCAACGCCGGGTCAGTTTGCTCTTGCGGACTGCCTTGTTGAGGAGCTTAAAGAAATCGGCGTTGAGGACGCGGCGAGGGATGAGCTTTGCTATGTCTACGGCCATATTCCGGCAACCGGGGGCTTTGAGAGCCTTCCGGCAATCGGCCTCATTTCCCACATGGATACCTCTCCGGACGTAAGCGGAAAGGACGTTAAGGCGAAAATTATTACCTTTGACGGGACGAATGCGCCGATGACACCTTCTTGCTACATCGGTAAGGAGCTTGTGGTTTCCGACCAAAGCACACTTCTCGGTGCGGACGACAAGGCCGGCGTTGCCGAAATTATTTCTGCCTGTGAGGATATTATCAAGGGCGGCGTAAAGCACGGAAAAATTTGCATCTGCTTCACACCCGACGAAGAGATCGGCAGTGGAGCGGACAGGCTTGACCTTGAAAGGCTCGGCGCAGACTTTGCATATACCGTTGACGGCGGCGAGCTTGGCGGAATTGAATATGAAAACTTCAACGCGGCCGGAGCCGTTCTCACGGTGCACGGAATCAACACGCATCCCGGTTCGGCAAAGAACAAGATGAAGAACGCAGTTTTGCTCCTTCATGAGTTCATTTCAATGCTTCCGGCTGAGCAGATCCCGGCTCATACCGAGGGAAGAGAGGGCTTTTTCCACGTTGCTTCGGTGAACGCAGACGAAACAACGGCGGTACTTCATATGATAATCCGCGACCACGACCGCGAAGCGTTTGAAAAACGCAAGGCGTTCGTTTCCTCGGTTGCCGCTTTCCTGAACGAAAAATACGGAGAGGGAACATTCGAGCTTTCGGTCAATGACAGCTATTATAATATGCGCGAGATCATTGAAAAGCACATGGACATTGTTGAGCGTGCCGAAAAGGCGATGCGTCTTGCCGGCGTTGAACCGTACACCGTGCCGATTCGCGGCGGAACGGACGGAGCAAGACTTTCCTTTGAGGGTCTGCCGTGTCCGAACCTTTCAACCGGCGGAATGAATTTCCACAGCATCTATGAAGCAATACCGGTTGAAGCACTTTCAAAAATGAGCGAGGTTCTGGTGAACATCGTTTCAGTCGAATAAACAAATGCGGCGCACCGAGCAGTTCGTTTCGGTGCGCCGTATCGAATGGAAAAGGGGCTGCCGGATTTAGATGCAGAAAGCGTTTTCTTTGCCCCGAAGCTGTATGTAGATACCGCGAGTGGGCAAAAAACGCTTAAAAGAGCAAAATTATTTTTAGTACCATCAAAATAAACAAAGACTATATTTCATAGGAAGCCTCGGTTTTGATAAGCCTCGTGAAATATAGTCTTTTGCTTTTCGTTTTGCTCTTTGGTCTGCGCTAAATGCGACAGCCCCTTTTTATAT
>CAKSYX010000009.1 GCA_934525065.1 uncultured Eubacteriales bacterium
GGGGCTGTCGCATTTAGATGCAGAAAGCGTTTTCTTTGCCCCGAAGCTGTATGTAGATACCGCGAGTGGGCAAAAAAACGCTTAAAAGAGCAAAATTATTTTTAGATTCTATCAATAAACAAAGACTATATTTCATATGAAGCTCTGATTTTGATAGGCCTCGTGAAATATAGTCTTTTTCTTTTTGTTTTGCTCTTTGGTCTGCGCTAAATGCGACAGCTCCTTTTAAAAGCAATACTCAAACTTGGGACGTCCGCTTATCGCGGCACGCCGTCAAGCGGCAAAAGTTTATTTTTCCCATTTCATGATGGTTTTTCCGAAGGCCTTCTTGGTGTCAAGCTCAAAAGCCTCGGTCATGTCTTTAATGCTTCTGACTTCCTTGACAACGCCGACCATGTGAGAAAGGTATTCAATGATTTCCGGATACTTTTCATACATTTCAACGGTTTTAACAAAATCCGCACGTCCGCTGCGGCTGCTGCCGAACATACGCAGTCCCTTTTCAAGAATCATTCTGGTGTTGATCGGAACCGGGTACTCGGAAACGCCGAGAATCGAAATCGTTCCTTCGGGATTGATATAGTCGATAATTTGATTGATTGCAACCTGAGAGCCGTTGCCGCCGACGCATTCAAACGCATGGTCAAGGTGAAGGTCCTCGGGAATCTCCGTTGTGAGGTAGGTCTCGTCCGCAAAGGTGAAGTCGGCAAGCTTTTTGGGAACAATGCCGAAGATATAAAGCTTCGTGTCCGGAAAGAACTTTTTGAGGAAGATGGAGGTCATATAGCTGAGGTTTCCGTCGCCCCAAACGCCGATGACGTTGCGCCTGCTGTGGGCAATTTTGTCAAAGCGCGAAATTGCGTGGACACCGACCGAAACCATCTCGGTGAAGGCGGCAATCTCGTTCGGAACAGACTCCGGAAGGCGAACGAGCCTGTCCGCCGGAATTTGAACATATTCCTGCATGAAGCCGTCAAAGCCGCTGGCGCGGAACCTGCTTGAGCGAAGGTAGTTTTCCGCAATCACGTCGTCCTTTTCAGTTGGCGTATTGGGAACCATAACGACCTTTTCACCCGGCTTGAAGGAGCCGTCGGGCGCATAGATTACCTCGCCGATAGCCTCATGAATGAGAGCCATCGGAAGCTTTTTTGCAAGAACCTTTGCGTCTCTTGTGCCCTGAAAATATCTCTGGTCGGCGTTGCAGATTGAAAGATAGGTCGGCTTCACGATGATGTCGCTTGAAAAAATGTCAATCTCATTGAAGGCAATTTCAATCTTGCGCGGCTGGGTCAATCTGTAAACTGTATTAAGCATTTATCTTTTTCCTTTCATAGTCTGCGTTCAGTTGATGGTCTCGTCGTCAAGCAGCGACTTTGCAACGCGCAGATCATACGGATAGGTGATTTTGATGTTGTGGACCTCGCCCTGAATGAGATGAACGGGGCGGCCCTTCATGCTGAAAATTTTGCAGGCATCGGTGAGGATGTCTTTCTCCTCTTCGGTAAGGCTTTCATAAAGCTCCTTAAGCTCCTTTGCCTTGAAGGCCTGAGGAGTCTGGCCCTGATAAAGGCGGCTTCTGTCCGGAATGGCACTGATGGTCTTTTTGTCAACGCTTTCAACGATCGTGTCCGTTGCCGGAACAACGGTGTCGGTTGCGCCGAACTCAAGTGCGCCCTCAATGTTTTCGTCAATGATCCTTGCGGTGACAAAGGGACGGACGGCGTCATGGGTAACGATGACGGTATCATCGTCAAGGCCGTCTGTGCTTTCGATGTATCTGACGGCGTTCATGATGGTTTCGTTCCTTGTTGAACCGCCCTTGACAACAACAACGCGGTTGTTCTCCGGAAGGTGCTTTGAAAGGATGTTGTTCGTGTAGCTGACCCACTGGTCGGGGCAGAGAATGATGATTCTTTTGAACGCACTGTTGACATAGAACTTTTCAACGGTGTGGACGATGATGGGCTTGTTTTTCAGCGTGAGATACTGCTTGGGCTTTTCGAGGTTGCCCATTCTGCTGCCGATTCCGCCGGCGGCGATAACTGCGTATATCATGATTTCACCTCAAAGTTTAAGTTTTGTTTTCATTCTACCTTTTATTTATAGGTGGTGATATTTTAACCCAAACTCAGCCTTTTGTCAACTTTGAACGTAGAAGCCTTTCGGAATTGTGAATTTTCGTATAACAGCAAAGCTTTTTTCCGAAACTTACTTGAGAATGGAGTACTTTTGGTATATAATGATATTTCAATATGCCATATTATGAGCCGATTTTCATAGAATTTATAACTTTTCTCAGCGAAAGGGGAAGCAAAATGCTTTTTTCACAGGATATAGGGATCGACCTCGGAACCGCCAACACCCTTGTTTTTGTCAAGGGAAAGGGCATCGTTATCCGTGAGCCGTCCGTTGTTGCCGTCAATGTCAGCACAAGGCCCGGCAAGGTCGTTGCCGTCGGCACCCAGGCAAAGGAAATGATCGGAAGAACACCCGGTTCGATAACCGCGATGAGACCGCTGAAGGACGGCGTTATCGCCGATTTTGACGTCACGACCGAGATGCTTCGCAGATTCATTCAAAAGGCAATGGGCAACTCGTTTTTTGCAAAGGCGCGCGTTGTAATTTGCATTCCTTCCGGCGTTACCGAGGTTGAACGCAGGAATGTTCACGATGTTGCAATCGAAGCCGGCGCAAAATACGTCAGCCTCATCGAAGAGCCCATGGCGGCGGCTATCGGCGCGGGACTGCCCGTTTCCGAAGCTATCGGCAGCATGGTCGTTGATATCGGCGGCGGAACGGCCGAGGTTGCTGTTATCTCGCTCGGAGACATCGTCACCGCCCGTTCGGTCAGAGCGGCGGGAGACAGCTTTGACAGCGCAATAATTCAATACGTCAAGAAAAAATATAACCTTCTCATCGGTGAGCGCACCGCGGAGGAAATAAAAATCAAAATCGGCTCGGCCGCAGAATATGAGGGCGAGGGCAAAATGGAGGTTAAGGGCAGAAACCTTGTTGACGGATTGCCCAAAAACGTCACCGTAACCAGCGAAGAAATCCGCGAATCGCTGTCCGACCCCGTCGGACAGATTCTTGAAGCCGTTAAGGAAACGCTTGAAAAAACTCCGCCCGAGCTTTCGGCGGATATAATCGACCACGGCATCATGCTCACCGGCGGCGGCGCACTGCTGCGCGGCCTTGACCGCCTTATTGCCGAAGAAACGGGTATGCCCGTCAATATTGCGGACAACCCACTTGACTGCGTTGTTGACGGAGCCGGAATTTATCTTGAGTCCGACGTGCTCGGAAAAATCGGCAGAAGATTCTGAGGAAAGGAGCACCCTTCGGTGCCTGTAAAAAATAATGCGACAGTTTTTTAAAAGCACACAATTCAAGGTCTTTTCGCTTGTGCTCTGCGCGCTTCTCATCGGTGCCGTTCTTGCGGCGGTAAACGTGAACAATTCCTCACCGTTCACCGGTGTTGTTTCAATTGTTTTTTCTCCCGTTCAAAAGCTTTCTCAAAAGGTTGCCCAAAAGTTTGACTGGTTTTCCTCCTCCTTTGAAAGCGCGGGAGCCTACCGAAACGAAAACGATGAACTGCGCCGCAAGGTTGCCGAATATGAAAAGCAGCTTGCGGATTACGATGAAATGAAGCAGAAGATCGTCTCCTATGAGGATATGCTCGGAGTTAAGGAGGCAAACCCGGAAATTGAGCTTTGCCGCGCCGAGGTCATCGGAACAGACAGCGCAGACCTTTTTTCCTCCCTGATGATTGACAAGGGCAGCAGTGACGGCGTTGCCGCAGGCGACCCGGTCGTCAGCGGTAATTACATTGTCGGCCTTGTCAAAAAGGTCAATGCATCATACAGCGTGGTTCAGACCGTTTTGAATCCTTCGCTCAATATCAGTGCGATCGAAAGCGAAACGAGGGAGACTGCCTATGTTACCTCAACGGCCGAACAATCGCTTCAGGGCAACTGCATTTTTGCCGGACTTGAAAGGACGACTGACGTTTCTCCCGGAGGAATCATTCTCACGTCCGGAATCGGAGGAGTTTATCCGAAGGGCTTTATCATCGGGACGGTGATGCGGGTATGCGAAAGCGGGACCGACCTGACAAGCTACGCCATTGTGAATCCCGGCGTTGCAATTGACGGACTGGAGGATGTTTTTGTAATTACCTCCTTCAAAGGCCAGGGCGTTGAACAGCTTGAAAACGAAGATTAAACATATATTGCACCGTAGATAAAAAAGACGGAAGGTCTGACGGAAAGAAGTGAGAAGGAATGAAAAGCTTTTTTGAAAGCGAAAGAGGCAGGCTCTTTTCCGAAAGGGCTCTGCTTGCGCTTCTTGTGCTTCTGACTGCGATTTTTCAGAACACAAGGGGAGCACTGCCGGTTTTCGGAAACGCCAGGGCAATGCCGCTTGTGGTTCTTGTGGCTGTTCTCGGCCTTTTTGAGCGCAGCCTTGCCGGCCTTTTCTTCGGTGCGCTTGCCGGTGCTCTCTGGGACATGGCTTCGGCGGATACGGACGGCTTTTTTACCCTCCTGCTTTGCGTTTTCGGCTTTTTGAGCGGAATTCTTTCAAGCTTTGTTTTGAGGAACAACATTTTTTCCGCCCTTTTGCTTTCCGGAGCTTCAACGGCTCTTTGCCTTCTTTTCCATTGGTTAGGCTTTGTTTATGTCAAAGGATACGACCCTTCGGCTGCGCTGCTTCTCGGCAATTATCTTCCGTCGTTCATATACACGGTTTTGTTCACCTTCATCTATTATTATCTCGTCAGAGGGCTTAGAAATGCCCTTCAAAAACCGAAAAGATTTGTCTGAAAAAAACTTGAAAGGACGGTGACGTCATGAGAAGAAAAATCAGTAAAAAGCGCGACGCCGCCGTAATTGCGCTCATTGCCCTTGTTTTTGCCGCATTCATCGTGAGACTGTGGAACATTCAGGTGGTTTCCGCAGGCGAAAAGAAAAGCACGGCCGTCAAGGCTGTTGAGGTTGACGTTGAGCCTGTTCGCGGTGACATTCTTGACCGCAACGGTAATCTTCTCGCAACCGGAAAGCAGCAGCGCAATGTTGTTTTCAATTACGCCTCCTTCCCGAAAAGCAGCGAAAAGGAAGCGCGCAACAAAATTATCGGCGAGCTTGTTGCTCTTTTTGAAAAAAGCAACGCCGAGTGGGTCGATGAACTCCCAATAAAGCTGAGCAAAAACGGAAAGCTCAGCTTCAAAAAGAACAGCGAAAGCGAGGTTGCATACCTGCGCTCCGCCGCTTTTCTTGACCTTAATCCATATGCGACCGTTCAGAACTGCTTTGACGCGCTCACCGAACGTTATTCGCTTGAAAAATATGATGTTGCAACAGCGAGAAAGCTTGCTTCTGTGTATTACTCCATGTGGAAGGACGGCTTCAACTCAAGCACGCCGTATGCTTTTGCAAAGAATGTTTCCGCTCAGCTCGCTTCGCTCATCAAAGAAAAA
Organism: uncultured Eubacteriales bacterium; assembly: GCA_934525065.1. Classification (GTDB taxonomy): domain Bacteria; phylum Bacillota; class Clostridia; order Oscillospirales; family Acutalibacteraceae; genus UBA6857. The sequence continues at coordinate 5,477 of CAKSYX010000009.1, forward strand.
AGTGCAGAATTCCCCGGTGTGGACGTTCAGGTGAAGTCAGTCAGATATTACCCGGACGGAACACTCGCTCCGCACGTTCTCGGAATCGTCGGCGCAATCAGCAGCGAGGAATACGAAGCAAGAAAGGATGAGGGCTATACCCTCACAGACACCATAGGCAAAAACGGAATCGAATACGCCTATGAAAGCGAACTGCGGGGCAAAAAAGGCAAAAAGCTCATCGTTACCGACGCAGACGGCAACACAACGGAAAAGTATACCGTTCTGCCGGAAAACGGCGATTCGGTTGTTTTGACGATTGACGCAAAGCTTCAGAAAACGGCGCAGGATTCGCTCGCTTCACTCATCAAGACCATGCAGAAAACAAATTCCAACATAACCTCGGGTGCGGTCGTTGCAATGGACGTCAGAAACAACGAGGTTCTGGCCTGCGCAAACTATCCGAGCTATAACCTTTCAACCTATTCAAAAAATTCGGCAAAGCTCAACTCCGATTCTTCAAAACCGCTTTGGGACAGGGCACTGAGGAGTACCTTCACCCCCGGCTCAACGATAAAGCCGGCAGTTGCAATGGCCGGCCTTGAGGAAAAAACCATTGACGAGGACTTCACCGTTCTTTGCACGGGAATTTATACACACTATAAGGACTATCAGCCGGGCTGCACGGGTGTCCACGGCAACCTTAATGTTGTTTCGGCACTCTACCATAGCTGTAATATCTTTTTCTACGAAACTTCACGTCTTTTGGGAATCGAAAAGCTCAACGATTATTTCACAATGTTCGGGCTCGGAGAAAAGACCGGCGTTGAGCTTGCGGAATCCTCCGGTACCGTTGACTGCGTTGAACTGAGAACCAAAAAGGGCGAGCTTTGGACCCCCGGTCTTACGATTCAGGCCGGTATCGGCCACGGCGACAATCAGTTTACGCCGATTCAGCTTTGCGCTTACGCTTCCGTTATTGCCAACAGGGGCGTACGCAGAAAGGCGCACTTCGTCAGCTCGGTCATGACCGCAGATTACAGCAAGACTCTTTATTCGGCGGAAAACCAGGTTCTTTCAACCGCAAACTTCAAGGACGAAAACTGGGCGCTCGTTTATGAGGGAATGCTGCTCGTCGGAACAAAGAGCTACGCAGACTTTTCCTCCGTGGGCGAAACGGTTGCCGCCAAAACCGGAACAACGACCGTTGAGCGCATTGTGAACGGAAAAAGCAAAAAGCACAACAACGGTTTGATTATTGCTTTTGCGCCGTATAACGATCCGCAGATTGCGGTTTCGGTTGTTATTGAAGGCGCAGACAGCGGCGGTTCAACCGCTCCGGTTGCCGCAGCAATTATGAAGCAGTATTTTTCAAAAACAGAGGGCGAAAAAACTGCCCGTACCGAAGGCTCGCTACTCAAGTAACAGCCGCTTTGCCGGCAGTGAGGAGAGGAATAAAAAATGGCAAAAAAAATTGTTTTTGCGTCCGGAAAGGGCGGAGTAGGAAAGACATCGGTCGCCGTCGGGATTGCGCACGCGCTGACGGCTCTCGGCCACTCGGTTCTGCTTGTTGATTTTGATAATCTGCGCAGCATTGACCTGCTTGTCGGTGCGGCTGAGTCGGTTGTCTATGACTGGGGAGATGTACTGCTCGGAAGATGCAGTGCTCAGGACGCCGTTTACACTGCCGGCGGTCTGAGCCTGATGTCCTGCCCGAGGAAATACGGCGAAGCAACCTCAAAACAGGTTGGAACTCTCATCCGCTCCTTTGATGAAAAGTATGACTATATCATTTGCGACGCGCCGGCAGGCGTGGGACGCGGAATGCACCTTGCCCTTGCCGGAGCGGACAAGGGAATAATCGTTGCAACGCCGGATTACGTTTGCGTTCGCGCCGCGTTCATCGCTTCGGACGAGATGATTGAAAACGGAATAAGCGATATCCGTCTCATTGTCAACCGCGCGGTCAAAAAGGATATCAAAAAGAAGCGTCTGCTCAACATAGATTCCGTAATTGATTCAACGGCGGTGCGCCTCATCGGCGTTGTTCCGGAGGATCCGAAAATCCGCTTCGGCGCAATGGGCAGCACGATCTGCAAAAAGGGTCAGGTCTCATATCCGGCGTTTGTGAACATTGCAAAACGCCTTTGCGGTGAAAGTGTTCCGCTTTCCTTTGCCTGAGTGTATTTGAAGCATCAACGGGCGGATTTTACACATATTGTCAAAAATATTGATTTTTTGCTTGAATTTCTGCCGTGGTTTTGTTAGAATAGACAAAGTAAGAGAGTAATACATAACGGCCGGCACCTGCTCGGGAACGGCAGAGGAAGGATTTCTGAAGTATGAATATTGCACTTATTGCCCATGACGCAAAGAAAGAGCTTATGACGCAGTTCTGCATCGCTTACTGCGGAACGCTCAGCAAGCATGACCTTTGTGCAACGGGAACAACAGGAAAGCTTGTTGCCGAGGCAACCGGGCTCAATATCGTCAGGTTCCTCGCGGGCTACCAGGGCGGCGAAGAGCAGATTGCGGCGCGAATCGCCTGCAATGAAATTGACCTTCTGCTCATTTTCCGTGACCCGCTGAACCCGAAGCCCGGCGAACCGAACGAGGCGAACCTCCTCAGGCTCTGTGACGTTCATAATATTCCCGTTGCAACCAATATCGCCACCGCTGAGGCGCTGATTCATGCCCTTGAGCGCGGCGACCTTGACTGGCGCGACATTGTTAACCCGAAATAAGCTTTAAGCTTATTCAAAAAATACAGCATAAAGGCTATGACTGAAAAGAGTAGCCGAAAAAGGCGCGCAGACAGAGAGGAACGCAAAAGCTGAAAACGTTCCGCGGCAGCCCTTCGGCGAAGACATTCACGAGCCGGCTTTTGCCCGTTTGCCGCGTTAAGGCTTTGAGCGGGGCGCGTTTGCGCCCAATCTGGGTGGTACCGTGGAGCGTTGCTTCATCCCTTTTTTCGGGTGAGGCGGCGCTTTTTTGTTTTGTTACCGCTGCCTTTTGACAGCAAAAAGAAAATTAACTTCATTCGGAGGTAAAATATGGCGCTTATCACAAAATCCATCAAGGGTACTCAGGATACCCTTCCGTCAGAGAGCCACAAGGTTCGCTTTGTTGAACAGACCGCGCTTGAAACGGCCGGAAACTGCGGCTTCAGGGAAATCCGCATCCCGGTTTTTGAACACACCGAGCTTTTTCAGCGCGGAGTCGGCGACACGACCGACGTTGTTCAAAAGGAGATGTATACCTTCCTTGACAAGGGCGGACGCTCAATCACTCTTCGCCCCGAAGGCACGGCGGGCGTTGTGCGCTCCTTCCTTGAAAACGGACTTTACAACGAGCCGATGCCGCAGAAGCTTTGCTATCTCGTTTCCTGCTACCGCTATGAAAAGCCGCAGGCCGGAAGACTGCGCGAATTCCATCAGTTCGGCCTTGAATGTCTCGGAACGGCTTCCCCGGCGGCGGACGCAGAGGTCATCGGAATTGCAAACGACATTTTCTCCTTCCTCGGTGTGCGCGGACTGAAGCTTGAAATCAACTCAATCGGATGTCCCGCCTGCCGCAAGGAGTATCACAAGGCTCTGCGCGAATATTTTGAAAGCAGGAAGGATGATCTTTGCCATACCTGCCTTGACAGGCTGGAACGCAACCCAATGAGAATTCTCGATTGCAAGAGCCCCGTCTGCTCCGAAATTGCAAAGGACGCTCCGAAGGCACTCGATTATCTCTGTGACGAATGCAGAACTCACTTCGACTCGGTTCAAAAATATCTCAAGGCAATGGACATTCCGTTCACCGTTGAGCCGTCGATCGTCAGAGGACTTGATTATTACACAAAGACCGTCTTTGAATTTGTTTCAACCGAAATCGGTGCTCAGGGCACAGTTTGCGGCGGCGGACGCTATGACGGCCTTGTTGAGGAAATCGGCGGTGCTCATACTCCGGCACTCGGCTTTGCAATGGGAATTGAAAGGCTGCTGCTTCTCATGGAAAAGCAGGGCTTGCCGTTCCCGGAAAGGGAAAAATGTTCCCTTTATATTGCCACAATGGGCGAAAAGGCGAGCTTCAAGGCCGCTTCAATTGCTTCTTCTCTCAGACGTGAGGGTCTTGAGGTTCAGTTTGACGTTGTCTCCCGCTCGGTCAAGGCTCAGATGAAATATGCCAACAAGCTCGGAGCGGCGTTCACAGTCGTAATCGGAGACAGCGAGCTTGACAGCGGAATTGTTAAGCTCAAGAATATGGAAAGCGGCGAGGAAACCGAAGTTGCGCTTGAAAACTTTGAAGAAGCGTTCATGCGAGCTTCTTTGAGCGAAAGCCTGAAGGGTCTTGAAGACCTCGGCGTTGACACCGGAATTGACCTTGACGCAATCATGAACGGAAAACTCTTTTAATTTATATACAGAGGTGTAAAAAAATGGACAGAATGACAGGACTTAAAAGAACGGGCTATTGCGGCACGTTCAGCGCAAAAAATATCGGCGAGACAGCCGTTGTCTGCGGTTGGGTTCAAAAGCAGCGCGACCTCGGTTCGCTCATCTTCGTTGATTTGAGAGACAGAACCGGAATCGTTCAGCTCGCTTTTGACGATTCAACCGAAAGGAGCGTTTTTGAAAAGGCTTCAACCGTTCGCAGCGAGTATGTTCTCATGGCAAAGGGTGTTGTCCGTGAGCGTTCCTCAAAGAATCCGGACATCCCCACAGGCGAAATTGAAATTGACGTAAGCGACCTTCGCATCCTCGGCGAAAGCGAAACCCCGCCGTTTGAAATCATCGAAAATTGCCCGACAAGCGAACTGACAAGGCTCAAATACCGCTACCTTGACCTTCGCCGCCCGGATCTGCAGAAAAACATTCTCATGCGCCACAGAATTACAAAGATCACGCGCGACTATTTTGACGAGAACGGCTTTATTGAAATTGAAACCCCGATGCTCATCAAGTCAACACCCGAAGGAGCAAGAGATTTCCTTGTTCCTTCAAGAATCCATAAGGGCAGCTTTTATGCCCTTCCGCAGTCTCCCCAGCTTTATAAGCAGCTCTCGATGGTTGCCGGCTTTGACCGCTATATGCAGATTGCCCGCTGCTTCCGCGATGAGGACCTTCGCGCAGACAGACAGCCGGAGTTCACCCAAATCGACGTTGAAATGAGCTTTGTTGAAATGGAAGATGTCCTTTCAATGATCGAGGGCTTCATGAAGAAGCTGTTCAAAGAGGCTCTCGGCGTTGAAATCAACGAAAAGCTTCCGCGCCTGACCTATAAAGAGGCTATGGAGCGTTACGGCTCCGATAAGCCCGATACCCGCTACAAAATGGAAATTTTTGACCTTGCCGATGAGGTCAGAGACTGCGGCTTCGGTGTGTTCTCGAACGCAGTAAAGAGCGGCGCAAGAGTTTGCGGAATCACCGCAAAGAACGCCTATTCTGTCCTCACCAGAAAAGAGCTTGACAAGCTGACCGAGTTTGTCAAGGGAATCGGCGCAAAGGGCATCGCCTGGATAAGATATGCCGAAGACGGTTCGGTTGCCTCCTCCTTTGCAAAGTTCATGAGCGAGGCGGAAATGGCCGCAGTCGCAAAGAAGGCCGGAGCCGAAAAGGGCGACGTTGTTCTCATCATTGCCGACAAGGAAAGAATCACCCTTCCCACCCTCGGCGCTCTGCGTCAGAACATTGCAAAGAAGCTTGACATCATCCCGCAGGATAAGTATAACCTTCTTTGGATCGTTGAGTTCCCGTTCTTTGACTGGGACGAAGAGCTCGGCCAGTTTGTTGCAATGCACCACCCGTTCACCGCTCCGCTTGAGGAATGCCTGCCGTATCTTGAAAGCGACAAGGCCAATGTCAGAGCGACCGCATATGACCTTGTTCTCAATGGAATTGAGCTTGCCAGCGGTTCAATCAGAATCACCGACCCCGAACTCCAGAAGCGAATTTTTGAACTGCTCGGTCTTTCGGACGAAGAAGCTTATGAAAAGTTCGGCTTCCTCACCGATGCGTTCAAATACGGCGCACCGCCGCACGGCGGAATCGGAATCGGCCTTGACAGACTATGTATGCAGCTGCTCAGACTTGAAACCCTGCGCGACGTTGTTGCTTATCCGAAGGTTCAGAACGCCAGCGAGCCGATGACCAACTGCCCGGCCCTTGTTGACAACGATCAGCTGCGCGAGCTCGGCATTGAGACCGTGGCGGAAGAAAAGTAAAAATTTTTTGTTAACATGATATTAACAGATGTTAAATATTCCTGCGAGTATTTGACATCTGTTTTTTTTAAGGTATACTTAAGTTAAGCAGAGAGATTTAGATATGCAGTCGGCAGGGATTATTTACCCTTGACGGCCGCAAAAGAAGAAAAGATTATGGAAAGGAGTCGTCATGATTTCAATCAAGAACCTTTCAAGAACCGCTCTTGCAATGATCGCTTCGGTGTTCTTCACTGTTCTTTCGTTCTTTTCCGTTGGACCGAAGACTCAGGAGCTTCCGAAAACACCGGAGGATTTCACTCCGGTAGCGCGCTTTGTTGTTTGCAGCGACGTTCACTTCAAAAACGACAACGAGCTTGAGGCAAAGGGAGAAGCCGCAGGCGAGGAATATGAAAATTACCTCAAAGAGGTTGTCGTTCCGCCGCAGAGGCTTGCTGCCGCAATCAACAGTGCTTACGCTTATGCCGATAATTACGACGGCTACAAGGGTCTTGATGCCTTTGCCGTTGTCGGCGATTTTACCAACAGGGGAAAACCGGAGCAGTACGAAGCCTTTGTCAAAACCTGCGCGGAAAATCTCCGTGAGGAAACTCAGCGTATTGTTTGCTCCGGAAATCATGAGTACTATGACTACCGCGATGACGACAGAACAGAAGGCTCGAGAGTTTTTGAAAAGTACATCGGCAATCTCAACAATCACTACGTCATCAACGGCTATCACTTCATTTCCGTTTCATATGACGAAAAGGTTGAAACCTACATCAAGCACGGCGCATGGCTCAAAAAAGAGCTTGACAGGGCTGTTGCCGACACCGGAGACAAGCCGATCTTCGTCTTCCAGCATCCGTCACCGTTCTTCACGATTTACGGCAGCGTAAAATGGGGCGATCCGATGGTTTCCGCAATTTTGAAGGACTATCCGCAGGTTGTGGACTTCTCGGGTCATTCGCATTACCCGGTCAATGACCCGCGCTCGATCTGGCAGGGCAAATTCACCGCTCTCGGTGACGGAACTCTTGCATACTTTGAAACCGAGCTTGACACGATTGCCGGAAACTATCCCGGTGATGAGAAGCAGGCCGCGCAGTATTACATTGTTGAAGGTGACAAGGACGGCAACCTCAGAATCAGAGCCTATGACCTCATCACGAATCAGTTCTTTGATTTTGAGTATTACCTCACGGGTCTTGCTCAGAAGAACTATCCGTATTCCTTCTATAACCTCAAGAAGCAGGACAACGCTCCCGTTTTTGAAAACGGCGGAAATCTTGCCGTTACGCTCAACAAAAACGGTGAATCCATTCTGACCTTTGACGGTGCAAAGGACACCTTTGTTACGGAAAGCTACAAGCTGACCGTAAGCCGTGGCGCAAAGAAGGTCTTTGAGGATAACTTCTCAGGCAATTATATGTATCTTTTTGAGGATGACAAATATGAGGTCAACCTCGGCAAGCTTGAAAGCGGAAAGACGTATAAGGTTGTTCTTTATGCGCTCAACGCTTTTGCAAAAACTTCAAAGCCGGTGAACTTCAGCTTCACCGCACAGTAAGCCAAGCTTAAATCAAAAACCGCACGTTCCGTATGGTGAGCGTGCGGTTTCTTTGTTGTGCGGCTTTTCCGTTTGCACAACATGAAAATAAACCGTGGCTTCGTAGGGGGTCGCCTGAGGCCACCGTATCTAGATGCTAGATGCTAGATTTTAGATGTTAGATGTGTTTATTCTTATGCTCTGCAAAATGATAGGTTGCTCGCTGTCCTTTAAGCTGAATATATCCAGTGTCTAGTATCTAGAATCTAGCGTCTAGCATATATTGACTTTCAAAGCAGATTAACCTATAATTAAACAAGTCATAATATAATAAGAATATAATCCGATTGATATGAAAGGAGGAAGTGCATGGAAAGGCTTCGCCGTTTTATGTACGGAAGATACGGTGCGGATCAGCTCGGTCTTGCGCTGATTATTCTCGGCTGCGTTTTGACCTTTGTTCTGTCGTTTTTCAGGGCACTGTCATACAGAAGGCCGCTCGTTTTGCTGCTTTTGAGACTTGTCTGCATGGTGCCGTACCTGATCTTTCTTTTGAGGGCACTTTCAAAAGATATCGAAAAGCGCAGAGCAGAAAACGAAAAGTTCCTGCGGTTCTGGTTCCCTGTCAAGGATTTCTTCACCGTAAAATTTTCTCACCTTAAAGACAAGGAACACAGATATTATAAATGCCCCGGCTGCTCAAAAACGCTCAGAGTACCGAGGGGTAAGGGGAAAATCGAAATCAGCTGTCCGCATTGCGGAAGAAAGTTTAAAAAAAGAACGTGAGGGTATTGAATGAAAACGATTCTTGTCACCGGCGGTGCCGGGTTCATCGGTTCAAACTTTGTCTATTATCAGCTTGAAAAGCATGACGACCGGCGGATAGTCTGCCTTGACGCTTTGACGTATGCCGGCAACCTTGAAACGCTTGAAGCCGCTCTTAAAAGGCCGAACTTTCGCTTTTTCAAAGGAGATATCACAGACCGCAAGGCGGTTTACGCCCTTTTTGAGGAGGAAAGCTTTGATGCAGTTGTGAATTTTGCTGCGGAATCGCACGTTGACCGCTCGATTGAAGCACCGGAGGTTTTCCTCAAGACCAATATTCTCGGGACGCAGGTTCTTCTTGATGCCTGCCGTAAGAATAATATCCGCTTTCATCAGGTTTCAACAGATGAGGTTTACGGTGACCTTCCGCTTGACCGCCCGGACCTCTTTTTCACCGAGGAAACGCCTATTCATACCTCTTCTCCGTATTCCGCGAGCAAGGCTTCCGCAGATCTGCTTACAATGGCATATTTCCGTACCTACGGCCTGCCTGTGACTATCAGCCGCTGTTCAAATAACTATGGTCCCTACCATTTTCCGGAAAAGCTCATTCCGCTTATGATTGCCAATGCGCTTGAAAACAAGCCTCTTCCGGTCTACGGCGAAGGCAAAAACGTCCGCGACTGGCTCTATGTCAAAGACCATTGCAAAGCAATTGACATGATTCTTGAAAACGGCAGAACAGGCGAGGTCTATAACATCGGCGGCCACAATGAGAGGACGAACCTTGAGGTTGTGAAAACCGTTTTGAAAATTCTCGGCAAAAGCGAAGAGCTTATTCACTTTGTCAAGGACCGCCCGGGTCACGATATGCGCTATGCTATTGACCCGACCAAAATCAAAAACGAACTTGGCTGGTATCCGGAGACGGATTTTGACTCCGGTATCAGAAAAACCGTTGACTGGTATCTGAACAATCGCAAATGGTGGGAGAATATTATAAACGGCGATTATGTGAAGTACTACGAGCGGATGTATAAAAACAGATAGAAAAAAAGCTGCCGCAGTCTTAGACTTGCGACAGCTTTTTTTGCAGGTTATTTCTTCAGCACGAACTCACCGTTTGTGCCGCCGAGGTATTCGCCGCCTTTGAGAACGGCTTTGCCGTTGATGTAAACGCTGTGGACTCCGCCGGGTCTTGCGTCAGGGTGTGCTTCGTCAACGCTCAGTGCTTTGGGGTCAATGATGCTCAGGTCGGCTTTGTAGCCCTCTTTGAGATAGCCGCGCTCTTTGATTTTAAACCTGTCCGCAGTGGCTCCGGTCATTTTGCGGACAATTTTTTCCGGGCTTATGTTCCATTTTTTTGCAAGCAGGAAGAACTGAGGGAAGGTTTGGAAGGCCGCAATGTTTTGAAGCCCCTTTTCTTCCAGCCATGCGTCCGTCATGAATACCGACATATCGTCCTCCATGAGCCTGTGAACGATGTCGTCGTTGTAGTATTTTCCGAGGTAAATTCTGCCCCTGCGCTGTGAAAGCTCAACGAGCTTCAGGTACATATCAAGCGGTTTCATTCCTGCCTCGTTTGCAAGCTGAAGCACGGTCTTGCCCTCAAATTCGGGGTGGTCATCGCTGATATAGGCAACGGTCATGTCCTCCCAGTCGATTCCGAGAACCTTGCGATACATGAGAATAGTCATGAAAAGCTTGAAACGGTTGACGGGGGAGGCTGCCTGTTCTTTTGTGAGCTTTGCATACCATTCCGGGAAAACGATGGTGATTACCGAAGCGCCGTAATGGAAGGCGTAGTTGTCAAATGCAATGGGCTTGCCCTGCTTTTTCAGCTCGTGGAAACGGTCGAGCATTTTGTCAACCTTGCTCCATGACCTCTTTCCGGTGAAGATGAGGTGGCTGTATTCGGTTCTGCAGCCGGTTTTTTCCATGATGTCAACAATTTCATCGAGCGCAAGCTCAAGGTGAGATTTTTTCGTGATCAGCGGATAGTCTGCGCTGACGGCGGAGCAGGCTCTTGCGTGAACGGTGAGAATTCCGTCATACTTTGCAATTTCCTTTGCAAAGGCATAAAGCTCGTCCTTCGTGGCGTACATATTAGGCTCATACATAAAGCCCATTGAGCCGCCGAATGCACCGTCCTCCATCGCTTCATGAACGAGGGCGATTTCTTTTTCAAGCTCCTCTTTTGAAAGCGGAGTCGGGTCATAGCCGCGAAGGCCGGCTCTGACCGCGCCGTGGCCGATGAGCGGAACGATGTTGACATGAAGCTTCCCTGAAAGCTTTTTGCAAAAGCCTGAAAGGCTTCCGGCGTAGCGGGATTCAAAAAGGCCGCCGCCGAGCTTGTCTCTGAACTTTGTGTCCTCGTCCGTTCCAAATGCGGAAAAGCTGCAGTTTCCGGTGATCTGCGTTGTGATTCCCTGCTCAATAAAGGGACGGAAAAACTTTTCGCTGTCATCTCTGTCGCAGAAAAAGTCGTTGTGTGAATGGGCGTCAATGAAGCCCGGGCAGACGTAAAGACCCGTGGCGTCAACCACTTCGTCTGCTTCTTCTCCGCAGCTTCCGACGGCGAGGATCCGGTCATTTTCAATGAGTACGTCGCCGGTGAACGGTGCGCTGCCGCTGCCGTCAAAAACAGTTCCGTTTTTAAACAGTGTTTTCATCAATAGATAAGCTCCTTTCGGAAAAATATAGAATACGCCCGGAATGAAAAAATCAACGCTTTGCGCTTTTTTTGTTGATTTATGTCTGTATTATACACGATACTCTTCGCTTTGAAAATACTTTTTTGAAAGGTAAACATAATTTTTGTAAAAAGACAGGCCTTTACGCAAAAAGGACTGCCGCATTTCCTTCGGCAGTCCTTAAAAAAATTATGTCAACTTACTGCTTTGCACCGTTGTCAAACATTTCGAGCGCCTTGACCGAAGCTGCGAAGCAGCCTGCAAGACCTTCTTCGTCCATGTTGTCATAGGTATCACGGCGGGTGTGGTAATAATCCTCAAGCTTATGGTTGAGTCCGGTAACGCCTGTTGCGCGGAAACCGGCCTGAGCGAAAGCGGCTGAATCGGTTGCACCGCCGAGGGGAGGAACCATGCCCTTTTTGCAGGGAACGCCAATCTCCGCCGCAGCCTCCATGAAGAGGTCCGAAACGTCCTTGTCGGCGGCAACGGTTGCGTTGAGGTCGCGGTAGTTGACCATGAGGAACTTCGGGTCGTGAATGGTGTCGTATGAGAAGATGAAGGTCGGAACATCGTCAAATTCGCCCTTGTGAGCTTCGCACCATGCCTTTGCACCTCTGAGGCCTGCTTCTTCACTTCCGGTGAGAACAACGCCAAGCTCGGTGTTTTCAAGCTCAATGCCTTCGTCCTTGAGAAACTTGAGAACGCTGATTCCCATGTAGCAGCCGGAAAGGTTGTCGTTTGCGCCGTCAACAACGCGGCGATAGTTGACCATGAAGTAAAGTCCGATGATGAACGGAACAAAGATAAGTCCCCAAAGAGCGGCCTTTGCAAGCGGGTCGGCTGTGCTGATTTGGCCGAAGGCAACTCCGTTTTTTGCAACGGAGAGGATTGAAAGAACAAGGTAATAGAGCGCGCCGACGCCGCAGATGATCGCATGGCCTTCAAAACCTACGCCGCCGAGCTTGTAGTTGACGGGCCATTCCCACGCAGCGTCCGGGTGGCCGTTGAAAATAACTCTTCTCTTGGTTTCGCCGGTGCATTTTTTGATCGCGGTCACGTTGTGGCCGGTCTTCTCCTTGAAGAACGGGTCAACGACCTTTTTGTAGGTTCCGAACTCAAGCAGCGCAATGCCGAGACCGACAACGATAAGAATGATTGAAGCGAGCGGCAAAAAGAAAAACAGAGCAACCGCGGCGAGAACAAAGGTCAAGGTGAAGAACAGCCAGCCGTAAAACGCACCGGGGTGTTCTTTAAACGACTCAACGTCGGCTCTGTCGCAGCCGCAGTCCTCCTTGAGAACCTTGGCCATGTATTCGCAGGCCTGTTCTTCACCCCTTGAGCCGGGACTGCGCTTTTCAAAGGTCTTGATGATGTGGGTAATCTCTCCCACCATGTAGGAAGCGGCTTCGTTCTTTTTGCTGATGATTTTTGACAGATCCATGTTTTCTCTCTCCTTTTGGAAATTTTATCACAGATATATTAGCATATAATCGACGTTTGTTCAAGCTTTTAAAGCTCAATACCGCATTTTTTACAGTTTTTAAGATGTTCCTCATAGGTTGAGGCGTAGTAATAATTCCAGTCCTTGTCTGTCACAAAGTAGAAGTAATCGGTTTTTTCCGGTTCAAGGGCGGCATTTATTGCTTCAAGACCCGGATTGCAGATGGCTCCGACGGGGAGCCCCTTGCGTTTATATGTATTATAATATTCCGCAAAGCGTGACTTTTCGCCCTCAAGGTACGGTGAGGTGAGGATGTTCTCGTTGACATAATGTATTGTTACATCGCACTGAAGCAGACCGTAGTCTGCGCTTTCAAGCCGGTTGTGGAGAACGGAGGAAACCTTGCTCATTTCCTTTTGAATTCCCGCCTCGGCCTGAATGACCGATGCAAGGGTAATGATCTCATCCATCGAATAGCCGAGCTTTTCGGCCTTCTTTTTCATCTCATCGGTCAGCTTGCTTTGCGTGTTGCGCAAAAAGCGGCGCAGCACGCTTTGGGCGCTCTCATCGGTGTAAAACTCATAGGTGTCGGGAAAAATATAGCCTTCAAGCAAAAACGCACGCTTGTCCGTGTTTTTCATCCCGTCCGATAAGCCGAATTCCTCCGCAAGTGAGCTGCTTTGAACAGCCTTCATAAAATCCTTTTTGGCGCAGACTCCGTTTTCTTCAAGTCTTTCGGCAATTTCAAGCGCGGTGTATCCTTCGGGAAAGGTGACCGTCACGGTCAGCGGCTTTGTTTCTTCTGTTGTTTTTTCTCCGGTGCTGCCGGAATTATCCGGGCTTTTTGCTCCGCAACCGAAAAGGAAAAGCGCAAACAGTGCCGCAAGGAGAAAAGCAATTGTTTTTTTCATATATTGAACCTCCGTTTGTGTCGAATTTTGCAAGTCTCTTGCAAGTATACCATAAAAAGACGTAAAACAGAATTAAAATAACGAAAATGTAAGATTAAATTAAGCTTTAGGCTCCCTTTTCCTTTTAAAAGAGCGAGTAATTTCAAAAAACACTTGAAAAACGAGAGCTTTTGTTATAAAATATATGCGTAATTTTTTATATTCGGAGGAATACTAAATGGTATCAGCAGGCGATTTCAGAAACGGCGTTACTTTTGAAATGGAAGGCAACGTTCTTCAAATCATCGAATTTCAGCACGTAAAGCCCGGCAAGGGTGCTGCCTTTGTCCGCGCAAAGGTCAGGAACGTAATCACCGGCTCGGTCGTTGAACGTACCTTCAACCCGAACGATAAGTTCCCCACCGCTTTTGTTGAAAGAAAGGACATGGAATATTCCTATAACGACGGCGGTCTTTATTACTTCATGGATCCGGAAAGCTACGAGCTTATCCCCATCAATGAAAGCGACCTCCCCGACAGCTTCAAGTTCGTCAAGGAGAACATGACCTGCAAGATTCTTTCATATAAGGGCAACGTATTCGGCGTTGAAGCCCCCAATTTTGTTGAGCTTCAGGTCACAAAGACCGACCCCGGCTTCAAGGGCGACACCGCAACCAACACCACCAAGCCCGCAACGCTTGAAACGGGCGCCGAGGTCAAGGTTCCCCTCTTCATTGATGAGGGCGAAATGATCCAGATCGACACCCGTACCGGTGAATATCTCGGCAGAGCGTAACTTGACGGGAGCTTTCCCCGGATGAATTAAATACCGAAAGGAATGAATATTATGTCAGTATCAGAAAAAGTTGCATATCTCAGAGGACTTATGGAAGGCCTTGAGCTTGACGAAAACAGCAAGGAAGCAAAGCTTTTTGACGCTATCGTTGATACCCTTGACGATATTGCTTCCGAACTGAGCGATTTTGACGAGGATCTCGGCGACCTCGGCGACTATGTTGAAGAGCTTGACGAGGACCTTGCAGACCTCGAAGAGTACGTTTATGACGATGACTGCGATTGCTGCGATGACGACGATTGCGATTGCTGCTGCGACGATGACGACGATTGCATCGAAGTTACCTGCCCGGCCTGCAACGAAGAGATTTGCGTTGACATCAATGACATTGACGACGACGGTCACGTTGAGTGCCCCTGCTGCGGCGAAGTTCTTGAGTTTGAAATTGAGGACGACGAGGACAGCGACGAGGACGAAGAAGAATAATCAAGTTTTCTCAGAAGCTGCACAGTATTTATAGCTGTGCAGCTTTTTGCTTTGATGTGTCTTTGATATATTCTGATTTGAAAGAGAGAAAAACGATGCTTGAAAGAAAAAACTATTATCACAACGTGCTCATTGACTTGCCGGACGATTACCTCAACGGACAGGACGCAGGCGAGCTTTCAAAGCTCAGATACGGCCTTTACAGCGTCGGCTGGAACGGCTGCGAGATGATCGCCATCTATAACGCGGCGCGCGACCTCGGAATCAAAACGACTTTTCCGCGTGTGTGCTATGAAATGTATCCGAAGTCTGAAATCATGGCCGGCTTTTTCGGTTCAAACGTCAGCGCGCTCGGAAAGTTCTTTGACGAAAGGGGAGTACCCTACACAAAAACATGGGATTACAACACCTTCTTCAATGAACTGCCGCACTGCCGCTGCGGAATCCTTTCCTTCTGGAACCACAGGCGTATCTTCTCCTCTTTGCATACCGTTATGGTGAAGTACATAGACGGAAAAATTGTCATTTTCAACAAGTCCAACAAGCGCACCGAGCCTGCTTTCGTTGACAGCCGCCACGATGTGACAAAAAACAAGTTCTTCATTGTCGGCTACCTCTTTGAAGAGGAGGCGGCAAGGTGAGCGAAAAAGCAAAGAGCAAAAGCTTTCTGAATTCCGTCAAGCGGATCATCGGTGTTGAAGAGGGAACAAAGCTTGCGCCGATGCTCGGCTATAACTCGGCAATCTTTTTCACCGGCGGCGGTCCGTATGTTTTCGGAGCCTACCTCATGCCGTTTCTGACGGACGTTGAGGGACTTTCCCACGCGCAGTACGGAACGGTCGCAATGTTTTCCTGCATTTGCGATGCGATCACCGACCCGCTTATGGGCATAATCACCGACAGAACGCGCCATAAGCTCGGACGCCACCGCCCGTATCTTCTTTGGGGCGTGATTCCGGCAATAATTGCGTATTTTTTGATGTGGAATTCCTTCGGAATTTCGGGCGCAGGAAACAGCACAAAAACAATGGTGTGGTATATCGTTACATATATGTTCTACAAAACGGTTTCAACGTTCATTTCCGTTCCGTATACCGCAATGCTGCCGCAAATTGCGCCGACATATAACCTGCGAACGCAGTTCAACGCCGTCAAAACGATTCTTGACGCGGTTGCAAGCTATTCTTCTTTCTTTGTTTCATCGGTCATCCTCGGCGGACTGAGCTGTCTTATGAATACACCGGACTTCTCTCCGGCCTACCGCAGCAGGTTCATGGTCATGGGTCTTGTTCTTGCCCTGTGGACGTCGCTGCCGCTGCTTATCACATATAAGACAACAAAAGAGGAAAGCTCGGAAAATCAGGTCAACGAACCGTTTGACCTCCACGCGTTTGTTTATCAGTATAAGTGGGTGATCAAAAACCGGGTTTTCAGAAAATACTTTGTGTTCGGCTTTTTTATCCTGCTTTCCTCGGCGTTTGCTTCGCAGTGCTTTTATTACTATCTCAAAGCCGTTATTGACCAGCAGAAGAGCTATTCGCTGCTTGTCATAATCAGCGGAATCGGCGAAGCGGCGGGCTTTTTTCCAGCGTACTTCCTTTCAATTAAAAAGAGCAAGCAGCTGCCTGCAAGGGTATTTGTTCCGGTTGCGGCCGGTTCGCTTTTGCTCGCGTGGTTCACGCGGGGTCTCGGCAACCCGGCAATCATCTTTGTTGTTGAGTTCCTCTACGGTCTCGGCCTTGCCGGAATGGCAAGCGTTCAAAGCAACATTCTTCCGGATGTGACCGACGTTGACGAAATGCTCACGGGTCAGCGCAGAGAGGGCGTTGTTTCAACGTTTTCAACCTTTGTCAAAAAATTTGTCAGCGGTTTTGCCGCTTTTGGCGTCGGAAAAATTCTCACGGCCTTCGGCTATGACACCGCTCTCAAGGGTACAGAACAGAGCGCAAGAGCGGTTTTCGGCGTTTCAATCTGCTATACGCTTGTTCCCGTCTGCTTCCTTATTCTGGCTTTCATTGTCATCTGCACATATGATCTTACACGCGAAAAGCACTCTCTTATCAAAGAAAAAATTGCCTTCAAGCATGAACACGGTTATGTCGATGTGACCGAGGAAGAGAAGAGGATGCTTGAAAAAATCAGCGGCGTAAGGTTTGAGGATATGTGGCTCGGAAAAAGTGAGACGGAGAACGTCCGCTGACTTCAAAGGTTACAAAACCGATTTCTTCCTTAAAAATGTGTTCAAATGATTGACAAGTTCAGAACAAGTTGTTAAAATAATTTTAAGATATACATTTGTCTGAAATTTTAGAACACTGCCGGAGGCATTTCCATATGGATAACGAGAAAAAGAAAGTTCTGCTTATAGTAAATCCCTGCGCCGGAAAGACCAAATCGAGAGCCGCAACCTTTGATATTGTTGATAAGTTTTCAAAAAACGACTATGAATTTGCCGTTCACACAACGACCTGCCGCGGCGATGCAACGGAAATTGTGAAGAAAAACTATGAGGGTAAGGATCTCATCGTCTGCTGCGGCGGCGACGGAACCCTCAATGAAACCATCAACGGCGTGATGGATGTTCCCTCACGCGTGCCCATCGGATACATTCCGACCGGCTCGACCAACGACCTTGCAACAACGCTCGGAATTTCAACCGATATTGACAAGGCGACCGACCTCATTATGTCCGGAAAGCTCAACAGCTACGATGTCGGCCTTTTGAACAACCGCTATTTTTCCTATGTTGCGGCGTTCGGTGCACTTACGAGGGCCTCATACGCAACAAGTCAGAAGCTCAAAAACAAGATCGGTCACCTGGCTTACATACTGAGCGGCTTTGCAGAATGGAAAAACATCAAGCCGGTTCATATGAAAATAGAGTATGACGGCGGTGTTATAGAGGACGATTTTTCGTTCGGTGCAATTTCAAATTCAACCTCAGTTTCCGGAGTATTCAAGTTCAATAAGGACGATGTAAGGCTGAACGACGGTCTGTTTGAAATTCTTCTTGTTCGCAAAGTCAAGGCTATCACCGCTCCGATCGTTCTCGGAAAGGTTATCCGTCAGAAATATGACGGTGAACAGATTCTCTTCCTCAAAACGAGCAAGGTTAAGCTGACCTCGCCCGAGGAGGTTCCGTGGACGCTTGACGGCGAATACGGCGGTTCTCACAAGATGGCTATGATCAACGTTCTTTCAAAGGCAATTGAAATTTGCTCACCCGAAAATCCGCTTTTTGAAAATGACATTTTACCTGAGCCTGCCGCTTCCGAGCAGAAGGACAGCGCAACAGTTAAATGAATTTCGGAGGAAAGATGGCTTTTGGAGCATTTTACAAACTTTTCCAAATGGTTAACTTTTTTTGAATAAATTGTTGACAAATGTTGCGACCCGGTGTATAATAACTGACGTAAAGATGTATCGGTGTAATTGTTTCTGCGAAGGAGGAAACTGTTTATGGAAGGTTTTTTGCAATCACTCCAGGCCTTCATTGATTTCATTTTGAAGATCGTTGCTATGTTCAAATCAAATGATAACACTGAGTCCGGAAAAAAAGACGAATAATCTGAAAAAGGGCTGCCGTTTTTGCGGCGGCTCTTTTTTCCGCTTTTGCAGGTGCTTCATGCTAAATAAGGAAGGTTCGTTTGCCGTTTTTCACCGATGTATTACGGTGTGTCGTATTTACCGAGATGTTTAGATTTCTTCTTTGCATATTCATTTTTTCCCGAATCGTAATATTATAATATCACCGTATTCAATTACACCTTAAAGGAGGATTTTTAATGCCGTATATTGAACTTAAAACAACGGTAGCCGTTTCCGAAAACAAGGCGCAGTCTCTCAAGGCCGCCTTTGGAAAAGCTATTGAATGCTTCCCCGGAAAGACCGAAAGCTGGCTCATGGTGAACATTGAGGATCAGAAAAAAATGTGGTTCAAGGGCGATAACAGCCGCGACTGCGCAATGGTTTCCGTCGATCTTTTGGGAGATGTTTCTTCCTCGGCTTCGGAAAAAATGACCGCTAAGCTCTGCGAGGTGCTTTCAAACGAGCTTTCGCTCTCGCCCGACAGGGTTTATGTCAAATACTCCGGTTTTTCCGATTGGGGCTGGAACGGCGGAAACTTTTGAACCGCCTGAGAAAACGCAGACAAAAAAACAGGGTGCCGCGCCGGTACCCTGTTTTCTTATGTTTATAGGTTTATTTTGCGTCCGTAATTGAAATCAGACCGTTGAAAACGCCAACGTAGGCGCTGCCGTTCGGACCTATTGTAATCGGACCGTAGCTGTTGTTCCAGTTCCTTCCCGTTCCGGTGAAGACCTTATAGACAGTTTCGCCGGTTTCAAAGTCAATCGCGGTGAAGTACCAGGCAACAGCAGACTTCGGAATATCATCGTTCTGTTCTCTTGTGTAAAGATAGACAAGTCCGTTTCCGGCGGAAAGCTTCGGAACAACGGTGCAGGAGGCCTCTTTGCTCTCCCAAACAACTTCGCAGCCGGTGCAGTCTTCGTTCATGTCAATCCTTGTCACGCCCGGATAGCTCGTCGGGTCTTTAACAAGGAAGCCTGAGCCGGTTTCGGTGTAGTTGTTTTCAACAATGAATGAACGTCCGTGTGCAATGAGACTGTTTTCGCTGACGGAATATCCCTCGTCAAAAACAGGCTGAGTAACAATTGCTTCGCCGGTTTCTCGGTCATAGACAACAACGTTGACTCTTCCGTCGGCGTTGTCGGTGATTGCGCAGAGCTTTCTCACCGAACCATCGGAGCACGGAACGTCAAGGAGAGTGGGCGTTGTTCCGCTTCCCTGGTTGATTGCGCCGGGCTTGAGCGTCGTTCCGCGGTCATATTCTGTTCGCCAGGTATATCGCGGCGTTTTGTTTTCGTCAAGGTCAAAGCGATACATCGCCGTGTCGGAAACAATATACATTCCGTCCTC
This sequence comes from uncultured Eubacteriales bacterium, assembly GCA_934525065.1. Lineage (GTDB taxonomy): Bacteria > Bacillota > Clostridia > Oscillospirales > Acutalibacteraceae > UBA6857. The sequence goes on from CAKSYX010000009.1 coordinate 25,204, forward strand.
GGCAACGGCAAAGCTGTTCTGAATCTCTTCGCCTTCAAGCTTTGTCATGCGGACTTCCTTTGTGTCCTTGTCAATTATTCCAACCTCGCCGGGACGGGTAACGAACCAAATGTTGCCCTCCCAGTCGGGAACTGCATCCGTGATGAACGAGCCTTCGGGAAGATACGGCATGAGGTCATACTCCTCTTCAACGACCCATTCACATTTTCCGTCCGTTTCGTCAGCGCGGAAGATTTGAACAACGTTGTCCGAATTGCCGATTATCGGCCTGTCGCCGTCAAGAAGGTGGCAGTATGCGCCGCCTGAGGTGTCGTTTGAAATTACGTCAAAGTTGAGCGTTTTGAAAAACTCTCTCGTTGACGCACGCTGCGGAAGCCTTGTTTCGGCCAGAATTTCAAGTGTATCTGCGTCAAGGAGAAGAAGGCGGAAGCCGACAACGTTGCCACTGATGCACATGATCCTGCCCTTGCTGTCAAACATAAGCGTTGCAACAAGGCCGCCGAAAACGTTCATTGAACGCGATTTTACAACCGGATCAATGCCGAGCGGGCCGGAATAGTCATATGTTCCGGTGTTATACGAATTGCCGTGCATTCCGTTGCCGCCTTCTTTTGCAAGAAGCGGATGCTGCGGAACGCTGACGCTGCTCAGCGGCTTGCTCTGCGCCGCCTGTCCGTAATATGCCGGGCAGAAGCGCGAAATCAGCGGTTGACGGATTGCACCGCCGGGGCTGAGAAAGAGCATTAAAAAGGCCGAGAGCGCAGAAATGATTTTCAAAAATGCGCCGGAAAAGAATGATTTCATTGGTTTTCTCCTTTCAAATTTGCAGCGATTTTATTTTAAAACGTTCCGTCCTTAAAATATGACATCAGAATTTCCGGCAGAGCCTTGAGGAAAGTCGGAAGCCACTGCACAACGGAATAATAGGCAAGCTTCAGGAAGGACGGAACAGCCTTCACCGCGTAATCAAGGCCACCGGTCTTGTTTTCTCCGTCAAAGGTCGGGGTATTCAGCCCTGTTTCCTTTTCAAGGGTGAGAGAGTCAATTTTTGTCACAACGTCGTTTCCGTTTTCGTCCTTTTCGTCTGCGAGGATATATGAATCAAGCGTAAGGACGCCGCCGTCAATTGAAATATTGTTGAAGCAGCCGCCGACGTTTTCTTTTCTCGTGCTGTTCCAGTCGGTACCGTTCCAATAGTTTGCGTAGCCGTCCTTCTGAACACAGAGCGCATCAATGAATTCCGTCCTGAGGAAGGAGTCCGCAAGGAACGGGCGAATCTGATAACGTTTTGCGCCGGCCGTTCCGGAAAGGACATAGGTCGTTCCGTTTTCGTTCAGGCTGTTTGCCGTGAGCTTTTTTGTGCGCAGATACATATGGTCGTGGCCGGAGAAAACGATGTCTGCGTTTCCTTCGTCAAGCACTTTTGAAAGAGACTGCTGAAGATAAAGCGCATCCGGCCATTTTCCGTCCTTGCCGAGAGTATAGGGTGATTTATGCATGAAAACTATTTTCCAATCCCTGTCGGTTGAAGCAAGGTCGTTTTTGAGCCACTCAAGCTGAGAAATGGAGAGCGAAAGCAGGTCGTTGGTGTTGAGCACGGAGAAATGAGCATTGCCGTAATCGAAGGAATAGTTCACGCCGTTGAGCGTTTGAACGCTTTCACAGGTGTCAAGGTTGAACATATTGTCAAACCAATGCCAAACGCCGAGGCCGTCATGGTTGCCGGCAACGGGAGCGATTGTATAATTGCGGTTGAGTGGGGCAAAAACCTCATCATAAAGATTCCATTCTTCGTTGGTGCTGTCGTTGGTGAAGTCGCCGAGGTTGGCAACGAAGTCTGCGTTTTTGTTCTGCTCAAGAGCCTTTTTGAGCACCGCCGCGCCGACTTCAAAATTTTCACGCGAGGAGGACTGAACGTCTGCAATTGCAATGAAGCTCAGGCGGCTGTCGCCGTCATCGGTTCTGAAGGAGCCTGCTTCGGAACGGACGCTGTCGTTTCCCACCGTGTAGGTGTACTCGGTTCCGCTTTCAAGGCCTGAAACCGTCACCTTGTGCATATATGAGCCCTTCCATTCCTTGCAGACGGGCTCTGAGAACGCGAGGGAAGCCGAAACGTCAATTCCGTTTTTGAAAATTTTCACAACGGAAGAGGTTTCGCTTTTTGTGTACCAGCAAAAGCCCCTTTGCTCAGCGGCATTGCCGTTGACGCTCACGCTGAGCCTTGAAACGGAAAAGTCTCCTTCTCCGGCAAAGGCCACGGCCGAAGCAGAGCACAAAAGCGCAAGGCAGAGCAGGAGCGTAAGAATTGAACGCGCAAGTTTTTTCATAGTCAACATCTTCTTCCTTTCTTCGCGGAGTTTTTGAACGGCCTTTGCCGCCAAAAACTCCCAAATATACATTGTAAGTATAGCTTTTCTTGACGTGAAAGTCAATTAAAAAACTGTTAACCGAGCTGTCGGAATTTGTCTTTTTCCGTCAAACGGCTGCCGCTTAATAAAACGGTTGCCAATTTTGCAGCGGTATAGTATAATACTTGATAAGTGCATCCCGAAGCGGTCTTTTTAAACACAGATCAAACGCGAAAAATCAAGCTGCTTTGTTTTTCAAAATCGCAACATCGCAGATTTTGAGACGGGCGGGATTTATCGCCGCGCCCTTGCACGGCTGCAGCGCGGAGCGTTGTGATTTGTTTGTATGATATTTTCAACCGGGGAGGTTATGGCAGTATGGCAAAAGGCAACTTTGAATGGTTCAGGCTCGACAACGCCGCAAAAATTTTTCCCGGACAAAACTCCGACGGCTGGTCGAACGTTTTCAGAATCGGCGTTCAGCTGAAGGAAGAGGTTGACCCCGGGCTTTTGAAAACCGCTTTGCGCCGCGTTCTGGTGCGAATTCCGTGCTTTGATGTTCGGATAAGGGCGGGCTTTTTCTGGTATTACTTTGAACATAACCCGAATGAACCGCTCGTTCTTGAGGACGTTAAAAACATCTGCTACCGCGTAAAATTCCGCGAAAACTCCGGCTACCTTTTCAGGGTATTTTATCATTCGGACAGAATTTCCGTTGACTTTTTTCATGCCCTTTCGGACGGCTACGGCGGTGCGGTTTTTGTTTCAACGCTCACGGCGGAATACCTGCGTCTTAAAGGATACGAAATTCCGTGCGGAAAAATGGTGCTCGACCTTTCAGCCGAACCGACGCGCGACGAAATGCTTGACGCATACACGCGCTTTGCCTCCTCAAAGGCTTCCTATAACCGCCGTGACAAAGCTGTCTACCACGCCGTCGGAACAAAAGAGGGAAAGCACCTTTGCAATTATACGGTCGGCATAATGTCCTTCAAGCAGGTGCATGAAATTTCAAAACGCTACGGTGTAACGGTCACGGAGCTTTTTGCCGCCATGCTTATGGATATCCATTACAGGAAGCAGAAGGCCGAGCGCAAAAAGCAGCGCGAGGTCTCCGTTCAGATACCCGTGAACCTGAGGAAATTCTTTCCGACCGGGACACTGCGCAACTTTGTTTTGTGTTTGCGCGTCAAAATAAATCCAAAAATGGGAGAATACAGCTTTGAAGAGCTTTTGAAGCTCGTTTCGCTCCAGCTCAGGCTTGTCAACGACGAAAAAACCGTTAATTCAATGATGACGCAGAATTTGAAGATTGAAAGGAATCCGTTTGCAAAATTCTTTCCTCTGTTCGTCAAAAATCTCTCCGTCGGGCTGACCTTCCTTCTGACCGGGGAGCAGACGACCTCCGCGCTCATTTCAAACCTCGGCCCGGTTGCCATTCCGCAGGAAATGGAAAAGCATATTGAAAAATATCTCTTCTTCACCGGTCCGGGCAAGCTCAACGGCGCGCGCTGCGGAGTGATTACGATGGGCGACAAGCTGGTTTTCACCTTTTCAAACTGTTACAGTCAGAGCGACATTGAACGCGAGTTTTTCACAAGGCTCGTGAAAATGGGCGTTCACGTCAAAATTGAAAGCAACCGTTGAGTTCGAATCCCTTCAGCCTGACCTTAAAAGGAGGTTCTGAAAGTTAATGTCATACTGTGTAAACTGCGGCGTTGAGCTTGATAAGAGCGCAAAAAAATGCGCTCTTTGCGGAACACGCGTAATAAACCCGAACGAGCCGAAAAAAGACGTTGAGGAGGCACCGACACCGTTTTCCGAAACGCCGTTCATTCCGGCCCCGCTCAAGCGACGCTTTGTGGCCTATATTATCACCGTTGTGATGCTCATTCCGAACATCGTCTGCACACTTGTGAACGCTGCCTTTTTCAGGAAGGGCTTCTGGTCGTTTTACGTCAGCGCAACGTGCCTGCTGCTTTGGGTGGTCTTTGTTTTTCCGTTTTACACAAAAAAGTTGCGGCCATATCTTATGTGGGCTTTTGATACCTTTTCCGTCTGCGCCTACGTTTTCTTTTTCTTTGCGATGGGGCATGACAGCGGAGAAAAAAGCTGGTATCTGAGCACCGCTTTGCCGATAATTCTTTCTTTTTCGGCTGTTGTTCTGTTTTATATCTTTTGGTGCAGACGCAAAAAACGCCATTGGGTGCTCAAGTTTATGCTGATAACGGCCGACGCTGCGCTGATTTCCTTTGCCGCGGGGCTTATTCTTGATGTCGGCTACGGGCTTGAAAACGCCTTTCCGGTCGGCGCAATAATTTCGGTTTCCTGCGCTGTTCTGGTTTGCTTTCTTGCCTATTGCTACCGCAGTCGCCATATGCGCGCGTGGCTTTCAAAAAGATTTTTCGTTTGAGGTAATTCATGGATAAATACACCGCTCTGGAACGTTTTTTCGGCTATAAGACCTTCCGCGAGGGTCAGGAGGAGCTGATTGACAGCATCATCTCCGGGCGCGACACACTCGGAGTTATGCCGACAGGCGCAGGAAAATCAATTTGCTTTCAGCTTCCGGCTCTGCTTTTGCCGGGAGTCACGATTGTTGTTTCTCCGCTCATTTCGCTGATGAAGGACCAGGTCACGGCTCTTCTTCAAAACGGGATTCCGGCGGCCTTCATCAACCGTTCAATGACCGATGAGGAAATTCGTCAAAGCTACCGCGCCGCCTTGCGCGGAGAGTATAAGCTCATTTATGTTGCGCCGGAGCGTATTCTTTCAAAGGGATTTCTTGAAATTTGCCGGATGATTGAAATTTCGCTTGTCTGCGTTGATGAGGCGCACTGCGTTTCTCAATGGGGACACGATTTCCGTCCGAGCTACCTTGAAATTACAAAATTTGTTGAACAGCTTGAAAAAAGACCCGTTGTCTGCGCCTTTACCGCAACGGCAACCGTCAGGGTCAGGAAAGACATTGAAAAGCTTTTAAAGCTCAAACGTCCCTTTGTTTCGGTTCTCGGCTTCGACCGCCCGAATCTTTACTTTGAAGTTGTCAAGCCCCCGAACAAGCTCGTTGCCCTGAGAAGATATCTTGACCTTTTCTCCGGCAAAAGCGGAATCGTCTACTGCTCTTCGCGCAAAAAGGTTGACGAGCTTTTTGACGTTCTTTGGGCCGAAGGCTACAGCGTAACAAAATATCACGCCGGCCTTTACCGCCAGACAAGAAGAAAAAACCAGGAGCTTTTCATAAGTGACGAAAGAAAGGTTGTTGTTGCAACCAACGCCTTCGGAATGGGTATTGACAAAAGCGACGTTTCTTTTGTGATTCACTATAATATGCCCGGCGACATCGAAAGCTACTATCAGGAGGCCGGAAGAGCCGGACGCGACGGCAGCGAGGCGTACTGCGTTTTGCTTTACGGCCGCGAGGATATTTTGATCCAGCGCTATTTTATTGACCGCCCGGAGGAAAACGAAGAGCTATCGCGCTTTGAAGCGGAAAGGCTGAGGAAACAGCGGCTTGAAAAGCTCGGCGCAATAATAGACTACTGCGAATGCGGCGGCTGTCTGCGTGTTTATATGCTACGCTATTTCGGCGAAAGGCCGAAGGAAAGGTGTCAAAACTGTTCGCGCTGCTGCGGAGAAATTCACTCTGTTGACATCACCCTTGAAGCGCAGAAAATTCTCTCCTGCGTTGCAAGGGTAAAAGAGCGCGAAGGCGCAGAAATTGTTGCCGCCGTTTTGAAGGGTGAAAGAACCGCCTACATAGAAGAGCACGGCTATGACCGCCTTTCAACCTTCGGTCTGCTTTCCTCCGATGCAAAAAGTGTTATAGAAGACCTTATAACCTATCTGCTCTCCTGCGGCTGTTTGAGGGAGGGCGAAGGAAAAACGCTTTGCCTAACGGAAACGGCGCGCGCCGTCCTTTTCTCTTCGCGGCACATAAGACGCCGTGAAGCGGCAAAACGGCCGCAGGCAAAGTCCTTTGTGGTTGACGAAAGGCTGCTGCTGCGCCTTCGCTCGCTGAGGAAGGTCATCGCCAAGCGCGAAAGCGTCCCGGCGTTCACCGTTTTCACCGACGCAACCTTGCGCCAGATGGCGGCAATCAAGCCGAAAACGGAAAGTGAAATGCTTTCGGTTCCCGGCGTTGCGGCAAATAAAATGAAAAAATACGGCTCTGCTTTTCTGAAGCTGATTTGCGAAAACGCCGAAGGCTGAAAACCGTAGCTTTCGGCTGTGCGCTCAATTATACCGGCAATGCTTGAAAGCAGAACCTGATTATGGTATAATAATCTTTTGTAATACCGCCCGAAGCAGTGCAATTAAGTGCCTCGGAAAATGTTGTGCAATGCCGGTTTGCCCGTTTTTTGCGGCGGCGAAGCATGGCGTGACGATTTTTTGAGAAAGGAGCAAAAGCCGATGCCCAGAAAAAAATGGTATATACCGCGCCTTGACAAGGAAAAAGCAAGCCTGCTTTCCGCAGAAAACGGCATTGACCCCTTTGCGGCGCTTTTGCTCGTTTCAAGGGGAATAACCGAAAAAGATCAGGTTGACGCGTTCTTTGCGCCCGATGCGGCTCTTTGCGACCCGTTTTCAATCAAGGACATGGATAAGGCGGTCGAAAGGATAAACGCCGCGCTCGACAACGGCGAAAAAATCGCGGTCTACGGCGATTATGACGCAGACGGCGTGACCGCTTCTTCGGTTCTTTATCTCTATTTTGAAATGCTCGGCGCGGATGTGATTTGCTATATTCCCGACCGCGAAAGTGAAGGCTATGGGCTTAATATAAAAGCAATTGATGCCTTCAAGGATGAGGGGGTTGGCCTCATCGTTACTGTTGACAACGGAATTTCCGCAATCAAAGAGGCCGAACATATCAAAGAGCTCGGCATGGGGCTGGTTGTCACAGACCACCACAAGGTTGCCTCGCGCCTCCCCGTTGCCGATGCCGTTGTTGACCCGCACCGCGAGGATGATACCTGCGCTTTTGAAGACTGGGCAGGGGTCGGCGTTGCGTTCAAGCTTATCTGCGCGCTTTCCGAAGGAGAGAGTGAGGATGTTCTTGAAATGTTCTGCGACCTTATCGCAGTCGGAACAATTGCCGATATCGTACCCATAACGGGAGAAAATCGAACGATCGTCCGCCGCGGCGTCAAAAAAATCAACTCAGGCGAAAATATAGGTCTGCGTGCGCTGAAGGCGGTTTCCGGGAATGCCGAGCGCTGCCTTTCTTCAAATTCGATCGCTTTTTCGCTCGTTCCGAGGGTCAACGCCGCCGGAAGGCTTGAAAAGGCCGAAAAGGCGTTTGAACTTCTCACCTGCCAAAGCGAGGAACGCGCAGAAGAAATTGCGCGCGAAATTGACGCAGACAACGCCGCAAGGCAGGAGCTTGAACAAAATATCACCCGCGAAGTGAACAAGCAGCTCCTTTCAGAACCGGAAAGAGCCTTTGACCGCGTCCTTGTTTTTGACGGCGAGGGCTGGCACGGCGGAGTTATCGGCATTGTTGCGGCGCGGTTCGTTGACCGCTTTTCAAGGCCGTGTATCGTGATAACGAGCGACGGAGAAAACGCCAAAGGCTCCGGAAGGAGCATTGAAGGCTTTTCGCTTTACGACGCAATAAACAGCGTGAGCGACCTTCTGACCCATTTCGGCGGCCATCCGCTTGCCGCAGGCTTCGGAATTGCGGCAAAGGATATCCCCGAATTCAGAAGAAGGGTCAACGAATATGCACGCACGGTTCAGATGCCGTTTGCTGCGCTGAAGCTTGACTGCCGCCTGAAGCCGCAGTTCATTTCCGCCGACCTGCTTCCGCTCATTGAAAGCCTTGAGCCCTTCGGCGCGGGCAATCCGCAGCCGGTTTTCGGCCTTTTTGACATGACTGTTGCCTCTGTTCAGGCTCTCAGCGGCGGAAAGCACGTCAGGCTGAACCTTACGAAGGAAAACGCCAATATTACCGCGCTGAAGTTTTCGGCTCCGTTTGAAACGTTTCCATATCGCCGCGGTGACCGCGTTGACCTTGCCGTCAGGCTCGAAAAAAATGAATACATGGGTCAGACCAGAGTCAGCATATACATAAAAGATATCCGCATGGCCGGCACGGACGATGAAAAGTATCTTCGTTCCGTTCGCCTTTATGAAAAGCTAAGGCGCAAGGAAAGGGTCCGCCCGGAGCACGCCCGCCTTGCGGTGCCGGACCGCGCGTTCATTGCGCAGGTCTACCGTTTTCTCAAGGCAAACGGCGGCTTTTTCGGCGATACCGATATTCTCTGCTACCGACTCGGAGACGACGGTGGCAGCGCCTGCCGTGTGCTCATGAGCATTGACGTGCTCTGCGAGCTCGGCACACTCAAAAAAGAGGACGGCGCAATCTTTCTCGGCGATACCGAAAAAAAGGTCAGCCTCGGGGATTCAAAATTGATGGAATACCTTGAAAGTCTTGTATAAAAGGAGGGTCAGAGATGGACGAAAAGAAAAAGAAAAATCCCCCTGCCAAAGAGCAGGAGGAACAGCTTCCGGAGCATTACGAAAACGACGGCTTTGACCGCCTTTTGGAAACGATTAAAATCAGCGGCTTTTCAAAGGAAGATATCGACCGCATAACCGCTGCCTATCATTTTGCGGAAAACGCTCACCGCGGGCAAAAGCGCCGCTCGGGAGAGCCGTATATAATCCACCCCGTTGCCGTGGCTCAGATTCTTGCGGAAATGGGCATGGACGCCGATTCCGTCTGTGCTGCACTTTTGCATGACGTTGTTGAAGATACGCCTGTTACGGACAAGGAGATTCGCCAAAGGTTCGGCGAAACCATTGAACAGCTTGTTGACGGCGTAACAAAGCTCGGTCAGATTACCACGAATAAGACCCGCAGCGACGATGACGCAACAAAAGAGGAGCAGCTGCTTCTCATGGAAAAGCAGCAGAGCGAAAACATCCGCAAAATGTTCCTCGCAATGTCAAAGGATATCCGCGTAATCATCATCAAGCTTGCCGACCGCGTTCACAATATGCGCACTCTGCGCTTCATGCCGGAGGAAAAACGCCGCTTTAAAGCGCGCGAAACGCTTGAAATTTACGCCCCAATAGCGCACCGCCTCGGCATCAGAGCATTCAAGGAGGAGCTTGAAGACCTTGCAATCAGCTATCTTGACCCGGTGGCGTATAAGGAAATTGCAACCACATTGGAGTCTCAGGTCGAATCGCGCCAGGCTTTCCTTGATTCAATCAAAAAGCAGATAAGCGAGCGCGTTCTCAAAGAGGTTCCGAACGCACACATCACCGGACGAATCAAGTCCGTTCACGGAATTTACAGAAAAACCTATATGCAGGGCAGAACCATTGACGAGATCTATGACATCTATGCTGTCAGAATCATCGTTGATTCTGTTTTTGAATGCTATTACTGTCTCGGCATAATTCACGATATGTTCAATCCCATTCCGGGAAGATTCAAGGACTATATTTCAACACCGAAGCCTAATATGTATCAGTCGCTGCACACAACGGTTATAGGCAAGGACGGAATTCCCTTTGAGGTTCAAATCAGAACTTGGGAAATGCACCACACCGCCGAATACGGAATCGCCGCGCACTGGAAGTATAAGCTCGGAATCGGCGGCAAGGCGAAGTTTGAAGAACGCCTTGCGTGGATACGTCAGCTTCTCGAAAACCAGAAGGAAAGCGACGATGTTGAAGAAATTGTCAGCATAATCAAAAGCGACTTCACCCCGGATGAGGTCTTTGCCTTCACGCCGAAGGGAGACGTAATCAGTCTCCCGATGGGCTCTTCAATCGTTGACTTTGCCTATGCGATACATTCGGCGGTCGGCTCAAAAATGATCGGCGCAAAGGTTGACGGAAGGATCACGACCCTTGACCACAAGGTCGGCAACGGAGAAATAATTGAAATTCTCACCTCCTCAACGCCGCGCGGACCGAGCCGCGACTGGCTCAAAATTGCAAAAACAAGCTCTGCACGCAGCAAAATCAAAAGCTGGTTCAAAAAGGAATGCCGCGAGGAGAATATCGTCAGAGGCAAGGACGAGGTTGAACGCGAATTTAAACGTAACAACATTATTCTGCCCGAAAAGCAGATGCAGGAATTTTTGCTTGGTGTTGCCCAAAAGCAATCGCTTTCTTCGGTCGATGACCTCTACGCCGCAATAGGCTACGGAGGACTTTCGCTCAACAAGCTCATTCCGAGAATTAAAGAGGAATACGCAAGGCTCATCAAGGAGCAGAAGGGCGAGGAGCCCCAGCCGGAAAAAATTACAACTCAGAAAAAGATGGTTCGTTCACCGGAGGGCATTCTCATTGAGGGAATCGACAACTGTCTTATTAAGTTTTCGCGCTGCTGCGACCCTCTCCCCGGCGATGACATAATCGGCTTCATCACGCGCGGACACGGCGTTTCGATTCATACGCGTAACTGCACCAATGTTCCGAAGGATATTGCCCACTGCCCCGAGCCCGAACGCTGGGTCAATGCCCGCTGGGACACAAAGGTTTCAGATTCCTACCGAGTTACGCTCTGCGTGACCTGCATCAACCGCGTCGGAATGCTTGCCGACCTTTCCGGTCAGCTTGCAAACCTGCACGTTATGATCCACTCGATCTTTACGAAAGAAACGAAGGACGGCCGCTGTGCAATATATCTGACGATCACCGTCAACTCCGCCGAACACCTCAGGGCTGTTGGCGAAAAGCTCAAAAGAATCAAGGGCGTGCTTGAGGTTGAGCGTTCCGGTCTGTAATTGCGCCGGCTTAAAAAAATTCAAAAAATGTTAACGGAGAGACAAAAATGCGTTGTGTAATTCAGAGGGTTACCGAAGCCTCGGTAACGGTTGACGGAAAAATTACAGGACAAATTCAAAAGGGCTTCATGGTGCTGCTCGGTGTTATGGAGGGCGACACCGAAGAGGAGATGCGCCTGCTTGCAAAAAAGGTCGGAGAGATTCGGATTTTTACCGATGAAAACGACAAGATGAATCTTTCGCTTTCTCAGGTCGGCGGAGCTGTTCTTCTGGTTTCCCAGTTCACCCTCTGCGCAGACATTGCAAAAGGACGCCGCCCCTCCTTTACTCCCTCGGCAAAGCCGGAAAAGGCCGAAGGGCTGTATCTTGCCTTCGGCAAAGAGCTTGAAAAATACGGTGTTGCAGACGTTCAGTACGGCGTTTTCGGTGCCGACATGGAGGTTCGGCTCTGCAACGACGGCCCCGTTACAATTGTTATGGACACAGATATATGGAAAAGAGGATGAAAGATGAATCTCAAGGTTGAAGGCTATCCTGTCGGAGCTATTGAAACAAACTGCTTTCTCGTCACGGACGAGGAAAGCTCTCATTGCTTTCTCGTTGACCCCGGCTGCTGGGACGGCTCGCTCAAAAGGCTGCTTCTCAATGTGAAGGAGGGTGAACTTGATTATATCCTCATCACCCACGGCCATTTTGACCATATTCTCGGCATTGCGGACGTTCAAAAAAGATACGGCGGAAAAATCGTTATCCACGAAAAAGACGCCGATTGCTTTGTCAACAAAAAGAAATCTCTCATAAGGAGCATGGGCGCCGAAGGCGAGCTGCCCGAAAAGGCGGACATCATCGTCAAGGACGGCGACAGGCTCCCGTTTGCGGGCGGCTTTATCACCGTTATGCACACTCCCGGCCACAGCGAGGGCAGCGTCTGCTATCTCATTGACGACCTCATCTTCAGCGGAGACACGCTCTTTTTCGGCTCGGTCGGAAGAACCGATTTTGAATACGGCAACTATGACGATATAATCAAAAGCGTGAAGCGCCTTGCCGCGCTTGAGGGCAACAGAAAGGTCTTCCCCGGCCACGGTATGCTCACAACGCTTGAAAGAGAAAGAAAAAACAACGTGTATATTAACGAAGGAAAATGAAGCTTATAATCATCAACAATACCTATCACTATGAAACTGAAAACCTCGTCAGGGTTTTCTTTCCGAACGAAAAAATCGAAACCGTTCACGAGAACGGAGAAGAAGGCGAACGCTTTGTGAAAACAAAGCTGAGCCGAACCGAAAACGGCGTTTTGATTTTTGTTTCAGCCCGTCTTTCGGGAGAAGCAAAGGAGCTTGAAAAAGAGTTTTCTTCAAGCGAAAAGCTCCCACAGGAAAGCGAAGACAGCTTTTTTGAGCGCAAGATTGCGCAATTGCTTTTTAAACTTCTTCAAAGTCAAACCGAATACACGCCTCCCTGGGGAATACTCACTGGCGTAAGGCCGGCAAAGCTCATGACAACGCTTTGCTCTGAGCTTGGCGAAGAAAAGGCTTTGGAATACTTTGAAAACGAGCTTTTTGTCAGCCGTGAAAAGGCTGAGCTTGCGCTTTTTGTTGCAAAAAAGGAAAAGCCGATTATTGAAGAAAGCCTGAAAAATTCCTTCAGCCTTTATGTTTCAATTCCGTTTTGCCCAACGCGGTGCAGCTATTGTTCTTTTGTCTCCCATTCAAACGAGAGCGCAAAAAAGCTCATTCCGAAGTATGTTGCCCTCCTTTGCAAAGAAATTGAGGAAACGGCAAAAATCGCTTCGTCGCTGTCCCTGAAGCTTGAAAGCGTATATATAGGCGGAGGAACACCGACGGCGCTGCCGGCCGGGGAGATTTTGCGTCTTACACGGGCGATATCGGAGCATTTTGATATTTCATCGGTTCGTGAGTATACTATTGAGGCGGGCAGACCCGACAGCGTTGACGAAAAAAAGCTTGAGGTAATAAAGCAAAGCGGTGCAGGAAGAATCAGCATAAATCCGCAGACGTTCAACAACAGCGTCCTTGAAGCGATCGGCCGCCGCCACAGCGCGGAAATGACCGAAGAGGCGATGCTGCTTGCCCGTGAACACGGCTTTAGTAATATCAATATGGACCTTATCGCCGGACTTCCGACGGATACGTTTGAAAGCTTTGAAAAAACGCTTGAAAAAACGCTCTCCTTTGAGCCGGAGAACATCACCGTTCATACCCTTGCGCTCAAGCGTTCCTCAACCCTTGTCACAGAGGAAAAAGAAAAAGGCAGCGCCCTTGAGGCGCAGAAAATGCTCTCCTTTGCCTTTCGAAAGCTGACGGGAAACGGCTATGAGCCTTATTATATGTATCGTCAGAGCAAGTGTCTCGGCAATCTTGAAAACGTAGGCTGGGCAAAAAGGGGCTTTGAGTGCCGCTATAACGTTTATATGATGGAAGAATGCCACACCGTTCTCGCCTGCGGCGCAGGTGCGGTTACGAAGCTTCGCTCTCCGCTTTCAAAAGACATTGAACGAATTTTTAACTTCAAATACCCGTATGAATATATTGACCGCTTTGACGAATTGCTTGAACGCAAAAAGTATGTTGCATCCTTTTACGAAGGCAAGCTTTGATTCTCGGGCAAAAGGCGAAAACTGTAATTTGAGGTGGTGAGAAACACGGCCGAATATAATAATATTTCCGATATCAATGAAATGGCGAGTCTTTCTCCGGATAAGCTCATTGAGCTGAGCGAGGAATTCTTTCTCTCACAGGTAGAAAAGGCGGCAAAAAACGTTTGCGCAGACAGCAGAAAGCGTGTTATAATGCTTGCCGGCCCCAGCTCCTCGGGAAAGACAACGACCGCCGAATTGCTTTCAAACGAGCTTTTAAAGCTCGGCAGAGCTGCGAAGGTCATTTCGCTTGACGACTTCTATCTCAATCAGGACAAGAAGCTTTATTTTGAGGACGGAACGCCTGATTTTGAAACTGTCAAATCGCTTGATGTTGAAGAGATCATCAGCTGCCTTTCCGATATCACCGAAAAAGGGGAAGCGCACCTCCCGCGGTTTTCCTTCACAAAGCAAAAGCGCGAAGAAGAGCGGTTCTGCCTCACTCTTAAAGAGGATGAGCTGGTAATCGTTGAAGGGCTTCATGCGCTCAACCCGATCATCACCGATACTTTGGACAAAGAAAAGCTTTCAAAGCTTTATGTCAGCGTTTCTTCAAGAATGATGAGCGGCGGCTCGGTTTTCCTTTCAAAAAGGGACATCCGCTTTGTCCGCAGAATGGTTCGCGATTATTACTTCAGAAATTCAAAGGTCGATTATACCTTCTTCCTCTGGAACGGCGTCAGAATGGGAGAGGACAGATATCTCTTTCCGTTCAGCTCGCTCGCCGACATGAAAATAGATTCATTCCACAGCTATGAGATGTGCGTTCTCAAAACAACGGCACTTGAGCTGCTTGCGCACATTGAAAACAAAAGCCCTTATTACGAAAGGGCAACCGAGCTTTGCGAAAAGCTTTCGCAGTTTGTTGCAATTGAAAAAGGCAGAATTCCGCAGGACTCTCTTCTGCGCGAATTCGTCGGACAGGAGGAAACACACCTTGGCTGAAAGAAAAAAACAATCTCTTTTGACCGGAGCCGGAGTTCTCGCTGCGGCGACCGTTCTGGTAAAAATCATCGGCGCAATCTATAAAATTCCGCTGACGAACCTCATCGGAATGGAGGGCTATGCCTATTTCACCGGAGCATACGACATCTACGTTCCGATATACTCAATTTCAATGGCCGGCCTTCCGATCGCCGTTTCAAAGCTTGTTTCTCAAAACCTTGAGCTCGGCAGGGCGAGGAACGCGGAAAAAATCTTCGGCGTTTCAAGAAAGCTGTTTTTCCTTGTCGGCCTTTTCGGAACGATTCTGCTTGCAGCCGTTGCCGTTCCGTATTCCCGCATGGTTCACTCTCCGGAAAACTACATAAGCATGATCGTTGTCTCTCCGTGTATTCTTTTCTGCTGCATGATGTCATCCTTCCGCGGCTATTACGAGGGACTCAAGAACATGACGCCCACCGGCGTTTCTCAGGTCATTGAAGCGTTTGTAAAGCTCGTTTTCGGCCTTGCCGCAACATGGGCTTTTATCAGCGCGGTTCTCAACAACTACGCGAAAACCAGCGTTGAAGGCGTCGGAACCGTTCTCGGAGTGAGCGTAAGCAGCCAAAGCGAAGCACTCGGCGTGATATATCCCTATGCCGCCGCCGTTGCCATTCTCGGCGTTACCCTCGGCTCTGTTATAGGCTATGTCTATTTATATATCTACTACAAAAGGCACGGCTTCGGCTTTACAAGAGAGGAGCTTGTTAATTCCCCGCCGCCGGAGGAGGAAGGCGTTCTGCGCAGGCAGATCATTTCAATCGCTGCTCCGGTTGCGCTCAGCTCCCTTATCGTCAACATCAGCAACATGATTGACACAACAATGATAAGGACCCGCCTTGCCCGTGCGGTCGAGATCGGCATGGATGTCATAAAGAATATGTATTCCGAATCGTTCGCCGCCGCAAATGTAAGGGATGAGAAAATCGCCGATTACCTTTATGCGACCCACGCCTCGGTTCTCAACGTCAAGAACCTGATCCCGACAATCGTCATGACCCTCGGAATCAGCGCAATACCGATGCTTACCTCTGCCTGGACGGCAAGAAACAAGCGCGAGGTCAGAAAGACCGTTCACTCAACCCTTCGCGTTTCAATGATGATCTCGCTCCCGGCGGGACTCGGCATTGCGGCTCTCTCCGGCCCGATTCTCGACCTGCTTTATCATTCGGAGTCGGCAATGATTCCCATAGGTGCGCCGCTGCTTAGGATTTACGGATTCGGAATTTTCATATTTGCCGTTGCTTCTCCCGTGACGAATATGCTTCAGGCTGTCGGAAGGCTCGATGTTCCGATAAAGTCCGTTGCAATCGGTTCGGCCGTCAAAATCATTCTGAACTTCTTCCTTATCGGCAACCCGAGCATCAACATAAACGGTGCTGTTTGGAGCACAATCGTCTGCTACATTATCATGCTTTCGATCAACGTTGTTTCGCTCGTGAAGGTGACAAAAATACGGATCAATATCCTTTCCGTGTTTATAAAACCCCTTGCTGCCGCTGCTGTCTGCGCCGTTGCGGCGTATTTCAGCAATGTTCTTCTTGCCGATAAGCTCGGCCTTCCCGGACGCCTTTCAACCCTTGCTGCGGTCTGCGTCGGCGGTGTTTTCTACGCCGGAACGCTGCTTCTTATCAAGGGAATTGCAAAAGATGACGTTGAAATGCTCCCGAAGGGCGAAAAAATTGCAAAAGCACTTGCAAAATTCGGATTATTAGGGTAAAATAGCTTAGTTGCCGAATAATCAAATAGCACACGGCGAAAGCCCTTTTTCGGCGGCTTTAAATCTGAGGTAGTTTTAAAATGAAAGATTTCAGTTTTAAATCAAAATACGGCTTTGACGACCTTTGCGAGATCATGCGCCTTCTGCGTGAACCGGGCGGCTGTCCGTGGGACCGTGAACAGACTCATGAAAGCATCAAAAGCTCCTTCATCGAGGAGACATATGAGGTCATTGAAGCAATCAACAAAAACGATAAGACCCTCATGTGCGAAGAGCTCGGAGACGTTCTGCTTCAGGTCGTTTTCCACGCAGAAATTGAACGCGCAGAGAACACCTTTGACATAAGCGATGTCTGCGACGGAATCTGCAAAAAGCTCATTGAGCGCCATCCGCACGTTTTTGCGTCTGACAGTGCTGACACTCCGCAGGAGGTGCTCGTCAAATGGGACGAGATCAAGCGCAGAACAAAAGGACAAAAAAGCCAGGGCGACTCGATGAAGGCCGTTCCGCTTGAGCTTCCGGCTCTTATGAGGGCGCAGAAGCTTCAGTCCAAGGCAAAAAAAGCCGGCTTTGACTGGGAAGATGCCGGCGGAGCTTTCGACGCACTCAGAAGCGAGCTTGCGGAGCTTGAAGAGGCGAAGAGAGAAAAGGACTTTGCCGCGGTTGAGGATGAACTCGGAGACGTACTCTTTTCAGCCGTTAACGTTGCGCGTTTCCTCGGTGTTGACAGCGAAGAGGCTCTCACAAAAGCAAGCAACAAGTTTTTGAGGCGCTATCTTATCGTTGAGAAGCTTGCAAAAGAAAGAAATATCGACATGAAAGCCACGCCGATTGAAGAGCTGGACAAGCTTTGGGCTGAGGCAAAAAAATCACTTGAATCCAATTAAGGTGCGAGACAAATCTTCGCAGACTTATGGAAAATATATTTTTGGAGGACACACAAATGAATAAAACCGAATTGGTTGCTGCCGTTGCAGCGAAAGCAGAAATTTCAAAGAAGGACGCAGAAAAGGCCGTTGCAGCTGTTTTCGGCGCAGTTGAAGAAGCTCTTGTTAAGGGTGACAAGGTTCAGCTCATCGGCTTCGGCACTTTTGAAGTTAAGGAAAGAGCCGCAAGAACCGGTCACAACCCCAGAACAGGCGAGGCTGTTGAAATCGCTGCTTCAAAGGTTCCCTCTTTCAAGGCCGGCGCAGCTCTTAAGAATGCTGTAAAATAATGTGATTCACAAAAGGGGCCGCATTTGTGCGGCTCTGTTTTTTTGGAGAAAACCAATATGAGACTTGACAAGTATTTAAAGGTTTCGCGCCTTATCAAAAGGCGCACCGTTGCAAACGAGGTCTGCGACGCAAAGCATGTTACCGTTAACGGAAAGGTTGCCAGAGCGTCATACGACGTCAAGGTCGGAGACGTGATTGAAATTCAGATGGGCGAAAACCGCCTTTGCGCAAAAGTGCTCGCTGTGAGTGAGCACGCAACAAAAGAAAATGCCTCGGCAATGTATAAGCTTATACCCTGAATCGTGTGGCGAATCGCTTTAATCAAAGCGGTTCGTTTTTTTTGGAAGGCACACTGTAATTTTTGCCTGCACTGCGCAAAAAAACCTCGTCTCTCAAACCGGCATATCCGCCGCTTTGCTTTCATAAGCATTAACGAATTGATGAAAAGGGAGGCTGTTTTATGCAGGACGAAGTAATGAACGCCGGACCGCACAACCTGATTCTTGAAGACAGAAAAAAGCTCAAAATGACCGGTGTGACGGATGTGGACTCCTTTGATGAATCCTCCGTCACCGCTTATACGTCCGCCGGAGAGCTGACAATAGGCGGAACGGGACTGCATATCAATAATCTGAGCACGGAAAACGGCGAGCTGACGGTTGAGGGCAACATCACTTCTCTTGTTTATGTTGACCGCGAAATGAAAAGCACCGGATTTTTCGGCCGGATGTTCAGATGACTTATTCCGAGCCGCAGCTGTGGCAGGTCTATAACTTCCTTTTCTTTTTCGGCTTCGGTTTTTTGTGCGGCCTTCTTTTTCGGCTTATCGAGTTCATAAGAGAGCTTTTCAGCAGGAAAAAAGCGGCCGTTATTGCCCAGGATCTCATATTTTCTGTTCTGGCAACGGTTCTGATGTTCATCTTTCTTTTGACATATGCCGACGGGAAAGTCAGGCTCAACCTGATTTTTGCCGCCGCTTCGGGCGCGGCTGTGTTTTTTATGACGCTCGGAAAAGCAGTGAAAAATCTGCTGGGCTTTCTGGGCATAATAATCAAAAAAACCGTCTCGTTTTTGGCAAAGCCATTCATTCTTTTGGCGTTGATTTTGAAAAAGGCAGGCTCGTTCATCACACGCAGGACGAAAGAAAAAACCGCTGTCCTCAAGGAGAAAAGAAGCGGCAGAAAAAAAGGAAAACAGTCCGACGGGAAAAAGCGGCGTTCAAAAAGGAAAGGAGAGCAAAAAAACACAAAGTCAAACTCAAAAAATACTTGAAAAATCCCAAAAAATCCGTATAATAAACGTGTGTATGTTTAAATATAATCATTTGGCTTGCCGGACAGGAGTGAGGATTTTTGGCGGTTAAACAATTTGTTCCGAAAAAAGAGAAAAAGAAAGTCAAAAAGCGCAGTATTGCCGTTTTCCTCGTTCTTGCGGCTACTGTTGTTCTCGTTGTCACGGGATGCGTCGTCAATTATGCCCGCGCTGCGGAAAACAGAGCCAAAACCGAAGCGCTCAGTCAGGAATGTGAAGAGGTCAAAGCTCAGAACGATGAACTCGAACACTTCCTTGAAGATAAAAACCACGATGAATACTATGAAAAGATCGCCCGCGAACAATACGGCTATGCAAAGCCGGGCGAACGCATTTTCTATGATTCTTCGTTCGGAAAATAAAACGCAGGAGGAAACAGCTTCATTATGCTCGAAATCGGTCAAATCGTTGAGGGAAAAGTTACTGGACTCACTTCATTCGGTGCCTTCGTCAGTCTGCCTGACGGAAAAAGCGGAATGGTTCACATTTCGGAGGTTTCGAATTCCTTTGTAAAGGAAATTAAGGATCACCTTTCTGAAGGACAGACGGTCAAGGTCAAGGTTATCGGAATCAGTGACGAGGGTAAAATCAGCCTTTCAATCAAGAAAGCCATGCCCGAAGAGCCGCGTGAGCAAAGGACACGCGAATCGCGTCCCCGTCCCCAGCGTTCGCGCCCGGCGAATGTTTGGCAAGGTCAGCCCGAGAGGAAGGACCCGGCAACGTTTGAGGATATGATGGCTCGCTTCAAACAGGTCAGCGATGAAAAAATTACCGACCTCAAGCGTGCCGGTGAAGCAAAGCACGGCGGCGGTTATTCAAAGCGCGGCCGCGGCGGAAACTAAGCTTTAATACAAAAAAGTCACTTGAATCAGCAAAAAATTATAAGCTATATACGCAGAAAAGACTATATTTCACATGAAGGCTTGGTTTGAGGAGCCCTGTGCAACGTAGTCTTTTAATTTTTGCTTTGCTTTTTTGTCTGTGCTGATATCGGGCTGTTTGCTGTTGATTTAGCCGACTTTGCAGTCCGTCAGTGCCTTGAAAACGTAGCCTTTGCTTCTGGCATTGTCAATGATTTCGCCGAGCGCGGCGGCGTTGTCCTTTGAAACCGAGTGGAGAAGAATGACTGCTCCCGGGTGCAGACGTTCGCCGACCGTTTTAACGGCATAGTCCTTGCCTTTGACCTGCTTAACGTTCCAGTCGTTATAGGCTACCGACCAGAAAACGCCGGTGTAGCCGAGCGAGGCAACAAGGTCAAGAGCGCTCTCGTTGTATTCCCCGGCGGGGAAGCGGAAAAACTTTGCGCAGTAGCCGAAGTTTTCGCGAAGATAGTTTTCGGTCTGCTCAATTTCGTCTTTCATTTTTGTTCTGCTTATTGAAGCAAAAGAGGGGTGTGTTGTTGAATGATTCCCCACGATGTGTCCCTCTTTGATCATTCTGGCAATCAGCTCCGGCTGCTTTTTGATGTGGTCGAGTGTGCAGAAAAATGCCGCAGGAACGTCCTTTTCCTTCAGAACGTCAAGGATCTTTGACGTCAGGTTTTCATATTCCCAGCCGCAGTCGAAGGTAAGATACAGAACCTTTTCGCTGCTGTTTTCATCGAGCGTCAACGCGCCGTATTTATCAAAGGTCTTTTGAAATTCAATAACTGTGGGGTGCGCCTTTCCGCCCGAAGCGGGGCCGTGGGAATGGCCGATCTTTTTGACCGAAAGCTTCCTGCTGTTTTCCGGGTCGAGGACGGTATAGCTCACTTTTTCAAGCGGTGCAAAGCCGGTTTTTGTGTTGCTTGAGGGCTTTCCTGTGATGATTTTTCCTTGGGAGGGCGTGCCTTGCGGGTCGGTTGCCTGCGGTATTTCAATTTCCGTCTGCCTGTTCATCGGCAGGGTGCTTTCGTTTTCGGTTGTTGTTTCAGTTCCCGTTTTGCCGGAGCCGCAGGCGCAGAACGAAAGCATGACGAAGCCTGCAAGGAACAAAGAAAAAAGTTTTTTCATAGATTTCTTCAGCCTGACCTTTCCGGCTACAAGTGTTGAAAAAACAGTCACGCTCAGTCTTGCTGTAGCCGGGCAAGGCGCGACGGTGATTTTGTCGGGCATATCATTTTATTCTAAGGAAGTTTTCATGCCGATTTTTTTGGCCGAATTTTTAAAAACAACCGGCGCTTCTTTGAAAAGCCGCGCCGGGAGAGTCTTTTTTTATTTGAACATATACTGCATATCGTCAAACATATTTTCCATTGCCTTGAGGGCTTTTGCTGCTTTTTTCTTATACATCTTTTTTGCCGAAGGATTGCTCATTGCTCCGGTGACAAGACCGGCCGCGCCGCCGACTGCCATTCCGATTCCGACACCTGTCATAACGCTTTTCATTTTCATAAATGTTCAACTCCTAACTGTTGTGATATCTCTATTTTTGGCGGAAAGAGCGAAAAAATCACAGGAAATTATTTCAATTTAATTTAATCGCACTTGAAAAGAAGGCTGCTTCTGGTATAATATATCAGTAATTGCAGACTTGAGGAGGCTTTTTTGCCCCTTGGTTTCTTGCAGCACATATCAGTGAAAAGATGTGACAGAATGAACACCCTGAACATTGTTCTTGTTGAGCCGCAGATTCCGCAGAATACCGGCAACATTGCAAGAACCTGCGCCGCAACGGGCGCAAGACTCCACCTTGTTGAGCCGATGGGCTTTCACGTTGACGACAAAAAGCTCAAGCGCGCCGGCCTTGATTACTGGCACTTGCTTGACATTACATATTATGAGGATCTTGAAGACTTTTTTTCAAAAAACAAAGGTGGCCGCTTCTTTTATTTTTCAACAAAGGGCAGGCATACCTATTGCGATGTGACTTATCCGGACAACAGCTATCTTGTTTTCGGGCGTGAGGACGCCGGACTTCCCGAGGAGCTGCTCAGGGAAAACGAAGAAAGCTGCCTGCGTCTGCCGATGAAAAGCGAGGCGCGCAGCCTCAACCTTTCAAATACGGTTGCTGTCGGTGCTTTTGAAGTCCTTCGTCAGTGGGGCTTTCCCGAGCTTCAGAACGAAGGAAAGCTCACAAGGTTTGACTGGTAAGGGGGCGGTGATATAAGCAGAGAAAAAAACGTTTCGGTCTGCTGCGCTGTCGGCGCGGCGGTGAATTTGGCGCTGTTTTTTGTGAAGCTTTATGTCAGCCTTTCTTCAAACAGCATTTCAATCTGGTCGGACGCGGTCAACAATCTTTCGGACTTTTTATCCTGCCTTCTTTCGGCGGTGTGTATGCTGATTTCGGTGAGGCTGCTTGAAAAAGGACTTGATTTTGTTGCCGGAAGACTCGAACGCCTGCTTTCGCTTTTGCTTTCGCTGGCGGTCACGTTTGTCGGCCTTGCGTTTGCATATTCATCGCTTGAGCGGTTCATGTATCCGACGCCTATCTGGTTTGCGGTGAAGTTTGCCGTTCTTATTGCAATAACCGCGTTTGCAAAGCTTTTACTGTTCTTCTTTTTCAGAAGTCAGTATAAAAAAAGCGGCTCGCCCGTCATAAAAGTTATGAGTACGGACAGCCTGCTTGATTTTTTCATCACTCTGACCTCGCTTCTCTCCTTCACTTTGACGCGATACACCGAGTTCGCCGTTGACGCGGTGTTCGGCCTTTTGATCAGCGTAATTGTGACGGTGAACGCGGTGAAACTTCTGTATACCTCCGTTTGCGGGACCATTGGCTTTGTTAAAGAGAGTGAAAGAAAAAAGCTTGCCCTCTTTTTCGAAGAAAACAAAATATCGGTTTCAAACACCGTCTTTTTCATTGAAGGGGACGATAGCATAAGCGCGTTTGTGACCGCAGAACCGCCTGTTCAAAAGGACAGGGAGGTTTTAAAAAAGGAATGTTTTGAAAAAACAGGAATAAAAATCACTTTTGCCGAATAATCACCGAGTGAGAAGTGCTTATTTACGCTTTGATCCGGCTGCTTTGCGGCAAAATACGAAGGGAGCATCTTCATATGAGCAAGAAACAAAAAGACCCGGTAAAGAGGAAGAAACGTGTAAAAGTATTTTTAAAGGTACTTTGCGTGTTCCTCTGCGTTCTTGTTGCCTTCATCGGCGTGACAACGGTCGTCAGCGTTGTCGGCGACAAGGCCAACACAGCCAAAGCCAACTCCTTTGAAACTGTGACAAAGGACGACACCCTCGTTCCCGAAAAGGACAAAAACGGCAACTGGACGTTCACGACAGACCGGAATTTTAAAATTCTTCAGCTGACCGATGTTCATATCGGCGGCGGCTGGATGAGTCTTAAAAAGGACGCAATGGCGCTCAACGCCGTTGCCGCAATGGTAACCTACGAAAAGCCCGACCTTGTAATCGTCACGGGCGACATGGCGTATCCCGTTCCTTTTCAGGCCGGTACCTTCAACAATAAGGCTTCGGCAAAAATTTTTGCCGCTCTGATGGAAAAGCTCGGCGTTTACTGGACGGTGGCCTTCGGCAACCATGACACAGAGCTTTACAGCTATTATTCACGCGAAAAAATTGCAGACTTTTATGAAAACAGCGGCTTTGCCCATTGTCTCTTCACTGCGGGACCCGAGGATGTTGACGGCTACGGCAACCAGCTCATCAACATCAAAAACTCAAAGGGTCTTATAACTCAGTCGCTCTTTGTTCTCGACAGCCATTCATACACAGACGGAGACTTTCTCGGCATCATGTGGAAATATGACAACATCCACGAAAACCAAGTTCAGTGGTATAAAAGCCAGGTCGAAGCCGTTAATGCGCAGAACGATGCGCTTTATAAAAAGCTCGGCGAAAAGAAGAAGGGCGACGTCAAATCTCTCATGTTCTTCCATATTCCTCTCGTTGAGCAGAAGGACGCTTG
The DNA here is from genome assembly GCA_934525065.1 of uncultured Eubacteriales bacterium. Taxonomy (GTDB): domain Bacteria; phylum Bacillota; class Clostridia; order Oscillospirales; family Acutalibacteraceae; genus UBA6857. The sequence goes on from CAKSYX010000009.1 coordinate 49,047, forward strand.
GCATGAATTTGCCGAAAACGGCTATAAGGACACCGAAAACGTTCAGTGGATCTACGGCGAAGCGGGCGAGACCGGACAGGTCGTTTACTGCGGAATGCATGAGGATAACCTTTTTGAAACGATTCAGGAGCTTGGTTCAACGCAGGGGCTTTTCTGCGGCCACGACCACAAGAACAATTTCTCAATCATGTATAAAGGCGTTCGCTTTACATACGGTATGAGTGTTGACTATCTTGCATATCCCGGAATCTATAAGATCGGAACGCAGCGCGGCTGCACCGTTATTGAAGTTACTCCTGAGGGCAGGTTCGACTGCCACGCCGAAAACTACTATCAGGATAAGTATGTTTCGCTTTATAACAAGGAAATGGTTGTTCTCAACGAGGTAAGCACCTATGAAGCTAAGTGACGAAGGTCTTGTAAAAAGATATCGGACAGACATAAAATCTGCTCAGGGCGTTATTGCAATGGCGGCAGTTTTGGGAATTATCTATGTCATAGTCGGATTTATTACCAAAAGCTGGGATTTTTATTTCGGAATTTCCGTTGTCAAGCTTTTAGTAATAAAGAGCTTAGAATTGCAAAAGCCGGAACAAACGGCTGCAATGTGGCTTTGCTTTGCAGGGGCGGCAGTGTGCATTGCGTTCTATATTGCTGCGATTCTCCTCGCACGCAAGAACCCGAAAAGGCTGTTGCTTGGCCTTGTGCTCTACGGCATTGACACAGTGTTACTTGTTCTCCTTGACGCTATCGGATATTTTGGCAGTTTCAAAAAAGAAGACGTTATCGACCTGATTTTTCACGCCTTCATAATGATCTTTCTGGTTGTCGGCGTTTCTTCGGTCAAAAAACTTGAAAAAAAGGGAATCAAGCCCGAACCGATTTAAACAACAAAGGAGCTGTTCAAAAAAGCAGCTCCTTTTTATATATTAGTTTACAACGTTAATGGGTTCGCCCTTGACGAAGGCTTCAACGTTTTTGGTGAAGATGCTCATAAGTCTGCTTCTTGCCTCAAAGCTTGCCCAGGCAATATGAGGCGTGATGAAGCAGTTCTTTGCGCCGATGAGCACATTGCCGTCCTTCGGCGGCTCGGCCGAAAGAACGTCAAGCCCTGCGCCGGCAATCTCACCGCTGTTCAAGGCTGCGGCGAGGTCGTTTTCGTTGACAACGGGGCCGCGCGAGGTATTGATAAGAAACGCGCTCTTTTTCATTTTTGAAAGGAAGTCGGCGTTCACAAGTCCTGCCGTGCCTTCATTCAGCGGACAGTGAAGAGAAATTGCATCGCTTTCGGCAACAAGCTTTTCGAGCGTACAAAATTCAACGCTGCCGTTTCCGCTGTATGAATGTGTGTGCGGAGAATAGGCGAGGACGCGCATTTTAAAGGCATTCGCAATTTCTGCAACAGCTGAACCGATTTTTCCAAAGCCGACGATTCCGAATGTTTTTCCGACGAGTTCAACCAGCGGAGACTTCCAATAGCAGAAGTGGGGGCTGTTTTGCCATTCTCCGTTTTTAACGCTTTCGCTGTGGAGGGCAACGCGGTTCGTCAGCTCAAGAAGGAACGCAAAAACAAGCTGAGCCACGCCGTCAGTGCTGTATGCCGGAATGTTTGAAACCGTGATTCCTCTTTCCCTTGCGGCCTTGCAGTCGATGATGTTGAAGCCGGTTGCAAGGACGGCGATGTATTTGAGCTTCGGCAGCTTTTCAATAAGCTCTCTTGTAATCGGTGTTTTGTTTGTGACGAGGATGTCTGCGTCAAGACTGCGCTCAAGAACAAGCTCAGGCTCCGTGATTTCATAGACCTCATATTCGTCAACAAGCGTTTTAAGAGCGTCCCATGAAAGGTCGCCGGGGTTTTCGGCGTAGCCGTCAAGAATAACAAGTTTCATTTTTATGCCTCCCGTAGATGTATTACACACTTGATTATACCACGTTTTATGCATTTTGTCAGTATAAATTGCCCGAAAACCGCGTCATGTTCCGTTTTGAGAGAAAATATTATCCGAAATATCCCATAAAAACGTTGACCGATTGAAGAATATACTATAAAATACATATGTATGATTAAGCTGAGGAGGCTCGGGCTCAATGTGCATGAAGAACTTGTTTTCCTGCACATTGCAGCACTTTTCATCTCGCCATACGTCAAAAGCATTGTGAGGCCTTTGGCGCGCAGTATCGGCGGGAAATTGCCTTAAAAAATCGCATTGTGTTCAAAGCTGTTCAGCATGGGCTAAGGAGGTGGGCGGTTGAACGAGACAAGAAAAAAGAAAACGCGGACATATGTTCTCAATTTTATTGCGTTCGTTTGCTTTTTGGCCGCTCTTGCTTTGCTTGTTATGCTCCGCCTTTTTCAGCTTGACCGGGTCGTTGAGTGGTATAACAAGTATACCGACACACTCAAAAACTTTGAGCTTTGGATTCAGTCCAACGGCTCAACGTGGCTTTCGGTTCTGATTATTCTGCTCAACTATGCGCTCAAGGCGGTCATTCCGTGGTTTCCGCTTTCGTGTATCTGCGTTGCGGTCGGCGCAATTTTCAAGTGGTATTACGCCCTTGCAATCAATGCAGTCGGCATGGCTGTTCTTTTCACAATCAAGTTTTACTGGGGCAAAAGCTACGGCGGCGGCAACGCTGAAAAAATTCTTTCAAAATATGACAAGGCGCACACATTGGTTGACAGCAGCAAGCTCGGCTCAACCGTGATTCTGTTCCTTTTGCGCCTTGTTCCGGCAACACCGGTCAATTCCGTCAGCCAGCTTTACGGAACGACGGATATAAACTTTTGGAAATATCTTCTGGTTTCCCTTGCGGGATTCTCCTACAAGCTGTTTTCATACACAACCATCGGTCACAACGTGTTTGACCCGATGTCTGCAAGCTTCATCATTCCCATCATATTCCTTTGCCTTTTCACAGGGATCGTTGTTCTTTCTTTCAACGGAGTGATAAGCCTGACCAAACTTACAAGACCAAAAAGAAAAAACAATGAGGAAGGTTGAAACAATGAGTACCTATAACGAAGTTAAGAAAGCACTTGAAGAAAAATCACTTGACAAAAGCTTTGCCGTGGCATACACAAAAGCGCATTTTGACGAGCAGTATGAGCGTTTTTCGGGTGTGCTTGCCGATTTCAGCGAGCAATACGGCGAAGACGGAGAAAGGGAGATTGCCCTCTTTTCCGCTCCGGGAAGAACGGAGATCGGCGGAAATCATACCGACCACAACCACGGAAAGGTTCTCGCCGCTTCGGTTGACCTTGACGCGGTTGCCGCCGCTTCAAAAAACGATGAGGGCATAGTCCGCGTAAAGTCAAGGGGATACAGCATTGATACCGTTGAGCTGACGGACCTTGAGGTCAACGATGAGGACGCAGGCAGAAGCCGTTCACTCGTTCGCGGGATTCTTGCGCGTTTCAAAGAGCTTGGCTATAACATCGGCGGCTTTGACGCAACGACAGCGTCAAAGGTGCTTTCCGGCTCGGGTCTTTCTTCCTCGGCGGCGTTTGAAGTTCTTGTCGGAACTATCCTCAACCACCTTTATAACGGCGGAAAAATCAGCCCGGTTGAAATTGCAAAAATTGCTCAGTACGCCGAAAACGTACACTTCAAAAAGCCTTGCGGTCTGCTGGACCAGATGGCTTGCTCGGTCGGCGGATTTGTTACCATCGACTTTGAAGACCCGTCAAGACCGGTCATTGAAGGCGTGAGCCTTGACTTTGAAAAAACCGGCCACAGCCTTTGCATCGTTGACACGAAGGGAAGCCACAGCGACCTTACCGATGAATACGGCTTTGTCAGAAGCGAAATGGAATCGGTTGCGGAGTTTTTCGGCAAGAAGGTTCTGCGCGAAATTACAAAGTGCCGGGTCATTGAAAACGCACAGGAAATTTCAAAAGTGACCGGCGAGAGAGCCGTGCTCAGAGCACTGCACTTCTTCGGCGAAAACGAACGCGTTGAAAAAGAGGTTGCCGCGCTGAAAAAGGGAGACTTTGAAGAATTCAAGGCCCTTGTTGTTGAAAGCGGATTTTCTTCATATATGTATAACCAGAACGTATACTCAAGCAAGGAACCGAAGAATCAGCCGCTTTCTCTCGCTCTCGCTCTCAGCGAGGACTTGCTCAAAGGCAAGGGCGCGTGGCGCGTCCACGGCGGCGGCTTTGCCGGAACGATTCAGGCGTTCGTGCCGAATGAGCTGCTTGAAAAATACACCGCGCTCATGAGGAGCACTTTCGGCGATGACTGCTGCTATGTTCTGAATATCCGTCCGGTCGGCGGCGCAAGGTTTATTTGAGTTAAGCTCATAAGAAAACAGTTGACAAGCGCAGGAAAACAGTGTATAATCAAAAACCGGCAGTGAGAGCTGCCTAATGAATTGAATATTTCCTTATTAAGAGTAGCTGAGGGAACAGGCCCTTTGAAGCTCGGCAACCTGCTTTTGCAAGGTGCTAAATCCTGCGGTCTTGACCGAAAGATAAGGCTTTATCTCCGGTCGAGGTTCGGCCGGAGTTTTTTTCTGCAACTCAGAAGGAAAAATATAAACCAAAGGAGTTTCAAAATGATCAAGCATCTTTTCACATCCGAGTCCGTTACCGAAGGACATCCGGATAAAATCTGCGACAGAATTTCCGACTCTGTTCTGGACGCAATTTTTGAAAAAGATCCAAACGCAAGGGTGGCATGCGAAACTGCCATAACAACGAATCAGGTTCTCATCATGGGCGAAATCAGCACGACCGCCGAGCCGGACGTTGAAGCGATTGCAAGAAAGGCAATTTGCGACATCGGCTATGATTCACCGGAAAAGGGCTTTGACGGCCACACCTGCCGCGTTATCGTTACCCTTGACAGGCAGTCGGACGACATTGCAATGGGCGTTGACGAATCGCTTGAGCTCAAGGACGGTGAGGAGGATAAGTATAACCTCAACGGTGCCGGCGACCAGGGCATGATGTTCGGCTTTGCCTGCGATGAGACGCCGGAGCTTATGCCGCTTCCGATTTCCCTTGCTCATAAGCTGACGAAAAAGCTGACCGAGGTCAGGAAGAACGGCAGCCTGCCATATCTCCGCCCGGACGGAAAAAGTCAGGTCACCGTTGAGTATGACGATGGAAAGCCCGTTGCGGTTACGGCTGTTGTTGTTTCCACTCAGCACAGCGCAGACGTTTCGCTTGACAAAATCCGCGAGGATATCACAAAGTATGTCATTGACGCAGTCATTCCGGCTTCGCTCATGCGCGAGGACACAAAAATCTATGTCAACCCGACCGGACGCTTTGTAATCGGCGGCCCGCAGGGCGACAGCGGCCTCACCGGAAGAAAAATCATTGTTGACACCTACGGCGGCTATTCGCGCCACGGCGGCGGAGCTTTCTCCGGAAAGGACCCCACAAAGGTTGACCGCAGTGCTGCCTACGCGGCAAGATACGTTGCAAAGAACATTGTTGCCGCAGGTCTTGCTTCAAAATGCGAGGTTCAGCTCGCCTATGCAATCGGTGTTGCAAAGCCGGTTTCCGTTCTTGTTGAAACCTTCGGAACGGCAAAAATCGGCGAGGATAAGCTTGCAGAGCTTGTGAACAAGGTCTTTGACCTTCGTCCGGCGGCAATCATTGATATGCTGCACCTTCGCGCTCCGATCTACCGACCCCTTTCCTCCTACGGCCACGTTGGAAGAGAGGACCTTGACGTTCAGTGGGAAAAGACCGACAAGGCCGAGGAGCTGCGCGCTCTCGCCGGAATTTGAGGTTAGCTTATGGAAACGGTTGCAAACTTTTATTACACGATTCCGGGCGCGCTCGTCATTTTCGTTTCCTTGCTTGCGCGAGTCAGCTGCTTGCTGATGATCTTCTTCTCGTCAAAGTACCGCAGCGGATATCCGAAGGCGGGCTGGTATATTTTCGGACTGTTTTTCCCGTTCATTGCCGGCATAATCTTTTTTGTCAGGCGCAAGGAAATGGGTTCTCCCGATATGAAGGCCTGCCCGGTCTGCAAGTCAAAGTATCCGAAGGATTTTACCTACTGCCACAAATGCAACGTGGAGCTCGGCGAATACGACGAGAAGAAAAAGAACGCCCAAAAGGTGCTTGCAGTGCTGTTTACGGCGTTGTTCTTCGTCTCCTGCGCGGTTTCGCTTGCGGATGAGGTTGTCGGACTTGCAGTAACGCTCTTTGCGGATATCAACGATGAGCAGGAATATTACGACGAGCCGGGAATTGAAGTTGACGGAGCGTACTTTGACCGCGACGGCAACAGCTATTTTTCGTTCCGGGAGGTTCCGTTCTATACAAAGGACGGAAAGAAGCTTGTTTACAGCAACGCCACGGAGAGATATGAAAGCAAGGAGCTGTCGCTCAGCCTTGACGACTGCGTTTTTGACAGAAACGGCTTTCTTTCCGAAACACCGGCGAGTGAGCTTGAGCCTGTTGAACAAAAGTCTTCCGGCGATATCTTCTATCTTGACGCAGACAACAACAGGTATTATCCGGCAAGGCTCATCGGCTGGAACGAAAAGGGTGAATTTTTGCTTCGTTCAGAGGCGGACGGGCTTGACTATGAGGTTCTTAAAGCGCAGAGCAAAGGAAAATAAAAATTTTTCGGCGGAGCGTTGAATTCCTATTAACCTTGCGGTATAATATGTTTATAAAGTTAAGCCATCCTTTTTTGCTTGGAGGAGAAAGCCATGCTTGTTTCAACAAAGGGAAGATATGCGCTGCGTGTGATGGTTGAGCTTGCCGAACACGAAAAAGGGGAGTATGTTCCGCTCAAGGTGATTGCTCAAAAGCAGGATATTTCGGAAAAGTATCTTGAAAGCATCATCGTTGTGCTTTCAAAGGCCGGCGTTGTTGACGGATTGCGCGGGAAGGGCGGCGGCTACCGCCTTAACCGCGACGCAAAGGATTACACGGTCGGCGAAATTCTGCGTCTGACCGAAGGCTCTCTTGCGCCGGTTGCCTGCCTTGACTGCGAGGGAAACCGCTGCGAACGCGCCAAAAGCTGCAAAACGCTGCCGATGTGGAAAAAGCTTGACGGCCTTATCTGCGGCTACCTTGACAGCGTTTCAATTGAAGAGCTTGCAAAAGATGAGGTATAAAAAAGAAAACGGGTCGTGAAGACCCGTTTTCTTTTTATTTTATAAGGTGATTGATTCATGCTCCGGCGCGGCCGAGCTTTGCTTTTTCGGTCAAAGTTTCAAAGAGAGTCTTGAACCACTTGAGCAGTGAGCGCAGGAAGGAGACAAGAAGCTCGCGCTTTGACTGCGGCTTTTCAAGCTCTTTGTCTGCCGTCCAATAGTTGTCATTACAGTTCTCTTCGGTCATTTTCGAAAGGGTGTCTGTTGAATAATCAAACATGGAGAATTGCGTATACTTGAAATCCTCGGTTGTGAGCTGTTCGTTTGCATCAATAACCGCAAGAACAAGTCTCTTTTCCTCCCATGGATAGTTGCCATGCTCACAATTCTTAATAAACCATGTGTAATCCGGAAACAGGCAGGTTGAAGCGTCAATCTGCTTGTCAGGTGAAATATATTTACCGTATCCTGCGGCGGTGCGCTCTGCAATGTATTCTTCGGAGAGAGTGTCATAAATTGTTGATGTTGTTGCGCCAAAGGATGATTTGCTGACTGAAACATAATTGTCAGCCAAAACGCCCTCGTCCTTTATTACCGGAATCATTTGTGTTCCATATTTGGAAACAATTGCAAGATTAACGGTTTTACCGTCTTTTCCCGGAACCTTTGTTGAAAGGAGAATATCGTTGACGTGCTTTTTGATGGTTTCGTTGTACACGGTGATTTTTTCAATCAAACCTGCGTATTGCTGACGCTTCTCGCTTCCCTCTTTACCGAATGCATAGTTAAGGCCATCCTCAAAATCTTCCGGAGTGACCAAAGCCCAGTAGCAGGGGAAGGTCATCATGGTTGAGGTTGCAAGAGCAGAAATGATTCCGTATTCAATTTTTGAATAAACAAGCTTTCGCATGGTTGCAGTGAGAGTGTCAATGACTCTCGTGTTTGCAAGAAGCTCAATCGTTGCCAGAATCAGAGGGTGAATTGAAAAGTTTTTTGTTACGGCAAGTTCTCTTCCGAGCCTGACGAGACCGTTGCCGTCAATTGCAAAGTCGCCGCTGATAGCTCCGCTCAAAAAGTCTGCGCCATTGCTTGTTGCAACACCGATCCCAAGTCCCTTGATGCTGTCGGTGCCGTATTTATTGATATAGGCAAGGACAACATTGGTGCCTAAGCACTTGCAAACAATTGAAACTCTGCTGCGATTGGTTGCTCTTTTAACGCCTTCAATGTATTCGTGAAGATCATCCGCAAGCTCAATCGGGTCGAGACGCCAGTCATATTTATAGTGATATGTATATTCGCCGTATTTTCCGTTTGAATCGGCATAATCGTGGCTCATTTTTCTTTCCCTGTCTGCTTTGGCCTCTTTTCCTATTCCGCAGTCCGAGCCTTCGGGAACGTTGCCGTTTTTGTCGAGCCTTACCGGCTCAAAAAGCTCACCGATCTCTTTTTCAACGGCGGCGTAGTAGTTATCCCATTTATTTGTGGCAATGCCTTCAAGGATGAACGGAAGAAGAATATTAGCCGTGGCTTCATAAATCTTCTCTTTTTTGTCGCCCTCTCCGTTGTTGAGAAGGTTGCTTGCTTTGTCAATGCAGAACTCCTTGGTATCATTGTCGTAATACAAAGAGCCGCTGTCGCCCGCAATGTAGATAACGGGGTCATCGGTGGCATCCTTGATTTCTGCGTAACCGGCAAAGGCGGGAACCGCACCGGCAAACACCATGCAGAGAACGAGTAAAATGGAGATGAGCTTTTTCATACGGGATTCTCCTCATAATAGAAATTTTATAAAATTCACAGCTTCTTAATAATCACTGCCGGTTAATTGTAACATGTTTTTCCCCGACTGCAACAACAAAAAGGAATAATGAAACAAAATTTTAAATTGTGCATATTTTTGGCAGACTGCACAAAAATCTTGTGACAATTTTTGTTATATTATTTATCCAAAATCCGAAATCAATAAAATTAAGACTGCACTTTGCGCAAAAATACGCAAAACGCAGTCTTTTTCCACTTCTCTGAGCCGAAAAATTTACTCAGCAGCCTTTTTCTGCAAGCCTTTTAAGCTCGCTCGGAGTGAAAACATATTTTTTATCGCAGAAGCGGCAGCAGACCTCGGTCTTTTTGTCCTTGGCCATGCTGAGCAGCTCGTCTCTTCCGGCGGAAAGCAGGGCTTTTTCAACCCGCTTTTTTGAGCAGTTGCATCTATACACCGGCTCTGCCGTGTCAAGAACCTCAAGCTCAAATTCCTTGAGCGCATGGCGGCAGATTTCTTCCGGTGTCATCCCGCGGTCAATGAGTGTTGTTATCGGCTCAAGACCCTCAATTGAACGTTCAACCTTTTCAATCGTGTCCTCCATTGCGGTGGGCAAAAGCTGAATGATAAGTCCGCCGGCGGCTTTGATTGAAAGGTCACGGTCAACGAGCACGCCGAGGGCGCAGACTGTCGGTGTCTGTTCACTAACGGCGAAGTATGAAGTGATGTCCTCCGCAATCTCGCCGGTGACGATCGGCGTTTGGCCGATATACGGCTCTTTGAGGCCGAGGTCCTTGATCACGGTTACATAGCCGTCCTTGCCTATTGCGCCGGAAACATCAAGCTTCCCTTTTTTGTTGAGCGGGAGCTCAACAACGCTGTTTTGAACGTATCCGCGGACGTTGCCCGAGGAATCCGAAACGGCCATGACCGTTCCGGCAGGGCCTTTGCCGTTGATTTTGAGTGTAAGGGAATCCTCTTTGCCCTTGAGCGTGCTGCCCATGAGTGAGGCCGCCGTGAGCAGCCTTCCGAGCGCGGCCGAAACCACGGCGGAGGTTTTGTGGATCCTCTCCGCTTCGCTCACGATATCCGTTGAGTTTATTGCCATGGCGGTGAGAGTACCGTCAACCGAAATGCATCTGACAAGCTTTCCCATAGTTAAGCTCTCCTTTTTAAATGAATTGTGTTCCGTGCTTTATGCAGACGAAAACGGCGCGTTCGCTGTTTTCCCTCACGGGGTCTTTTGTCAGGTCATCGTAGATTCCGACGACCTCAAAGCGAAATTCCTCAAGCATGCTTTTGATTTCCGAAAGCTCATAGCCGCGTTCGCAGAATTCCTCGCTGTATCGGCTGTAAGCACCGTCCTCTTCTTCGTCCTCTTCAAAAATATCGAGATTGATGAGCGTTGTTTCGCTGTCTTCAAGAAGGGTGTTCTGCCAAACGCAGAAGACGTTTTCGGTTTCATAAACAAAGGTGTTGTCCGCAAGGATGCTCCTATGCTTATAAAGGGTGTTGACGTCAAAGATAAAAACGCCTTTGTCGTTCATAAAAAGCGCCGTCCGGCGAAAAATCTCTCTCAGCGTTTCTTTTTCTGTGACGTGGTTGAGGCTGTCAAGTGTGCAGACGGCGGCGTCAACGGTTCCGAAAAGGTCAAGCTCCTCCATTTTCTGGCAGAGAAAAAGCGCGTCAAAATTTTCGCTGAGCTTTTTTTCCTGGGCAAGGGAGAGCATATCCTCCGAAGCGTCAACACCGATGACGTCAAAGCCGCTTTTTGCAAAAAGTGCCGAAAGCGTACCTGTTCCGCAGGCCATATCAAGCAAAATCCCCTTACTGACTGAATTGTCGGCAAGGAGACCTTTGATATAGTCAAAACGGGCGCGGTAGTCGGCGTTCTCCATAAGTGCGTCATAAAAGAACGAAAAATCTCCGTAACCGGCCATTTTTAATACCTCATATTTTGTCAAATTTTTCAAAGAGGTGCAGGTAGCCCTCCTTGGTGCGGTTTACGCGGCTGATTGTTGCGGTGCTCGCGCCGGTTTGAGAAACGATGTCGCTGTATACCTTTTTGTGCTCGAGCATATGAGCAACAACAGCGCGCTGGGCGAGGGTTGCAAGCTCGGTTTTTGTGCAGAGTGCGTCAAAAAAATCAGCACATTCCTCTTTCGTTTCAATAAGCATCACAAGCTGATATAAAAAGTCAATGTTATCCTTTTCTGTTTTGCTGTCTGCCATGTTTTGAATCCTTTCTTTGAGGAAAGATATTCCTTTCCCAATCAAAAACATTTTAGCACGTTAAACTGAAAAAGTAAACAGTAATTTAACCAAATAAAGCACCGCAAATTCGGCAGGATGACGAATTTGCCGGCAAGGTTGAAAATGTAACCCGTAGTATGGTATAATACCGTTCGTAATTTTCAGTTGAAATTTGAAAGGATTTGAAAAGATGTTTAATTTTCTTGCTCTCAGCTATGCAGGCAGACTTTCAATAACGATTGTATGTCTGGTGCTTTTGGTCTTGGCGGTTTTGTTTGTTGCCCTCGGTTTCGTCTTTTTCCATATTGCGCTCGGCTCAAAGCGCCGCAAGGACGAAACCGTTCCCTGCAAAAACAGCCTTTTTGAACGCAATGCGGAAAACAAACAGCTTCAGGACGGTTACAGATGGTATGACGAAAACTACAAACAAAAAGTCACCTGCAAAAGCCGAAAGGGAAAGACCCTCCACGCGATGGAGTTCCGCAACCCGTCAAACAGCAACATCTGGGTCATCTGCCTGCACGGCTGGACGAATGTTAAGCGCGAGATGTCTCCCTATGCGATGGAATATTACCGCCGCGGCTTCAACGTTCTGATTCCCGACCTGCGCGGCCACGGTGACAGCGAAAGCAAGTATGTTTCAATGGGCTGGCTCGACAGGCTTGACGTTGTTGATTGGATAAACAGCCTTGTTGAAGAAAACCCGAGGGTGAAGATCACTCTCCACGGCGTTTCAATGGGTGGCGCAACAACGATGATGACGACCGGCGAAGAGCTCCCTGCGAACGTTGTTCTTGCCGTTGAGGACTGCGGCTTTTGCGGTGTCAAGGAGATTTTTGTTGACCAGTGCATAAGAAAGTATCACCTTCCGCCGAAAATCGTTATCCCTGCCGCAAGCTTTGTCAACAAGCTGATGAACGGCTTCTTCTTCGGCGAGGGCTCCGCCGTTGAGCAGCTCAAAAAGTCAAAAACGCCGACCCTTTTCATTCACGGCGACAAGGACGATTTTGTTCTCATCGAAAACCTTCCGCTGGTTTATGAGGCCTGCGCCGCGCCGAAGGAAAAGCACATTTTCAAGGGTGCAGAACACGCCGTTTCCGGCCTTTGGTTTCCGGAGGAATACTGGAAAACGATTGATGCTTTCCTTGCCGAATATCTCTATGAGGCTCCGAAAGCGCAAGCCGATGCTCATGTATAAATGTGAATAAAATGTTAATGAATCACTCTGCACGTTTTCTCTTTGTGCAGGGTGTTTTTTTCTTTCTTTTGCCGCCGAATCGAGGAATGTTTTTCGACTAAAGCCGTGCAAAAAATCACTCATCTGTGAATAATATTTGAACAGCTTTTGCAACACGGCAAAAAAATCCGTCCATTTTTACAACTTCATAATATTGTACATTGACGGTAATTTTTGTGCAAATATAATAAGAACGTACCAAAATTTAAAAGGAGGTAATTCCATGAAAAAGGTACTGTCCGTAATTCTTTCGCTCGTAATGCTCCTTTGCGTTATGCCTGTTTCGAGCATTGCGGCCAAGGATTATACCCCGGCAACAGGCTATGCTTCGTATGACGCAAACAAAGTTGCTGCAAACGATGCGGAATACATCGGCGGTCTTTCAGTTGATCAGATTGCCGGTATTCTCCTTGACTACGTTGACGGAATTCTCGCCGGCGCAGACGTTGATGTCAACTATGAGGGCTTTGAAATCAATACCCTTGATAATGTAGTTTACGGGTAGTGCAAGTACATGGTTTACACATTACAGCCTGCGAATACGTCTGTTGGGCAGTTTTTCGGCGATGGAAGAGAAGCTGCAATAGCAAACAAAGAAGGAATCCCCTAAAGGATTCGGGAGAAATCCAAGAATTCGCCGATTATAGTTTCGCTGAGATACCCCTGCCTTTATCAAAACGGACATAGCCCGTCTAAAACCCGACATACGAAATTTAACATCTGAATTAAAGCACAACAGGAGCCGTGATTGAACGGCCCCCGGTGAATTTTCGGCAAATATTTTATGCGAACGAACGCCTAATTCTCTTCGTTTTTGCGGCTGCGGATATACTTTTTCAGAGCATCAAACGAGGTGTCGCTTATCACATGCTCCATTTTGCACGCATCCTCAAGTGCCGTGGCTTCGTTGACGCCGATGCTCATCAAAAACTTTGTGAGCACCGTGTGACGCTCATAAATTTTTTCCGCAATATAACGTCCGTCAGCGGTGAGTGTAATATATCCGTTGCCGTCAACGGTGATGTAGCCGCCGCTTTTGAGCAGGCCGACGGCGCGGCTTACGCTCGGCTTTGAAAATCCCATGTAATCTGCAACGTCAAGCGAGCGCACGTTTGCCTGCTGCTTTGAGAGAATGTGGATGGTTTCAAGATACATTTCGCCCGATTCCTGCAAGTGCATAAAACCGCTCCCTTCCTAATAAAAATTCAAACTACCGAATAAACATTTTATCACCGTTTTCAAAAAAAATCAACAAAAGAAATCGGTTGATAAATTAAATGTTGTGTAGGTTTACAATAGATGTGAGACTGAAATGAAAAAAGATATAGAAAAAAGCGATTGAGTACGTTAGAATATAGTCACCATCTTTAAAACTGTCCGGGGTAGGGGCTTTTAATTAAGCGTTGAGCAAATTCGTCATTTTTTGCAGTTTTTATTGCTTTTTCTTTGTGAGTTTGACAATTTTCAACAATCTTGAAAAAAATCAAAAAAATGCTTTACTTTTGCTTTTCAATGTGGTAGCATACCCATAGTAAAAATCAATCTTTAAGGGCGGTTCAGAGAAGCCGACAAGATGTTCATATAAATTGCCGCGCAGTCTCTTTCTGCGCAAAAGTTATGTTTGTCTTGCCGGTTTTGGGCAAGATATTTTTTTATGCTTTTTTGCCTGAAAGGGGTGTCAGTTTGGAACCGGTAGTAATGGACGCTGTCGGAATGGACAGGGCGCTGATGCGTATAGCGCACCAGATAATCGAAAAAAACGAATCCACCGAAAACCTTTGTGTAATCGGCATCAAGCGCCGCGGGGAACAGCTGGGAGACATTGTTTCAAAAAACCTTGAAAAGCTCGGAGCAGCTGTCAGAACAGGAAGCCTTGACATCACGCTTTATCGCGACGACCTTTCGACCGTTGCCGACCAGCCGAGGGTGAACGGCAGCGAGATAGATTTTGACATAAACGGAAAGACGGTCGTTCTTGTTGATGACGTGATCTATACCGGACGAACGGCAAGAGCGGCGATTGACGCTGTGCTCTCCTTTGGAAGGCCGGAGAAGATTCAGCTTGCGGTGCTCGTTGACCGAGGACACCGGGAATTGCCGATAAGAGCCGATTACGTCGGCAAGAACATTCCGACTTCAAAGTCCGAGGTAGTAAAAGTTTGCATTATGCCGTATGAAAATGAGGCGTGTGTAAGAATTTTGAAAAAGGTACCTTGAAAACAGAACACTTAAAAACGGTAAAACTACACTGACGTGTATTTTTATATTAAATTTATTCGGGAGGTTTGTAAAAATGAAACTCACTTACAACGTACAAGACAAGCCGAAGCTCGGTCAGATGCTCGTTTTCGGCTTCCAGCAGCTGCTTGCAATCCTTGCAGCCACAATCGCTGTTCCGTCAATCATCGGTAACGGAATGAGCCAGTCGGCAGCCCTTTTCGGCGCAGGCGTCGGAACAATCGTATATCTCCTCTTCACAAAGTTCAGAAGCCCGGTTTTCCTCGGCTCCTCATTCGCTTTCATCGGCTCAATGTTTGCGGCCTTCGGCGGTGCGGCATCCGCCCAGGCAGGCCACGCCGGTCTTATAATCGGTGCTGCTTTTGCAGGTCTTGTTTATGTTGTAATTGCAATTGCGGTCAAGTTTGCAGGTGTCGGCTGGATCGATAAGCTTATGCCGGCGGTCGTAATCGGACCCACAGTTTCAATCATCGGTCTTTCACTCGCAGGCAACGCTGTTTCAGACCTTTCAAAAGGCAAGGTCATGATTGAGCAGATTGTGCCGACGATCGTAGACGGTGCAATCGTCAACGAGACACAGTCGGTATCGGCAGCAAGCCCGTACGTTGCAATCGTCTGCGGCCTTGTGACGCTCTTCACAGTCGTTATCTGCTCGGTATACGGCAAAAAGATGGCAAGACTTATTCCGTTCATCATCGGTATCTGCGCAGGCTACCTTGCCGCAACGATCTTCACCGTAATCGGCATGAAAACCGGCAACACTGCTCTTCAGGTAATTGACTTCACCGTGTTCCACGACATGAAGTGGTTTGCAGTTCCCGACTTCACCTTCCTTGAAGCATCAAAGGGACTTTCACAAATCAACGGTCAGTACATTGCAACGGTTGCAGTTGCATATATCCCGGTTGCCTTCGTAGTCTTCGCCGAGCACATTGCAGACCACAAGAACCTCTCTTCAATCATTGATAAAGACCTCATTAAAGACCCGGGTCTCCACAGAACCCTCCTCGGAGACGGCGTAGGCTCAATGGCCGGCGCAATCTTCGGCGGCTGCCCGAACACCACTTACGGCGAATCGGTAGCCTGCGTTGCAATCACCGGAAACGCTTCGGTTGTAACTATCCTCACCACCGCAGTCATGGCAATGGTAATCTCCTTCTTCGGACCGTTCGTAACCTTCCTTGCAAGTATTCCGAACTGCGTAATGGGCGGTGTCTGCATAACCCTCTACGGCTTCATCGCAGTCAGCGGTCTCAAGATGATTCAGGAGGTTGACCTCGGAGAAAACAAGAACCTCTTCGTTGTTGCGGTCATCCTCATCTGCGGAATCGGCGGCCTTGTCCTTGAGTTCGGAAAGGTTACCCTCACTTCAATCGCTTGCGCGCTCATCCTCGGAATTATAACAAACCTCCTCGTTTCAAAGTCAAAGGACGCAGGCGCAAAGGAAGAAAAGAAAGAGAAAGTCAAAAAGGCATAAACGTAAGAAGTTGAAAAGTTTACCGCCGCTTGTTGAAAAACAAGCGGCGGTAATTTTTTGGGGTGTGATTCATATATTAAAAAACGAACCTGCATGGTTTTTTGCACGGGTAGGAACGGATATTTTTTAAATAAACTTTATTTAATTTTCTGTATTGTACCATATTTATTTTGACATTGCAATACATTTGCAATGCATATTTCATATATTTTTTTATATACAATACTCTATGCAGGGAGTGATTGTATGAAAAAGTTCAAAATTCCGTCAGTGCCGCCGACAACAAACAAGTGTATCCGTTTTCCGAATGATATCATAGACGAAGTGGAAAACGCCATAGCTGGAAAGAACTGCACTTTCACGGCCTTTGTTGTTGAAGCGGTCAGAGTTGCTCTTGAAAACCTGAAAGAAGAGCAGGAAAACAAAGAGGAAAGCTAGGGGCTGTCGCATTTAGATGCAGAAAGCGTTTTCTTTGTCCCGAAGCTGTATGTAGATACCGCGAGTGGGCAAAAAAACGCTTAAAAGAGCAAAATTATTTTTAGATTCTATCAATAAACAAAGACTATATTTCATAGGAAGCCTCGGTTTTGATAAGCTTCGTGAAATATAGTCTTTTTCTTTTTGTTTTGCTCTTTGGTCTGCGCTAAATGCG
>CAKSYX010000010.1 GCA_934525065.1 uncultured Eubacteriales bacterium
ACTTCTATCAGCAGTGTTCATCATACCAATGATGTGCAGACGCTTTGGAACTGAGAAACTGAGACCGTTATAGGCTATCTTCCCACATATAAGACACACTATATTTGTCTTCAAATGCCGGATTCCCAGCACCTGCAGTAACACCTTCTCCGTTACCCATATTGAATGGAAGAAAGAACGTTGCATCGCCTGCAAGTTTCGTCGTCATATACACTTCTTCCAAATCCATTGCAAAATTCACCAAAGTACCTGCCTTGAACATGAAAAGACGAGTCTTAGGACTACGGTCAGTTCTGAACTGGTAAATCGCATCCTGATAGGACTGACCTGCAACATTACATTTCAGCTCGAATGCAATTATAGCTAATCCATTCAGGAAGATCACAACATCGATACGTTCCTTGTCGCTGGCCCAAACTTCCTCCATTGCAGAGAAAATATTCTGGCCATACTTTCTGGTCAAATCAGGATTGAATGTTGTAGCCGGTTTTGTATACATCAGCTCCAGCTTCTGATTTGAAATCTCAATTCCATGCTTCAACACATCCAGAAGGCTACCACGAGCCTTTGTTGCTTCTGCATTGATAAAGCTGACAATGGTCTCTTCCAAATCGGCTTTATATATTTTTCTCAAGTATTCCATCGTTTCATGCTGTGTATCCTCAAGGAACTTGAAAAGCATCTCTCGGTCAACTGCAAAATAGCGGTCAAAGTTACTAGCTTTACGAATGACGTAACCATTGTCCTTTTCCAATCTTTCAAGGAGGAATTTCTGATATTCTTTTTCGGAAAGAATTGATGCATGATGCAGAAGATTCTTGCTGTATGCAGCAGCTCGTTTTGCAACATTTTCTGCATGCTTTTCCGCATCCACGCTCGTAATATCAATTATCGTTTTATCAACCATTAATCATCCCTCCTTACTCGCTTTTCAGCCGTTTGATTAGTTGACGTGCAAAAAGCAAAGCAATCTGGTCGCAACTATATTTGGATGAGTCAATCGCTTGTATATCTGCTATAGATGGATACTTTTCTTGTAACTGTGAAACCGTAATGTTATGCAAAATTGGCAGAATCAGCTTTTGGCCGTTTCTATTCTGTCGGTTTAAAAACTCATTCAATTCACGCTCGGTCCATTCTCGATCAAAGAAATTTTCCGAAATAACGATAATTGCAAACTCTGCTTTTTTCGTACCGTTCAGAATGCGATCCTTCCAATTATCTCCCCACTCCAAAGACTCTTTATCATAGAAAATCTCAATTCCAAGTTTGTTTAATGATTGATATAATTCTTCAATCAAATCTTCTTTGTCCTTATTAGCATGAGAAATAAAAACATCAAATTCAGGCAAGGTTTTTGCCTGATACTTTGGCACACTAACCATTGAAATTCCGTTCATTTTATTTATAAAATCTTGATCCTTGCTGATACTCTCCAAACATCCAACGAGATTTTTGTAAGCATCCAGATTTCTATGAAACAGGATTGTTTTCATGCGGTTACCTAATGGATGTTCTTTAAGATAATTATTGTAAAAAATTTCTACATCATTGATCCATACTTCACTCGGACGATTATATTCATTTATATCAGTACCGATTGCCGCTGCATTAATTGGGCTTTTAATAGAATGAGTTCTTTCTAACAGATTATTAAGTTGTTCTTCAAAAGTAGCCATTAGACAACCTCCTTCTTTCCGGTTACATACTCAAAGATGAGTGATTTCTTGTAGTCATCGAGCGTTGCAAGCTGTGCTTTTTTATCGGTGATAACAGCATCTGCTTTTGAAAGCGCAGAATCAATGTGTTCTACAATAGCATTCTGCTCATCCAGCGGCGGCACAGGATAGAAAAGCTCCGCCAACTTGTTCCACCGCAGGTCACAAGAACGCACACGAATACCAGTAGCCAAAGCAAGAAACACATCACTGTAAGCCATACTGCGAAGATAATACATGATGTACCGCTTGCACTGATCGGTATCCAGCACATTGAGAACCGGAGAAGCCTTACCTCTCGAATCGGAGATGCCGATAGAACCTGCGAAACCATCCATGCCATGAACGACCAAGTCACCGACATCAATGCCTTGATAACCGATTTCTTTGTCAGACATCGTAAAGCCGTCCTCTCGCCGGTTACTTCTCAGAGTGACTTCACCATCACGGAAACAAGTAATTACACCGTCATCCTCACGCACTGGCTTCTGCATATAGCGCAGAATGTACTTGCCACGGATAACATCCCAGTGTGCTGGCATACATAAACCAGTTCTGTGCATTGCCTAATGCCTTCTCATAAGCTTCATAATCCAGACCCGTTTTCTTTGCGAAACCTGCGAGTGTTAGATTTGCTTGTCCAAGAAGCTGGGTGCATTCTTCTTCCAAACTATCAAGCTGCGCAATCTTCGAAAGACGCAATTCATCATTTTCTAAAATTTCAGTTTGGAAATCAGCAATCTTCTTTACATGAGCCACGAGCGAAAACACTCTACTACGATACTCATTATCCTGAAAATCCTGTATCTGAGAAATACCATCACTGATTTCACCCAGTTCAGCATTTATCTGAGTCATGTAATACTGGCCAACAACCATCGATGCTACGCCCATTGCCGCTACAGCAGTATTAGCAACTACCGCAGTCCCTTTTTGTGCTTCTACAGCTACAAGATTGGCATGACCTTTAATCCCATCTGCACCATGATAGATACCGCGAACAGCACCTTCCATTGCTTTAGAGTTTGTCAGTTTGGCCCCTGCCGGGATAACCGCACGATATAACACTTCACCATTTGCTGCTCGAACAGCTTGTGCAGCATTATTGACTGCATTACCGGCCTGAGCTAATCCCGGAACCAGATTATTAACATGAGCCAGAACTTTGCTATCTGTAATTTCTACCAGCTTAGTTTCATCATCTATAGCTTCGGCTGGAAGCATCTCCATCTGAATAATGAGTTCATTTTCCTGATGAATCTCAGCAAGCTCATCTTTCCCATTGGTGACTGTTGATGGCGCTGATACCAAATCGCCTGATGGAATATCTTCACACTTCGTAAATTTTGTATAAATGATAATGCCTGCTGTTATTGCTACAGCTATGACAATACCTATTCCTATGTATTCCATTTATTTTGACCCTCCTATTGTTTCTATAATAGGCTTTGTAATTTTCGCGAATATCAAAGATTCTAATACCAATCCATATTTGCCATCATTTCGGATTCGTATTCTGCCTTCATCTCACTTTCATAATCTGCAATTGCATCAAGCATAGAATCGCACCCTTCAAGAAAGTTTATTATTGCTTTTAGATACATATACACATTACTCAAATCCATTTTTTTGTTATCAATTCGATACTCCAAACTGTATGATGTAGGATATCGGAAATTATCTCCGTTTTTATCTAATGAATTTATTTCATCGAGTAGCTTCTCAACGATATCTACAATTGCCAAATCTTCACCAGAATCATTCGCATATTTAACAATTACCGGTTTTACATTTTTCCATAAATCTTTTTTTATATAATGGCTTTTTCGTTTCGAGTTGAATACTTTTAACGGTACACCATCCTCTACCCTACTATAAAATAATCTCTTCAAACATAACTCTATAGTATTTCGGAACATAAAAATAAGCGGATATAATTTAACTTTGTTTGATATCTGATGATTTTTATAGATATAATCAATCACTTCGGTATATCCAGTGACCTTGACGTGGAAGCCTTCATCTGAAATTCTTTGCCACAAATAGCAATTTCCAAATCCGTGTGAAGCAAAAACAAAGAATTCAGGTTTTAAGTTGTGGTCAAATTCATCCTCTTCAGAAACAATTCCGTTCTCAATGCATTTCTTTACTAACGCAAATGCTTGTAACAAATTATTGGCAACATCCACATTGTCCAAAAACTTATCTCTGTATTTTGAAAGAAAGTCATCTTCAAATGGAAATCTGAACATATCCGATTTTTTATCGACTTCCTCCAACGAATCTAAATAAGTGGTCAACCATTCTGTCTCTTCATTAGTCAAAAAGCTTTCTCTACCTGTATCTATGTATTTTTTTAACAACATAGATACATCATGACAGCAGTCTTCGAAAGAATCTTGAATATCTCTCTTTCGAGGTAATACTCGACATAGTAAAGATTTCAAGCCAAGTTCAAGACTATGACGTAACAAAAATATACCTGTTAGAAACCACATATCCGATTTAACGTTATCGTGCCCACTTTCAATCACATCTGCAAATGTTTTATATCCACACTCATAGAAATGGTATGAGAGCGCCTTATAATCTTCAAAACAATTTCTACTCCACTTAATAATTACGGATGTCTCTTCATTATTGATTTTCCAAAAATCCATATCCGCTGAAGGCCAAATCCATACAGAATCCCCCATTGGTGTACCTCCTTCCATAACATCTAATCCACTGCCTGCTATATTGCCAACAGTCGAGTTGCCGGATTAGACAACATCTAAATCACTCACTCAAATTGAGTTTGCACCCTAGATAACATCTATCCTAGTGCCACAACCTCTGACATCTAATCCACAGCCTAAACCCTACCGCTATTCTCCGGCCACTAAATTTTTCTCCAATCATACTGAAAAGTAGATATGTTTCCATATAATAAAGCCGAGCTTTCCGCAAGGCTTCCCTGATGATACTAACCTCGCAAAAAGCCCGGAAATACGCCACTTTTCAGCTCTTATTTATCTTTCCTTGACAGCAAACATACCGTCTCCACATGCACCGTTCGCGGGAACATATCCACCGGGGTAATTGCGCTCGTTTCATAGCCGAGCTCGCTGAAAACCGCACAGTCTCTTGCAAGCGTTGCGCTGTCGCAGGAAACATAGACAATGCGCTTCGGGTTCATTTTTACCGCCGCCTCAATAACATCACGGCTGCAGCCCTTCCTCGGCGGGTCAAGAACAATTACATCGATTTTTGTTCCGCTTTCGCTCAGCCGCTTTGCCGCGCCGGACGCATCATCACAGAAAAACTCGGCGTTCTCAATTCCGTTAAGTTTTGCGTTTTCCTTTGCGTTTTCAATGGCCTGCGGTATGATTTCAACGCCGATTACCTTCTTTGCGTTTTTTGCCATTGAGAGCCCTATCGTACCCGTTCCGCAGTAGAGGTCAAGAAGAACTTCGTTTCCGGCAAGTCCGGCGTATTCGGCCGCTTTTTTGTAAAGTATCTCCGCTCCTTCAGGGTTGACCTGGAAGAATGAAAGCGGCGAAATACGAAAGCGCAGTGAGCACAGCTCGTCCTCAATATAAGGCGCGCCCCAGAGAGTGATACACTCCTGAGAGAGGATCACATTTGTGTCGGCCTGATTCACGTTGAGCACGATGCTCCTGATATTCTTGTTTTCATTGAGCAACGCTTCAACAAGCTGTTCCTGCTTCGGAACAAGGCGGCTTGTCATAACAAGGCAGACCATGACCTGCCCGGTTTTAAAGCCCTTCCTGATGTAAATATGGCGCAGCACACCGCGCTTTTTCTCTTCGTCGTAAACCGTAACCCCCGCAAGAGCGGCCCAGCGTTCAACAACACGCAGCAGTCCCTCAAATTCAGCCGGCTGCAAAAGGCAGTCGCGGCAGTCAACAACGCGGTGGCTCTTTTTGGCGTAAAAGCCGATGAGCGTTTTTCCCTGAGAAGTGAGCGCAACCGGATATTGAGCCTTGTTGCGGTACCTTTCGGTGTGCTTTGAGTGGAGTATCTCTCCTACCGGTGTATTGATGGAGCCGATGCGCTCAAACGCATCAACAACCCTTTGCCGCTTTTCACTCAGCTCTTCTTCGTAGCTTATGTGCCTGTATGAACAGCCGCCGCAGGAACCAAACGCGCCGCAGTCGCATGGAATGCGATGCTTCGAGGGCTTGAGTACCTTTTTGATTATTCCGACAGCGTAGCTGCTTTTGACAAGGATAATGTGCGCAAGAATTATATCCCCCGGTGCAGCTCCCTCAACAAAAACCGCCATTGAATCAAAACGGCCGACCCCGCTTCCCTGCGAGGTCAGTGCCGTTATTTCAAGTCTTATTTCGTCGTTCTTTTTGAGAACGGCATTTTTTTGTTTTCTGCTCATATCTTATTCCTCATAAAGCGGTATTACGCCCTCGTAGATAAGCTCATGAATATAGTCAACCTCATGCGCCCAGTTCATTATTATGACCTCAAAGCCGTCGCGAAGAACAAGCTGATATGGCTTTGCCGGAACAAGATACTGACTGATGTCCCATTTAAGATAGTTCAAAGCAGAGGCAAGCTGATACACGATTTCTGCCCTCGTTAGGTCTGTTGTGACCAGCGGAAGAACCTGATTCAAGAGGCTTATTGCCTGAGCCGCCGTGATATTTTTGCATTTATCTGCGATTGAAAGGAGAACTTTTCTCTGTCTTCCGGTTCTGTCGCGGTCGGTATCTATTTTTCTCAGTCTTGCATATTTAAGCGCAAGGTCTCCGTCAAGCGTATAGGTTCCGGCTCCTGAAAAGCCGCTGTTATACTGCTTCATTGCCTTTGATTCGGCCTTTGTCAGCGTGATGTCCACTCCGCCGAAGGCATCGATTATCTTTTTGAAGGACTCAAAGTTGCAGCTTATATAATTATCAATCTTAATTTTATAATTCTGCTCAATTGATTGAATTGCGAGCGGTGCACCGCCATAGCCGTGCGCGTGGCTGAGCCTTGTGTTCGGATAGCCGGGAATTGCGGCGTAAGCTGTTCTTGAAAGAGAGATCAGCTTGACCTTGTTCACCGCCTTGTTAATTGAAACGATTATCATTGAGTCCGAGCGGCCGTACGGAAAGCGTTTGCTGCCGTTGTCGATTCCGAGCAGTGCAATATTCATGACCTGCTCACTATACCACTTTTTGCTGTCGTCAAGGTTCGCACGGATATCATCGTCGGCGTCTTTCAAAACGTCCTTGTTTTTCTTTGAAATTTTTCCTATGCTGTCAATTTCGTGGTCATCGTCATCAGCATTCGTTGTGCCTTCTTCGGCTGGCGCGGTTGAAATTGTCGGAGCCGTTTGCGGCGGCGTTCCGTCATAGGTAATATTGATTTTATTCAAAAAGTAAAGTATTGTGCCGGTAGTTGAAAGCAGAATAACAAGAATAACCGAAACAATAACGGTAAGTATTTTATGCTTTGATATAAAGTTCTTAAACGCCATTATTTTTCCTCAATTCATTTTGCCGGAAGACGCCGGAACGCTGCTTCTTCCGTTTTATTTAACCTTTTGAAGCTCGATGCAGACCTCAAGACCGCCGAGGGTGCTGTGCCTTGCATAAATGCTTCCGCCGTGGCTTTCAACAATCTCGCGGCAAATTGCAAGTCCGAGACCGGCAACCTTTCTGCCCTCGTCTGATGTATAAAGCGGTTCAAAAATAATTTCAAGCTTCTCGTCCTCAACGCCATCGCCGCTGTCCGCAATATTGCAATACACATTTTCTCTGTCGCAGGAGATTTCAACAACGATTTTCTTTTCCTTGTCGTGCATATGCTTGACGCTGTTGCCAATGATGTTGCCGACAACGCGGCGCATTTTCATAATGTCTATCATGACAGAAGCCTTCGGTGCATTGTTGACGACCGAAAAGTCCACCCCGGACATTTCAAGCTCCGCGCCGTATTCGCTTTCGAGTGCACTGACAATTTCAGGGGTAGTGACCTTCTCCGTGCAGACCTGCTTTGTCATATTATAGCCGAGATACTCGTCAAATTCATCAACAAGCTCCTGAATTTCAAGCGCCTTTTCATAGACGGTGTTGAGATATTCAAGTCTGCGTTTTTCGCTGATGTTTCCGCTTTTAATGCGCTCGGCGTAACCGAGGATGGAGGTCAGCGGAGTTTTGATGTCATGCGAGATCGAGGCAATTATCCTCTGTTGATTTTTCTGCTGATGCTCAAGGTTATGGGTCAGCGAAACAAACCGGTCATACACCTTGCCGATGTAGCCGCGGAACCGATGCTTTGAAAGGGGCTTTCCCCTTTCATACTCCTCAATCAACTGATAGAACGTCCGATATGGTCTCAGCATCATTGTGTAGATTACAAAAATGAGCAATGACAACGCGGAAAGCCCAATGAGAAACTCAATAAAAACGAACTTCACAAGTTCCTTGCTGTCGGCTGTATAATCGCGCAGAAAATATACCGAAGAAACCACCATATACGCCCGGTTTTGATATTCAAAGGCTGTCCTGACCTTAACGTCAAGTGCGGTCCAGTCGCGGTTCTTGGTTCTGGTGATAATATTGTTTGAGCCGTCCTCAATAACTATGACTATATCGCGGTACTGCTCGATTATATCTGACCATTCTCCCGTGCTTTTGGTGTTTTCAAGCTTTTCGATTATTTCATTGTTATACCGTTGAAGGCTGGCCTTGTCGTTATACGCCGAGTTGGTGACTGCGGTGGTTACCGATGCGTTATATGAATATGCAAAAGCGACTATCACCGCAAGGAACAGGAGTATTACAACAATATTCGCCTTTCTGTCCTTTGACATTCCCGTTTTCCCCTTTATCAGTGGGTCTTGACGAATTTATATCCCACGCCCCAGACGGTTTTGATATATTCGTTGTTCTGGTCAAGCTTGTCTCTGATACTCTTGATATTGACGGCAACCGTTCCGATATCACCGAATTCCGTATCCCAAACGTGGCTGAAGATCTGCTCACGGGTGAGAACTTTTCCGGCGTTTTCCATCAGATACTGAAGCAGCTGAAATTCGCGGGTTGAAAACTGAATCGGCTTTGAGTTTTTGAAAACCTCAAACGAACCGGTATGAATCTCAATGTCACCAACGCGAATCACGCCCTCTTCGGCCTCGTTGCGGTTGCGCTGTTCGCGGCGAAGGTGCGCCTTCACCCTGGCAACAAGCTCTTCAACAACAAACGGCTTTGAAATATAGTCGTCTCCGCCCATTTCAAGGCCGAGAACCGTGTCAAGTGTCTTGCCCTTTGCCGAAACAAAAATAATCGGGCAGTCAACCTTACTTCTGATCATCCGGCAAAGGTCAAGTCCGCTGAGGCCCGGCATCATTATGTCAAGCGTGATCAGCGAAATGTTGCCGGCATTTTCTTCGATGTATTCATACGCTTCGTTTCCGTCAGAGCAGATTTTTGTTTCAAAGCCTTCGTCTTCAAGCGCATCCGAAACAAGGTTAGCAATTGCGCGGTCGTCATCAATAATAAGTATCTGGCTCATATTTAACCTCCTGTATTTTGCCTGTTATGAAATGAACATCTTCATAAGTTCACAGCCCTTTTCAACAAAAACGCCGGTCGCTTTTGCAGACTCCTCGTTGATTGAATTAACGCCGCAAGCCTCACCGTTTTTGTGATAAATCATGAACGGAACGGGATCTCTCGCGTGGGTCATGGTGACTATCGGCGTCGGATGGTCGGGAAGAATCATAATTTTATAATCGTCATATTTTTCAAGTGCCTTCAAAAGCAGCGGCAAAACGCGCTCATCAATGAGCTCAATCGAACGCACCTTGTTTTCCGGCTCGTTCCTGTGGCCGCATTCATCGGGAGCCTCAAAGTGAATATAAACAAAGTCCTTTCCGCTTTCAAGCTCGTCAATGGCGGCCTGAGCCTTGCCTTCAAAGTTTGTGTCAATATATCCGGTTGCGCCCGGAACCTCGGGAGCATCCATTCCGGAGCTTAATGCAATACCTTTAAGAAGGTCAACGGCGGAAATTACGGCGCCTTTAAGGCCAAAGAGGCTTTCAAAGGAGGGAAGCATCGGCTTTTTGCCCTCGCCCCAAAGCCAAATTGAATTGGCCGGGCGTTTACCTTCGGCAATGCGCTTTTTGTTGACCGGGTGATCCTTCAAAAGGTCATAGCTTTCCTTCATCATGGCTATAAGCTCTTTTGCGTTTTCGCTCTGCGAAAGATGTGAAGTGATGACCTTTCCGCTGATGTCATGCGGCGGCGTCATGTTTCCGAGTTCGGTTGTTCCGCCGTGGACAACAAGGCAGTGGCGGTAGCTGACACCGGGATAATAGCAGAACTTTTCGTTTCCGAAATGCTTTTCAACGCTCTTCATAATTTCGTGCGCTTCGGCGGTTGAAATATCACCTGCGGAGTAATCCACCATCGTTTTGTTTTCATACGGTTCATCGTCTGAAAGAGTGACGAGGTTGCAACGCAGTGTTACGTCATCATCACGGAGCTTTACGCCGATACTGACCGCTTCAAGCGGAGAACGGCCCGTGTAATACTTGAGAGGGTCAAAGCCCATAACGCTCATGTTTGCAACGTCCGAACCGGGTTTGAGCGAATCGTCAACGGTTTTGACGAGGCCGACCGTGCTCTTTTGTGCAAGGGAATCGAAAATTGGCTTTTTGGCGCACATCATCGGAGTTTTTCCGCCGAGTGCGGGAACCGGGTAGTCAGCCATTCCGTCATAAAGGACAACAACATATTTCATATATAAAACACCTTCTTTAAAAAAGCAGTCAAAAGCGGCAAAATACCGCTTTTTAAACAGACTATCACAATCCATGTTATGATAGCACACTTCAAAAGCTTTTTCAACTCAGATAATCACTTTTCCGCGAACAACAATATGAACAATTTCCATATTTTCGTCAACAACAATAAAATCGGCGTGTTTTCCCTCTTTAATGCTTCCGCAGACCTTATCTTTGCCGATCACTCTCGCCGGATTTATTGTGCAGGCGGCAAGCGCGGCTTTAAGCGGAACGCCGAAGGAAAGCAGATTTTTGAATTCTTCAAAAAGGTTGGTTGTGCTGCCGGCAATCGTTCCGTCCTCAAGGTGAGCACGTGAATTTTTGACAATCACCTTCTGGCCGCCGAGAACATATTCGCCGTCCCTGCAGCCGGCACTGCTGAGTGAATCGCTGATTGCAACGGCGCGCTTTTCGCCGAGAATTTTGAAGGCAATCTTAACCGTTGCCGGCGCGAGGTGAAAACCGTCGCAGATAAGCTCGGCCGTAACATCCTTTGAAGAAAAGACTGCGCCGACAACGCCGGGCCTTCTGCTTTCAAACTGCGTCATTGCGTTAAAAAGGTGGGTCGCGTGAGTAAAGCCGTTTTCAAAGCCCTTTTCCGTCTCTTCAAACGAAGCGTTGGTATGGGCAACGCTGCAAACGGCCTTTTTTGAAACGTTTTTTGCAAAGATGAGCGCACCGGGTCTTTCCGGCGCAAGGTCAACGAGCAGGATTTTTGAAACCGCGTTCAGGCGGTCAAACTCCTCCTCGCTCGCCGTTCTTATGTATTCCGGGTTCTGAGCACCGCGCTTTTCATAGGAAATATACGGCCCCTCCATGTTTATGCCGTGAATATACGCTCCGCTTTCCCTCCCCTTCAGGTTTTCAATTGAAGCAAGTATTTTTGAAAGGTCTTTTTCCGGCAATGTCATTGTTGTCGGGCAGACGGAGGTCACGCCGTGCTTTGCGTAATAGAGCGACAGCTTTTGAAGCTTTTCTTCGTCGCGGTCGCACCAGTCAACGCCGTCTCCGCCGTGGGTATGAATATCAACAAAGCCCGGAAGAACAAGGAGGTTGTTCATGTTTTCTCCGTCGGTACGCTCCGAAATCGAAGAAATGAATTCGCCTTCTGTTTCAATGCTTCCGCGCTTGATTTCAAAGTTTTCGTCAACATATCTCAGGTTTGAAAGAATCATAATTACAATACCCTTTCCGGCTGCAAACAATATAAGGATTCACGGTTATGCCTTGCGGCAGCCGGGCAAGGCATGAAACAATTTCGGAAAAATTCTCCGAAAAGGCTTGACAAGTGTCTCAAAATAATATATTATAGACAAGCTGTTTGATTCATTAGCTCAGTTGGCAGAGCACTTGACTTTTAATCAAGGTGTCCGGGGTTCGAATCCCCGATGGATCACCAGAGGGAAAAGCTGCGCGATTGCGTGGCTTTTCTTTTTTGCTCTTTGCCGTCAAACAAGCTGCGAATAAACCCTGACAACGAGCATTTTACACTAAAACAAGCCGAAAATCAAGTTCGCAAAACAACCTCGGCGCCCCATGAGAGAAAGCTCAAGGGACGCCGATCCTTATTATTCATTTCTTTTTCAGGCCGCTCTCTTTTTCTTTTCGGAAACGCGCCTGATTGCCTTTCCGATTTCAAAGACGGGAACAGTTGAAAGTCCGAGCAGGAAGGAAATTGCAAGCTCACTGAAGCTGAAGGTACCCGGTTCGATTCCGAATACGCTGCAAAGTCCCGGAATATAGATTGCCGCAAGAGTGAGCGCGGTGGTCACAACGAATGCGCCGACAAGCCACCAGTTCATGTTCTTTAGCATACTCTTTGAGAAGATTGATCCGTTGCGTGAACGCATATTGATCGCGCACATCATCTCGGAAAAGTTGACGGTCAGGAAAGCCATCGCCATTGCGTTGACGCACGGCTCACCGCTGAAGAAGCCTGCAAGGCTGTGAGTAACACCGCCTGCCGGTTCAAGCCAGTAGCCGATGACATAGGCCGCAATTTCAATAATTGAAAGGTAGATGCCCTGCCAGACCATGTCTACGCCTGCACCGCCGGAGAAGATTCCGTCGGTTGCCTTTCTTGGCTTTCTTCTCATGATATCGCCCTCGGCTTTTTCCATTCCGAGCGCAAGACCCGGAAGCGAGTCCGTGACCATGTTGATCCAGAGAAGGTGAACGGGTGAAAGGATTGTAAAATGGAAAATTGAAGCGATGAACATGATTATAACTTCGCTCAGGTTGGTTGAAAGCTGGAACTGAAGAACCTTGAGAACGTTGTCATATATCTTTCTGCCCTCTTCAACGGCGTTGACGATAGTTGCAAAGTTATCGTCTGCAAGAACCATGTCAGAGGTACCCTTTGTAACGTCTGTTCCGGTGATGCCCATGCCGATTCCGATATCGGCAGCCTTGATTGAGGGAGCATCGTTGACACCGTCACCGGTCATTGCGGTGACCATTCCCATCGCTTTCCACGCTTTGACTATGCGCGTTTTATGCTCCGGCTGAACGCGGGCATATACCGAATACTTTGTTACCTGCTCCTTTAGCTCTTCATCGCTGAACCTGTCAAGCTCTGCACCCATGATAGCTTCGGAAGCGTCGGAGATTATTCCAAGCTCTCTGCCGATTGCAACGGCGGTATCCTTGTGGTCGCCGGTGATCATTACCGGGCGGATTCCGGCCTGACGGCACTCTTCTATCGCAGCTTTGACCTCCGGACGAACCGGGTCGATCATGCCGGTGAGACCGATGAAAACAAGGTCGTTTTCAAGTGCTTCCGGCGCAAGGTCGGCCGGTGCACTCTCATATTTCTTATATGCGCAGGCAAGAACGCGCAAAGCCTTGTCTGCCATCCTCTTGTTGTCTGCAAGAACGCTCTTTTTGATCTCTTCGGTGAGAGGAACAACCGTTCCGCCAACGAGCGCCCCGGTGCATTTTTTGAGGATCTCGTCCGGTGCACCCTTGGTATACTGAACGATTCCGTCCGCACTGCTGTGGACGGTACTCATCATCTTTCTGCCGGAGTCGAACGGAGCTTCTCCGATTCTGGGTGACTCTTTTGAAAGGTCGTTTTTGTTCATTCCGAGCGAGTTTGCGTAAGCAACAAGAGCTGCTTCGGTCGGTTCGCCCGTAACTGTTCCCTTTGCGTCAATTTCTGCGTCGCAGCAAAGAGCCATCGCCTTTGCAAGAAGGTTTTCGTCGTCACCGTAACGGTCAACAACGGTCATCTTGTTCTGGGTAAGAGTTCCGGTTTTATCCGAGCAGATTATCTGCGTACAACCGAGAGTTTCAACGGCAGTGAGCTTTCTGATGAGTGCCTGACGCTTGCTCATTGCGGTTACGCCGATTGAAAGAATAATGGTAACAACAGCCGGAAGTCCTTCGGGAATTGCGGCAACGGCAAGAGCAATTGCAGCAATAAAGGTTGTCAGAGCGGTCTCGCCGAGGAACTTCATTGAAAAGCCTTCTCCGTTCATGAGGAGCGATTCAACAACGCCGACAACAAAAACAAGAACGCTGATTCCGATAACAAGCTTCGTAAGGAAATGGGAAAGCTCACCCATCTTTTTCTGAAGCGGGGTCTGCTCATCCTCAGCCTCGCTGAGTGCGTCCGCAATCTTGCCCATTTCGGTGTCCATTCCGGTTCCGGTGACAACAGCCTTGCCGCGGCCGTAAACGATCGTTGAGCCGCTGTAAAGCATATTCTTTCTGTCGCCGAGAGCAACGTCCTTTGATGTATCCTTGAGATAAAGAACGTCTATCATTTTTGAAACGGGAACGGATTCGCCGGTTAAAGCGGCCTCTTCGGCCTTGATTGAATGCGATTCAAGAAGGCGGCAGTCGGCAGGAACGGCGTCTCCGGCTTCAAGGAGAATAACGTCGCCGACAACGATGTCTTCACTTTTGAGAACGGCAACCTCGCCGTCTCTGAGAACCTTGCTCGTTGCCGCGGTCATCTGCATAAGAGCGTCCATTGCGGCCTCGGCCTTGCTCTCCTGAACAAGACCCATAATGGTGTTGATGATAACAACGACCAAAATGACAAGGACATCGGCGAAGTCGCGGATTCCGGGCTTTCCTCCGGCTTCAATGACCGCAACAACGGCCTGGATAGCCGCCGCAACAAGAAGCATAATTATCATCGGGTCGGCAAGCGAACCGATGAACTTTTTGAAAAGGCCTTCCTTTTCGGCTTCTTTGAGCTTGTTTTTTCCGTTTTCTTCAAGGCGTTTTTTTGCTTCCGAGGAGGAAAGACCGTTTTCAAAGCTTTTGACGTCCTTCAGAACCTGTTCAGTCTCTTCGAGATAGAACTTCATCTTTTTCAATTCCTTTCCTTGAACAAATTTACGTTCAGCATGGGTGGCAGCAGCACAAAGGTGAAAAAACCTCCGGCAGGAGCCTCCATTAAGTATGGTAGCAAAAAAGCTCAATTAAACCTCAATGTCAGCCTATGCCGCAGTTTCAAGGCGCCGCAAGCCTGTTAAAAAAGACCTTTGACCTTTAATATATTAGATTTCTGACAACAGACATTTTGAAGCCGCAACGTTCCCGTCACACCGTCTAACATCTGACATCTAAATATAGTATACAAAAAATCCAAAAGTCCCATTCACCGAAGAATATTATCACAAACGCCGGTTGCTGTCAACAAATGTCGAAACATTATGAAAAAATACAAGCAAAAAAACTGCCTCTTGCTGAATAAATCCAGCCGGAGACAGCCGTTTTTTTAATTCAATTACTTTCCGCTGTCGCCGTAGTTTGAAAGTACTCTGGCGGACGGGTCATTGACGTTGCAGCCCTCCCAGTTCTTGTTGGGCATCCAGAAGTCCTTAACCATTCTCGCCTGGCCGGGATAATACTTTTCAAAAAGCTCGCGGTAAAGCAGCGATTCCTTGGTAAACGGAGTCGCAAAGGAATACTTTTTCCTCTTTGCTTCAAACTCGGCATCGCTGTATGTTTTTTCGGCAAAGGCCTTGAGGTCGTCAACCATCGAGTGACCGACAGCGTCGGAAAATGCGGCCTTTTCGCGCATGAGGATATCCTCCGGGAGCCAATCGCCTTCAAAGGCGTGGCGAAGGAGATACTTGCCTTTTCCGTACTTATTCATCTTGATTTCCGGGTCAAGAGCCATAATATATTTGACGAAATCAAGGTCGCCGAACGGAACACGCGCTTCAAGGGAGTTGACGGAAATGCAGCGGTCTGCGCGCAGAACGTCATACATATAAAGCTCATGCACCCTTTTTTGCGCTTCCTTCTGGAATTCTTCGGCCGACGGAGCAAAGTCGGTGTATTTATAGCCGAACAGCTCGTCCGAGACCTCACCGGTGAGAAGCACTCGCAAGTCGGTGTTTTCGTGAATGTATTTGCAGACGAGGTACATTCCGATCGAAGCGCGTATAGTTGTAATATCATATGTTCCGAGCAGGGCAACGACCTTCGGCAAAGCCGCAATTACGTCGTCCTCGGTGATAATGACCTCGGTGTGATCCGCGCCGATATATTCGGCAACCTCTTTTGCATATTTAAGGTCAATTGCATCGGTGCTCATGCCGATTGCAAAGGTTTTGATTTTATCCTTTGAAAGCTTTGCGGCAACACTGCAGACCAGCGAGGAATCAAGGCCGCCGGAAAGCAGGAAGCCGACCGGAACATCGGAATCAAGGCGCTTTTCAATTCCGGCAACAAGCTTTTCGCGGATATTTTTGCAAGCGGTTTCAACGTCATCATGAATAACCTTCTGAGGTACGCTGATATCGCAATAGCAGGTGAATTTTCCGTCCTTATAGTAATGTCCCGGAGGGAAGGGCATGACTACTTCGGCAAGGCCGACAAGGTTTTTCGCTTCGCTGGCAAAGAGCATTTTTCCCTCTTTGTCAAGGCCGTAGAAAAGCGGTCTTATGCCTATCGGGTCGCGCGCGGCGATATATTCACCGGTCCTTCCGTCATAAATGATGAGCGCAAACTCCGCGTCAAGTCTTGAGAACATTTCGGTTCCGTATTCATTATAAAGCGGGAGCAGAAGCTCGCAGTCGGATTCGCTTTTGAAGCTGTATCCCTTTTGAAGCAGCTCCTTTTTGAGCTTTCTGAAGCCATAAAGCTCTCCGTTGCAGACCACGAAGCTGCCGTCTCTTTCAAACGGCTGCATTCCGCTCTCGTCAATGCCCATAATTGAAAGGCGGTGGAAGCCGAGGAAGCCTTTGCCCGTGTCTATGACACGCGACATATCGGGACCTCTTGACTTTGTTTTTTCAAAGCCTTTTTCAAATTCTTCAAGCGGCAGCGATTCGCCGCAATAGCCCATGATTGAACACATAAAGGTGTTACCTGCCTTTCATTTACCTGACGGAGAAAAGCATTTCGCCATATGAGGGATACGGCCACTTTTCAGCCGGAGCAATCGTTTCAAGCTCGTCAACGGCAATTCTGAGAACTCTCATATCGTCAAGAATCGTGTCCTTATAGAACTCGGCAAGCTCGGTGAAGTCCTCAATTGATTTTGAAGAGAGCAAATCGTCCTCTGTTTTCTTGACGGCTCTGTAAGCCGCACCGAGAAGAGCGGAGATGTTCTTGACGGTTTCTTTTTCATAGGAGCAGTCAGCTTCCGGCATGAAGCCTTCCTTCTTTGCCGCACCGTCCGCAAGAGAGCAGGAATAAGTGCTCATTGCGGGAAGGATGTCTTTTCTGACCATATCGAGCATTGTGAGCGCTTCAATATTGATGACCTTGCAATAGTTTTCAAGGCGTACCTCATGGCGCGAAGCAAGCTCGGGAACGGTGAGAACCTTGTGGTCGGTGAAGAGCTTAACGTTTTTGACGTCCATCATATGAGCAAGGGCATCCGGAGTGGTTTTGAGGTTCTTGAGCCCTCTTCTCTCCGCTTCGGCGATCCATGCATCGTCATAGCCGTCGCCGTTGAAAATGATGCGCTTGTGTTCTTTGATAACCTTCTTAATAAGCTCATGAAGTGCGCTTTCAAAGTCTTTTGCGCCTTCAAGCTCATCGGCAAACTGTTTGAGCTCCTCTGCAACGGACGTGTTAAGAACAGTATTGGCACAGGAGACGGAAGAAGCTGATCCGAGCATACGGAACTCAAACTTATTGCCGGTGAATGCAAACGGACTCGTTCTGTTTCTGTCGGTGGTATCCTTCGGGAACTTCGGCAGAGTGTGAACTCCGATTCTCATAAGCTCCTTCTGACGCGCGTCGAAATGTTCGTCATTCTCGATTGCGGAAAGGATTTCAGAGAGGTCGGTTCCGAGAAACATCGAAACAATTGCCGGGGGTGCCTCGTTGGCGCCGAGTCTGTGGTCGTTGCCGGCCGAGGCAACAGCTATTCTCAAAAGCTCCTGATATTCGTCAACAGCCTTGATAACGGCGCAAAGGAAAAGGAGGAACTGAGCATTTTCGCTCGGAGTCTCGCCCGGCTCAAGGAGGTTCACTCCGGTATCGGTTGAAATTGACCAGTTGTTGTGCTTGCCGCTGCCGTTGACGCCGGCGAAGGGCTTTTCATGCAGCAGGCAAACCATGCCGTGCCTTTTTGCAACCTTCTGCATAATTTCCATTGTCAGCTGGTTGTGGTCTGCGGCGATGTTGGTGGTTGTGAAGACCGGAGCCATTTCGTGCTGAGCCGGAGCAACCTCATTGTGCTCGGTCTTTGCAAGCACGCCGACCTTCCAGAGCTCTTCATTCAGCTCTTTCATAAATTCAGCGACGCGGGGCTTGATCGCTCCGAAGTAATGGTCGTCAAGCTCCTGCCCCTTCGGTGCGCGTGCGCCGAAAAGTGTTCTGCCGGTATAGATAAGATCCTTGCGCTTGTTATACACGCCCTCATCAATGAGGAAGTATTCCTGCTCGGGGCCGACGGTCGTCTTGACGCTTTTGACGTCTGCATTGCCAAACAGCTTCAAAACGCGCATAGCCTGACGGTTGATAGCTTCCATTGAACGCAGAAGCGAGGTTTTCTGGTCAAGAGCCTCGCCGCCGTAGGAGCAGAAAACGGTGGGGACACAAAGAACGCCGTCTTTAATGAAAGCGTAGCTTGTTGCATCCCAAGCGGTATAGCCTCTTGCTTCAAAGGTTGCACGAAGGCCGCCCGATGGGAACGAAGAAGCGTCCGGTTCGCCCTTGATAAGCTCCTTGCCGGAGAACTCCATAATGACCTTTCCGTTCTTCGGAGAAATGAAACTGTCGTGCTTTTCGGCGGTGACACCGGTCATCGGCTGGAACCAATGGGTAAAATGGGTGGCGCCCTTTTCGATTGCCCAGTCCTTCATTGCGTTTGCAACAACATTGGCCGCTTCAAGGTCAAGGTGTTTTCCTTCTTTAATCGTTTTCTGGAGAGCCTTGAAGGTATCCTTCGGAAGCCTTGCCTCCATTGCGGCGTCGTCAAACACCATTGAACCGAAGATTTCTGTTACGCTTTTCATTGATTAAACTTCCTTTCAAAAAGAAATAGTAAAAAGCGACAGGGGCACCTGCATTCCTGCACGACGCCCTTGTCGCTTGCATAACAACAAAATATGTTCTGAAAAAAACAGAACCGCAGACAAAGTTTCCTTTGTCCGCGGCGTCCTTGTCGCTTTTATGTCGTGTATTTTATCACCGCGTTTTGGCTTTGTCAAGAGGTTTTGAAAAAAATTTTGAAAAGCCGTTCAAATTCTGAATTTTCAGAAAATGTCACAAAATTTTTGAGCAATCAGTGCTTTATCTTTAGCAGGCGTTTTTCGGAAAAATCGGTTGACAGGGAAAAAGAAATAAAGTATAATAAAGTTTCGTAGACAAGGGCGTTTACTGGTGCGGGCGAGGAGCCCCGCCGGTAAGCGTCCCCTTTTTTTTGTCCGCGGCTTTTTTATTTTTCCGGACAGTAAGTTTTATGGGAGGAGAAACTATAATGCTTTTCACAGCCGAAGATGTTTTTGATTTTGTTGAGCAGGAGGATGTCAAATTCATCCGCCTTGCATTCTGTGATGCCTTCGGCAGGCAGAAGAATATCGCCATCATGCCCGATGAGCTCCGCCGCGCGTTTTCGGACGGTATTTCCTTTGACGCTTCAGCCGTCCGCGGCTTCGGCAGCGTGGTCAAATCCGACCTGCTGCTGTTTCCGATTCCGTCAACGTTCAATGTGCTTTCCTGGAGGCCGGCGGGAGGAAAGGTCGTCCGTATGCTTTGCGGCATAAAACGCCCGGACGGAACCGAGTTTGAGCTTGACCCGAGAAAAATTCTCAGAGACGCCGTTTTCAAAGCCGGCGAAAGCGGACTTTCCGTTTACTTCGGCTCTGAGTTCGAGTTTTACCTTTTCAAAACCGATGAGGACGGAGAAAGCACCAAAACACCGTTTGACAAGGCGGGCTACATGGACGTTGCACCGGACGACAAGGGAGAAAACATCCGCCGCGAAATTTGCCTGACCCTCGCCGACATGGGTATAAGGCCCGAAAGCTCTCACCACGAGGAAGGCCCCGGCCAGAATGAGATCGACTTCCGCTACAGCGACGCACTTTCCGCCGCAGACAACGCAATGAATTTTGTCACCGTTGTCAAGGCCGCCGCGCTCAATAACGGCCTTTATGCCGATTTTTCGCCGAAACCGCTCAAGGGCGAAAGCGGAAACGGAATGCACATCAACATCTCGGTCAAGGACAAGAACGGCTTTGATCCGACCCCGGCTTTCATGGCCGGAATTATGGCAAGAGTTCGCGAAATTACGGCGTTCCTCAATCCGAGCGAAAGCTCATATGACCGTCTCGGAGAAAAGAAGGCTCCGAAATATGTCACCTGGTCACATGAAAACCGCTCTCAGCTTGTGCGCATTCCGGCGGCGAAGGGCGAATACAAGCGCATTGAGCTGCGTTCACCCGACCCGACCGCGAACCCGTATATTGCTTTTGCGCTTCTCATTTATGCCGGGCTTGAAGGGATTGAAAAAGACCTTTCTGTTCCCGAAGCGGTCAACGAAAACCTTTTCACCGCGCCCTCAAGCGTGACGGAAAAGCTTGAAATGCTCCCTCAAAGCCTTGAAGAGGCCAAAAAGCTGGCAAGAGAAAGTGCCTTCGTTCAAAAGTATCTTCCAAAGGAGTACATTCCGTAACAAACAAAGGCAGAAGAGAAAAATAATCGAAAGGAGCAAAAGCCGATGGCAGCAGGAAAAATCAAATACCGCGTTCTCGTTGTCTCATCGGGAGACAAGATCCGCGATTATTTTTCGGGTCTGCTCCCTGCCGATGAATATGAGCTTGTTTCTCACGCTCACAACGCGGGAGAAGCAAGACGGCTGCTTCTTTCCCAGTGCGCGGATATAGTAATAATCAACGCTCCGCTTTCCGATGAGTTCGGAACTCAGCTTGCGCTTGACCTTTCGGATTCAATTATGGGAATCATGCTGGTTGTCAAAAGTGAGCATTTTGAGCGCATAACCCACCTTGTTGAGGATTCGGGCGTTCTGACCGTTGCAAGGCCGAACAGCAGGCAAAGCTTTTACGGTGCGCTCAAGCTTCTGACGGCGGTGAGTGCGCGGCTTGCAAAAATGGAGCGCAAGAACCGCACGCTTCAGGAAAAAATGGCAGACATCAGAACAGTCAACCGCGCCAAATGGCTTTTGATTGAAAACCTCAAAATGAGCGAAAGCGATGCGCATTATTATATTGAAAAGCAGGCGATGGACACGCGCCTTTCACGCCGGGAGGTTGCGCAGGGCATTATCAGAACCTACGACAAATAAGCAATTGCATTTATTTATGCCAAAAATCTGACTTCAAAGGAGATTCCAAAATGAAGCAAACAAAGTATGTTTTTGTCACGGGCGGAGTTGTCTCCGGCCTCGGAAAAGGTATTACGGCGGCCTCCCTCGGCCGTCTGCTCAAAGCGCGCGGCCTTAAAGTTGCGGCGCAGAAGCTTGACCCCTACATCAACGTTGACCCCGGCACCATGAGTCCCT
This sequence comes from uncultured Eubacteriales bacterium, assembly GCA_934525065.1. GTDB lineage: Bacteria > Bacillota > Clostridia > Oscillospirales > Acutalibacteraceae > UBA6857. The sequence goes on from CAKSYX010000010.1 coordinate 21,452, forward strand.
ACCAGCACGGTGAGGTCTATGTTACCGAGGACGGCGCGGAAACCGACCTTGACCTTGGCCATTACGAGCGTTTTATTGACGAAAACCTCAACAAGTTTTCAAACCTCACAACCGGAAAGGTGTACTGGAATGTTCTCAACAAAGAACGCCGCGGCGAATACCTCGGCTCAACCGTTCAGGTCATCCCCCACGTTACAAACGAAATCAAGTCTTTCATCTATTCCGTTGCGGAAAAGACCGACGCCGATGTTGTCATCACGGAAATCGGCGGAACGATCGGCGACATTGAGTCTCAGCCGTTCCTTGAGGCTGTTCGTCAGATTTCGCTTGAGATAGGCCGCGAAAACAGCCTTTTCATTCACGTCACCCTCGTCCCCTTCCTCAGCGGCTCGGACGAGCACAAGTCAAAGCCCACTCAGCACTCGGTCAAGGAGCTTCAGGGAATGGGCGTCAAGCCGGACATTATCATCCTTCGCTGCGATGAACCGCTCGAAGAATCAATCTTCAAAAAAATCTCAATGTTCTGCAACGTCAAGCCGGACTGCGTAATCGAAAATATTACTCTCCCCGTGCTTTATGAAGCTCCGATCATGCTTGAAAAGAGCAACTTTTCTTCAATCGTCTGCCGCGAGCTGGGAATTGACGCTCCGAACATCGACATGAGCGAATGGAACGAAATGCTCGATAAAATTCACAACAGAACCAAAAAGGTCACGATAGGCCTTGTCGGAAAATATGTTGCCCTCCACGATGCATACCTTTCCGTTGCCGAAGCATTGCGCCACGCAGGCTACGCACTCGGCGCACACGTTGAAATCAAGTGGATCGATTCCGAAACCGTCACCGATGAAAATGTCGGCGAAATTCTCTCAGACTGTAGCGGAGTTATAGTTCCCGGCGGCTTCGGCAACCGCGGAATTGAAGGCAAAATAGTCACCGCAAGGTACTGCCGCGAAAACAACCTGCCATATCTCGGAATCTGCCTTGGTATGCAGGTGGCGGTCATTGAATTTGCGCGCCACGTTGCCGGCCTTGAGAACGCCAACTCCGGCGAATTTGACAAGGAATCGCCGTATAAGGTCATTGACTTTCTCCCAGACCAGAGCGACGAAACCGACAAAGGCGGCACGCTCCGCCTCGGCGCATATCCCTGCAAAATCAAGGACGGCACCCGGATGTACTGCTGCTACAAGCGGGCAGAAATTTTTGAGCGTCACCGCCACCGCTACGAGTTCAACAACGATTTCCGCGAAACGCTTTCAAACGCAGGACTGACCATCAGCGGAACCTCGCCCGACGACTACATAGTTGAAACCGTTGAAATTGAAAATAACGACTTTTTTGTCGGCGTTCAGTTCCACCCGGAGTTCAAGAGCAGACCCAACAAGCCGCATCCGCTCTTCGTCGGCCTTGTTGACGCGGCGCTGAAAAAATAAAGCTTCTGCTTCCTTCTGCGCATGAAGCGGCAGGAAAAGGCAGAACTTTGCCCCAAAAGGACCTTTCTTTGAAGAATTGGCAGAAACAATATATAATAATGTAAACGCGTAACCGCAAAGCAACCGCTGAACGATCAGTAGCTACCGAAGGTGTAAGTCCGGTTTTTTCGGACTTGCACCTTTTTTTATTCATTATCGGATACCGTTTGGGGCGTTTATTCCGCAAAACTAAGCTATTTGTTCCAAAATTTCATATTTCGACAGCAAAATGTCCAAATTTTTGAGAAAATAATTTTTCCTGCGGTCAGATTGAATAAAAATCAAATCCGACCGATTTTTTTTTGGAAAATGCTTGACAAAGTTTTTGCCCGGGGGTATTATAAAGCAAGGTTAGCGAGAGCTAACCAATATTTAAGCGGTACGGTTAGCTTTGGCTAATCTTTATTAAAGCCGCGCGGTTAGCTTCAGTTAACCGCCCCGTGTATGAAGCTTTTGCCAAAGTTAACCCGAACGTTAAAAGCAGAAAAGGGGTATGAAAAATGATGCCGCTGTGCTATGCAGACGTCGGTGAGGACAACACAATTAAAAGAATCGGCGGAAGTCCCGAAGTTAAAAAACACCTTGAAAACCTCGGCTTCGTTGTCGGCGGAAATGTCAAGGTCATCACTACCCTTGCAGGCAACGTGATTGTCAACGTTAAAGAGGCAAGGGTTGCAATCAGCGAGGAAATGGCAAGAAAAATTATGGTGTGAGCCTCATCTCACCCATATATTTAAATAGTAACATCAAATAAGGAGGATAAGTATAATGAAAACTCTCAAGCAGACCAAAATCGGAGAGACCGTCAAGGTTGTTAAGCTCCACGGCGAAGGCGCTGTCAAGCGCAGAATCATGGATATGGGAATCACAAAGGGTGTTGAGGTTTATATCCGCAAGGTTGCTCCCCTCGGCGATCCGATCGAAGTTACCGTTCGCGGCTATGAGCTTTCACTCAGAAAAGCTGACGCCGAAATGATTGAGGTTGAATAAAGCGTTTTTTGCGCCCAATTGTTAGTCAGTGCTAACCAAAACGATAAAATTGCGCTTCGCTTTCACCGAAGCAGAAAGAGAGGAATATGCTATGAATATCAGAATTGCTCTTGCAGGTAACCCGAACTGCGGCAAAACAACGCTCTTCAATGCGTTGACCGGTTCAAACCAGTTCGTAGGCAACTGGCCCGGCGTTACCGTTGAAAAAAAGGAAGGTAAGCTTAAAAAGCACGACGGCGTTGTTGTTACCGACCTTCCCGGAATTTACTCACTTTCTCCCTACACCCTTGAAGAGGTTGTTGCGAGGAATTATCTTATCGGAGAACGTCCCGATGCGATACTTAACATCATCGACGGAACGAACCTCGAAAGAAACCTTTATCTCACCACTCAGCTCACCGAGCTTGGCATCCCCGTTGTTGTTGCAATCAACATGATGGACGTTGTCAAAAAGAACGGCGACAAAATCAACACCGCCGAGCTTTCACGTCAGCTCGGAACAAAGGTTGTTGAAATTTCGGCTCTCAAGGGCACAGGCATTATGGAGGCCGCCGAAGCCGCAATCGACGCCGCAAAGAACGGAAAGACTGTTCCGATGCACACCTTCTCCGGTGTTGTTGAACACGCACTTGCTCACATTGAAGAAGCTGCCGTTCACGGCCTTCCCGAAGAACAGCAGAGATGGTACGCAATCAAGATTTTTGAGCGCGATGACAAGGTTCTTGCAAAGCTGAACATTCCGGAATCCACCCTCAGCCACATTGAAGAGGACATTAAGAAAGCCGAAGCAGAGCTTGACGATGATGCAGAGTCGATCATCACCAACGAAAGGTATGTTTACATCGGCTCCATCATTAAGTCCTGCTACAAGAAGAAGGGCGCAGGCTCCCTTTCAACCTCGGATAAGATCGATAAGGTCGTTACAAACCGCTGGCTCGGTCTTCCGATCTTCGCCCTTATCATGTTCCTTGTTTACTACATCTCAATGGTAACAGTCGGTTCGGCTGCAACAGACTGGGCAAACGACGGTGTGTTCGGCGACGGCTGGCACTTCCTCGGAATCGGCACAAAGCAGTATGAAGAGGTTGACGAGGAGCACAGCAACGCTCTCAACGCTGTTGCCGCTTTCCTCCCCGACCTTGACACCGATTCAGAATCAGATGACTTCAACGCTGACGAAGCTCTTGCCGCAATCAAGAACTTTAAGCCCACCGAAGACAATCAGAAGGCTGTTGTCGGTATTGAAGACGAGGAAACACTCGCAGTTGACGATTTTGACGTTTACTATTCAAAAATTCCCGACGGTGCAGACAAAGAAAGCACAGTCGGCATGACCTATGTTGAAGCTGCGAAGTACTTTGAAGAAAAAGGTGCCGAAGGCTTTGAAGCTCCCGATCCTGCAAGTTACGGCGTATGGGTTCCGGGTGTTCCGGTTCTCGTTGGCAACCTCCTTGAAAAAGCAAACGCCGCAGAATGGCTCTCAGGTCTTATCAATGACGGTATCGTTGCCGGTGTCGGCGCGGTTCTCGGCTTTGTTCCTCAGATGCTCGTTCTCTTCTTCCTGCTTGCAATTCTTGAGGCTTGCGGCTACATGGCTCGTATCGCCTTCGTTCTTGACCGTATTTTCCGCAAGTTCGGTCTCAGCGGTAAGTCCTTCATCCCGATGCTTATCGGTACCGGCTGCGGCATTCCGGGCATCATGGCTTCCCGTACCATTGAAAACGAACGCGACAGACGTATGACAATTATGACGACGACCTTCATCCCCTGCGGTGCAAAGGTTCCGTTCATTGCAATGATCGCCGGCGCAATCTTCGGCAACTCCGCTGCTGTTTCAACCAGCGCATACTTCATCGGCATGGCAGCAATCATCTGCTCAGGTATCATGCTTAAGAAGACAAAGATGTTCTCAGGTGACCCCGCTCCCTTCGTTATGGAGCTTCCCGCATACCACCTTCCGACACTCGGCAACGTTCTTCGTTCAACCTGGGAGCGCGGCTGGTCCTTCATCAAGAAGGCCGGAACGATCATCCTCCTTTCAACGATCTTTGTTTGGTTCGCAACCTACTTCGGATTTGTTGACGGCAAGTTCGGAATGCTCACCGAAGACCAGATTGACTCCTCGATCCTCGCTTCGATCGGCGGCGCAATCGCATGGATCTTTAAGCCGCTCGGCTGGGGCAACTGGCAGGCAGCTGTTGCTTCGATCACCGGCCTTGTTGCAAAGGAAAACATCGTTGGTACTCTCGGCATCCTCTATGGCGGCGGCGAAGGCACAACCTACCAGGCAATCGCAGCAGCCTTCACCGGAATCACCGCTTATTCGTTCCTTGTATTCAACCTTCTTTGCGCTCCCTGCTTCGCAGCTATCGGTGCAATCAAGCGTGAAATGAACAGCGCAAAATGGACTTGGTTCGCAATTGCTTATCAGTGCGGCTTTGCATATTGCGTAGCCCTCATGATAAACCAGTTCGGCGGCGCCTTCACCGGTCACCTCAACGTTGCCGGCCTCATTGCTGCACTTGCTGTTCTCGGCGTAATGATCTATATGCTCGTTCGTCCGTATAAGGAAGCAACAAAGCTCACCGAAAAAGTTAAGGTTAAATAAGCAAACAAGCTAAGAATCTCATGTGTCCGAAGCCCGGCTGATATCCGGGCTTCGGGTTGAAAAGCAAATATGAAAGGAGTCTGTCTTATGCTCGCTTGGCTTTCTGCAAATATTTCAACAATTCTAATCAGCCTTGTGCTCATCCTGATTGTTGCGGCAATTGTCTATAAACTTGTTAAAGATAAAAAGAAGGGCAAACATTCCTGCGGCTGTGACTGTGCCCACTGCGCAATGGCCGGCTCCTGCCACTCAAAACGTCAAAAATCAAATTGAAACGCGTATGCCGAACAAGGGTGAACCGTGACTGATTTGCAGCCGGAAAGGTGGCAATTATCATGAAAAAAATCACATTGAAAATTAACGGTATGGCCTGCTCCATGTGTGAAGCACACATCAACGACTGTATCAGACAGAACTTTCCCGTTAAAAAGGTCACTTCCTCGCACGCAAAGGGCGAAACCGTGATCATTGCAAAGGAAGAACCGGACAAGGCGAAGCTTCAAAAAGCGATTGCCGACGCCGGCTATACCCTCCTCGACGTAAAAAGCGAGGAAGTTGAAGAAAAAGGCGGCCTGTTCTCCTTTTTCAAAAAGAAATGAGCCATCCTGCCGAAAGGAGCTTGCTCTCTTGCTCGGCAGGATATATTCAGAACACGCAGTTAGCATATGCTAACCAATAGATACAAAAGTTTTTACGGAAAGGATGACGGATAATGAGTGAACAGACCCTCATTGACAATTGCTCGCCGACAATGGCCGGGCTCAAAACAGGCAGCCTTTTTTCCTGCTTCTTTGAAAACAAAAAGGAGCTTATGAAAAATATCCGCCGACTGAACCGTCACCTTGTTTCGAAGGGAATCAGAATGATCCCCGTGAAAATTGAAATCGGACGCGCACTCATCTATGTCTACAGACCCGACAGGCTCATGGTCGACCTCAACGACAAAACGGCAAAGGCAATTCTCAAAGAAAAGCTTTATCCTTCGCCTGACGCGCAAAGCTGCGTTGCCGAGTTGGTTCGCCGACTGAAAAATGAAGAAGGCTTTCCCCACGAAATCGGCCTTTTCCTCGGCTATCCTTCGTTTGACGTTGACGGTTTTATCAAAAACAAAGCCAAGGGCGCAAAGTGCGTCGGAACGTGGAAGGTCTACGGAGACGAAGAGGCCGCAAAAAAGAAGTTTGCGCTTTACAAAAAATGTACGCGCGTGTATAAGCAGGCGTATGAGAAACATAATTCGTTTGACAGGCTGCTTGTGAGCAGTTCAAAATAAATATAATTTAAGGTAAGCTGTTACCAAAGAAAGGTCGTGTGTTAACATGAGTAAAATAGCAGTTGTATATTGGAGCGGAACCGGAAACACGCAGGAAATGGCTCTTGCCGTTGCCGACGGCGCAAAAGCAAAGGGCGCAAAGGCGAATCTTTTCGCCGCCGCAGACTTTGATTCGTCAATGCTTTCCGGCTATGACGCAGTTGCGTTCGGCTGCCCGTCGATGGGCGCAGAACAGCTTGAAGAAAGCGAATTTGAGCCGATGTTTGAGGAATGCAAAGACAAGCTTTCAGACAAAAAGGTTGCCCTTTTCGGCTCATACGGCTGGGGCGACGGCGAATGGATGAGAAACTGGGAGGACGATTGCGCCGCGTCGGGAATCACCCTTGCGCATGAAAGCGTAATTTGCAACGAAGCCCCCGACAGCGATGCGATTGAAAGCTGCACGCAGCTCGGCGCTTCCCTCGCCTAAGTAGACCAGCACAGCCACATACAAAGACTATACTTTCTCCTCCGATTGACGAATGCGCGAAACTTTCGTCAGAATATAAAGAAGTACGCTCCTGCGGCAGAGGGAGCGTACTTTTTCTATATTGCGTTTTATTTCTTATCGTTCACAGCGATCCAGATTTCGCAGCTGTAGCCGGGATCACTGACTTCGGCCGAAGGGTAGACCTCAAGCTCAATGTCGTTTGCGTATTCATAGCCGCTTTGCGGGAAGAATTCTGTGCAAATCTGCTTATATGTATTCACAAATGCCTCCGGCATCCTGCCGACGCAGGTGAACACCGCGTAGGTGTGCTCCGGGATATCGACAATTTCAAATTCGCTGTCAGCAAGCTCAAGTCCGTTATATTCCGCACCTATTGCATAAGGAAAACCGTTCGAGTCGAGTTCTTCGCTAAAGCACACGCCGAGTATGCCCTTGAGCGAATCAAACTTTGCGTATCTGCAAAGCCGTTCAATCGTTCCGTCGCTGCCGCATTCATTCCAGAAGGGCGAAATCTCCGCTGTTGCGGTCATGCCTTGCGGCTTATTCACGTGCTTTCTTTTGCAAACAAGCTTAAACGCTTCCTTCTTTTCAATTCTGTAATTCATGAGATTACCTCCGTCTAAAATAAGTTTTACGAACAGACGGGAGAAGCTTTTGACGTTTTTTCCGCTTTTGGCTTCGGTCGGCGTCACGCCGTGGAAACGTGTGAACGCGCGGGAAAAGCTTTCCGGCGTTTCATAGCCGTATCTGAGCGCGGTGTCGATCACCTTTGTGCCGTTCTGAAGCTCCTCGGCGGCGAGTGAAAGGCGGCGCATACGGATGTAATCGCCGACGGTGAAGGAGCAAATAATGCTGAACACCCTTTGAAAATGAAACGGTGACGAATAGGCCTGCTTCGCCGCCTCTTCAATGTCGACCTCTTCGGTCAGGTGCTCTTCAATGTAGTTTATTGCCCTTTGAATACCCGTTATCCAGTTCAAGGCTTTCTCCCCTTTCGTATCAGTCCATGCTGTCGTTTTCGGACTGTGAACCTATCATACACTTTGGCTTGAAGCTTTTCATGACTTATTCTGCTTCGGCCTGTCAGAAAAAAGAGCCACCCGAGCGTGGGGTGGCTCTTTTGGTTTACATTTCATCAGCACTTTTCAAAAAGCGATTCAAAAAACTTTTCAATCACTTCGCCGAGGCTGTTCAAAAATTCGGCAATACCTGCTCCCGGCTTTTCGGTTTCTTCGGGCAAAAGCTTGTTCGTTGTAATTGCGATAACGCCCCTCGCCGCAAGCCTGCGTGCAACAAAGGCGTTGTCAACCGTCCATGAAATTGCCTTCAGCCCTGCGGCGCGGATCATTGCAATTGAAGCGGTGACGTTCTTTTTATAGTTGAAGGAAATTCCGTCAATTTTGTTTTCCTTGCAAAAATTGATATGAGACGGAAGAACCTGTTGGGCAAGCATCCACATTTCGGTCTCCGGCATGAGCCTTCTGAGCGGCTCAAGAAATTCCCATGTGAAGGAGATGACGATAAAATCGTCCTTTTCTTCGCGCGAATTCAAAAGCTCTGCAAGCGCGGGCATATCCTTGATTTTTCCGCCCTTGACCTCAATAACCGGCCTTATGGAATACTCTTTGCAAACATCGAGAGCCTCCTCAAGTGTAGGAATTTTTTCGTCCGGGAACTGCTCAAGGCCGTTGCCATTGTCGATTGTGAAAGCGGAAAGCTCGGCATAGGTGAGGTCTGAGATTTTTCCGCTGCCGTTTGTTGTTCTGTCAACGGTATCGTCGTGCATAACAACCCAGACCCCGTCCTTGGTCGGCTGAATATCAAACTCACAGCCGTAATAGCCCTTTTCTCCGGCAAGCCTCATTGCGGCAAGGCTGTTTTCCGGTGCGGCACCGCTGTAACCGCGGTGGGCAACGGCAAGCACTCGGCTTTCTCCGACGGCAAAGCCGGGAACGGCGAGTGAAGCAAGCATCATGGCGCAAAGCACGCCGCAAAGGAGCTTTTTGAACGTTGTTTTCATTTTCCTTTCCTCCGATATCTATAATCTTTATCAAGTATACAGCCGGAATTTTTTCCTGTCAAGACAAGATAATACTATTTGCAAAAACAGTCGCAAAGGCCGACATGAACCGGAGAAAACTTATTTTCAAGGTATTCGGTAAACGGCGGAGCTTCAAACCTTTTTTCGCGCCGTGCACCTGAGACAAACGCAAAATGCGCCGAAAAAAAAGCCCCGGAGTTTGAAAAAAGCAGCCTTCCGCCATGAAGCCGCGCTGTATTCACCGTGCTTTTGAGACCTCCCGAGGCCTTGAGCGGAAGCGGCATGGACTTACTTTTATTTCTGACCGAAATCACCGCCTGATTTTCAAAAAATGTCAGTGCCGCAGTCACCTCTCCGTCGGCGGAAAATTTCACTGCGTTTGAAATAAGATTAAGAAAAGCGTCAATAATGAGCGTGGGACAGCAGGAAACGACCGCCCTCTGCGCCGTGAAAAACACGTTTGCGCCACATTCTGAAAGCAGAATGTCCGCGCAAAGGCAGACGCTTTCAAGCAGGCGGTCAAGCTCAACCAGGCTGTATTCACAGAGCGTGAGCGAACTTTCCTTATTATTGTTGAGCGCCCGAAGCTTTTTCAGGCAGACGCAAAGGGTTCGCCTGTCTGCAAAAGGGTCGCTTTCCTTGCAAAGCATCTCATGCAGCTCATTTGAACGGGAAAAAATCTCGCAAACAAGCTCGCGTATTTCGCTCTCATTTTCTGCCGTTTCCGGCAGCGAAAGCAGGTGGCTGACCTTTTGAGGGAGAGTAGCTTCCATCCGCACCCGTCCTTTTCAAAGTTTTTTTCGTCAGTATTATGCCCTTTTTGGTTTTGTTAAACAATATTTTGTTCAGATTAACAAAAATTGGAAAAGTCTCGTTTTTTTTAGCTTTTAGGTTGAAAATACTCGTCAAATGGGGTAATATATATAAGCAAAAATTTGTAAATATGATTATCGGAGGTAATCACTATGTCAGTAAAAGTTGCTATTAACGGCTTTGGCCGTATCGGCCGTCTTGCTTTCCGCCAGATGTTTGGCGCAGAAGGCTATGACGTTGTTGCAATCAACGACCTCACTAAGCCCTCAATGCTTGCAAACCTTCTCAAGTACGACACCGCTCAGGGCGGCTATTGCGGAAGACTCGGCGAAGGCCTTCACACCGTTACCGCTGACGACGAAGCAAACACCATCACCGTTGACGGAAAGACCCTCACCATCTACAAGGAAGCTGACGCAAACAACCTTCCCTGGGGTGAGATCGGCGTTGACGTTGTTCTTGAATGCACCGGTTTCTATTGCTCAAAGGAAAAGAGCATGGCTCACATCAATGCAGGCGCAAAGAAGGTTGTCATCTCCGCTCCCGCAGGCAAGGACCTCAAGACCATCGTTTTCTCAGTAAACAACGATACCCTCACCGCTGATGACCAGATCATCTCCGCTGCTTCCTGCACCACCAACTGCCTCGCTCCGATGGCTAAGGCTCTCAACGACTACGCTCCCATCCAGAGCGGTATCATGTCAACCATCCACGCTTACACCGGCGACCAGATGATCCTTGACGGTCCGCACAGAAAGGGCGACCTCAGAAGAGCACGCGCTGGCGCTGCTAACATCGTCCCCAACTCAACCGGCGCTGCAAAGGCTATCGGCCTTGTTATTCCGGAGCTTAACGGAAAGCTTATCGGCTCCGCTCAGAGAGTTCCCGTTCCCACCGGTTCAACCACGATTCTTACCGCTGTTGTTAAGGGCGAAGGCGTTACCGTTGAAGGCATCAACGCAGCTATGAAGGCAGCCGCAAGCGAATCCTTCGGCTACAACGAGGATCCCATCGTTTCCTCCGACGTAATCGGCATGAGATACGGCTCACTCTTCGATGCAACCCAGACCATGGTTATCGACCTTGGCAACGGACTTTACGAGGTTCAGGTTGTTGCCTGGTATGACAACGAAAACAGCTACACCAGCCAGATGGTTCGCACCATCAAGTACTTCGCAGAGCTTGCGTAAGTCAGCTGATTAAAGCAATTTTTCGGGCCGGACGAAGAACGTCCGACCCGTTTTGTTTTTATCTATTATATATTGTATTCGGTTTTGAATTAAAGAATTTTTGTCATTTCAAGACAATCGCGGATAACAGCCGCTTTCAAGTTTTTTCGCAGCCGAAAAACAGTTAAAAATAAACAAGTCAGTAAGCAAATCGCGGCAACAAACTGCTGAGTAGCTCCCCTGCCGAAAAGCCGTGCACTGCATTGGCATTACTCGCCTTTGCGCTTTGAGCGCAGGAAAAAAAGTTTTCGTTTCTCTTGACAAATAAATTTTATCGGCTATAATAGTTTTAGCACTCAAGCAGATAGAGTGCTAAAACTATTTTTTATCTTACATATTTATATATACAGGAGCTGATTTAAAATGGCAAAGAAGCAATTCAAAGCAGAATCAAAAAAGCTGCTTGACATGATGATCAATTCGATCTACACAAACAAGGAAATTTTCCTGCGCGAGCTTATTTCAAATGCGAGCGATGCGCTTGACAAGCTTTATTACAACTCACTTTCAAAAAATGATTCCGGCCTTTCAAGAGCGGATTACAAAATCTCAATCGAAATCGACAAGGAGAACAGAACGCTCAAAATTTCCGATAACGGCTGCGGAATGGACGCAAGGGAGATTGAAAGCAACCTCGGAACAATTGCAAAAAGCGGTTCGCTCGACTTCAAAAGTGCCGCCGAAGAGGACAGGGACGTTGAAATTATCGGTCAGTTCGGTGTCGGCTTCTACTCCGCGTTCATGGTCAGCGACGAAGTAACCGTCGTCAGCCGCCCCCACGGTTCAGAGGAAGCCTACCGCTGGAAATCAAGCGGTGCTGACGGCTACACCGTCACCCCCTGCGAAAAAGAGAGCGCAGGAACAGACGTTATCCTCAAAATCAAGGAAAATACCGAAAACGAAAACTTCGATAAGTTCCTTGACCCGTACACCATCAAGGACATCGTTTCAAAGTATTCCGATTATATCCGCTATCCCATCATGATGGATATGGAAACCTCCAAGCTCAAGGAAGGTACGGAGAACGAATACGAAACCGTCACCGAGCCGACACAGCTCAACAGCATGGTTCCCATTTGGAGAAAGAACAAAAACGAAATCACAAAAGAAGAATACGACGAATTCTATAAGTCAAAGTTCTATGACTATGAGGAGCCGCTTCTCACGATACATTCAAAAACCGAAGGTCAGATTTCGTATGATGCCCTTCTCTATGTTCCGGCCCACGCTTCATATGATTACTATTCAAAGGAATATGAAAAGGGCCTTCAGCTTTATTCAAACGGCGTTCTCATCATGGATAAATGCGCCGACCTTCTCCCTGATCACTTCAGCTTTGTCAAGGGTCTTGTTGATTCGGCAGACCTGACGCTCAATATCTCCCGCGAAACGCTTCAGCAGGATCACATTCTCAAAATCATTGCGAAAGCTCTTGAAAAGAAAATCAAGTCCGAGCTTGAAAAACTGCTCAAGAACAAGCGTGAGGACTATGAGAAGTTCTATAAAGCTTTCGGTCTCCAGCTCAAGTTCGGAATCTATAACGGCTTCGGTGCTCACAAGGACGTTCTTCAGAACCTCGTCATGTTCTATTCCTCAAGCGAAAAGAAGCTTGTTACCCTCGGCGAATACGTTTCAAGGATGAAAGAGGAGCAGAAGACGATTTACTACGCCTGCGGCGAAACCACCGACAAAATAGATATGCTTCCGCAGTCCGATGCCGTGAAGGCAAAGGGCTTTGAAGTTCTTTACTGCACCGACGACGTTGACGAATTTGCAATCCAGATGATGCGCGACTATGAGGGAAAGACCTTCACCAATATCTGCGCAGACAAGCTTGACCTTGACACCGAAGAGGAAAAGAAAGCTCTTGAGGACGAAAACAACAGCTCGTCCGATCTGCTTGAAGCAATCAAAACTGCCCTTGACGGCAAGGTTTCGGTTGTCCGCTTCACAAACAAGCTGCACGAGCATCCGGTATGCCTGACAAGTGAAGGTATGCTTTCGCTTGAAATGGAAAAGGTTCTCAATTCGATGCCGAACGGCAACACGGCGAAGGCTGAGCTTGCGCTTGAAATCAACCACAGCCATCCGATTGCCGAAAAGCTCAAGGCACTCTTCGACACCGACAAGGAAAAGCTTGCAAAATATGCGAAGATCCTTTATGCCGAAGCTTGCCTCATCAGCGGCAAGGGTATTGAAAACCCGGCAGAATTCAGCGAACTGGTTTGCGAACTGATGTAAAAAAAGCGGCCGCTTGACTTTTGTCGGGCAGCCGAGTATAATATGAACGTAAAGGGGTGCCGCGATAAGCGGTTGCTCCGTAATCTATGGTATTATCTAAGAAACACCGCCAACTCCGAACCGGCGGTGTTTCTTACTTCTTATGTAAGATTACTTGTCTTTGCCGAAAACTTTATTGTCAATGTTTAGAAAAAGAACGATTGCTTGACAAAATGCACGCCCACGGGTATCATTATGGCGTAGCAAAAAGTTCACAAGACTATATCATTTTGTTTGCGGAGAGAGTCATGGATATTAAAAAGCTTGAAGTTTTCATCAACGCAGTTGACCTTGGCAGTCTGACGAAGGTTGCCGAAATTATGGGCTATACCCAATCGGGAATCACCCACGTTATCAGCGCACTCGAAAAGGAGATGGGCTTTCCCCTCCTGCTGCGCAGCCGCAACGGTGTTGTTCCGACCCCGGAGGGCGCGCGGCTGATTCCCTCTATCCGCGCAATGCTCGTCCATTCCGGCCAGCTCGAAAAGGAAATCTCTCTCATCCGCCAGCGCAAGGACGGTGTTATCCGCGTTGCCGCCTACACCAGTATGCTCATGCACTGGCTGCCGCCGATTGTCAAGCGTTTTCATGAAAGATATCCCGACATTGCCGTTGAGCTCAGCTCTTCAAGCATTGACGGAACATATAAAATGCTTGAAGCCGGAGACATTGACCTCGCCTTTGCAAGCAGACAGAAAACCTATCCTGAATTCGACTTCGTTCACCTGAACAACGACGCCCTCATGGCAATTCTTCCGAATACCGAAGAAAACCGAAGTCTCAACTGCTTTCCGATCAGCCTTTATAAGGACAAGGACTTCATCATGCCGTATTTCGGTTTCGACAAAGACATTCTCTGCGTTTTTGAACGCGAAAAGGTTATGCCGAACATTGAGCCGACCTATGTTGACGACCAGACAGTCATCAGCATGGTTGAACACGGAATGGGAATCAGTATGCTTTCAAAGCTAGTTATGCTTGACAACAAGAGCGACGTAATTTCTCTCCCGGTTGTTCCCGAGGCACACCGCGAGCTGGTTCTCTGCCTGAAATCGCTGAGAACCGCAACAGAGCCGGTGAAGGAATTTATCAACTGCGCCACAGAGGTTCTTGACGAGCTTTACGGCAAGAACAGATAAAGGGCGGCTTTTCTATTCACAGCAGTACGCTATACATTACAAACTGTAATACTTCACTTTTAAAGTAAAATTATGGAAATCGGGGTTTAAAGGGCGTTTTTTACACCAAAACCTCGATTTTTTTGTGCAAACTGCTACGTTTTTTAAAATGATTTTGTGGTTCTTGTGCAAAAAACTGAAAAACAAAAGCTTTTCAAAATTTTGTTGACAATTAAAAACCGTAATGCTATAATTCTTGCAACATACCGAGAGAGGAAACCCGCAGAGTTATCCGCGGCCGCAGATGCGCTCCCTTAGATATGAAAAAGCAAAAGCAGCCACAAGGCTGCAAAACAAGAAAGGAAGATTCATCATGAAAACCTTTAAAAGAGTAATGGCTATTGTTATGGTTGCCGCTCTTTGCCTTTGCTGCTTCGCAGCTTGCGGCTCAAAGGACGACACAAACACCACCGCTGCCGGTTCTTCTGATTCAACATCAAGTGCCGACGAAAGCAAGGCTCCCGCAGCAGACGGCGCAGCTTTTAAAATCGGTTCAACCGGACCGCTCACCGGCGACGCCGCAATTTACGGCAAGGCCGTTATGAACGCTGCTGAAATTGCTGTTGCGGAAATCAACGCAGAAGGCAAAATCAAACTTGAATTCAAAGGCGAAGACGATGTTGCAGACGGCGAAACTGCTGTCAACGCATACAACACTCTTGTTGACTGGGGTATGCAGATCCTCATGGGTCCGGTTACCAGCGGTGCAGCAATTGCCGTTAGCACAAAGAGCTATGCAGACCGCGTCTTCTCCCTCACTCCGTCAGGCTCCTCAACCGACATTATCGAAGGTAAGGACAACTTCTTCCAGGTTTGCTTCACTGACCCGAACCAAGGCACAGGTGCTGCCGACTATATGTCAGAAAACATGAAAGACGCAAAGGTCGCTGTTATCTATCGTAACGATGATGCATACTCACAGGGTATCCGCGACACATTCGTTAAGGAAGCCAAAGGAAAAGGCATTGAGGTTGTTTATGAAGGCACCTTCACCAAGGACAGAGCAACAGACTTCTCCGTTCAGCTTACCGCAGCAAAGGCTGCCGGCGCTGACACCGTTTTCCTTCCGATCTACTATCAGCCCGCATCTGTTATCCTTAAGCAGGCTAACGACATGGGTTACAAGCCGACCTTCTTCGGTGTTGACGGTATGGACGGTATCCTCACCATGAAGGGCTTTGACACCAAGCTTGCCGAAGGCGTAATGCTCCTTACCCCGTTCTCAGCTGACGCTGACGACGAAAAGACTCAGGCCTTCGTTAAAAAGTACACAGAAAAATACGGCGACACTCCGAACCAGTTCGCAGCAGACGCTTATGACGGAATCTACATCCTTGCAGAAGCTCTTCAGAAGGCAGGCTGCACTCCGGATATGTCCGCTGAGGATATCTGCGAAAAGCTCGTTGAGGTTATGCCGACCCTCAAGTTTGACGGTCTTACCGGTGAAGGTATGACATGGTCAAAGACCGGCGAAGTTTCAAAGGCTCCGCGCGCTGTTGTAATCAAGGACGGCGTCTATGTAACTCCCGGCAAATAATTAAAACCGCTTTAAGCTTCAAAGCATAAAAAACGCCGACCGTCCGAGCATCACTTTTTCGGCGGTCGGCATTCTTTGAATTTCAGGCATGGATTGAGGTTTCTGAAAGCCTCCGCAAAACGAGGGCTTTCAGAGACCTCAAGGAAAGATTATATAAAAAAATGAAAAAACAATCGAGGTGTATCAAATGGAATTTCTCTCATATCTGATAAGCGGAATAAGCCTCGGAAGCGTTTACGCCATCATCGCCCTCGGCTACACAATGGTTTACGGCATTGCAAAAATGCTGAACTTTGCCCACGGCGACGTAATCATGATCGGCGGCTATATTTCCTACATCACCGTTACTTCGCTCCACGTTCCGGGCTGGCTTTCGGTCATCATTGCAATGATCGTCTGCACTGTTCTCGGCATAATAATTGAAGGTCTTGCATATAAGCCGCTGCGCTCCGCTCCGTCTCTTGCGGTTCTCATCACCGCCATCGGCGTTTCGTATTTCCTTCAGAACTCAGCACTTCTCATTTGGGGTGCAGATCCGAGAACCTATAAGTCGCTTATCGACGGCAACATCAAGCTTTTTGACGGTCAGCTGACCGTTTCCTATGTTTCGATCCTCACCGTTGTTGCGTGTATAATCATCATGGTCGCCCTCATGCTCTTCACTTCAAAAACAAGAATGGGCAAGGCAATGCGTGCCTGCTCCGAAGATAAAGGCGCCGCTCAGCTTATGGGAATCAACGTCAACTTCACAATTTCCGTAACCTTCGCAATCGGTTCGGCTCTCGCCGCAATCGCAGGTGTACTTCTCCTCTCCTCATATTCCATACTCATGCCCACAACCGGTTCAATGCCCGGCATCAAAGCCTTCACCGCAGCCGTTTTCGGAGGTATCGGTTCAATTCCCGGTGCATTCCTCGGCGGTGTATTGCTCGGCATCATTGAATCGCTCGCTTCGGCATACATTTCAACCCAGCTTGCAAACTCAATCGTTTTCGCTGTCCTGATCGTTGTTCTCCTTGTCCGCCCGACCGGACTGCTCGGAAAACGCATTCAGGAAAAGGTTTAAGGAGGTGCCGATAATGAGTAAAACAAAAAGCAAAGGTCTCAAAAAAGGCACTGTCCGCAACGCCGCAACCTACGGAGTTGTAATCATAGCCTATGTTCTTATGACGATTCTCTCAAACGCGGGCGCCCTCAAGCGTTCAACCCAGGGACTTCTGGTTCCGGTCTGCTGCTACATCGTTATGGCACTTTCGCTGAACCTCACGGTCGGTGTTCTCGGCGAACTGAGCCTCGGCCACGCGGGCTTCATGAGCATCGGTGCTTTCACGGGCGTAATCGTTTCAATGAGCCTTTCCCCTGTCATTCCGAGCACTGCGCTCAGAATGCTCATCGCAATCGTCTCCGGTATGCTCATCGCCGCCGTTGCAGGTTTCCTCATCGGCATCCCGGTTCTGAAGCTTCGCGGCGACTACCTTGCAATCGTTACTCTCGCCTTCGGTGAGATCATAAAAGAGCTTATCAACTGCCTGATCGTCGGCATTGACGAAAACGGACTGCACTTTATCTTCAATCCCACGGGTTCGAAAAAGATTGAAGACCTCGGCCTTTCGGAAACCGGAAAAGCAATAATCAAAGGCGCTCAGGGCGCAACCGGAACAGAAACAATTGCAACGTTCACCGCCGGATTTATCCTTATTCTCGTTACCCTTTTCATCATCCTTAACTTTGTTGACAGCAGAACCGGACGTGCCGTTCTTGCAATCCGCGACAACAGAATCGCTGCGGAATCCTGCGGAATCAACATCACAAAGTACAAGATGATCGCCTTCGTCATTTCGGCTGCAATCGCCGGAGCGGCAGGTGCCCTCTACGGTATGAACTACTCGAACCTCACCGCAACAAAATTTGACTTCAACACCTCGATTCTCATCCTCGTGTTCGTTGTTCTCGGCGGCCTTGGCAATATGCTCGGCTCAATAATCGCAGCAACAGTCCTTTATGTCCTTCCCGAAGCGCTGCGCGAGTTTGCCGATTACAGAATGCTGATGTATGCAATCGTTCTTATCATCGTTATGCTTGCAACCAACAACCCGCAGCTTAAAAATCTGTTTTCAAAAATTGTTCCCACAAGAAAGAAAAAGGAGGGGGCCGTACAATGAAAGACTTTGAAAAAGGCAAGATGGTTCCCGTTCCGAGCCATTCGATAATCCCCGAAAGAGACATCGGAAATACCCCTGTTCTTGAATGTATTCACCTTGGAATCGACTTCGGCGGACTTCGCGCCGTTGACGACTTCAACTTCACTATCGGCAAAACCGAAATTGCCGGACTTATCGGCCCCAACGGAGCAGGAAAGACAACGATCTTCAACCTGCTGACCAAGGTATATACCCCAACAAGGGGAACCATCGTCATCAACGGCATGGATACCTCGGGAAAGAACACTGTTCAAATCAACAAAATGGGCGTTGCAAGAACATTCCAGAATATCCGCCTGTTCTCCAATCTCACCGTTGAAGACAACGTCAGGATCGGCCTTCACAACCGGGAAAAATATACCACAGCCTCCGGCATTCTCCGTCTCCCCTCCTATTGGAAAAAGGAAAAGGCAATGCACGAAAAGGCAATGGAGCTGCTTTCAATCTTCGGCATGGAGGACACGGCAGACTGGCAGGCCGGCTCACTCCCCTACGGCGCACAGAGACGCCTTGAAATTGTCCGTGCCCTTGCAACCGACCCGAAGCTCCTCCTGCTTGACGAGCCCGCCGCAGGCATGAACCCGAACGAAACCGCAGAGCTGATGGAAAACATCGTCAAAATCCGCGACACGTTCAAGATTGCGGTGCTCCTCATCGAGCACGACATGAACCTCGTCATGGGCATCTGCGAAGGCATCTGCGTTTTGAACTTCGGCCAGATCATTGCAAAGGGCACGGCAACGGAAATTCAGTCGAACCCGGCTGTTATCGAAGCCTATCTCGGCAACAAGAAAAAGGAGGGTTAAGCCATGGCAATGTTAAAGGTTGAAAACATCAACGTCTATTACGGCAGCATCCACGCTATCAAGGACATCAGCTTTGAGGTTGAACAGGGCGAAATCGTTACCCTCATCGGCGCAAACGGCGCAGGAAAAAGCACCACGCTCCAGACCGTTTCAGGCCTTCTGCGTTCAAGGACCGGTTCAATTACCTTCCTCGGCGAAAGAATTGACCATATTCCGCCCCACAAGCTCGTTTCAAAGGGACTTGCACAGGTTCCCGAAGGCAGAAGAATCTTCCTTCAGATGTCTGTTCTTGAAAACCTTCAGATGGGCGCTTACACCAGCAAAGGCGACACAAAGGCCGACCTTGAAAACGTTTTTGAACGTTTTCCGCGCCTCAAAGAGAGAACCAATCAAATTGCCGGAACGCTTTCCGGCGGCGAGCAGCAGATGCTTGCAATGGGCCGCGCTCTCATGAGCCGCCCGAAGCTGATGATGCTTGACGAGCCTTCAATGGGTCTTGCGCCCATCCTTGTTGAGCAGATTTTCGACATTATCAAGGAGCTTCACAAGGCGGGCACCACTATCCTCCTTGTTGAGCAGAACGCCGAAATGGCGCTTCAGGTTGCAAACAGAGCCTATGTTCTTGAGTCCGGCAGAATCACTCTCACCGGAACGGGTGCAGAGCTTGCCGCAAGCGACCAAATTAAAAAAGCATACCTCGGCGGCTGAGAAAGCACTGAGAAAAAACAACCCCCGAAAGGCAGAGAAAACCTTTCGGGGGTTGATTATAGATTACAAAAACGCTTAAAAGAGCAAAATTATTTTTAAATTCATCATAAACAAAGACTATATTTCATAGGAAGCCTTGGTTTGATAAGCTTCGTGAAATATAGTCTTTTTCTTTTTGTTTTGCTCTTTGGTCTGCGCTAAATGCGACAGCCCCAACTTTATTCATGCTGTCATTTGAGCATACCGTGGTATCTGCCCATCCAGTAAGGAAGTGTATAGGTTGTTGAGCCTTCCATAACGGTGTCCAGCGTTTCGGTTCCGAGGCGATAGGTTGAGCCGTTGAACTTGTGGAGCTCCCTTTCGTCCGGGGCGGCAACCTTCCAGGTGAAATCTCCGCCGCGAAGGACGGCGCCGAGAATTTGAACAACGCCGGACTTGCTGTTTGAGAAGAACGGCTTCTTTCCGTTCGGGTCGTATGAAAGAGTATTCGTTCCGTCAATTCCAACCGACTCAAGGTTGAACTCCGCAATATCGTCACGGTTCGAGTTCGACGCAAGATAGCGGCGAAGGTCGATCGGGTGGCGGCTCAGCGACCACGAAGCGGTTTCAATGAGGCTGTTGCCGTAAACATCGGTCTGCTCCTCGTTCGGATAGGCAAGCTGATAGATGTAATACCAGCACGGGTTTTCGCTGTGTGAAATTGAGTACCACCAATCGTTCAGACCTTCTCTGTAATATGAGAGAAGCTCCTCGTCGTCCTCAAGCTGGAAGAGAGTGTAATAAGCAAGCATTGCCATCTCTTCGTCGGAATAGTTGAGGATAAGGCGATAGACAAACTTGAAGAGCTTTGTTCCGACGAGCGGGCGGAGAATGTAGCCGAGAATCGGCGAAACTCCGTTTGCAAACTCAAGAATTGACATATTGTAGCGGTCAAGCTCCTGAGTCATAATTTTTGCGTATTCATAAGCCGGGTCGAGTGCCGCCATGCGGTATTCGTCCTCCCACTTCTGATCGCCGGTAACATAGGCAGCAACCTTGAAGGTGGTGAGAATGACCGCAGACTGAAGCGGAGCGCCGCCGAGTACCTGACCGTTGTGGAAGTAGGTACGGCTGAACTTGCCCCAGGTCGTGGGCTGACCGCTACCGTCGCAGAGCGAATAGCTGTTGTCAACAATGTGCTGAGCAAAGGAGTCCATCGTTCTTGCAATAAGCTCTTTGATTTCGGGATCCTCTTCGCCGAGGATATCATAAGCAAGCTTATAAAGGAAAACGTGGCCGATGATTTCGTCGGCGCTGGTGTCGCCCTTATAGATGATATCGCTGACGTCATAGCCTGAACCGATGAGGTCATTCCAGAGTCTTTCGGGAATACTTCCCGAGGCGTCAACGGTCACACCGCGCAGGTTTTCGCCGTTGAGGAGATAGCCCTTGTCGGTTTCGGGCTTGTTGGACATACCGGTGGCCGTTCCGTCGCCGTTGTGGCTCCAATGGATATAGCCGTCAAAGTCTCTGCCCTCGGTTCTGAAGGAATAGGTTCTTGACCAGAAGCCTTCAAGAAGTCTGGTTCTTTTTGCCGTCTTGCCGGTTCTGGGAGAAATCCAGTTATCCGGAGCGAGAAGCTCAAGGTTTGACTTCTTCATAACATATGAACCGGTGCCGAATCGCATATATTTTTTGTACATTCCCTCAAAGTCCTCTGCCGGGCTTTCGCCGGGAATATTCATCGAATAGTCGCCGCCCTCTTTGAGAACGTCTGCGCCATACCATTTACCGACGTTTACGTCTGAAACCGAGCCGTTGCGCTGAGCGTGAACGAGCGATTCAACCGTCCCGGTTCTCATCGAGATATAGGTAAGAAGCAGAACAGCTTCGGTTGAAAGATAAGCGGTTTTTCTTGCGGCCGCAATCTCTTCTTTAGTTGCGGTCGGGTCGTTTTTCAAAACAGCGTAGCGCATAAGTTCGCCCGCGCCGTACATTGAAGTCCAAAGACCGTCGTTGTCGCTTTCTTCGGGTACCCATTCGCCGTTTTTGAGGTCGGCGTTGGAGACCATGCCGCGTCTTGCAACATACTTCTGAGAATCGTCGCTCATCATTGCGGCCTTATCCGCGCCGCCTATTGCCTTCATCTCAATATGGCTGTAGCCTTCGGCCATAACAGTCCAGATTCCGTTTTCGCCGTCGGCAAGAATTGCAAGAACCTTTCCGTCGGTGGTGTCTGCGGAATAAAAGTATCTGTTGCCCATGAAGCGCTGCTCTTTGTCGCGCTCGTTTTCGGCGTTTTCGTCAACTCTCAGAACGCCGTAATTTGTGATACTCCACTTTGCGCCGTCCGCAGTAACCGCAGCTGCGTTGTCAAACGAGTTATATTCTTTTACGAATGCGGGAACTCTTTCATCGTCAAGGTCATAGCGGGTAACAATTTTCTGAAGGTTTTTGCCTTCTTCAACTGCTTCGCCGTTATAGTCAACCTTTGAAAGCTTGACGCCGGACCTGGTTGCGGATTTAACAACAGTCAGCGTAACGCTGTCCGAAAGGCCGTCCCGGTTGCCGGCAGTGATGGTTGCCATGCCTTCACCCCTGGCGGTAACCCTGCCCCATGAATCGACCGTGGCAACCGAAGCGGGTTCGGCGTTCCATGTCAGGGTGCGATGCTTAACCGAGCCGGAAAATACCGGTTCAACGGTTCGGCTGTCTCCGATGTCCATTTCCCAGTTTTCGGGAACAACAAGGCGGAGCGTGTCCTCTTTCTTGCAGAACAATGCCGACGCCGGGGCGCAAAAGCCGACAGCGAGGACAAGCGCAAGAACAACAGCAATCATTTTTTTCATCTGGTATGTTCTCCCTTTCTTAAACAGGCGCAATTCATGCGCATTTTCTCAAGGCAATGATA
Source organism: uncultured Eubacteriales bacterium (assembly GCA_934525065.1). Classification (GTDB taxonomy): domain Bacteria; phylum Bacillota; class Clostridia; order Oscillospirales; family Acutalibacteraceae; genus UBA6857. The sequence continues at coordinate 43,968 of CAKSYX010000010.1, forward strand.
ACATACCGTATATTGCCAGTCAAGAGAAAAAATGTGAACAAACAAAAACTCTCTAACGGGCGATTCGTGAATCGCCCTACAGAAATTGTTCTCGGTGCGCATCAAATTGTAGTGACGGCTCACGTGCCGCCAGTACGATGCCGGAATTCATTTTGCGAAATACAAACAAAAAAAGACCGCCTAAAACTAAGCGGTCTGATATCTATATCCGAAATCTGACGCCTGAAATCAGACCGTCAGTTCACTTTTGATGTCCTCGCCCTCATAACGCGAAAGAATCGGAGCGGCAACATCGGCCAAAAATTCGTCAACCTGACTCACACTGCGGCCGATATACTTCTTCGGGTCAAGCTCGGAGAGGATCTCCTCCTTTGAAAGCGGAAAGCTCCCGTCTGCGGCGATGCGCTCAATGAGGTCGTTCGCCTTTCCTTCAAGCTTTACTCCGGCTGCCGCAGCCTGAGAATGAACGCGCAGCTTTTCATGAAGCTCCTGCCTGTTTCCGCCGCGCTTGACCGATTCCATCATGATGTTCTCCGTCGCCATGAACGGCAGCTTTTCCATCACGCGCTTTTCAATCACCTTTTCATAAACCTGAAGTCCGTCTGTAACGTTGATGTAAATTCCGAGAATTGCGTCAACGGCGAGGAAGGCCTCCGCAACGGAAATGCGCTTGTTTGCGCTGTCGTCGAGGGTACGCTCAAACCACTGAACCTCGGCCGTGAGCGCCGGATTGAGCGCGTCAACCGTAACGTACCGCGCAAGAGCACAGATTCTCTCGCACCTCATCGGGTTGCGCTTATACGCCATGGCAGAGGAGCCGATCTGATTCTTCCCGAACGGCTCTTCAATTTCTTCAAACGATTGAAGTACACGAAGGTCGTTTGCAAATTTATATGCACTTTGGGCAAAACCGGAAAGCGCGGAAAGGATGAAATAATCCACCTTCCTTGAATATGTCTGGCCCGAAACGGGTACACAGGAATCAAAGCCCATTTCCTTCGCTATGAGTTCTTCTGCTTTTTTGACCTTTTCTTCGTCGTTTTCAAAAAGCTCCATAAAGCTCGCCTGAGTTCCCGTTGTTCCCTTTGAGCCGAGAAGAGAAAGGCGCGAAAGCTGATATTCAAGGTTTTCAATGTCCTGCGTCAGCTCGTACATCCAAAGCGTTGCCCTTTTTCCGACTGTTGTCAGCTGAGCCGGCTGAAGATGGGTATAGGCAAGGCAGGGAAGAGCCTTATACTTGAGCGAAAACGCGGCAAGATTGCGAAGCACCTGCGCCGCCTTTTTAAGAACAAGCTTTGACGCTTCGCGCATGATGATGATGTCGGTGTTGTCTCCGACATAGCAGCTGGTTGCGCCGAGGTGAATTATCGGGTCGGCCTTCGGGCACTGTTTTCCGAAAGCGTAAACGTGGCTCATCACGTCGTGGCGAACAACCTTTTCCCTCGCCTCCGCAACGTCATAGTTGATGTCGTCCTTGTGGCGCTCCATCTCTCCAATCTGCTCATCGGTGATGTCAAGGCCAAGCTCCTTTTCCGCTTTTGCGAGAGCAATCCAAAGTCTGCGCCACGTTCTGAACTTAAAGTTCTGTGAAAAAATGTGCTGCATTTCTTCGCTTGCATAGCGCGTTGAAAGCGGCGAAATATATTTATCTCTTTCTGTCATTCTTTTGCGCTCCTTTAATATTTGAAAATACATCCGAAATTATATTATAGATTCTCTCAAAAGTCAAACGCGGTCTTTGACTTTGAGTGTACCTTGTGATAAAATATTTAATGTAATATTTCACGGGTTGGGAGGACTGCACATGGACGAAAGGATTCAAAAGCTCAAAAGCATTATTGAAAATTCGCAGCGTATCTGTGTTTTCACCGGTGCGGGCATAAGCTGTCCGAGCGGCATACCCGATTTTCGTTCGGAAAACGGTATTTACAAGACGCAAAGCGAGTTCGGCTATCCGCCGGAGCAGATTCTTTCCCACACTTTTTTCAAAAAGCGCACGGGGCTTTTCTTTGATTTTTACCGTTCCTCAATGGTGTTCCCGAAAGCCGAGCCGAACGAGGCGCATAAGTACTTTGCAAAGCTCGAGAAAAACGGGAAAAATGTCACCGTTGTTACCCAGAACATTGATTCGCTGCACACAAAGGCCGGGAGCAAAAACGTTGTTGAACTGCACGGCAGTGTGATGAGAAATTACTGCGAAAACTGCGGCAAATTTTATCCGCTTGAATATGTTCTCAAAGCCGACGGAATTCCGCTTTGCTCCTGCGGCGGAACAGTGAAGCCGGACGTTGTGCTCTATGAAGAGCCGCTTGACGAAAAGAGCATTTTCCGCGCTGTGAACGCAATTGAAACCGCAGACGCGCTCATCGTTATCGGAACAAGTCTCAGCGTCTATCCGGCCGCGTCATATATAAGGTATTTCGGCAAAAACGACCTTGTTCTCATAAACAAAAGCGAAACGCAGTATGATTCACTCGCTTCGCTTTGCATATATGATGATGTTGTTAAGGTTGTTAAAGAATTGGAAAAATAATCTCACCTGTTTTCAACCACTGTTTCAAAAAAGGAAAGCACCGAACCGGCAGGGGTGAACGGCAAAAACGTTTTCAGCTTTTGCCAAAGCCTTTCTGTCGGTATTTTTATTATAACGTTGTTTTTTTCGGTTTCAATTTCAAAGCTTTCGCCCTCTGCTCTGACAGCGGCAACGGCATACCGAGAACCGTCAATGGTTTTTTGCGCCCGGGCGCGGACAGTGACCGCTCCGGCAAAGATTGCCGCCGCGCAGAAAACTGCGGTTGCGGTGAGTGCAAAGGCACGAAAAAGCTTTGAAAAATTTTCCATTTTTTCTACTCCTCTTTGTAGTCCTCCAGAAGCATTGAAAGTGCCGAGCCGATGAGCCGGCCGGAGTATTCCGCTTCTTCAAGTGTGTTTGAATCGCTGCCGACTTCAATGAGCAGCGAGCAGTGGGTAAGGTTCATGTTGTAATCACGCGGGCAGAAGAAAATCGGGCGCGCAAGGCCGGGATAGTTTTCTTCCATTTTCTTTTGAAGCTGAAGGGCAAAAACAAGGTTCTGCTCCCAGTCCTCAAAAGCTTCGATTCCGTTGCCCTCCTCCTGGCAGCCGCTGATTATCATTACCTGAGCCGCCCGTTTTCCGTTTATTTCGGCGTACGGGCGGATTTTTGTTCCGTCGGTGCGCTGAACCGCGTCGCGGTGAATGTCAAGCACAACCTGAAGTGAGGTATCCTTTTTCATGTACTCAACAGCAGAAGCCCTTGAACGGTCGTATGCGCCCGAATAGCGCAGGTCATGAATTTTGGTGTCGTGAGCGGTTTTAAAGCCGTTCTTTTCAAGCTCCTCGCAAATTGCATCGCCGATTCTGACCATGTTCCTTCCGCTGTCCTCGCTTCGTGTAACGTTGCCTGTCGGATACCAGTCCCTTCTGAGTAGCTGATAGGTCTCCGTTGTGTGCGTATGAAAAATCAGGACGCAGGGCTTCTTTTTGTTCACGGAAAGGTCGGCTTTTCTTTTAAGCAGCTTTTCAATGTTTATCTTCGTTTTGTTTGTGTTTTTGACCTTTACAAGGCCGAAGGAGTCCGTCACGCCCTCGGTGGTGTATGTCCAGTCGCTGATTTTTCCGTCCTTCTTTTCGTCCTTTGCGGTACTTTCGGCTTTTTTCATCAGCTCTTTGATGTCCGACGGTGTTTCCGTCAGGTCGTTTTTGAGCTCGCTTTTTTCTCTGTTTGCTGGGGCTTCATTTTCCGCTTCGGTCTGAAAAGCAGCCTTGTTTTTTTCCTCTTTTTCTGTTTCGGCCGCCGCAGAAACGGTTTTTACCGTGTTCCACGGCAGGTTGAGCCTTGCGCTTTGGAGCGCGGCAAGAGAAAGCAGGTCTGCGCTTTTTCCTCCCGCGAACCACAGCAGAATGCCGCACAAGGCCGCCGAAAGTACCCACAGCAAAACCTTTTTTAAAACATCAAGCTCCCTTTTCATGCCTTTCCCTCCGCATAGCCATATATATAATCGGTATGCGAAAAGAAGACGGGCTATTCCCCGAGCTTGTCAGCGGACAAGCTCGGCTATATCCTCAGGCTCCATGTCTTTTTGAAGCGCACAGTTTATGCCCATTGAAATGAGCCATGCGGCGCGCTCGATCACAAGGTCAATTTCCTTCGGCGTAACCATCATTAGCCTGCCTTTTGAAAAGTCTGCGTCACGAAGGAATGAAGAAGTATCCACACCTGCGCCTTCAAGTAAATCAAAAGCCATTGTTGCGCCGTCAACAACAGTCGGAACGCCGACGGCGATAACAGGGATGCCGAGCGTATTACGGCTGATTTCCGCGCCGCGGTTTCCGACTCCCGAGCCGGGAGAAAGCCCGGTGTCCGTCAGCTGAACGGTCGTTCCGAGCCTTGAAAGCTTCCTTGAGGCGAGGGCATCTATCACAACCAGCGCGGCCGGGTTGATTTTTTCGGCAACGGCTTCAAGAATTTCAGCTGTTTCGATTCCGGTTTTTCCGAGTACGCCGGGAACGATTCCGGCAACGGGACGAAGCGAGGAAAAGCCTATTGACTTTGCAAGTTCCTTTTTAATGTGACGTGTTGCAAGCAAAAGGGAGATGCACCTCGGGCCCAGGGCGTCCGGCGTAATGCTTTCGTTTCCGAGCCCGGCAACGAGAACCGTGCCCTCCTGCGGGAGAAGAGACAAAAGATTTTTTGAAAAGATTTCGATTCTTTCATCCGAAAGTCCGGCATTTTTCATGAACGGCGTAACCTCAAGGGTGATGTATTTTCCCTTAGGCTTTCCGAGGGCGCGCTCTCCTGCCTCATTTTCAACGGTAATTGTTGTCACGGTGGCGGTTTCATACTCTTCGGTTTCACAAGAGACACCGTTCGGCGTTTCTTCTCCGAGACTTTCGCGTTTTTCAAGTGCAAGATCTGTTCTGAAATTCATTTTTTTACTCCAAACTGTTGAAAAATCAAGGAAAATATAGTATCATTATTAGCGCTTCTGAAAAAGTCTATCCAAAAATGCAAAAATTGCTTGCATTTTCTTTTGAAAGATGTTATTATCTGTAATTGTATTAAGGGAGGTGTACTGAAATGCCGAATATCAAATCAGCCAAAAAGCGCGTTCTCGTCAACGCAACAAAGCAGGCTCGCAACAAGAGTGCTCACTCAGCTCTCAAAACCGCTTTGAAAAAGGCTAACGCTGCTATCGAAGCTAACGCAGACGACAAAGACGCAGTTGTTACCGCTGCCGTTAAGAAGATTGACCAGGCTGCCGCCAAGGGTCTTCTTCACAAAAACAACGCTGCAAGGAAAAAATCAGCTCTTGTTCTCAAGCTCAATGCTTCAAAATAAGCTTTCGCTTTCAGCGAATTGCACAACACTGTGATTTAAAGAGACGGCTTTGCCGCCTCTTTTTTCTTTTGTGTTTTTAATCTTTTGTTTCCTGTCTGCCCTTAAAAGTATCCATTCTAATGTTGAAAATGCAACACTTCTTAGATAATAGATGATGGATAATAGATAATAGATAATAGATATTCGCCGCATAGCGGCAATCTAACATCTAACATCTAAAATCTAAAATCTAACTTCGTACGGGCGGGGCGTGACCCGTCCCATGAGCTTCGCCATTTGCACAACATAAAAATAAACCCAGCATCGTACGGGGGTTGCTTGAGGCCCCCGTATCTAGATGCCAGATGCTAGACACTGGATACTGGATATAATCAAATTAAAGGGCAACGAACAACCTAACGTCTTGTAGCGCATAAAAATAGACACATCTAAAATCTAAAATCCAGCTTTGCTTGCGCTCCCCGCGCGGGGAGCGGTGCAACCTGAATCTTAGGTAATGGACATTTGCATTACGCTGCATTCCGCAAATGGCACGCGGCTTTCATTTTCCCACATTTTAATAATTTGCAAACAATGACGAATTGAGTTGTTTTTTTTGAAGATAAGTGTTATTATGTTATCAGTATAATTGTGGTGAATTTTACACAAAATTCGGCCATGAAAAAGTTTGCTTTCAGCGCGGCACCGGGTCAAAACGCTGCTGTGCCTGATTCGGAAAGGTATGATATCAAAAATGAAAAACAGGCTTTCAAAAAAACTTCTGTTCTTTCTTGCTGTTTTTTCTCTCATGACTTTGCTCGTCTTTGCGGCTTCGGCCAAAACGGTCAAGCAAAACGGCTTTGTTTTTGACGTGAAGAACGGAAAGGCCACCGTTGTTTCATACACCGGAAAAGCTCAGAAGGTCGTCATCCCCTCAAAGGTCTCCTCTTCTCCGGTGACGGAAATTGCCGGCGAATGCTTTTGGCAGGTGAGGACAATGACCTCAGTTTCAATTCCGGACAGCGTTGAAAAAATCAATCACACTGCGTTCGACGAGTGCACCGGACTCAAGAGCGTAACCCTGCCGAAAAAGCTCACCTTCCTCGGTGACGCAGCGTTCTGGTACTGCTCCTCGCTTGAAAAGGTTGTTTTTCGCTCAAGCCTTAAATCGCTCGGAGACAACGTTTTTCGCGGCTGCAGCAAGGTCAAGGTCTATGTTCCCTACGGTTCAAGCACCGAAAAGCTCGTCAAGGCCGCCGGAATTGCAAAGCCGGGCTATACCTACATAACAAAGCTGACCGTGCCGAAAAGCATAAATCTCAGCGTTGGCGGAACAAAGGCACTTTCTACCTCTGTTTCTCCGGCGGACGGACTGCTCAACGGTTCACTGCGCTTTTCCTCGAGCGATAAAAAGGTTGCCGAAATCAGCTCCCGCGGCGTAATCAAAGCTGTCGGCTGCGGAACTGCAATCATCACCGTCAAGGCAAAGGACGGCAGCGGAAAAAGCGCAAAATGCACCGTCACGGTGAAGCCGACCGCGCCTTTAAAGCTCAAACAGAGCGCGTCAACACTCTCCTCTGTCAGCGTGAAATGGAACAAGGCAAGCGGCGCAACCGGTTATAATGTATATCGCTACGACAGCGCAAAAAAAGCGTGGAAGCTTGTTTCGTACACCACCAAAACCAAGTACACCTTCAAAAGCCTTGACACAGGCGAAAAGCTTCAGCTTCGCGTCAGGAGCGTTTTCAAAAGCGGAAAAGTCTCTATCCTCGGCGGAAAAGCAGACATCACGGTTTCCTCTGCCTCTGTTGCGGCCGTAACCGGCCTTAAGCAGAGCTCGGCAACGCTCTCTTCCGTAACCGCCAAATGGAACGCGGTGAGCGGAGCGTCAAAGTACAGCATTCAAAAATACAACGCTTCAAAAAAGAAATGGGAAACTCTCACCGAAACAGCAAAAACAAGCTGCACCGTTACCGGCCTTTCTGCGGCCGAAAGCGTAAAGCTTCGCGTCAGAACAGTTTTTGCCCAAGGCAAAAAGACATACTACTCAAAGAATGTTTCAATAACCCTGACCGCGGCCTCCCCTGCCGCAGTTTCAAACCTCAAAAAAAGCGCATCGACCCTTTCAAGCGCAACAATTTCCTGGAGCGCAAACAAAAATGCCGTGAAATACCGCGTTTATAAATATGATGCTGCGAAGAAAAAATGGGTCACGGCTTCGGAAAGCGCAAAGACCTCCTACACCGTTTCGGGTCTTCTTCCGTCAGAAAGCGTAAAGCTGCGCGTTGCGGGAATCTTTAAAAACGGCAGCAAAACCGTGCTCGGAAAGACGAAGGACATTACCGTCTCCGCTTCAGACGTTCCTTCGGTAAAGAGCACCAAACTTCTCTCCTGCTCAAACGGCACTCTTTCCTTCAACTGGACCACCTGCACGGGCGTTGACGGCTACAACATCTACGGCTACGATGCCGAAGCAAAAAAATATACCTTTAAAGGAACGGTCAAAGGCACTTCCTATTCCGTAAGCTCACTCAAAACTAAGACAAAATACAGCTTTGCGGTCAAAGCCTTCGTCACCGTTTCCGGAACAAAATATGAAAGCAAGAGCTTTTCGCCCCTTCTTTCGGTTTACACTCCGCTGACGGCGGTCAAGGATTTCAAGGCCGGAGAAAACAGCGTTACGCGCACAACGATTTCCCTCTTCTGGAGTACCTGTGACGGCGCAGAGGGCTACATCCTTGAGTTCAGAAAGAACGGCAGCGAAAACTGGGAAAGCCTTTCAATCGGCGCAGACAAGACCGAATTTACCTGCACGGAGCTTGAGGCGGCAACGGAATATCAGTTCAGACTCAGAGCTTTCTTCAGGACTGAAGATTCCGAAATCCACAGCGATTACACCGATGTTCTGACGGTCAGCACCTACGCCCTCCCTGAAACAAAAACGGAAGCGATTGACAGCTTTGCCGAGGCACTCAAAAACACCGCGCGGCAAAAAGATTTCACCCTTTTCAAAACGGCAAAATCGTCCGACAGGCAGTTCCTTCCGGACGAAGAGAAGTTCTCCGCCGTGCTTTCGGCAATTGACAGCGCAGACCGCGGCTTCTATCGCTTCAAGGACAAAGCAGACGCTTCAAGCGGCAAAAAGGTCGAAGAGCTTCTCCCCTCCCTCGGAGAAAGAAAATTCACCGCCGAAGAAGCGGAAAGCTATGTTGCCGATTTTAAGCAGGACGGTTCTTCAGGCCTTTACATCACGCTCGAAATTCCCGAAGGAAGCGACCTTTCAGAGGCCTTCATGCCGGACGTTAAAACAGCCGGCAGACTCGGCGGCCTCAACGTGACCGAAGTAAGCTGCAAAAAGCTCGTTATTGAAGCCAAAATCCACGACGGAAAGCTTGACTTCATCACCGCGACCGTTTCATTCACCGCAACCGGTCTTGAAAATTCAACGGGCAGAACCTTCTCACTCGGCGAAACACTTGAAAGAGGTTTCGTTTTTAAGTGGGCATAAGGTATGCACGTTTTAATAAAGAGCAGATAATCATGTATTTTTTTCAAATTTAAAGGAGGAACATACCCGATGAAAAAGACAGCAAAGCTGCTTGTGACGCTCATCTTCTGCCTTGGCGTTGCTTTCGCTGCCGTAACGCCTGCCTTTGCCGCAATTTCGCAGGTCAAGGGCGTTAAGGCCAAGGTCACCTACAACACCGCAACGCTCACATGGAGCAAGGCCTCCGGCGTTTCCGGCTATGAGGTTCAGCAATACACCTCAAAGAAATGGAAAGCGCTCGGAACCACCACCAAGCGTTCATACACAATTAAAAAGCTCAAAACCGGAACAACCTACAAGTTCCGCGTTGTCGGCTACAAAAAGTCCGGCAAAAAGAAGACCTACGGAAAAGCTTCCTCAACCGTCTCCGTAAAGCCCGTTTGCGCCGCGCCGGCCTCGCTTTCTGCGGTTCAGACCTCGTCAACGGCGGTTCGCCTTTCCTGGAAAAAGGTCAGCGGAGCTTCCGGATACACCGTTTGGCAGTATAAAAACAAAAAGTGGGTCGCTGTCGGCAAAAATGTCAAAAAGACCTATTGCACCGTTTCAAAGCTTACTCCCAACACGAAGTCTCAGTTCCGCGTCAGCGCGTATAGAACCGTAAGCAAAAAGAATATCGTCGGTGCATACTCCAAAACCGTTTCAATCACGCCGAAGGTCGTTGTTCCTTCTTCGCTTGCCCTCAGCTCAGCTGATTCCGGCTCCGTCACCTTCACTTGGGGAAAGGTTTCCGGTGCTTCGGGCTACGTTGTTTACAGCTACAACGGCTCAAAATACACCAAGGTTGCAACAGTCAGCAGCAACAAATGCACCGTTAAAAATCTCAAGGCGAACACCTCTTACAAATACGCCGTGAGAGCATATATCAAATCCGGCTCAAAGAATTATTATTCAACTTACAGTGCTTCCTATGCGGTTCAGACCGCCCCCGCTGCTGTTTCAGGCCTTGAGGTAACGGATGCAAAGGATACCTCGGCTTCGCTCAAATGGAGCGCGGCGGCAGGCGCAGCCGGCTATGAAGTCTCAGTCCTCAAAAACGGAAAATGGGCCGTTGCCGGAAAGTCCTCCGGAACCTCATACACGGTCACGGGTCTTTCAAGTCTCACCGAGTATTCCTTCAGGGTCAGAGCATACAGTGTGTTCGCAAAGAAAACCCTCTATTCCGATTACAGTTCTCAGGCCACAACAAAAACCGTCTTTTCTGCTGTCGGCAGTCTGCGAGCCGACACTGCGACCGCAACCGGCTTTAACTTCTCCTTCGGAAAGGTCAATGAAGCCGAAAGCTATATAATTGAAAGAAGCAGCGACAACAAAACATGGACAGGCGTTGACTTTGAAGGCACTTTCGTTGCCGAAGCCGATGGCAGGATCTACTGCTCAATTGACGGCCTGACGAACTCCACGGTCGTTTATATCCGCGTAACGGGTGTAAGCGCTGACGGCATTCTCGGTGTACCTTCAACCTTTGCAGGTAAAACAAAGCCCGCAAATGTTGCGGACATTGCTGCCGTTTCCGGCAACGACGCGCAGTCTGCCGTTCTCTCCTGGCCGGCACTTCCCGGTGCGGAGGGCTATATTGTTGAAAGAGTTGACACCGGCAAGACCATGCAGGTCAAAACAAACCTTTGCACCTTCAGCGGTCTTTCACCCAACACGACTTATCTTTTCAGGGTCAGGGCCTTTATTACCGTTGGCGGCGAGACACTGACGAGCGAAGAAACCGACGACGTCATAGTCAAGACCTATTTAAGCCCCGTAACAGGCTTCAAGGTCGTCACCAACGCAAAATATTACCGCTGCCACAACGTGACATGGAACAAGGTACCCGGCATGGAATATAAGCTTGAATACTTCGACCATGGCAGCGAGGACTGGGTTGAAACCGCAATCAAAGAGTTTGACGCAGCCTATACCGAAACAGGTGAATACTTCAAGCTCGGCGATGAATATCTCGGTACAGTCAAAAACGTCACATTTAAGAAAACTTCAAACTATGTTACAACCGTTTCGTGGGAACCGATCTACGGCGCAACCGAATACACCGTCAGTGTTTCCGCTGCGGAAGGCTCAGACGTTATGATTGAACAGGCAACAACAAAGAGCAACAGCGTTTCGCTGCGCCTTCCTCCGCAGACAAAGTTCACGTTTGAAATTGAAGCGAAGGGTCTCCCCGTCAGAATCTACGGCATTGACGCCGACGGAAACAGAACCGGCTGTGCAACCGCAGCTCTCAACATTCTTTCCGCTTCATCCGGAACATCAACCTCAAAACCAACCTATACCACCCCGAAGGCTCCTGCGTTTTCTTCGTCGAACGATGAAAACCGCCTGCTTTACACTCTGAAGCTCGTTCAGGCAATCAACAACACCAAGTACGCCAAAGGAACGGTTGAAGCAAAGCGCACCGAAATTTTTGACGCAAACTTCAGAGACGGCAAGTATGGCATCATTCCGCTCAAGACTATGCTTGAAATTGCCAAGGAGCTTGACCCGAAAGCAGCGGCCGAAATTGAAAAATCGCTCGCTTCAAGCACGGATTCAACCGCTTCCGGAACCTTCAAAAACGGAATCGGAACAATTACGGTCAAGGAAAAAGACATTGACACCGGAAAATACACAACCACGACCAAGAGGTATTCAAGCCTTTACGGCTTCATTACCCCGGGTGGAAAGGAATATGCCGAGTTTTATAAGCAGAACGACAGCATTTCAACCTTCGCAAAGAAGGTCAAATCCGTCAGCGTCAGCGGCAGCAAAATCAAGCTTGTTCTTCAGCCGGAGACAGTTAAGTTCAAAAACGGCAATGCAAGCGGCGCACTGAACGTTCACGACGGCTTTGTTAACAGCGGCGTTGACTCGCTCAGCCTCGGAAGCGGCTCAACATCTTCCTATAAGGCAGGAATGAACCTCACCGAAAAGAAGTCAAAGTTCACCGAAAACAAGCCCGGAACCACCGTCACCGCCGTTTTGAACAGCGACGGAACGCTCAAATCGCTCTCAGTGAACAGCCCGTATATTCTTGAGTCAAACAGCACAGTTGAAAGCAAAAAGCTCTATATTCTCATGGACGGCGCTGTTAAATCAAGCTACACCTTCAGTTATAAATAATTTCGGCAAAGGGGAGCCGGAAAGGGTGGCTCTTTCCGGCTCCTTTGCTTTTCAAAGGAAGAAGAAGCCATGACCAACAAAAAATTGCTTCAGGCTGCGGGAATTGCCGTCGCCGCAATATGGGTGTTCTGCATCAGCCTTTTTGTTGCGCTCAAAAGGGTTGACCGGACGCCGGAAACAACGGCCGCCTTCGGCACAACGCCGGCCGCGACTGTCTCTTCGCAGCCTTCTCAGGCCACCGCAACACTTGGCGGCTCAAGCGAACCGAAATACACCATCGGCGGAAACAGGCTGAGCACCAACGTTTCGGTCGGAGACCCCGACTGGTATATTGCGGAGTCGCAGTCCAAAAAAGCCTCAGAAGCTGCTTCAATTGCGGCCCAGGTTCGCGACAGCTCAATTGCAAAGGCTGAAAAAAAAGTTCCGGGCAGCAAAAAGGACGTTATCGACGCTTATGTCAAAGCGGTCAACAAGCTCAAGAACACCAAAAACTTTTCCCTCTCAAAGGAGGACACGCTGAACATTCAGATCGATGACATCACCGGCGGCCAGGCTGTTGAAAACCTCGCCTCCTCCCTAATAAGCAATAACGCCAAAACCGCACCGGAAACCTACGCCTTTTCAAACGGAATTGACGCGGCAAGCGGAAAATCTCCGAACGCAGTCATCGCTCCGCTCAACACTTCGGCCTCGCTCACAAAAAGTGCCGTAACCTCGGCAAAAGCGACCTCAACCGGCGGCGGAGCATATACACTGAAAATCGTTCTCGGCGAAGAAGTTCAGACGCTGAATCTCCCGGCCGAAGGCTACGCAACAACGATGGAGGTTATCAACGTTGATTCTCTCGGACTTCCCTCCAATGCGAAAATTTCCACGCTTGACATCACCTATGACAACTCCGTGATTGAAGCTTCAATCGACAAGGAAGGCCGAATAACCTCAATGAAGCATGAGCTGAACGTTACCCGCGCAAGCGGGCAGGGTAAGTATTTCCTTCTCCCCGTCACCGTCAATCTCCACGGAGATTACACCAGCAGCTACAGCATTTCATACTGAGGAAACAGCGATAAATAAAAGGAAAAAGTTAAGCAAGGTCTTGACTTTTTCTTTTTTTATTGGTACAATACACCTTGCTGTATTTTGACAGCGCTCTTTGCCCCGAAAGGGGCCTAATGTCCATAAGGAGGTGCAATAACAATGACCAGCAACTACGAGACCATGTTAGTATTTTCAGTGGCTAAAGGCGAAGAAGCCGTGAACGCTATGGTTGAAAAGTTCAAGTCCCTCATTGAAGCTCACGGAACGATCGATTCCGTTGATGTATGGGGCAACCGCAAGCTTGCTTACCCCATCAACTATGAGACCGAGGGCTACTATGTTCTTGTCAACTATTCAAGTGCTCCGGAATTCCCCGCTGAGCTTGACAGAGTTGTCAACATCACTGAAGGCGTTCTGCGTTCTCTCACCGTCAAGAAGTAAGGAGGAACTGATATGATTAACAGTATCGTTCTCATGGGTCGCCTTGTGGCTAACCCCGAGCTTCGCACAACAACAACGGGAAAGAGCGTCTGCAATTTCAGAATTGCTGTTGACCGCTCTTTTGTCAGAGCCGGTGAACAAAGGCAGTCTGATTTTTTCACTGTCGTTGCTTGGGAAGGTACGGCCAATTTTGTCAGCCGTTACTTTTCACAAGGCTCAATGATCGCCGTTCAGGGTCAGATGCAGATGCGTCAGTATGAAGACAACACCGGCGCAAAGAGAACCGCTTATGAGGTTCTTGCCCGCGAGGTCAGCTTCTGCGGCTCAAAGGCCGAAACCGGCTCGGGTAACGCAGCTTATGCCGCTCCGGCAGCAGCCCCGGCTCCCGCGTTCCAGTCTGCGGCTCCCGGCGATTTTGAAGAGATCACCGACGATGAAGATCTCCCGTTCTGACAGCAACGAAAATATTAACAAGGAGGAATAACTCATGGCATACGAAAGAGGAAACGGCCGTTCTGGCAGAAAATCACGCAAAAAAGTTTGCGCTTTCTGCGTCGATAAGGTTGAATCAATCGACTATAAGGACACTGCTAAGCTTCGCAAGTTCACTTCTGACCGCGCGAAGATCCTTCCCCGCCGTGTAACGGGCACTTGCGCCCGTCATCAGCGCGAACTGACCACCGCAATCAAGCGTGCCCGTCAGGTTGCTCTCATGCCCTACACAAGCGACTGATTTAAATGAATCATATAAAAAGGAACTGCCGAAGGAGGCACTTCGTAAGGAAGTGCCTCCTTCGGCTTTTGTAATCAGCCGGAATGATTGGATTGTAGGTAAAATCAATCATATTGGAGGATTACAAAATGGACAAGTACAACTACAACGAACAGAACGGACTTTGGTATGAGCTGCAAGGGGACTACTATCTGCCCTGTCTGAGACTGTCAGAGGAAGAAACAGTACACATCGGCATCTGGGGGCAGCAGCACCGACGCTATCTCAAAAGCCACCGCAAAGTGCTGTACACCTCCCTGCTTACCAGCGGTAAGTTGAACAGCTATCTTGCTGACATTAACCAGCAGGCAGAGGAACTATTCTCTCGGTTGGTAAAACAGATGGCAACAAGCGAAAGTATCACGGAGACACTGAAGGCCGCCGATCCGATGGATTGGGTCGGTAGGATGAATAA
>CAKSYX010000011.1 GCA_934525065.1 uncultured Eubacteriales bacterium
TTTTGATAAGCTTCGTGAAATATAGTCTTTTTCTTTTTGTTTTGCTCTTTGGTCTGCGCTAAATGCGACAGCCCCTTCGCTTTGTCTTAACAAAAAATATCTGGAATTAAAACTGCTTCGCACCGTAAACTTAATTGTTTTTGATGCAGAGCAAGGCACAAATGCGCAGAAATCCTGACGGTTTTCAAGCATTTTAACGATGCTATGCGCGAAAAATCAGTTTAATGCTGTTGAATCACTTACTGAGACACCTTAAGGGCTTTTTGTTTGCGAATCCGGACGACAGACGTTAGGCTGAGCTTGCTTATATATGGCGGACAGGATTAAGCTCAGGAAAATTAAAGTTGCTAAATTTCTCAAAAATAAATCAATGTGTTTTTATTGTGCATATAATGGTTTAAACCACAAAAGCGCCGCAGTGTTCGGCAGCAGAGAATCTGAAAGAAAGGACGTTTTCAAAAGTGGAACACAGAATATGGGACAAAGAAAAGGAATGCATGAAGCGCGGCGACCTTGAGCGTCTTCAGCTTGAACGCCTTCGCGCCCTCATTGATTATTGCGACAAAAACGTAAAGTTCTATCATGACCGTTTTGAAAAAAACGGTATCACCGCCGAAAAGATCAAAACCCTTTCGGATATTCAGTATATTCCCTATACCACAAAAACGGATCTGCGCGACAACTACCCCTTCGGACTTTTCTCTGTTCCGAAAAAGCAGCTCGTTCGCCTTCACGCCTCCTCCGGTACCACCGGAAACCCAACCGTTGTCGGCTATACAAGAGAGGACCTTGAAAACTGGAGCGAGCAGGTGGCACGCCTTGCAACC
Source organism: uncultured Eubacteriales bacterium (assembly GCA_934525065.1). GTDB lineage: Bacteria > Bacillota > Clostridia > Oscillospirales > Acutalibacteraceae > UBA6857. The sequence continues at coordinate 828 of CAKSYX010000011.1, forward strand.
GCCGCCGGAGCAACAGACGAAACAACGGTTCAAATCTGCTTCGGCTACGGAATGTTCACCGGCGCGCTCGGCCTTCATTACGGACTTGAAAAAATCGGCGCAACGGTTGTTCCGACCTCCTCGGGCAATACCGAAAAACAGCTTAAGTTCATGCGCGACTTTGAAACGGACGCTGTTGTTGCAACCCCGTCATATTGTTTGTACCTTGCCGAATGCGCAAGGGAAAAGGCCGATGAATTCCCGATGGAAAGCTATAAGCTTCGGCTCGGTCTGCTCGGCTCGGAGGGCTGCACGCCCGAGATGAGAACACAGATTGAAGAACGTTGGGGCAACGGCTTTTTCTGCACCGACAACTACGGAATGAGCGAGCTCAACGGCCCCGGAATGAGCGGCGAATGCCACAAACGCAGCGGCCTTCATATCAACGAAGACCACTTCCTTTGCGAAATTATTGACTCGCAAAGCGGCGATGTGCTTGAAAAGGGCAGCACCGGCGAGCTTGTTGTTACCAACCTGACAAAGCGCGGCCTGCCGATGCTTCGTTACCGGACAAGGGACATCACAAACATAAACTATGAGCCTTGCGAGTGCGGAAGAACAACGGCGCGCATGAGCAAAATCATCGGCAGAAGCGACGATATGCTCAAAATTCGCGGCGTCAACGTTTTCCCCTCTCAAATCGAAAGTGCCCTCATCGGAATCACTTCAATAGGACCGCATTATCAGCTTGTTGTTCGCAGAGAAGGCTTTTCGGATACCCTTGAGGTTCGCGTTGAGCTTGTTGACGCGTCTTTGCTTGAAATTTACGGTGAGCTTGAAAATCTTCGCAGGAATATACACGACAGAATCAAAGCTATTCTCGGAATCGAAATCAAGGTCAGCCTTGTTGAGCCGAAAACGCTTGAGCGCTTCACCGGCAAAGCCAAGAGAGTGCTTGACCTGAGAGACCGGAAGGAAGAAAACAGATAAACTTTCAATAAAACAAGGGGCTTAAAACTTATGGAAAAGAAAACTTTACTTTTGGGTAACGAAGCGGTTGCCAGAGGGCTTTTTGAAGCCGGCGTGCGTTTTGTTTCCGCTTATCCGGGAACTCCCAGCACCGAAATTACCGAGGCTGCCGCAAAGTATGATGAAATGTACTGCGAATGGGCACCGAACGAAAAGGTTGCCTTTGAAGCGGCGTTCGGCGCGTCTCTCGGCGGAGCAAGAAGCTTTTGCGCAATGAAGCACGTTGGGCTCAACGTTGCCGCCGACCCGCTTTACACCGCCTCATATATCGGCGTGAACGGCGGAATGGTCTGCGCCGTTGCCGACGACCCCGGAATGCACTCCTCGCAGAACGAGCAGGATTCGCGCCACCACGCAATCGCTTCAAAAACTCCGATGCTTGAGCCTTGCGACAGCAGCGAATGTCTCTCCTTTGCAAAACTCGGCTTTGAGCTTTCGGAGCGTTTCGACTCCCCGTTTTTGCTCAGGCTTTCAACAAGAGTTTCCCATTCGCGTTCGCTCGTCACGCTCTCTGTGCGCGAGGAAAAAGAGCTTTGCGAATACAAAAAGGACGTGATGAAAAACGTTATGATGCCTGCAATGGCAAGGGGCGCACACGTCAGGGTCGAGGAAAGGACAAAGGAGCTCACCGAATGGGCGGACACCGAAGCGGTCAGGCTCGGCGTCAACAAAGCCGAATATTTTGACAGAAAGCTCGGCGTAATAGCCGCCGGAACGGCCTATACATACGCGCGCGAAGCCCTTGGAGAAAAGGCAAGCTTCTTAAAGCTTGGCATGGTCAATCCCCTGCCGGTGAAGCTCATCAAGGAGTTTGCGCAGAACGTTGAACGCCTTGTTGTGATTGAAGAGCTTGACCCGATCATCGAAAACCATTGCAAAACGCTCGGCATTGAGGTTGAAGGAAAGAGTCTGTTTTCGGTACTCGGCGAATTTTCTCAGGCAACGGTCAAAAAGGCACTTCTCGGCGAAGAGGCGGACGCGCTTTCCTTCCCCGATGAAATTCCGCCGCGTCCGCCGGTGCTTTGCGCAGGCTGTCCGCACAGAGGACTTTACTATGCGCTCAAGGGGCTTCACCTTTATGTCAGCGGCGATATCGGCTGCTATACGCTCGGCGCACAGGCTCCGCTTTCAATGATGGATTCCTGCGTCTGCATGGGTGCTTCAGTCAGCGCGCTGCACGGCTTCAACACCGCAAGGGGCGAAGAACAGGCGGCTAAGAGCGTTGCCGTAATCGGCGATTCGACCTTTATCCATTCCGGCATAACCGGACTTATTGATATTGCATACAACAAAGGCATTTCAACGGTAATTGTTCTCGATAACTCCATCACCGGCATGACCGGCCACCAGAACAACCCGGCGAACGGACTTACTATCCGCAACGACCCGACCGTTGCCGTAAATCTTGAGGCTCTTGCACGCGCAATCGGAATAAGCTCCGTCCGCGTTGTTGACCCGTTTGACGTTGCAGGAACAAAGCAGGCTGTCAAAGAAGAGCTTGCAAAAAAAGAGCCGTCGCTCATCATTTCGCGCCGTCCGTGCGCTCTGCTTAAAAAGGTAAAGCATCCCGGTCCGCTCACGGTGAACGCAGAAAAATGCATCGGCTGCAAGGCCTGCCTTTCGGTCGGCTGTCCGGCGCTTTCGCATACAGCTGTTGACGGAAAGAACCGGGCACTCATTGACGAAAACCAGTGCGTAGGCTGCGGCGTCTGCACCGCCGCCTGTCGCTTCGGCGCAATTGAAAAAGGAGGAGAGCAGTAATGGAAACCAAAAACATTCTCATCGTCGGTGTCGGCGGCCAGGGAACGCTGCTCGCCTCAAAGCTCATGGGCAAATACTTCACGGAAAAGGGCTATGACGTCAAGGTCAGCGAGGTTCACGGAATGAGCCAGCGCGGCGGCAGTGTCGTCACCTATGTTCGCTACGGAGAAAAGGTTTTCTCCTCCGTTATCGAAAAGGGAGAAGCGGACATCATCCTTTCCTTTGAGCAGCTTGAAGGCGCAAGGTGGCTGCCGTACCTCAAAAAGGGCGGTGTGCTCATCACCGGCACGCAGAAGATCGACCCTATGCCCGTAATCATGGGCAAGGCAAGTTACCCGGAAAATATTCTTGAAAAGCTTTCGGAAAAAGGCGTGAAGGTCATTCCCGTTGACGCGCTCACCCTTGCGCTTGAAGCCGGCAGCGCAAAAAGCGCAAACGTTGTTCTGCTCGGCGCGGCGGTGAAGTTCCTCGGAATCGACAAGGACGAATTTGCCGAAATTGTCAAAACTTCTGTTCCGCCGAAAACCGTTGAGGCGAACCTCAAGGCGTTTGAATCGGGATATAGGGCAGAGTAAGTTCTAGATGCTAGATTCTAGACGCTAGACGCTAGATGTGTTTTGTTTTTATGTAGCCGAAGCATAAAAGCTTACAACAAGAAATCCGCGAGCCGTTAAAAACGGAAACGTTGTTTTTAGATTGCTCTGACTGAACACATCGACAAAAGTACCCCCGCGGAGCGAGGCTAAGCAGCGATTGAAAACAAAAGAGGAGTCTTGCTGTTTGCGTGGTGCAAGCAGCAGCGTTCCTTAGATAATAGATAATGGATAATAAATAATAGATAATAGATAATAGATATTTGCTGCACGCGGCAATCTAAAATCTAATCTCTAAAGAAATGGAGTGTTAACCTATGGGAATCTTTCAGCCGGAGATTGAATGTGCGTCAAGAGATTACCTGCACGCCGTTCAGTCCGCAAGACTTATCAAAATGGTCAAAAACGCATACACAAACGTTCCGTTTTATAAAAAGCTTCTGGATGACCACGGCGTTTCGCCGGATGATATCCATTCGATTGACGACATCACGAAGCTCCCCTTCACGGTTAAGCAGGATTTGAGAGACAACTATCCCTTCGGCCTTTTTGCCGTTCCCGCTTCAAAGCTTCAAAGAATCCACGCCTCCTCCGGAACGACCGGAAAGCAGACTGTTGTCGGCTACACAAAGCATGATCTTGACATCTGGGCAGAAGGCGCGGCAAGAGCACTTTGTGCCGCCGGAGCAACAAAGAACGACAAGGTTCACGTTTCCTACGGCTACGGCCTTTTCACCGGCGGCCTGGGCTTGCATTACGGTGCGGAGCATCTCGGCGCAACAACGATTCCCGTTTCCTCCGGCAACACAAAGCGCCAGGTTCAGATTCTTCAGGACTTTGAATCGGACATTCTCTGCTGCACCCCGTCCTACGCAATGTTCATCGGCGAAACCGTCCGCGACATGGGAATCGACCCGAAGAGCCTCAAGCTGCGCGCGGGAATTTTCGGCGCGGAGCCGTGGACGGACAACATGAGAAGAGAAATTGAAAAGCTTCTTGATATCAAGGCCTATGATATCTACGGCCTTTCGGAAATTGCAGGTCCCGGCGTTGCATATAACTGTGAATGCCAGAACGGACTTCATGTTTGCGAGGACTATTTCTATCCCGAGATCATTGATCCGGATACGCTCAAGGTCCTTCCGGACGGCGAATACGGCGAGCTTGTTTTTACCTGCATCGGCAAGGAAGCACTGCCGCTTATCCGTTACAGAACACGCGACATCGCTTCAATCACCCACGAAAAATGCGCCTGCGGCAGAACCACCGTCAGAATGAGCAAGCCCAAGGGCAGAAGCGACGATATGCTCATCATCCGCGGCGTCAATGTATTCCCCTCTCAGGTCGAGCACGTTCTGCTTGAGCTGGGTCTTACCGCGAATTACCTCATCATTGTTGACAGAAAGAACAACCTTGACACAATGGAGGTTCAGGTTGAAATGCTGCCCGAGATGTTCTCGGATACCGTTAAGGGGCTTGAAAGCACAGAAAAGCGCATTGAAAGCGCACTCCAGTCAACGCTCAACGTTCACGCAAAGGTCAGACTTCTTGAGCCGGGCAGACTTGCACGCTCGGAGGGCAAGGCAAAGCGTGTTATAGATAACAGAACAGAGGTCACATATTAAAAGGAGGAAGAGAAGATGCTCATTAAACAAATTTCGGTTTTTGTTGAAAACAAGGAAGGCAGACTTGCCGAGATCACGGAAAAAATCGCCGCCGCAGGGGTTGATATCCGCGCACTTTCAATTGCGGACACGACCGATTTCGGAATACTGCGCCTGATCGTTGACAGGCCGGAGGAGACCGAAAAAACTCTGCGCGAGGAGGGCTTCACCGTTTCCGTCACGAATGTTATCGCTGTCGGAATTGACGACGTTCCGGGCGGCTTTGCAAAGCCGATGAGAGTCCTTGCCGATTCTCACATCGATGTTGAGTATATGTATGCCTTCATTTCGCGCGACACAAAAAAGGCCTATGTTATCCTCAGGGTCAACGATAACGAAACAGCCGCAAAGGCACTTGAAAAGGCGGGAATCGTCCTTCTTGATGAGGGCGGCTTCTATGACATGATGAAATAAAGCCGAATCGCGCGGGACTGCCGTATTTAGCGCAGACCAAAGAGCAAAACAAAAAGAAAAAGACTATATTTCACGAAGCTTATCAAACCAAGGCTCCTATGAAATATAGTCTTTGTTTATGATGGAATTTAAAAATAATTTTGCTCTTTTAAGCGTTTTTTTGCCCGCTCGCGGTATCTACATACAGCTTCGGGACAAAGAAAACGCTTTCTGCATCTAAATGCGGCAGCCCCGGCCGGTTGTTTCTTTTATCGGCGAAAATAGGCGCAAGGGCGAATAAGGATTGAAAAATAGGGAACTTTTCACCGCTGAAAAAGCGAAAAAAGTTCCCTGTTTCTTCTCCATAAACTCAAAACCGTGTTTTTGTGCCGTAGATTTTTGAAAATTCATTCATGAGCAAACAGTATGAAAACAAGAGAAAACGCGAGGAAAAACGAGCACGGTCAAACTAATTCGATTTTTTGAAGGAAAGCTGTTGACAAAGCCTTTTGCCTGTGATAGAATACATGAGCATTTGAAAATTGATTGGAGGAAAAGACTATGTCAACCTATATGCCGAAAGCCGGCGACATCACCCGTAAGTGGTATGTTATCGACGCCGAGGGCAAGCATCTCGGTCACGTTGCCGCCAAGGCTGCCGAGCTTCTCCGCGGAAAGCATAAGCCCACCTTTGCACCCCATGCGGATTGCGGCGACCATGTAATCATCATCAACGCCGACAAGGCCGTTCTTACCGGAAAGAAGCTTGACCAGAAAATGTATTATCATCACACCGGTTACATCGGTAACATGAAGAAGGTCAAATACAGCTCCCTTATGAAGGAAAAGCCCGAATTCGTAATGACCAAGGCTGTCAAGGGCATGATCCCCGACACCACCATCGGCCGCAAGGCTCTCACCAGACTTCGCGTTTATGCAGGCGCTGAACATTCACACGCTGCTCAGAAGCCCGAAGTTGTTGAACTTTAATCGAAAGGGAGGAAATGAAAATGTACGAATCAGCTCCGTTCTTCTACGGCACCGGCCGCAGAAAGAAATCAATTGCCAGAGTCCGCGTTTATGCAGGCAGCGGTAAGATCACCATCAACGACAGAGACATCGACGATTACTTCGGCCTTGAGACCCTCAAGCTCCTTGTTCGTCAGCCTCTCGCTGTTACCGAAACTTCCGATAAGTTTGACATCGTCTGCCGCGTTGCAGGCGGCGGCGTAACCGGTCAGGCCGGTGCAATCCGCCACGGTCTTGCAAGAGCTCTCCTTCAGTATGACGCCGAGCTTCGCGCTCCGCTCAAAAAGGCCGGTCTCCTTACCCGTGACCCGAGAATGAAGGAAAGAAAGAAGTACGGTCTCAAAGGCGCTCGCCGTGCACCGCAGTTCTCAAAGAGATAACTACAGCTCAAAACACCCCGAATCCCTTATATCAAGGGCTTTCGGGGATTTTTTATTTTGTAGTAGTTTGTTATCGTAAATCCTATAGAAAACAAATTTAAATGGGACAACATGGGGACAACACCCCTAAAAATGATTTAATGGGACAACAAAAGGGACAACATTTAGGCTTTTTCTCATGGTGTTTTTACTTGTAGAATCCTCCCCTTTTTTATTTGGCTTTCTTTAATGACCTAAATTATGAGGGCATCTATATATAAATTAGTTTAGCCCTTGGCAGCGGAATTTCTGTTGTCAAGGGCTTTTATTTTATAAATTGAATCTCTATTTAAAATTTTTTTGTTTTACTCCCCCAAAAACACCTTGCCAGATTCCTTATATAGTGAAGGTGCTTTTAGAAATTGAGTGAAAAGCATTTAGTACCATGACAATTGAATATACATTCATCAAATACATTCCTTGCATTCGGAATTGTGAATTCCAAGCCAAAGCTGTGAGTGCGCCATGACACTCAAAATTGAGTTGAGCGATAAAACTAACACAGCAAAAGCCGAATTGCTTTCGGTAGGCGATGACAAATGTAAGGTATAATGATACTTCCGTAAGTGGCTGGCGACTACACAGGCAGGGGTGAGATTCCCATGGATTCGGTTAGCAACCGAGCGTTTGATGATTTCCGTTTATGCGTTTCGGGTTCGAGGAAAAATTAAACGCTTAAGGTCGTTTTCAGCTTAAAAACAAAAAGTTCTCTAAATGAAAGCTTATGTTTTACAAGTCGTTTGTGAATGAAAAGGCTCCTTAATTTATACGAGTTAAAAAACTAATCTTGGTTAAAATGGGGGTTAGGTCTAAGAATTTACATAATCACAACTTAATGCTAAAAATTAAAGCTATATAGGTCTCTATGTGCAATTTTGCATAAAAAGTGTGCAATTGTGATTTCACTATTGTAACATCAACTGAGTTACATCTAAAATATGAATGAGAGATTGATCGCTTAACAGAACAACGGCAATAATTATGATGAGATGTGGCAATTATGTGGCTATGGAACGCGTTATTAAAAGTCGTGTTGGAACACATGGCTCACTATATTTGGTGTGTAACAATATGTTTTTAGAAGTATATTAACGCCATGGAACTGAATGCGGATATTGAAAATTAAAAAATCGCAATGAGTGTTAAGGATCTAAGACAGTAATGGTTACTGTCACTACATGTGGAAGGAGGAATTGATTTTGATTGGATAGCGAATTGCAATAATCGCAGAAATAAACAAGATAATACGAGCTATACGTAAAACGAATGTCAACTAAAAGGAAGGATGAAAATAATGAAAAATTTAAAAAGGCTTCTTTCTGTTTTGATGTGCATTGTAATGGCGGTGCAAGTGTTCCCAGTCGGAGCGGTTGCCGAAGCAGATTCGGCGGCCGAAGATGATTTCGTGCAAACAGAGACGGCGAACCCCGAACCAAGAATTATCAGCGAAGACAAAGAAAAACGAGACGAATATACAAAGCACTTTATTATGTCCGACGGAACTTTTATGGCGGCTCAATATCAATTTCCCATTCATTATCGTGATGAAAACGGTGAATGGCTTGACTTTGACAACAGCCTTACCAAAGATGCGGCAACTGACGAACAAAAAGAGTTTTTCGGACAGGGCAATGTTTATGAAACGAATAACAGAAAGTCAAATACTGTCTTTGCCGAAAAAGCAAATTCAAATTGTTTGGTTTTGATGGAGGACGAAAAATTCCCTGTTTCGTGGAATTATCAAAGCGCAAAAAACAGTAGAATTAGAATAATTGATCATAAGCAAAAGCCAACAGGCGACGAGTCGTTCCTTACTCTTAAAAATATCGGCGAAGAGGTTCTCTATGAAAATGTTTTTCCTGATGTTGATATTCAGTTCATCGTGGGACCCGATGGAACAAAGGAGAACATAATACTCAAAAGCAATAAGGCCAAAAATGTTTTCACCGCCCGATACAACATCGGCAATCTGACTGCAAAGGTAATCGACGAAAAAAATATACAGCTTGTTGACGGAGACAATGTTGTATACACAATTTCGGCACCGTATATGTCAGACGCAAACGGTGAATTCAGTGAAAATCTCTCTCTTTCTGTCAGAAAAAATCATAATGGGATGTTAACGGTTGATCTTGAAGCTGACAAAGAATGGCTTTCATCGGCCGACAGAGCTTTCCCGGTTACAGTTGACCCGACAGTTGAAACTGAGCTTTCAAAAGCGAGCATTGATTCAGTTTTTGTTGCGTCGTCAAGTTCATATAAAGACGTGAATTTCTCTGACGTTGGACATATGGTTGTCGGAAGAGAGGCAACTTATTATAACTATTGCCGTTCTCTTTTCAAATTCACCTTGCCGACTCTCAACAAGGGAGATATGGTCGTTTCGGCAAAAATGAGTGTGTATAATTGTAACACCGAATTTTATTCAAGCACAACGCCCGATATGCAGATCAATGCTCATAAGATCACTTCGGCGTGGACGCTTGACAAGGTCAAGTGGAGCAATCAACCGAGCTACTCGAGCACGGTTGCCGATTATGAATTTGTGAAGAAGTCAAGTCCAACAGGCTGGCGCAATTTTGACATTTCCTCAATTGTAAAGCAATGGTATGAAAACCCGGGCACAAACTACGGAATACTTCTGAAATCGGCAAATGAAAGCGGAACTTATGCGGAAAACGGCGTGAAAGCAGAAATCTGGACCGAGCGATATAACAACATCAAAGAAGGCTATCCGAGAGTGATGATCACATATCGAAACAACAAAGGTCTCGAAGACTATTGGACATATACGACTCTCAGTGCGGGAACGGCCGGAACGGCATATATCAACGATTACACGGGAAACCTTGTGTTCATTCACGGCGATGTCTCAACGACTGGCGAATTGATGCCTGTCAGTTTGGAGCACGTTTATAACGGCTATATGGCAGACACGAATTCAGGCGTTTATCCTCATTCCGGTCGCGGAAACAAGCTCAGCCTGCAGCAAACTGTAAAGTCTTCAAGTGCATATGGTTTGTCGGGAGAGTCGCTCAAGGTGTTCCCATATGCATATGAAGATTCCGACGGAACCGTTCATTATTTTTACAAGGAAACCAAAGACTCGGAAACAAAATATCTCGACGAAGACGGACTAAATCTCGAACTGAAAGTTGTTGACAGCGGATACACAATAACAGATAAGTCTGACAATGTGATGACCTTCAATTCCGCCGGAAATTTGGTTTCGATTTCCGATGCCGACGGTCGAAAGGCAACGCTTACCTATAAAACCGAGAAAAATACGGCCGGAAACAACAAGCCGTTTCTTTCAAAGGTGACGGACGGTGCGGGTCACACAATAACGCTTACATATAATACGGGCGAAAGCTCAACCAATTGTCAGTTGACAAAAATTACAGGTCCTGATGGAAGATCAATTGCATATTCGACATCTTCGGGTCGCCTTGCAAGAATAAAATATCCTGACGGAACACAAAGCACATATACCTACGATAGTGAGGGCTCAATGCTGACCGCCTGCTCGTCTGACGGCTATAAGCTCACCTTTACTTATACTTCCGACGGAAGCAAACGCGTTAAAAGCGTCACCGAATCTTCCGGAACTTCGGCAGGCCAAAAGATTGAGTTTTCTCGGAAAAAGCTGAATGAAACCGTTATAAGAACGGCGGGAAAAGACTCTGTTTTCGGGAATAACGATGATATTCTCACGACATATCAGTTTGACAATTTCGGTCGCACCATCGGCATATCAAGTAAGCTGAAAAATGGTTATGAGCTTGGTGCTGAAAAATATGATTATACAACTGGTTCTCTCACCGGAAATACGGATATCGGGAAAAGAAACAGAGTTTCCGTTGCCGCCGCAAAAGGTCAAACGGTCAACAATCTTTTGAAAAATCACAGTGCCGAAAAGAGCGGCGATTGGACGAGTCTATATTATTTGGAAAAGCCTGTGAATGCGTCGGATGCGACTGCGGCAATCGTCTCAAACGAGAGCTATATGGGAGAAAAATCGTTCAAGGTCAATGTCACCGAATGTACGAGAGCGAGCGGTTATTGTATGTATCAGAATACAAACACCGTGTTAACGCCGGGATCAACATATACGTTTTCGGCATATGTCAAAACAAGTGACGTTGTTGAAAAGATTGCCGACACACACGGCGGAGCAGGTCTTGCAATGCGGTTTGCTCTCGATGACGGAAGCTATAAGCGAATATATTCAAATATGATCACCGGAACGAGCGATACGGGCATTGACAAGGGCTGGCACAGAGTTTCAATGACCTTTACCGTTCCGGATAATGCCGTCGGCTCAAGGGCAATTTTGTTGCTTTACTGTGCAACCGGTACGGCATATTTTGACTGTGTGCAAATTGAAAACGAAAAATCTGCCAACAACTACAACTATCTTGAAAATTCCGGATTCGAAAACTCAACAACTTCGTGGTCTTCGGGTGGAACGACAAGTCTCGATGGCGTTTCGACATCTGACAAACGCAGCGGCAACAGTTCATATGAGCTTACGGGAGAGGCAACCACCGAAAAATATGTAAAGCAGACCGTAAAAATTACAGGTACTGAAAAAGATACCTATATTCTCAGCGCTTATGCAAAAGCTTCGTCTGTACCCCTTGACGCAGACAAGGGCAAACGCTTTGATATGAGCGTAAAAATCACATACAGCGATGGAACCTATGTCTATAAAAGGCCGGTCGTGTTTAATCCCGATGTCACATCGTGGCAATTTTCTTCAGGCGTTTTCACCTTGTCCGATGAAACGAGCGCCAAAAAGACTCCTGTTAGCATTACCGTATATTTCGGTTATCGCAAGCAGGCAAACACTTGCTATGTTGACGATATTTCACTGATAAAAGAGCCCGCGCCGACATATTCCTATGACAGCGACGGAAACCTGATTTCCGCAACGGAGAAAGGCGAACGCAACTCGGCATTGAGTTATGACGCGAACAACAATCTTAAATCCTTCACCGATGAAAGAGCAGCCCAGTATACTTATACTTACAGTACTTCCGGAAATAAGCACCAGCTGACATCTGCCGTCAACAATGCAACGGGAGTCAAGTATGCCTATTCGTACTATTCAAACGGAAATGTCAAAGCTCAGGAAATCTCAAACAAGAGCGGAAGCGCCGTTATCAGAACCGGCATAAATTATACGGCCGAATCCGGAAATATCAAAGCCGGAGCATATGTTTTAAAAGAGAACGATCAGCACGGAAACTCAACCACCTATGACTACAACCTGAAAAACGGAAGACTCAACAGCGTTACGGATGCTCTGGGTAACAAGACAAGCTATGTCTATGACAATAACAGCGGTGTTGTAAAATCCGTTTCAAGCGGCGGAAAAACCGTCAGCTACAGTTATGATAGCACAAACACGAAGCTGAAGCAGATCACTCATAACGGCTTCAATTACAGCTTTGCCTATGATGCTTTCGGAAACATAACTCAAACCAAGGTCGGAAATCAGGCTTTGATGACGAATACCTATCAGGCAAACAACGGAAGTCTGCTCAAAAGCACATACGGAAACGGCGACTATACTGAGTACGAATATAACTCCTACGGTCAGAAGATCAAAGAGAAGAAAAACGGCTCGACCAAGTATTATTGGCGCTATAACTCGTCGGAAAATCCCTATCGTGAGATAGATTATGTCAACGGCCTTGAAAGTATCTACAACTACGATAGTCTTGGCAGACTTGTTGGCAGAAATATAAGCACAAAGGGGACGGCGGATGACCGTTTTGTCAGTCGGTATCGCTATGATTCCTCAAACAATGTCACCAAAATAGTCAATAAGGCTGACGGCGTGAGGAGTGCGATTAGTTATACGTATGACAAGGCAAGCCGTCCGACACAGATAAGCTTCGGCGACGCAAAAATCAATTACACATATGACAGCCTTGGCAGACTGGATTATTATCGGCTTGAATTGGGCAACGAAAGTGTGCTTGTAAACCCTGTTTATTATTCCTCATCACGCAATTCCGATGATTCAACAAAGTACCGGACGACCCAGATAAAGCGTGACGAAATCGGCGACAGAGGATACTCGTATACCTATGACAAAGTTGGAAAGATTACAAACATAAATGAGAAAGTAAATGCAACTTCCGGTTATAAACCAAAGGTCAGCTACAGCTATGACTCCTTGGGTCAGCTCAAAAGAGAGAATAACGTTGACTTAAACAAAACAATTGTCTATACTTATGACAATGGCGGAAACATTAAAACAAAAAAAGAATATCCGTATACCACAGGAACTCTCGGAACGGCCACAAAGACAATTATTTACGGCTATGACACGGAGTGGAAAGACAAACTGACAAGTTACGATGGTCAGGCGATTACCTATGATGCAATCGGAAACCCGCTGACCTACAGAAACGGAATGTCTTTCACATGGCAGGGCAGGCAGATGAAAAATGCCAACCTCAACGGCACGTCTGTCAGCTACAAGTATAACTCCGACGGACTTCGCAGCTACAAAAAGGTCGGCGAAACTGTTTCTGAGTATGAATATCTCGGCGACAAGCTTGTCTATGAAAAGCGCGGAAGCACACAGTTCCATTATCGTTATGATGCATCCGGAACTCTTGCATCAATTAAAAGGGTGAAAGCTTCCGGAAGCAGCTACACTGTCTATGTTATTTGCAACAGCCGCGGAGACATTGACGAGCTGAGGAACGAAAACGGCTCGCTTTATGCAAGATATGTGTATGACACATGGGGCAACACGCTTCATATCCTTGACGCAAACGGAGCCGAAATCACGAACAATTCTTCGCTTGCGGTTCAGAACCCGTTCCGTTATCGTGGGTATTATTTTGACAGCGAAAGCGGTCTCTATTATCTCCAAAGCAGATACTATGACCCTGTGACGGGTAGGTTTATCAGTGCGGACAATCAATTGTCAACCGGTAATATAATCGGTTTAAATATGTTTGCATATTGCGGTAATGATCCTGTTAACAGAATTGACTCTACCGGTGAGGCTTGGTGGCATTGGGCACTTGGAGCGGCGGTTGTTGTGGCATGTGCGGCAGCAACTGTTATTACGGCCGGCGGTTTTGCAGCAGCTGCTGGAGCAGTAGCTGCAGTTAGCAGCGGGTTGGCAGCGGCAACAACTGCATCAACAGTTGCCGCCGGAGCGTTCATTGGATCGGCAACGGTCTATGGAATGGCCGTAGTAACAGCGGCCTCCACCTCAAGTTCTGTAAAAGAATTTAACAATCAAGGGAATTGGGGAACAGTTGCGGCAACCGCTGGCGGTGCTGTTTTAGGTGGAGGAAGTGCCTATGTATCTACACGAACCCCAACAACAAAGGTTTATCGTTCTGTCAGTAACGCAGAAGCTCAAGATATAAAAGCTACCGGTCAGTTCAATTTAGCTCCAGGAGGAATGGAAAGCAAACAGTTTGGATTCGATTTGGCTGAAACAAGGCAATTTGGAAATATGATAGGTCAAAATACGATTGTTAGTGCAAAAGTCCCGACTAATATGCTTAACCAGTTTTACACAGGTGGAGTAGACACCAGCATATTCCGTAGCGGAACTTTGACCGTATATGGCGATCAACTTGCCGCTTTCAACCAAGCTGTTGGCGGTACGATAAAATTTATGCCATGAGGAGGAAATACTATGAATAGAACACCTGATGTCGAAGTGGTATTTGAATTCAATGGTACAAGAATGAATCCGGCGGCTGATGGTTACCGACCAGCTCACTTAATCACTGATAACTATTTAACCACAGGTGTTCATCATTATTATCAAATGAATGCAGTACCACCAAATGGCACTGCGAAAGGAACAATTACATTTCTGTCGCCGGAAGCATACCCCCACAGCCTTTGGATTGGTAAAAAAATCAACATTCAAGAAGGCGATCGTATTGTGGGATATGCCACTATAGTCAAGATTTTCAATTCCCTCTTATGTTCAGAGGACAGGGCTTGAGCTATCCCAGCATCGCCTTTGGGGGACAAATTTGATAATCTCAATTCCTTAAAGGTTTCAGGAGTGCTCCTGACAAGTTTTGCCTTTGTGGTATCACAACGGCGATGCTTGCCGGTAGACAGTATTTTGTTTCAGTAGGCAACCGCCTGAAAAGGCACAGACCCGGAGGGGGGACAACCCCTCCGGGGTACATAACAGACTCCAGCCGAAAGTGGAATGTATTACCTGCAAAGCAGATACTATGACCCTGTAACGGGTAGGTTCTTGAATGCGGATGATATTGATTACCTTGGTATAGACGATAGTCCGTTAAGTTACAACTTATTTGTATATTGTAATAACAGTCCTGTTAATCGCTCTGATTCTAATGGTAATTGGTCATTGCCAAATTTGGCTAAAATAGCAATTGAAGTAACTGCAATTGCTATTGGTGTTATAGCGACTGCGGTTACAGGCGGTGCTGCGGCTCCAGTTTTGGCTGCATCCCTCAAGATTGCTGCAATCGGTGCAGCTATTGGTGCGGCTGTTGGAGCAGGAACGAGTGCAGTAAATCACCGCGTTTCAACAGGAAGTTGGGATGGGGCTGGAAAGGCGGCCTTAAGTGGTGCTGCTGACGGAGCTGCCGATGGCTTTATGTGGGGCGGAATAACTGCCGGTGCCTCTTCTGTTGCTGTAGCGGCTAAAGGCATAAGAGTTCAAGATATAGGTAGACTAAAACCGTCGAACAAATCAGGAAATGGATTTTTAGGAGTTAAATATCAAGCACCAAAGGCGAACGGTAAATATACAATTCGGTCGATAGAATTACATTCTCCGCATGGTAGAGGTAGTCATAATATTTGGCATTGGCAACAAAATACATGGTCGTATTATAACGGCGTTAGCAGAATTACCGGTAGTGCGAAGCGTTGGACAATTTTGGGTAAAAGAATATGATTGATTATATTATTACAGGGGAAAGGGAAAAGAGAATACAAGATTTTGAGGCAGAGATGCTCGAAAAATATAAAAAGCTTGCTATTCCATATTTGCCTCGGTTTGATGTATTAGGATATGAACTGGAGATAGTGCTTGGATGGGCAAATCTCAATCGTAAAACATGGTCCTATAATCGTCTCCCGATTGTAAATGGGTACGAATGTTTTGTTTACTGTCTAGTAAAAAAAGACGGTGAGGAAGTCCATGTTGCAAGCAAAGACGGCGAGGTAGATTATTATGTCCTGGAAAAATCTTGGATGATTTCATATGTTCACAGATGTTTTCATAAATTGAAGATTTCTCTTTATGAAAGTGTAGATGAAGTGGATGCTGATTTAAACGATCTTTTGTTACAATTGAGGCACATGCAAGATGTGAATTGACATGGTGCCGTGATAAGTGCCTGTAAGCTCGGCAGTAACTCAATTGGTGCAGAAGCTATGATTGGTGTTTTCCCGGATGAAGGATTTACCGCAAAAGCAAGTGTAGGAGCTGGTCTATTTGGCGGTGGATTTGTATTCCGTATAAAACCAAAACAATAACTGGAGGAGAAAGCCATGAAAAAAGCAATTAAATATATCTATGATGCAAATCCATTTTATGTACATTGGAAAAAACATGTGTGCCCTAAGTGCGGCAGTAAAGTAGAACTACGATATGTTAGTAAAATTGTAAATTCAAAATCTCCCGAAGCAAAAGACTATGATTTTTCTGTAGGAGATACTTATTTTGTGGGTGATGTTGAATTTAGAACAAGATATTTCTATTGTCCTAAATGCCGGCTAGATATTTCTTTTCAAGAAATGAAGAAATTCGAAAAAGGCATGCGAAAAGAGTAATGTTATTATACCAGCAAGCAACGCCTTTTGTCCCCAAAAGGCAGATTGTTCGGATAATTCCAAGCCATTAAAGATTTCAGGTGCATTTCCTATCGAACCCCAATTATACCAACACGCCCTATAACAGTCGGGGTGCACATTCCTCCGAAAGTTTCGGAGCCGTTCACGGAAGCAGCTACACTGTCTATGTTATTTGCAACAGCCGCGGAGACATTGACGAGCTGAGGAACGAAAACGGCTCGCTTTATGCAAGATATGTGTATGACACATGGGGCAACACGCTTCATATCCTTGACGCAAACGGAGCCGAAATCACGAACAATTCTTCGCTTGCGGTTCAGAACCCGTTCCGTTATCGTGGGTATTATTACGACAGCGAAAGCGGATTGTATTATGTATCCAGTCGTTATTATGATCCTGAGATTGGTCGATGGATCAATGCGGATATTCCAGAAACATTAACTGCCGATTTTGAAAGTATTACGCAATACAACTTGTTTGCATACTGCTTTAACAATCCAGTTAACATATCTGATGAAACTGGTACTTGGCCAAGTTGGATAACCAAATTAGCTATTGGCATTGGAGCAATCGTTGTTGGGGCAGCCGTTGTTGCCGCAACGGCTGCAACTGGCGGTGCTGCAGCTGCATTTGTTGGAGCAGCGGTTGCGGGGGTGAAAGCTGCTGCGGTATCTGGAGCAATTGGTGCAGCTGTTGGTGCTGGAACGCGCGCTGTAAGCCATCGCGTCTCAACTGGCGGTTGGAGTGGTGCAGATAAAGCTGCCGTAGCCGGTGCCGTTGATGGCTTTGCGAATGGATTTATGACTGGTGGAATTATGGCAGGTGGCTCACAGATACTCAGTAGTGGTTTCAAAGCAGCTGCTAATGTAGGTGTTCCAACAGGAAGAAATGGTGGATTAACTATTGGTAATAGAGTACGCGTACTATCTCCTAATCACCCACAGGCGTATGAAGCAGGAGGGACATTGTTGAAAATTGGAAGCAAATATAAAAATATTCGGTTTGATGTCGGTAGTAATAGCCTGTTCCATATGAATATCCAGTTTGCAAAGACTGCAAATTACCATTTCCCGATTGGTATGTTGGGTGCAGGTTTGTGGGGAGGTATTGCACGTGATTAAATTTACAAAAAACCTTTTATTGAATCCGGCAGAAATACGGATTTCTGGTATTATATGTAGCTTCAATAATATAGTTAAAATCTCAACTGTATTTGACTTAAAATGGATTGGAGCGACGATTGATTCTGTAGCAGAAGGAAGTTCGTTGTTGAAATTTGTGAAGGATCAAGGATTGGAATACTTTGCAAGGCCCCATTCAAGCGGTTATGCAGAGATATCTGTGGTTGTACCATACCATTTATTTGAAGAATTTTTGTATAAAGCAATTAAAGAAAATCCGGAAAATATATTTATGTTCAATTTGTTTGATCCTGCAAACAGTGTTATGTGTTCGCGACAGTCTTTTGAAGAATTGGTAGCTACAGGGATTGCCGATGTGTTTATATCCATTTCTTTAGATGAAAATGCCTTGCGGATTTGTGTTAATAAATCTTTAATTCCACCTCAGGCGGTGTTCAAGAGATTGAAGAAATTATGTTTTGACTAACATTATGCACAGTGCCAGCAAGCAACGCCTCTTTGAGGATAAAAGCCGACTGTTGAGTTAATTCCAAGCCATTAAAGGCTTCAGAAAAATTTCTAATAGGAACAAAATCTGATCGACACGTTCTATAACAGTCGGGGGCATATTCCCCCGACTGTTTCGGAGCCGTTCCCGGAAGCAGCTACACGGTCTATGTTATTTGCAACAGCCGCGGAGACATTGACGAGCTGAGGAGTGAAAACGGCTCGCTTTATGCAAGATATGTGTATGACACATGGGGCAACACGCTTCATATTCTTGATGCAAACGGAGCTGAAATCACGAACAATTCTTCGCTTGCGGTTCAGAACCCGTTCCGTTATCGTGGGTATTATTACGACAGCGAAAGCGGATTGTATTATGTATCCAGTCGTTATTATGATCCTGAGATTGGTCGATGGATCAATGCGGATATGGCTATTGGACAAATTGGAAATGTACGCAGCACAAACATGTTCGTGTACTGTCTTAATAACCCCGTTAATATGAGCGATTCATCAGGCCAATGGCCATCCTTAGGGCAGATGTTCGCTGGTATTGCAATAGTTGCTGCGACCGTGGCAGTTGTGGCTGCAGTGGTTGCTACTGCTGGGGCAGCAGCTCCAGTGTTAGCTGCTGCAGGTGGAGGAATAATAGGTGGAACTACCGCTAGTGTTGCTGCGGCTGCATCAACTGTGGTTACTGGAGCAATGATTGTTGCTGGTGTCTCAACGGCAGTAGCTGTAACATCGGTAGCTGCAAAAAAAGCGGCAGATAACACACTTCGTCGGAATAATTCGGTATACGTTCTAAAAGATGATACTGGCAGCGTTCAATATGTAGGACGCACTAATAATGTGGACCGACGAAGAGCAGCACATAGCGCAAATCCAGCTCGTGCTGGATTAGAAATGGAAGTACTTGCTTCTGGATTAAGTTTAATGGAATCAAGGGCTTTAGAACAAGCTGGGATGGCATACTACCATACGATAAACACCGCAAATAAGATGAACAATCAAATTAATAGCGTATCGCCAAAGTATTGGGGCAGATTTAAAGCCTTAGCTGCCGGAACTTTGAGTTATGGATGGAATCAAATGACCAATGAAATTTTATATTGGACAGGAAATTAATTTGGAGGTGAAAAAATGGGAATATGGGGATCTGAATTATATCAAAATGATACAGCCTTAGATGTTAAAGATTCAATTGAAGAATTATTTAATGCCGGTAAGACTGCCCAAGAAATTACCGAAGAATTAATAAAAGATTATAAATCTATAATCGGTGATATTAATGAAGAGCCGTTATTTTGGTTTGCCGTGGCAGATACACAATGGAATTTGGGAGTGCTTTTGCCGAATGTCAAAGAAAAAGCCATATGCCTGATTGATAAAGAACATAATATTTTAAAGGCTCAACAGACCGATATGCCGGAAAAAGCACAAAGAATGAAAACGTTGGCCAATTTGAAAGAAAAATTGCTTTCGCCCCAACCTACGGTAAAAAAGACCAATAAAAAACGAGAGTATTATAAATGTCAATGGAAATTGGGCGATGTCTTTGCCTACCGGCTGGAAAGTGAATTGGCAAAAGAAAAAGGACTCTACGGAAGGTATTTTTTAATTCAAAAGGTTGATGAAGATATATGGTATCCCGGTTACATAGTACCGATTGTATATGTAAAAATAACCGACAACACCGATCTTCCCTCGAATGTAGAAGAATACAATCAATTAGAGTATGTGCAAACATGGTTCACAAAGTATGAGGATCGCTTCTTGCCGATTGATATGAGGCGCCCACAAGAAGATATTGCCGAAAAATCTAAGATGAATTACCGTGTAGATGAATACGGCTTTTTGCCACAGTATAGAGTGAGACTGCTTAACACATCAAAAAAAGTCATTCCCGATAAACTGCTTTATGTCGGTAATTTCATAAATTCAATTCGTCCGCAAAAAGAGTTTGTTCCACATTCAAAAGACAATATCGTGACCGTTTCGTGGAAACAATTCAATGAGACTTTTGAAACAAAAATGATAAAGCGATATTGCGGACACAATCTTAGGGAACTCAGTATTTATAAGAGCAAAAGCGTTTGAGCCAAGAAAAGTCGAACCTGATTTGCCTTAAAAACCATATTAGGTTCGACTCTCCTCAGCTTAACCAAAATCTCGTTGAATGACCCACGCCGGCCTTCTTCTGAAGGATGGGTTAGCAGATGATGTCAGTGGTGTTGGTTTTGCCAACGATGTTATGTTGCCGGTATACGGAAAAATTCTGTGGAATAGCGTAAGTGCGTTTTGTTTTTAGGAGGTAGTCGAGTATGAAAAAAGTTGTTTTAGGAAACGGGCTTTGCGTTGAGTTTTACCCAATGCCGAATACACATTCAATCACCGTGGCTTTATATGTAAGAGCAGGGTCAAAATTTGAAAGTGAACGGGAAAATGGGATAACGCATTTTCTTGAGCATCTGCATTTCAGACATTTGGGTGATTTGAGTCAAAGAGAGCTTTATTACAGGATGGAGAGTATAGGAAGTACGCTCAAAGCCGCTACCGGCAGAGATTATTTAAGATTTTCAATGAAGATTTTGCCGAAATATCTTCCGGACTGTCTGGAAATATTCAAAAGAGTTATAACCGCAGACAATTGGACTCAATCCGATCTTGAACTTGAGAGCGCGGTTGTAGCAAATCAGATCGCGGAACGCTATTACACAAACGGGACTTTGCTCCGCTCTCTTGTCTATAAGGGAGATCCTTTGGAGTACGAAATTATGGGCACGGCTGAGAACGTTCAATCATTTACGCCGGAACAAATAATTGCATATAAAAGGAAAATATTTAACAGCAGAAATATGATCCTTTGCATTGCCGGAAATATTGATAATGACGGAATCGACACAGTAAAAAGAGCGTTTGAAACTTTAAGCCTGAATCGGGGAGAACGGTTTGAAAAAATCGGCGTACCGAAAGGCTTTTTCAAACGTAAACCGAATATTGCCTTTGATTATGCCGACTGGGAAATGCTCGAAGTTCATATGGCTTTTGACGTACCGCCCGGAGTTTCTGCCAAGGACCTCAATCTGCTTAACTGTATAGTAGGCGAGGGCGTCGGGTCAAGACTGCAATGTGTGCTTAGGGAAGAATTGGGCTATACGAGTGACATTGGCTCCTATATTGATCTATATGAAGAATGTGCTTCTTTTCATATTGAATATACAGTCGGAAAAAAGCATTTTGTCAATAGCCTGAGTGCGCTGGTGAATGTGCTGAACAGAGCCAAAAAAGACATCGGCGAAAATGATTTGCGGGTTTCGCTGCCGTTTTATTCCGAAAACCTTGACTTCCTTTTGGACGATACAGAAGAAATGAGCAAGCAGATCGGGTTTTACGGGTTTATTTGGGGCAAGAGTATTGAACTTGGAAGGCAGTATGATATTGACAGCTTATCTGTGAAATTGAGGGAACTTGCGAAAAAGATATTTGTGACAAAAAATATTTGTCTTGCCGTTACCGGCAACTGTCGCGGTTTCACCAAGAAAGCGGTTTCCGGGGTACTTGAGAGCATAAATCAATAACTCCGACAGACTTCGCAGCTACAAAAAGGTCGGCGAAACTGTTTCTGAGTATGAATATCTCGGCGACAAGCTTGTCTATGAAAAGCGCGGAAGCACACAGTTCCATTATCGTTATGATGCATCCGGAACTCTTGCATCAATTAAAAGGGTGAAAGCTTCCGGAAGCAGCTACACTGTCTATGTTATTTGCAACAGCCGCGGAGACATTGACGAGCTGAGGAACGAAAACGGCTCGCTTTATGCAAGATATGTGTATGACACATGGGGCAACACGCTTCATATCCTTGACGCAAACGGAGCCGAAATCACGAACAATTCTTCGCTTGCGGTTCAGAACCCGTTCCGTTATCGTGGGTATTATTTTGACAGCGAGACAGGGTTCTACTATGTATCCAGCCGTTATTATGATCCTGAGATTGGTCGGTTTTTAAATGCAGATAGTGTCTTGGCCGGGGTAGGTGGATCGGCACAAGGCTATAACCTGTTTGCGTATTGTTTCAACAACCCTGTAAATATGTCCGATGGCTCGGGACATTGGCCACAGTGGCTTAAAAATGCTGCGAGTGCGGTGACTAATATAGTCAAGAAAGCCGTCACAGCTGTTGTCAATACAGTTAAGTTTGCGGTATCATTGGCAACAAACACAGTGAGTGCAGGCTCAAATAGTTTGCCAACAAAAGGAAATCCTGGGTCAAGTAAAACTTTGCCAAATCCAGACGGAACACCAAAACAGAAACGATGGTATGGCCCGGACGGCAGCCCAGAAAGAGACAGGGACTATAATCATCCGGGTAATATGCCTTTCCCACATGACCACAAATGGGAGAATGGTCAAAGAGGGAAAGAACATCTTCCGCCCGATCCTTCTTACAAAATGAATTTGGAACCGATAATTGGAGTAGGGTTGGTTGCCATATGTGCCGTAGGCATAATAGTTGTTGCCGCCAATGATGTCACGGGTGTAGGAGTTGCGGACGATTTTCTTTTTGGACCACTTGGTGCGGGTGTAGGCGAAGGACTAATTATGATTTTTGGATAACTAAAGGAGGAGAAAGCATATGTGGAACGAAATTGCAAACGAAAAAGATTTGTATATTTTTATGGATGCTATGTATGGGTTTCACGACAGTTGTTTAAAAGAAATTAAATACATTAGCGGTGCATATGTAAATGAAAAATTAAATATGCTTCCGGTTAACAATCAAAGAATATTGCATATGATTATTCAACGACAGTTTGAAAATCCCTCTGTGATTGAAATGCAATTTGAGGGACTAAAGTATCTAAAACTATTTCCAAATGACGAAAACTATACCTGCGAAATACTTGATGCAACTATGATTTTGAAAGAAGATTGCGTTTATTGGTGTGATTGCGGCGGGTTATCGGAAAAGGATATAGAAAGCTATACGGGAACTGTAATATGTGCATCAAAAGTTCGGTGGAGAGCGGTGGATGAATATATCGGCCCAAATGAAATTTATGTGACAATTCAGAGTTGATTGAGCAATGCAAGAAGTAAAATAGACTTAAAGAATAGTTCTTGCCGGAACCAAATCCGACCAACACGCTCTATAACAGTCGGGGTGCACATTCCTCCGAATGTTTCGGAGCCGCTCACGGAAGCTGTTATACTGTCTATGTTATTTGCAACAGCCGCGGAGACATTGACGAGCTGAGGAACGAAAACGGTTCGCTTTATGCAAGATATGTGTATGACACATGGGGCAACACGAGTCTCCCTATGGTAGTTTCTTTTATTCTACCATAGGGGAGACCTTTTTCTATTGCTCTTTTTACCGGACTTGTTTACCGGCAGTTGTTTCGAATGATTTGGAAGATCTTTCAAATATGGCGTTTCTTCTAACGTATAGCGGTAAATATCAAGAATCTTTTGATTTTTTGTATAAAAACAGAGAAGAGCATTCTGATAATATTGGCTATATGGAACTTTTGTTTGACTGTGCGAAAAGAATCTGAAAGAACGACATTCGCAAAAAAACAGCAGAGCAAATTTTTCTGATTGTCAAAGAAATGCCCCGGTATTCCGATATTTCAGAAACCTGATGTTATTTAAGCCATAATAACAATTGGGTAGGTGGATTTTGCAAATATTTCTTCAGGAAGAGTGCAGAATGTAGTTGTGTGTTCATAGAGAGCGGAAATAAAGCTGTATACTCTCTGTGGACTCGGCGCCTTGTGGTTACGGTGAGGCAATAAAAATGCGAGAAAATTAAACAATTGAACTCCACGCTAAGAAAATCAGAACACCCACCAATTGCACATACAGTACAATTGGTGGGTGTTTATTGTTATCCCAAAAATGGTCAAAAAGCGATAAATACAGAAAACTCATTGTTCTGTGCGTTATATGACCACTCAAAGGTTCCGCGATACTTCTTGACGATTTTTTTCATGCTGTTTACGCCGAGGCCATGAAAGCCAGAGCCTTGCTTTGTAGTTATCAGACAGTCATCCAAAGTTTCAGGTGCTATGTCGCAAGAATTTGTGCACGTCAATATTTCAAATCCATTTACATGATTTAATGATAAGTCAATTTTCTTGCTCTTTGAGGCCATTGCAGCATCAACAGCGTTATCAAGAAGATTTCCGAGCAGGGTCGTCAAGTCCGAAGCTTCAATATGTGAAAGATTAGCAGTCTTGATTGATACATAAAATTCAATATTTTGAGCTTCACAGATGTATTGATATTTGTTAATCGTCAAATCCAATATTTTATTTTTGGTGTTTCCAAACAAAGAGTTCTCAACGATTTGGCCATATATCTTGTCAATGTATTCGCTGACTTCCTGATTATTCGCAAGGCACTTTATTGTTGTCAGATGATTTTTTTCATCGTGGAGGATAGTTTTTAGTTGCTCATTTTGCCTGTCGAGAACAGAATAATATGCAGCATCTGTTGCGGCGCGGATGTTTTCATTTTGAGCTTTATAGAGTTCATTTAACTCTTTGTTTGTTTTTCCGTAAAACACATACGTAAGCAGGATTGAAGCAACAATAGCAAAACCTGCACCGCTGATCATGTAATTAACATGGTTTGGAAGGTGAACACTCATGGATATGATGTAAAGTGTATAGAGAACTACTGTTGAAGCAATAGGAAAGAGAAACAAGAAAAACGGTGTTTTTTTCATTCTATTTTTCTGCAGTACATGTCCGACCGAAGAAGTTATAATTAAATAAATTGTTCTGCTGAATAGTGTTGCTAATAGACATGCACTAAAAGAAGATTTGAACGAATTGATTCCCCCACCGGTGCTGAATGAAGTCAGCAGAATAACAATGAATTCAGCGGCCGTGAGCGATACAGTTAAAAATAACGCAGAGAAAATTACGTCTTTGATTTTGCACCTATAAAATAATAGACCAAAAGCAAAGTTAAAAATTGTACCCGTAGCAATGTTTACCATTGTTGAATTGAATGCAAAATACATGATAAAGACCGCAGCGTAGATCAACAGTCCCAGTAAATATGCAGCAAGTTTCTTTCGTTTTGCTTGAAAGACGGTTTCGAAGAATAAAAAAGTAATTGAAAACTCTACTATATGACCAATTAGTATTGCAACATTTACCATTACCGTCCTCCGATATAGCTTAAAAATGCTTTTCTGAATTCAGCCTGTTTGCGATATGAAACAGGTACTTGATACCTCTTCACCAAAACAACAGAGTCTCTTTGATAATCGGTAATGTAGTTCATATTTACAATAAAGCTTTTATGAATCCGGAAAAAGAAAGATGCAACCAATTTTGTTCGCCAAAAATCCATTTTATTATCGGAGATGTATTCATTGTCAATTGTTACAACTTTAGTTGAACGACCGACTGTCTCGATGTATACAATATCATTTGAAACTAAGCTTTTTGAAGTTTTGCCTTTCTTTAAATAAAAAGTTATAACATTATTGTCAATACACTTGAATGCCTTTTCCAGACCGATTTTTACCCGCATCGGATCAATAGGTTTTTGGATGTATCTGAATACATTCAAATCCATTGCATCGTCAAGATATTTGTTATACGAAGTAATAATAAAGATTATTATGTGAGGATTAAGAGACTTGAGCTTTTTTGCGATATCAATTCCAGTGTATCCGGGCATTTCAATGTCAAGAAATGCTATATCATATCCAGTATCGTTCTCATAGATTTTCTGACTGTCGTAATATAAATCTATTTCAAAACTAGATACTTCATTACGAATGATTGCTTTTATAATACGTTCGAGTTCATCGACATAGGCACGATTATCATCACAGATTGCAATTTTCACTCAAACACCTCCAGTTTTGCATGCCAAATAGTATAACACAAATCAAATGGGCGGTCAAACCTGTTAATCGGCAATTGATGTGCAGTTTTGTGTATATAATTGTGCAGTTGCGTCGCTGAATACCAATTAATTCTGACGATGAATATAGCAATCCAATAATTGCCAAAGTGTACTTTGCTCTTCGACGGATAAGGTTGCAATCATATCAACAGTGTTTTCATTTATGGACGTTTTTAGGATGCCGGATAGAAAATAGTCGGCATTGCATTCTAGAATATTGCACAGAAGTATAAAATTGCTTAATTTTGGAAAGCTTTTCCCATTCTCAATATTGGATACTTGATTGTCAGAAATGCCTAGTTTTTCGGCGAGCTCAGATTGTTTAATGCAGAGTTCTTTTCTCCTCTGCATAATTCGTGTTCCTAAAATTTTTTTAATACTTTTATCGTTCATACTATCACCTAAGAAAGATTATCATTTTGGAGATAAACAGTGAACAAAATTTGATTTACATATCTAAATTTAATTTGTATTATATGAGCTGACATGCGATGAATTAAATCCTATTTTGAATTTGTGCACTTTTGGTGATATAATCGTGCACAATTGACAATATAATTGACTTGGATTTAAGAATTAATTATCATGCAAATGAAGTGCAACGTGTTGCGCTAAACTTTATGAAAGGGCAATATAAGACTTATTGCTATAGGTGAAAAAATGAAAGTATTTGGCAAAAAGACAGTTAAAGCTATTGTGGCAATGGCTAAAAAAGGTGTAAAGGATGACATTAATTCAACAGGCTCACCTTGGATTTATCAACCAAAGCTTCCCAAGAATGCTCAACAGTTTAAGAAAAACAGCAAATGATTTATCAAATTGCTACAAAATTAGCAATTAAGCTATCACAAAGCGAATATATCGACAAAGATGAAATTGAACTTGTAACTTATGGAATGTTTTCAGTCATTTCAAAAATAATGTATGGAGTGATTAGTTTTGTCATTGGCATAGCATGTAAATGCCCTGCTGAAAGTATTTGCTTTTATTTGAGTTTTCTATATCTGAAAAAGTATGCTGGCGGAATCCATGCAAAAACAGAATTTAGATGCTTTTTACTATCGGTTTCTTCGATAGCTGTATCAATGCTTATGATAACTTTTTCAAAGAAGTTTATATCTACAGAAATTACAGTATTCATGCTGTTTATAATTTCATGTGTGTTAATTATTTGTCTTTCACCTGTTCCATCAAAAGAAAGAATGTTAGACGAAAATGAGTGCATAAGATATAATCGCATATCAAAGTGTAGAGTGTTTTCTGTGATTGTGGTAAGTCTGTTAATGTGTATTTTTCAGATCAAATACGTTTGCCTGTCAATAAAAGTGGCTACAATTTTGGTTGGTACTTTGTTGACAATGGGGAAAATGAGATACAGGAAAACTGCTATATGATGGTTATGTATGGTGCTTTGCATACAAAAGTGTGCAAGGCACCATTTTGTAATGGAGTAAAAATGTTGTTATATGCTTTGAAAATCTTAATGCGGCGTTATACATATAAACCTTGAGTATTCGTTGTTAGGAAAAAATAATGGTTGTGATGAAACAGCATTTTTGCGCGAATTCTGTGCAGTTTTGAAACCAAGCTTGATTATAGAAGGTCTAGTGTAATAGTATCAATAGCACAAAGATTTTAAATGACATATACATTGATGTATGAGAATTAAGAGGTGAGCTGATGTTTTTGTATGGTTAATTTTTGGGAAAGAAATGAGCTTACATGACTTGAGATAGTGTTTGTTAAACACAATTGTCTAAGATATCACATTATTTCTATGATGCCTACGGCAATTTAACCAATCGCGATTTTAACGGTTATTATTTCACATACAACACCCTCGGCAGCATTTTAACGGTAAGTGTGGATAAAGACCTGAACGACTCTGTTGATAGCGAGGTTCTTGTAAATTATACTTATACTGGAGCTGACCAGAAGCCTTCCTCTGTTCTGTATGCGAACGGTCAGACACTCAATTATGAGTATGATACCAAAGGCGAACTGATTGCAGTTAAGCAGGGAGAAGAAACAAAGTTCAGTTATTCACAGTCGGATGAGGACAAAACCACAACTCTTGCTGACAATATCAACAATTTGATTAAAATATTTGAAGACAGCAAGGTAACTGTAAAGACAAGTGACGAAACTACGACGCTTTATTCAGTTGAAATGCTTGTTCAGGACGAAGAAGTTGAAAACAGCTTCAACGGTGTAAGAACAACCGTCGGTGACAGGGTGTATACCTTAAAGACGGAAGAAGAGAAAGATTCTTTCCTGATCGGTGAAACAGAAGCGTTCACAAAAACTTATGAGAATGATTATGCCGGCAATCTTTGGAGAGTGAATACGGCTAATGCTGTTGCAACCGAGTACGGCTATAACAAAAACGGCAATATTTCAACATTGAAGAACAGTCTTAACGGCCTTGTTCAGAATTTTGGCTATGGCTATGATGATGCGGGCAATATTACAACTGAAACACTCAATGCCGTCAGAAGTGATGAAGTTGGTTCAACGGTCGAAACCAACGAAAACAACCCATTATACCTATGACAGCAAAAAACAATTGGTCGCTTCTGAAAACGATTCGGTAAGATATACTTATTCTTATGACAGCAGGGGTAATATACTTTCAAAGAAAGAATACACTGTAACTCTTGACGGTAACAATGAAAAAGTATATACTGAAACAGAAAGTGACAGCTATACCTATGATGAAACTTGGAAAGACAAGCTGACAAGCTACAACGGACAGACAATCACCTATGATGCAAGCGGCAATCCGCTTAATTACATGGGTCATAACCTGTCATGGACAATGGGCAGACAGCTTGCCTCGTTTGACGGTATTGCGTATACGTACAACGAAACCGGTATCAGAACAAGCAAAACGGTTGATAATGTAACCACGACTTATTACCTTGATAAAACGAACATTATTGAGCAAATAACAGGTAATACGGTTCTTCACTTCTATTATGACAGTAATGATGAAGTAATAGGTTTTGAGTATAATGGTGACAGCTATTATTATGTGAAGAATGCAACGGGTGACGTTGTCGGTATTGCTGACAGTGCCGGTAATCTTATTGCAAGTTATGCCTATGACCCATGGGGCAAGATAACATCAATCAGCGGCTCAAATCTTGAAATTGCAAATTTGAATCCGTTCAGATACAGGTCATATTACTATGATACTGAAACCGGATTCTATTACTTGCAGTCAAGATACTACGACCCGGAAGTCGGCAGGTTCATCAACTGCGATGATGTGAATTATATAGGGTTGACGGAATCTGAAATTTCGTATAATCCGTTTGCTTATTGTGAGAATGAGCCGGTGAAGAATAGTGATGAAAATGGTCGTATTTCTCAAAAGTGGATAAATATTGCAAAGGTTGCAGGCGTGTGCGCGTTTATTGTTGCAATTGCTGCAGTTGGAACATTAGTGGGTGGTCCAGCCGGAGCTATTATTTGCAACATAGCTTGGGCTGGCTCAATCGGATGTGTTTATGGGTACATCGTGGGATCTATACAGGACTATAGGTTATATGGATGGAGCGGCATTGGTGGGACAAACTCTGCTAATTATTGTGTATCTATGGCTTTGTTCTACATGTATAGTGAACTTAGTGCGGCAGTTGCAAATGGAATTTTAAAATGCTGTTCAGACCGTGCTATAAAAAGTATAGATGATTTAATCAGTACATCGAATTTTATAAGGAAAACTAAGGGCAATTCATTGATATATTCTAAGTCGGGAGGTTTTAGAAAGGCAAAATCAGATTTTAACAAGCTGAAAAAATACGCTAACATGAGAGGTGTTGAAACGCTTAAAAATTCAAAGTTTCGCGGATATAAGGGAAAAATAGGACTCATAAATGTAGTTCTGCGTTCAGGAAGTAAAAGCGGCGAAGCGACAATTGAAATTCAATTCACAAGCAAGAAGATTATAAAAATTAGATATAATTAAAATAAGACAAAGAAACGAGGAAACCAGATGTGGAGAACATTTGTTGAATACGACAATAAAAAAACTCGACTTTATTTTGATAGCATAAAGTTTATTGATCATAAGCATGCTTTTGTGTTTTATACTGATTCAGAAGATGAAGAGTGTCATGTTATTATTGACGGAAATGTTCACGCTTGTCGTTTGACTAATGAGTGCTATGCTTTATCGTATAATGACAAGTATATTACAAAAAAGGATATAAGGTGTAGTATATTAAAATCACTTATTTGCTATACTGAAGAAAGTGAGTATATTGATTGGTTTAGAAGAACAAGTTGTACAAAATGTGACGATATTTTATATCATTTTTACATTGATGCAGAAGAATATTTGGTCGAGTTTATAACCGATGAAATGCCAATTTTTTCCAAAGTTCACAAGAATATTTAAGCCAAGATATATAAAGTGCAATTGTAATTTATCGTTTACATATGAGCTTTTCATTTTAAATTTTTTAAAACATCACATCGGTGAATAATATCCACATTATCACACCATGCGGATTCAAATATCCTCAGTTACACCTATGATGAAACCGGTATCAGAACAAGCAAAACGGTTAATAATGTTACAACGACTTATTACCTTGATGGAACGAACATTATTGAGCAAATAACAGGTAATGCGGTTCTTCACTTCTATTATGACAGTAATGATGAAATAATAGGTTTTGAGTATAATAGCGATAACTATTATTATGTGAAGAATGCTATGGGTGACATCTTAGGTATTGCCGATAGTGCCGGTAATCTTATTGCAAGTTATACCTATGACCCGTGGGGCAAAGTGTTGTCGGTAACCGGGTCTGATATAGCAATCGGAAATCTTAACCCATTCCGTTATCGTGGCTATTATTATGATGCCGAAACCAGATTGTACTATTTGCAGAGCCGCTATTATGACCCGGAAGTCGGCAGGTTCATCAACTGCGATGATGTGAATTATATCGGTACTACAGGCTCAGAGATCTCGTATAACCCATTTGCTTATTGTGAGAATGAACCGGTGAATGATAGTGATCCAACTGGAACTTTGAGTCTACAGAACTATAAACAAAATTGGTTTACGAGAATACTACAGCGTTTCTTTGGCGCCAATTTATTTAATAGGGAAAGAACTTTTGAATTCAATAGATTTGGAATTAAACTTGTAATTAGTACGATTGTTTCAAGCGTTTCTATGTATCCGGATGCACTCTTCAAAATTGAAGGAGATAAACTGAAGATGTCTGCGGGAGGAATTTCTATTGCCCTCAATGGGGGTGAAGCTGTTGCATCAGTTGGATTTACCTATATGAATACAACATTGGAAATGGTAAACAAATTGGCAAGAAGATCAATGGCAATTGGTTTCTCTTTAACACAGTGGGTAAAGAGCAAAAGAGGAAATATGAAATTTAGTGTAGGATTTAAGGTAATGTTAGAAATTACTTATATTGCACTTTCTGCTATGGCGGTTACAGTTGTTGCTGCATCATATGTTCTCCCACCAATAAAAGTTCTACTTGTTCAAACAGCAAAGTTGATTATGGGTATATATAAAAATCCAGCAGTTCTTATTCCTGTAGGAAGGGTCTTAATTAACTGTTTGTCAAAGGCCTGATGAAAGGAGTGCGGCACATTATGAAGAAAAGAGATGTAATTATAGTCTCTGTTTGTCTAATTGTTTTTCTTGTAGCGGGTGTTTTTGAGTTAATAGACAAAAAGAACAGTGCTCCAAAAACACTTGAAGAAAGCATAATTTATGCATTAAGATCCGATGATGAATCTGCTGACAATCCTGTTCCCAAGCGTTTGGATTCTAAAATTGAGACAAATGACGGATATATTTGTGTGGCTGAGACATTATCGGAAGAAAAAGCTCTGATTTTTGGATACATTATCGTTGAAAAAAATGGTAAAATCAGTTGCAAAGGTCACAGTATGTCAAGTGTCGAACTTTCACTTTACAATGATGATTATGAATGGTTCAGAAGATTAAAAATACTGAATTTTAGCAAAACAAATTTTTATTATAATTGCTTTCCGTATGATGAAAACATAAGTATTTACGCCAATGGAGAAAAACTGCCTATATATACTTTTGATCTAAGTTTTAATGGAAAAGATTATAAAATGGGATTTTGTTTTGTACGCTCAGAAAAAGAGCCGGAGGTTACTGTAAAAAACGGCAATAATGTATAGTCGATTAGCGGCATTGTGCGGTTCTCATACCTTCACTTTTCCACAGACCTGTCATGTGTTGGCAGGTCTGTGAGGTCAACATAATAAACCTATAACAGCTCAAGTGAGTTTGCTTGAGCTGCTATTTTTATACCCTTTTTAGCTTGAAATGTGTAAAATTTCCACTTTATTTCCGAATAGGAGTGAAAAATGACTGATAAAAAATCAAAAAATGTATTCGCAATCTGTGAATATCATAAATCGGTGTTTGAGTTGATAGACTTGCAGATAGCTGAGGTGAAGTTCAGATAACTTTACCCCGGCTTTTTTTATTGCTCTTTTGGTTTTGTTACATTGCCAAATATCCGTAATCTCCGAATTTTTGAAAACTGATGATTTCAAAAATTTAAGGAGATTACCACAATGTCAAAAATAACTACTATGGAAAATTATAAATTGTTTATTAAAGAATGTCGATTCTTTTATTGTAAAGAATTGTATGGAAGTGAATGGAGCGGAATTGAAAAGTTTATTATTTCTTCTGATATTCCGGAAAACAAATTGCAGGAAAAATATCCTGAAATTTTGAAGGTCTTAAGTCCATACATATATTGCAATAAGGAATGCGGAGATATTCTATTAGATAGTTTGAGAAATGAAGACAAGTATAAAAAAAGAGCGTTTAATGAATTATCTATTGATGATGAATATGGAGACATATATTGGGGCCTAAAGTCATCAGCAATTCTATTGATTGTTATGGAATACGTCTGAGCGCACGAATTCATTGACCGCGCGGCCATGACCACTCGTGTGAGGTTACGATCTGCCTTGCGCACGGAGCGAAAAAATGCAAAATTCAATCCGTCGGCTGTTTTTTTATGAAACAAATCGGGATAGTCTCTCTGTTTTTGAAGTGTTTGAAGGGCAAATGTTCGCCGTTTGTGAATGAACTGTTAACATAAATGAATATATATGCATTCTCCACACAAACAATATACAACCCTAATTTTTCATCAAAAACTTTAAAAAATGTTAATTATTTCACTTATTTCTCAACTATAAACAACAAACGTCTCCTTTTTAAACAAACATTTTTCTTGTAATAAATATAGTTAGCAACAATTTACTGAATTTTATACAATTAGGGAGTTTTTATTATTCAAGATATTGACAGATAATGAACAAAGTGCTAAACTTTCATACGAAAGGTCGGTAATGTCAAATAAGAAATTAAAGCACCGCCGTACGATGAGCTTTTCTTTCGTCAATATGCACAACAGGCCGGAGCAACGTTTGTATACAATGTCTTCAGAAAAATGTGTCGGTTCCGGGCAGGTTCATCGTTGAACGGTTCGGATTTTTTGTTTGCGTTGCCGATGAAACTACTATCAGGAGGATGACCACTTATGAAAACATCAAGGAAAGCTCTTGCAATCGTTCTTTCGGTTGCGATGATTCTTTCGACTATGGTTTTTAGCATCGGTGCTGTTGATTTTGATGAAACGTGGAAAGCCATTACCACTGCAGCAGAGCTGAAGGCCATTGAAGACGACCTTGCAGGTAAATATTACCTTGCGAATGACATCACACTCACAGGAGATTTCAAAGCAATCGGCTGGCTTGACAGCGGAGACACCGCTTTTACCGGTACTTTTGACGGTAACGGAAAGACTGTTTCCGGCCTTACAATCGCAAGCGGAAGCAACAACGGCCTTTTCGCAATCAACGGCGGTACAATTAAGAACCTCACCGTTAAAGACGCAAGCGTTACCGTAAGCACTCAGGGCGGTATCATCGCAGGCGTTAACAACAAAGACGGCGTAATTTCAAACTGCACAGTTTCAGATTCAATCGTTGCAGGTTCGTTTGAAACATCAACAAGACAGAGATATTGGCTCCTTGACGGCTATCAAGTCGGCGGTATCGCAGGTCTTAACAACGGTACTGTTTATCAGTGCGTTAACAGCGACACAGACGTAAGAGGTTGGTATGAAGTCGGCGGCATCGTCGGACACAACAACGGCACAGTTTCACAGTGCGCTTCAACCGGTGACATCAACTCAACCAACAGCGGTGCTGCAAGTCAAGGACAGGTTAACCGTTTTCGCTATGCAGCAGAGGCAGCCGAGCGTTTCAGCAGCAACGGTGTTGCACCGCTTGCATACGGCAGAGCCGGCGGAATCGTCGGTTATAACGCCGGAGATGTTTCTGACGTTTATGTAACTGCACCCAAGGGCAAGGAGCTTGTGGGCGTTGCCGGTTTCAACTCAGTCGGCGGCGTTTGCGGAGCCAATGTAGGTACTATAAAGAATGCATATTCTGCCCATACGCAGTTCACGTTGCCGGATAACAATTCAGCACTCTATTATCCTAACGGAAAAGTCAACGGATACGATGGAACACGCTATTCTTGGACAAATAAATACTTCCATCCGCTTGTAGGCTCACAGCAGGGCGGCACGACCGAGGACAGCTTCTATAGCGAGATCGTTAGTGGCTCACTGCCTTCAGCTTCGTTCAATGAAGCCGGCAGAGGCGAAGAGAAGTCAGACGACGAAATGAAGAACGAAAGTATATATAAGGAAGCCGGTTGGGACTTTGACAACGTTTGGTCAATTGATTCCGATTCAAAGCTTCCGATTCTCAAGTTCCTTGCAGCCGATACCGATTGCAAGCATGAGAACACCGAAGTAGTTGGCAAAAAAGACCCGACCTGCACCGAACCGGGCTACACCGGAGACACAGTCTGCAAGGATTGCGGAAAGGTTCTTGAAAAAGGCGAAGAGATTCCGGCAACCGGTAACCATGTTTGGAACGATGGCGTTGTAACAAAGAAAGCTACCTGCACCGAGGCCGGTGAAAAGACTTACACGTGCACCGTTTGCTGCGCAACCAAGAGCGAGACTATCCCGGCAACGGGTCATGACTATCAGGTAGTCGGCAGGAAGGACGCAACCTGCGACGAAGACGGCTACACCGGCGATGAGGTCTGCAAAAACTGCGGCGATGTTAAGAGCACCGGCTCTGTTATCCCGGCAAAGGGACATCATGACGCAAACGGCGACGGCAAGTGCGATGACTGCGGCAAGGATATCGGCGGCGGTTCACACGACAACGGCAACACAAGCGGCGGTCACAGATTCTTTGACAGTCTCCTCAACTGGTTCACCAGACTGATGATTCTTGTCAGACATCTTCTCGGTATGACAGCGTAAAGGCTGAAAATTCCGCAACACAATTTTAAATATTCCGCTGCGGGCACAAAAGTGTCTGCGGCGGTTTTCTTTTGCAATTTTTGTTTTTCGGAACAAATTGCGTAATTTTTGTGATATATTTATTGCGTATCAAA
Source organism: uncultured Eubacteriales bacterium (assembly GCA_934525065.1). Lineage (GTDB taxonomy): Bacteria > Bacillota > Clostridia > Oscillospirales > Acutalibacteraceae > UBA6857. Next base: position 36,621 of record CAKSYX010000011.1, read on the forward strand.
AAGAGAATCGAGGTCCTTTGAATGAACGTCGGCGCTTCCTCCTCCTGCTTTTATCCGCTTGAAACGGAGCTTTCGCTTGAAAAAATTGCTTCCGTCGGAATAAAGACGACCGAAATTTTTTTCAACTCCCCTTCTGAACTTGAAAAACCGTTTTTGAAAAAGCTTTGCAAAATTCGCGAGGAAAACAACGTGAACGTTGTTTCCGTTCACCCGTTCATGTCCTTTTCCGAGGGCTTCAACTTTTTCAGCACATATTACCGCCGTTTTGAGGACAGCCTTGAATACTATAAAAACTTTTTTGAGGCCGCGGCGATGCTCGGCGCACGCTATTTTGTTCTGCACGGCGCACGCGGGGAAAAGCTCATCCCCGATGAGGAGTACGCAAGGCGGCTGTTGCTTTTCATTGAAGAGGGAAAAAGCTTTGGCGTTGCAGTTACTCATGAAAACGTTGTCCGATATTCCGGCGAAAGGCCGGAGTTCATGCTGACTCTCAAGCGGCTCCTCGGCGATGATTTCAAAATGACACTTGACCTCAAGCAGGCGAGAAGAACCGGTGTAAGTCCGTTTGAGTTTGCTCAAAAGCTGGGGGAAAGCATTGTTCACGTCCATGTCAGCGATGAAAAACCGTGGGAGGCCTGCGCCGCTCCGGACGGAACGGGAGAGTTCGATTTTCCGCGCTTTTTTGCGCTCATGAAATCGTTCGGCTATGACGGAGCGTACATGGTCGAGCTTTACCGCCGCGACTTTATGGATGAATTTCATATCAAAAGGTGTGTCGATTATCTGAAAAGCCTGTTGTAACAGAAGTGTAATTCTTTTTCTATTGACAAGACCGTTTTTTAATGTTAAGCTGAGAAAAATAAGAGATGTTTCAGGAGGAAGCTCACCATGAAAAAAGGGAAGAAAGCATTGATCGCTATCGGTTCAATTGCCGCAGCCGCCGCAATCGGCTTCGGGATTTTTTCCGCGGTTGTCCGTTCGCAGTCAAAAAAGTATAACCTTATCACGCTTGATACGTCAAATGTACCTGCCGCCGTCTCCGCCGACCCAAAAGAGAAGGACATTCAGCTCAGCGAGGTCAAAATGCACTACGCAGTCTACGGCAACGGCGAAAAGCCGCTTGTTCTGATTCACGGCAACGCACGCAGCCACAAGGATCTTGACGAAACGGCGCGTTACCTTGCGAATGATTACACCGTTTATTCGATCGACAGCCGCTGCCACGGCGAAAGCAGCGACCCCGGCGAAATTTCATATGAGCTGATGGCAAAGGACGTCAAGGAATTCTGCGAAAAGCTGAAAATTGAAAAGCCCCTGCTTGTCGGCCACAGCGACGGCGCAATAGTCGGCCTGACGGTTGCCTATACCTATCCCGACCTGCTCGGCGGACTGGTTTCCTGCGGCGCGAACTCAAATCCCTCAACCTTCAAGCCGAAGTTCACAATCTATGTCAGGCTGCTCAACCTGAAGGGTCATGACAAGCTCAACGACATGATGCTCGAACAGCCGGATATTACAAAAGAAAAGCTTTCAAAAATCACCTGCCCGACGATTATTGCTGCCGGCGAAAACGACATCATGTGGCTTTCGGACACCGTTTTCATTCACGAGAGCATTCCGAACAGCCAAATTGCAATCATCAAGGGCGGCAACCATTCGTCATACATAATGCACGACGGAAAGCAGGCCTATGCCCTCGTCAAAGGCTTTGCCGATTCAATCGCGTAAATTATAAGCGAGAATTTAATCAAAAACATCACACAGCCGCAGCAAAAAAGACAGCGGCTGTGTTTCTGTTTGACGCCGCCGCGGCAAAAAATTGCAGCAGCAGATCAAAAAATAAAAGGAAATTAAGCCGCGCCTATTGCTATTTGCGGCAAAATCTGCGATAATATAATGAATTATTTTTTTAACAAAGGGGGAGAATCCTTTGGATGAAAACAAGGCTCTTGCCGAGCTTCTTTTTCCAAATGTTACTCAGACACCTGAGGACCTTGAAAAGCTTTTTCCGGCGCGTGATTTGCCGGAGGGCGCAAGGGTAACGCGCTTTGCACCCAGCCCCACAGGCTTTCTTCATATCGGCGGCCTTTTTGCCGCGCTCGTTTCAAAGCTCACCGCTCAGATGACCGGCGGCGTGTTCATGCTAAGAATTGAGGACACCGACAAAAAGCGCGAAATTGAAGACGGTGTTTCGGAAATCATCAAGGGCCTCAAGGCCTTCGGCGTAACGCCTGACGAGGGTGTGACCGGCTTTGGCACGGAAGAGGGCGACTACGGCCCGTATACGCAAAGCAAACGCGCTTCGATTTACCATGTGATTGCAAAGTCGCTTGTTGAAAAGGGACTTGCTTATCCCTGCTTCTGCTCGGAGGAGGAGCTTTCCGCTTTGCGCGAACAGCAGGAAAAAGAGGGTACGCTCATCAAAGGCTACTTCGGAAAATGGGCAAAATGCCGCAGCCTTTCCTTTGAAGAGCAGAAAAAGCTCATTGAAGAGGGCAGGCCCTATACGCTCAGACTTCGCTCCCCCGGCAGCGAGGACAAGCGCATCACCTTTGTTGACCTTATCAAGGGAAAAATCGAAATGCCCGAGAATATTCAGGACATCGTTCTTCTCAAAACGGACTCGATCCCGACCTATCATTTTGCTCATGCGGTTGACGACCACTTTATGCGCACTACCCACGTCACAAGGGGTGATGAATGGATTTCCTCCGTTCCGACCCATATTCAGCTTTTCTCTGTCTGCGGCTTCAAGGTGCCGAAGTACGCACACATTTCACCTATAATGAAGGAGGAGAACGGCTCAAAGCGCAAGCTTTCAAAACGCAAGGACCCCGAGGCGGCGGTTACATACTACGCCGAGGAGGGCTTCCCGAAGGAGAGCGTGCTCGAATACCTTCTCACCCTTGCAAACTCCAACTTTGAAGACTGGCGGCGCGCCAACCCGGATGCCGGGCTTTCCGCTTTCCCGTTCAACCTCAGGAAGATGAGCGTTTCCGGCGCACTTTTCGACTTGACAAAGCTCACAGATGTCAGCAAAAACGTCATTTCAAAAATGAGTGCCGAAAAGGTACTCTCCTATGCGCTCGACTGGTCAAAGGAATATGACGAAAAGCTCTATGCCCTGCTTTCAAAGGACCTTGATTATTCAAAGGCTGTTCTTTCAATCGACAGAGGCAACGCAAAGCCCAGAAAGGACATTGCAAGGCTCTGCGAAATCGGCGATTATGTTTCCTATTTCTTTGACGAATGCTTTTCGACCGATCTTTCCGAGCTTCCCGAAAACGTTTCAAAGGAAAACGCAAAGAAAATTCTTTTAGCTTATGCTTCCTGCTATGAGCAGGCGGCGGACAACAGCGAGTGGTTTGAAAGCATCAAGACCCTTTGCAGCTCGCTCGGCTTTTGCCCGAACGTGAAGGAATATAAAAAGAATCCGGAGCAGTTCCCCGGCCACGTCGGAGACGTTTCAACCGTTATCCGCGTTGCCGTAACAGGCAGAAGGAACACACCCGACCTTTTCTCAATCATGACCGTTCTCGGAAAAGAAAGGGTAATTAAAAGACTCAATGACGCGATCGCTTCTCTTTGACCGCTGACGAAAGGATAATGCACATGGAAGACTATACACCGGCCTCAAACTTTATTCACGATTTTATTGACGAAGACCTCAAAAACGGCGTCTATGACCACGTTCAGACCCGTTTTCCGCCCGAACCGAACGGCTATCTTCACATCGGCCACGCCAAGGCGATTCAGATAAACTTCAGCACCGCAAAAAAATACGGCGGCGTCTGCAACCTTCGCCTTGACGACACCAACCCTTCAAAGGAAGACACCGAATATGTTGAATCCATCATGGAGGACATCAAGTGGCTCGGCTATCAGTGGAACGAGGTGCTTTACGCTTCAAGCTATTTTGACTTCATTCACGAATGTGCAATTGAGCTTATCAAGCGCGGCAAGGCCTATGTCTGCGACCTTTCGGCCGAGGAAATCAGCGCTTCAAGAGGTACCCTCACCGAGCCGGGCAGGGAAAGCCCCTACCGCAACCGTTCGGTTGAAGAAAACCTTGACCTTTTTAATCGTATGACGGCGGGCGAGTTCCCCGACGGAGCAAGAGTTTTGCGCGCAAAAATCGACATGGCTTCGCCCAACATGAATATGCGCGACCCCGTCATTTACAGAATCGCCCACGTTACCCATCATCAGACCGGCGACAAGTGGTGTGTCTATCCGCTTTATGACTTTGCCCATCCGCTTTCGGACACAAAGGAGGGCGTGACTCATTCGCTTTGCTCGCTTGAGTTTGAAAATCACCGTCCGCTTTATGACTGGTTCCTTCGTGAGCTTGAGCTGCCCCATCCTTCAAGACAGATTGAATTTGCAAGGCTCAACCTCAACTACTGCCTGACCAGCAAGCGCAAATGTCTTCAGCTTGTCAAGGAGGGCATTGTTGACGGCTGGAACGACCCCAGAATGGCAACCATCTGCGGAATGAGAAGGCGCGGCTATACGCCTGCCGCTATCCGCGACTTTATAAACCGCGTCGGCGTTTCAAAGGCGTATTCCGTTGTTGACTTCGGCCTGCTTGAGGCCTGCGTCCGCGATGACCTCAACAAAAACGCGCCCAGAGCCATGGCGGTTCTCCGTCCGCTCAAGGTCGTTATTGATAATTACCCCGAAGGACAGCAGGAGGAAATTGAACTCCCCGTCAATCAGGACAGACCCGAAATGGGAACAAGAAAGACCGTTTTCACAAGAGAAATTTTTGTTGAAAAAGAGGACTTCATGATTGAACCGCCGAAAAAGTATTTCCGTCTTTTCCCCGGAAACGAGGTCAGACTCAGAGGCGCATACTTTGTCAAATGCGTCGGCTACGACACCGGCGAAGACGGCGAGGTCACCTGCGTTCACTGCACCTATGACCCGGCAAGCAAGGGCGGCAGCTCCCCCGATGGCAGAAAGGTCAAGGGTACCCTCCACTGGGTCAGCGACCACAGCACCGAGTTTGAAGCAAGGCTTTATGACCGCCTTTTCAACGTTCCGAATCCTTCGGACGAATCAAAGGGCAGCTTCAAAAACAATCTCAACCCGGAGTCCCTTGTTGTTCTTGAAGGCTGCCGCCTTGAAAGCGGAGTCAAGGACCTCAAGCCCGGTGACACCTTCCAGTTCATGAGACAGGGCTATTTTTGCGTTGACACGACCTCAACGGACGAAAAGCTCGTTTTCAACCGCACGGTTGCTCTCAATTCCTCATGGAAATGATATATAAGGAAAGGAAGAAAACACGATGAAAATTGCTTACAGGATCGTTACCCCGATTCTTGCCGTGGCCGGAATAGTGATGGGCTTTTTCCTCAAAATGTTCTCCTTCACAATCGGTAACGCCGACGACCAGATCAACAATCTGATTTCCGCCGTTTCCTCGCTCACGAGCGGAAAATTCTCAACCCTTTATGAATACTCGCTTTTTGACATTGTAAAAATGGCTGTTCAGGCCGAGCCGAAAACCGGCGAGGACGCAAAGAGCCTGACTGAAATTGCCGGAGCGGTTTTGCCGCTGGTCTATGCCTTTATCGTTCTGTTTGTTCTGATAGTGCTCGTTCTTATCGCTATCGCAATTGTCGGTGCGCTTTCAAACTCAAAGAAAAAGCGCACGGCGGAGATTTTCCTTTGCGCCGGCGGACTGGTGCTCTCGCTTGCCTGCATTTTTGTTTCAAACGCAGCTTTTGAAAAAATCATCAATGGCGATGTTAACCTCACCGACGTTATCTCCTATTTTTCAAGCAATGCTTTGGTTGCCCTTGCAACAGCGGTCATTTCAATCACGGAAGCGAGCCTTTCCGCAGGCTTCTATGCGATTTTCGGAATCTTCATGGTCATCATCATGTGGACAATTGCCGCAAACATGGTAATCAAAACTCCGATCGTTGCAGAAAAGACCTATAAGCGTAAAAAGCCGGCAAGAAGTATCAAGTATCTTGTCAGGAAAAAATAATTGCTTTTGGGACTGTCGCATTTAGCGCAGACCAAAGAGCAAAACGAAAAGAAAAAGACTATATTTCACGAGCCCTATCAAAATTAGTGTTTCATATGAAATATAGTCTTTGCTTATTGATGATATTGAAAATAATTTTGCTCTTTTAAGCGTTTTTTTGCCCACTCGCGGTGTCTACATACAGCTTCGGGGCAAATCTGCATCTAAATGCGACAGCCCCTTTTCAAAATTTAAAAGGAGAGAAATCAAAATGAAAAGAACCTTTAAAGCCCTGCTTTGTGTTGTTCTTGCGTTTGTGCTCGTGTTTTCGCTTGCTGCTTTTTCTTTTGCGGCGCACGAAAGCTCAAAAACGCCGGTCATTCTTATCCCCGGCTTCGGCCAAAGTCAGACCAGAGTCTATGACGAAAGCGGCGAATACCTCGGAGACATCAGTATCTTTGACCTGCCGGGTCTGAACGCAAAGAAAATTATCACTTCACTTGCCGGCCCGCTGCTTTCTTCGGCAATTACACGCACGGACGCCGGAATTTCAAAACGTGCGCAGAAGTTCATGGAAGAGCTTTTCAAGCCCTTTGCGCTCAACGATGACGGAACACCGGTTTATAACAAGGTCATCAGCCGTTTCAATTTGCCGTATTCCGAGCTTTCCGCAGAGGAACAGGCCGAAATTTATTCCCATGTTTCGCTAAGCTCGCTTCAAAGCTACGATGACGTCAGGTATTACTATACCTACGATTCCTTCGGCAGCATAAAGGCCGCCGCGGACGGACTTCATGAATACCTTCATAATGTTGTTCTCGCTCAGACCGGAGCGCAGAAGATCAACCTTGTTCCGATAAGTCAGGGAGGAACCGTTCTCATTCAGTACCTCGCCTCTTATCCGGAGGATTATAAGTACATTAAAAAAATCGTCAACATGATTCCGGCCTTTGACGGTTCTCAAATCGTCGGCGACGTTATGCTTGACAACGTTCGCATCTATGACATTGAAACGCTCCACCGCGAAATTCTTCCCGCCCTGCTTGACGGCGACAGTGCATATCAGATCAGCCTTGCGCTGAGAATGGCACTTTCTTCAAAAACGCAGGAAAAGGTTCTGCGCGCCGCACTTCAGACCGCAAGAGAAATGCTTGTTCAAAAAAGCTCAATGATGTGGGCACTTTGCCCGGCAGAAAGCTATGCGAAGGCGAAGGACATCTGGCTTTCGGACGAAAAATACAGCGCAGTCAGGGCAGAAACGGACGCCTATGACGCGGCAAGAAAGGCTTTCCCGAAGACGCTTTCAAAGCTCATGGAAAGCGGCATTTATGTTCACACAATTTCAAGCTATAATATGGGCTATTTCATGGCGCCGCTTTTCGGCTGCTATGAGGGCGACGCGGACAACCTGCTTTCACCTGCCTCCTCCGCGCTCGGAACAATGTCTGCACCGTTCGGAAAAACTCTCGGCGAAGGCTATGCTTCCCCGCAGACCTATTGCAAAAATCCGGCTCACAACCACATTTCACCGGATAATAAGCTTGACGCTTCAACGGGCTTTCTGCCCGAAAATACGTGGTATTTCAAGGCTGTTTCTCACATGGGCATGAACGGCAGAGAGGACGTTAAGAACTTTGCCGGCGAGCTTATAATGGACGACGCGATAAAAGACATCTACACCTTCCCCGGCCACAGCCAGTTCACCGATCCGAGAGACGACATTGCCGAAACGCTTTATTCCTCCGACGGAACCTACGCATGGCATTACGACAAGGACGGAAGCTTCCTCTTCGGCGAAAGTGTTCCTCAGAACACAAACGAAGGCTTCTCCTTCTGGAAGCTGCTTTACACGGCAGTCAACTCCATCTTCTCCGTTCTTTCAAGGCTTGGAGCATAAACAAAGTCAACAAAACAATCGGGGACTGCTTCAAAACAAGGCAGTCCCCCTTTTTGATATCGGCAAAAAGAAAAGCACCGCGTCAATTTCGGCGCGGTGCCTTGCTTTTAATAGAAGTAGTAATTATAAAGTCTTTGCGTTGCGTCATACCTTGCGCCGTAGCTTTCGCAGCCGATGACGATGGTTATGACGGTGTGCTTTTTGTTTGTTGCGGCGGAGATGATTCCGGTGTAATTGTCGTTGACCGTTCCCGTTTTCATTCCGTGGGAGTACGGGTTATATCGGGAGCCGCCGGGAATTATAAGTCCGTTTGTGGTTGACCAGTATCTTCCCCTTCCGGTCAGCGCGGTAACATATTTTCCGTAGGTTGAAGTCACGCGGCTGAGAGTTTCGTTTTGAAGAACCTTTCTTGCAACAAGAAGAAGGTCGTGAACGGTCGAATAATGACCCGAAACCGGGTAGCCGTGGGGGTTGACGCAATGCGTTCCGGTGGCTCCGATGGACTTCATGTAGCTGTTCATAAGGCCGGCAAAGTAGTTCTTTGCGGCAACATAGCCCATGTTCGGGTTGCCGGAGACCTTGCGCGCGCAGTTGACGGCAATCGTGTATGCCGCGTCTCCGCCGGAGGGCAAAAGCAGACCGTAAAGCAAGTCGCCGAGGCGGAATTTCTCTCCCCTGTATATATCACAGCGGCTTGAGAGCGGTTCAACCATGTTCAGCTCGTTGCCGACAACTATTGTCGAGTTGACGCTCATGTATTTGAGAGCCACGAGAGCCGTGATGAGCTTTGTGATGCTCGCCGGGTAGCAGCGGTCATTCATTCTGTTGCCAAAAATCATCCGGCCGCGCGTTACGTCATACACGCAGGACATATAACCCAAAATCGGCGCACCGACGCTGACCTTGAGCTTCACCGTGTTCTTTTTGCAGGTGACCGAAACGGTGCAGCTTCCTGTTCCAACGGCGTGCAGTCTGCCCTTTTCCACCTTGATGACCGAGGTGTTTGAGCTTGAAAGTCTGGGCGACTTCGCGCCGGTAACCCTTACGTCAATGTATTCGCCTTTGCGGACGGTGCTTTTTGAAAGCTCGGCCGAAAAATTGCCGGTTTTTCCGCGGACGCGGTTTGAAAGAGTTCCGTAGACGCTCTGATTTTTCGTCTTGATTATTGCGCGCACCGCAAAGTAGTAAACGGTTCGGCTTTCGCCCTTGGTATAGGTGAAGGCCGGTTTTTTTGCTGTGCCGAGATATTTGAGCTTTCCGTCTTTTGTTTTTGAGGCGTAAACGCGGTAGCCGTCAGCAAGCTTTACGGTATTCCATGTGAGCTTTACGGACGAGGCGGGTTTGCTTTCCGTCTTGATTCCCGTAACTTTTTTCAAAACGGTATAGAAGGCGGTGACCGCCGTCATTCTTGAAAAATTGCCTTTGCTCAGTGCTCGGACGCGGAATTTATAACCGCTTTTGCCGTCAAGGTTTTTAACGGTATAGGCGGTGCTTTTTGTTTTTGAAAGCAGCTTGTAATCCGAAGAGCCGCACGGCGCAAGATAAACGGCGTACTCCGCAGCATCCTTAACACTGCTCCAGGTGAAGGAGAGCGAGGTTTCTGTGGCTTTTTTGACGCGCAGATTTTCGGGAACAGGGAGCTTTGTTTTGAATGAGAGCGTTTCGCTGTATTTTCCGAAGAGCTTTTCCTTTTTGTCCTTGCCGTCAGGAACATAGGCTCTGACCCTTACGGAATATTCGCTGTTCGCTTTAAGACCGGTGAACTCAAAGGAGGTGTCCTTGAGGGTCTTATAGGCCTTGATTTTTCCGTTTTCGATGAGGTACACGCGGTAGCCGTATGCGTCATCGACCCTGTTCCATGAGGTGAGAACGCTGTTCGCTTCCGAAACGGCCTTGAGCTTTTGAACCTGTTCGGGCGCAGAGAGCGCCGAAGCACCGAAGAAAAAGAGGAGCAGAAGAACCGAGCAGGCAAAAAGCGAGAGAGAAAATGCCTTTGTTTTTTTCATCTTCAACATTCTTTCATAAATTGTTTTCAAAATATTTTATCACAAGCTTTGCCGAGACGTCAACAAACGCGCGGATAAAAAAAGAATTTTCAAACAAAAGTTTTTGGGCGTTGCGGACTTACGACTGAAAAATCATAATGAAAAAGCGCAAAAAAATAACGGGAACTGCCGCGTAAGACAATCCCCGTTCTGTGTGCACTTATATTTTTTCAAAATCCTCTGCCGGATGCTTGCAAAGCGGACAGATGAAATCCGCCGGAAGCTCCTCGCCGTCATAGACATAGCCGCAGATTTTGCAGCGCCAGCCCTTTGCCGCAGGCTGTGGCTTCGGCTTGATGTTCTCGTGGTAATAATCATAGCTGAGCGATTTTTCATCCGAGAGAACCTCGGCTTCGGTCGCTTCGGCAATAAACAGCAGATGATCGCCGCAGTCAACGGTTTCCTTCACGCGGCAGGCAAAGTATGCGTTTGTGAACTGCGCAAGGAAGAGACAGCCGTTTTCCGCGCGTTTTTCGTTTTGGTTTTTGAAAAACTTCTGTGTGTCGCGTCCGCTTTTGAAGCCGAAATGTTCAATCAGCCTGAAGGGCGTGCTCTGCGTCAGGGAGTTGACAGCAAAAACGCCGCTTTGTTCAATCAATTCACAGGTGTAATTCGCTTTGTTGACCGAAACGGCAACAAGCGGAAACGCTGAATTTGAAAGTTGAATGAAGGTGTTGATCACGCAGCCGTTGTCCTTTTCTCCGTTTTTTGTTGTGAGGACAAAAAGACCGCTTTCAATTTTGAAAAAAGCTTTTTTGTTCATTGTACCTCCGAAAAAATCAGACTCTTTCAACCTTGATGAGGTTTGTGTTGCCGGAAACGCCGTTTGTCAGTCCGCCCGTGATTATGATCAGGTCATCCTTTTTAAGGCCGAACTTTTCTTTTGCAATGCCGGTTGCCGTATAGAAAAGAACATCAACGGACTGGAAGACGTCACACATCGCCGGTGTGACGCCCCATGAGAGCGCAAGGCGGTAATAGGTCTTTTTGCTGACCGTCAGGCCGATTATGTCAACCGGGGAGCGGAAGCGGGAGATCATCCTTGCCGTTGCGCCGGAAAGCGAACAGGCAACGATAGCCTTTGCTCCGATGTCTATTGACATTCCGCAGGTTGCGTGGGAGATTGCGTCAACCGTGTTCTTGATAACGAACGGAGTTGAAGAGAAGCGGCGCTTATAGTTGATGCACTTTTCCGTCTCCTCGGCAATTTTTGCCATAGTCTGAACGGCAAGAACGGGGTGCTTGCCCGCGGCTGTTTCGGCCGAAAGCATGACCGCGCTTGTTCCGTCATAAACGGCGTTTGCAACGTCTGAAATTTCTGCTCTGGTCGGTCTGGGGTTATATATCATCGACTCAAGCATTTCCGTTGCCGTAATTACCCTTTTTCCGAGCAGGCGGCAGGTCGTGATGAGCTTTTTCTGAATCGCCGGGAGCTGTTCAAAGGGAATTTCAACGCCCATGTCGCCGCGGCCGATCATGATTCCGTCGCATTCCTCGGCAATTTCTTCAATGTTGTCAATTCCGGAACGGTTCTCGATTTTTGCAATCAGGCTGATGTCGTCATAGCCGTTTTCATGAAGGAATTCGCGGACGGCAACAAGGTCGCTTTTCTGAGAAACGAACGAGCAGGCGATGAAGTCGATGTCTCTTTCCATTCCGAAAAGAAGATCCTGCTTGTCCGCTTCGCTGAGATATTCGTGGTGCATGACCTTGTTGGGGAAGCTCATGCTTTTTCTGTCTGAAATTTCACCGCCCGAGACAACCTTTGTGATTACGGCGTTTTTTTCAATCTCCGTAACCTCAAAAATCAAAAGGCCGTTGTTGACGAGGACGGTTTCGCCGACCTCAAGCTCCTTCGGAAGGTCTTTGTATGTTACGGAGACCTGAGTTTCGTCACCCTCAACGTCATCGGTTCTGAAGGTGAAGGTGTCGCCGTCTTTGACGGTGACCTTTTTGTTTTTGAAGGTTTTGATTCTGTATTCGGGGCCCTTTGTGTCAAGCATGATCGCAACGGGGAGAGAAAGCTTTTCTCTCACTTTTTTGATGAGCCTGATGTTTTCATCGTGGTCGGCATAAACGCCGTGAGAAAAGTTGAGCCTTGCAACGTTCATGCCGGCAAGGCACATTTCCGTGATTGTTTTTTCGTCGCGGCAGGCCGGACCTATCGTGCAGATGATTTTTGTTTTTCTCATTATATTCACCTCTTGTGAGCGTATTTTCAAAATATATCTCGAGTACAGAGCCGCAAATGTCCTCATATACTCACATTCACTATACTACATTTTGGGTTAAAAATCCACGATTTATTAAAAAATCATGCGAAAAGAGGGCATTGCTCAAGACATAAATTTCATTCAATTTGTACAAGCTTGGCAACAAATGTTGCTCTTTTACGCGTTTAGTGGTATAATATTCCAAAGAATCTATGAAAAGGAGCAGACACGATGAAACTTAAAAAACTTCTCACCCTTGCCGGTACGGTTGCCGGCGGCGGATATCTTCTTTGCGACCTTATTTCAAACCTTTTGGTTGACCGCAGATTTGCCGTTCCGGAGAGCTTCGGCAACCTCGTTTCGGGCGCCGATATGACCGAAATGCGCGCCGCCGGCGAAAAAAACAGGCAGTGGCTCGAGGATTATGGCTATGAGCGCTATTCAATTGAAGCGGACGACGGAACAAAGCTCGTCGGTTATCTCCTCAGACCGGAAAAGCCCTCAAAGCTCTTCATGTTCGGCTCCCATGGCTACCGCAGCGAGGGCAGACGCGAATTTTCCGGAATTTCTCAGTATTACCTTTCGCGCGGCTTCAACGTTTTTCTTGTTGACCACCGTGCTTCGGGCGAAAGCGAAGGCAGATATATCGGCTTTGACTACTATGAATCAAAGGACTGCATCAAATGGCTGAACTTTTTGAACAGCACCTTTGGCGAGGACATTTCAATTGTTCTCCACGGCGTTTCAATGGGCAGCGCAACGGTCATGATGATGGCCGGGGATGAAAACCTGCCCGAAAACGTTCGTCTCATCGTTGCCGACTGCGGCTACACGAGCGCGTGGGATGAGTTTGCGTATAAGCTTTCAAAGATGAAGGTGCCCTCAAAGCCGCTCCTTCCGATAGTCAACTCAATAAACGTTAAAAAGGCCGGCTATGATTTCCGCGACACGAGCGCACTTGACAGCGTGAAAAAGGCGAAGGTGCCCATGCTCTTCGTCCACGGCGGCGCAGACAAGTTTGTTCCGACCTACATGGTTTATCTTCTCTTTGACGCCTGCTCAAGCGAGGTCAAGGACATGATGATTGTTGACGGCGCAGACCACGCCTCAAGCTTCATTGTGGGACGCGGGCAATACGAAGCGAAGCTTGACGAAACGCTTGAAAAAATCGCCGTAACGGCATAACTTCAAAGTTATAAAAACGGGAGCTGCTCCAAAAACGGAGCAGCTCCCGGTGTTTTATCAGTATTTTCCGAGGTACTTTTCAATCTCCCACTGCGAAACGCGGGTGCTGTATTCCTTCCACTCTTCTCTTTTTGCGGCGGAATACTTTTTGAAGATGTGCTCGCCCATGCATTCGCGCATGAAGTCGCTCTTTTCAAAGGCGGCAATCGCTTCGCCGAGTGTTTTCGGCAGTGAGCCGATACCCTCGCTTTTGCGCTCCTCCTCGGTGAGGCTGAAGATGTTGGAATCCTTCGCGGGCGGCGGTGTCAGACCCCTTTCGATTCCGTCAAGGCCGGCAAAAATGCTCGCCGCCATTTCAAGGTAAGGATTTGCGGCCGGGTCGGGGTTGCGAAGCTCAACTCTGGTTGCCGTACCCTTTGCTGAGGGGATGCGGATGAGCGGACTGCGGTTCTTTGCCGACCACGCGATGTATACCGGAGCTTCATAGCCGGGAACAAGACGCTTGTATGAATTGACTATCGGGTTCGTCAAAAGCGTCATGCTTTCAATGTGCTCCATTATCCCGGCGATAAAGCTGTATGCCGTTTTTGAAAGGCCGTATTCATCGTTTTCGTCATAGAAAGCGTTCTTTCCGTCTTTGAAAAGGGAGATGTTCGTGTGCATACCTGAGCCGCATTCGCCGAACACCGGCTTCGGCATAAAGGTTGCGTAAAGTCCGTGGCGGTTGGCAAGGTTTTTGACAACGAGCTTGAAGGTCATAACGTTGTCCGCCGTGCGCAGAACCTCGTCATATTTGAAGTCGATTTCATGCTGACCCTTTGCGTTCTCGTGGTGAGAGGCTTCAATTTCAAAGCCCATGCTTTCAAGTGTCAGGCAGATATCCTTTCGGCAGTCCTCGCCCCTGTCGATAGGGCCGAGGTCAAAGTATCCGCCCGTGTCGTGGCAATATGTCGTGGGTCTGCCTTTTTCGTCCTGGCGGAAAAGGAAAAATTCGCATTCCGGGCCGACGTTGCAGGTAAAGCCCATTTCACCCGCCTTTTTGATTGCCCTTTTGAGAACGTGGCGCGGATCGCCTTCAAACGGCGTTCCGTCGGTAAAATATACGTCGCAGATGAGCCTTGCGGTTTTTCCGCTTTCGTTTTCCCAAGGGAGAACAACAAAGGAGTCAAGGTCGGGGTGCAGACACATATCCGATTCCTCGATTCTCACAAAGCCGTCGATTGAAGAGCCGTCAAAGCAGCAGCGGTTTGAAAGCGCCTTTTCAAGCTGGCTGCGCGTGATTGAAACGCTCTTGAGCATTCCGAGAATATCGGTGAACTGAAGGCATATAAACTTGACGTCATCTTCCTTCGCAATGCGCAAAATATCTTCTTTACTGTAACTCATAAACACTGTCCTTTTCGGTTTTTCGGTCTGTCCGTCTCCTACCACATTAAGACCGTAACCAGTCTATCATTCCGCCGCGCTTTTGTCAACAAAAACCGCCCCGTAAAGGGAAAAAGCTTTTCGCCGTCCGCTGTTCGGGAAAAAGAGCGAAAGGCGGCGCAAAAAAGCCCTTTCAACCGTATTTTCAACGAAGGATTCGGACTTTTCAACATTTTTAACGAAGTTTTCAACAGCAATTTGAAATTTTTAACCGTAAACCACAATTTTTGAACACTCAAATGTTGAAAGTGTGCAATAATTTTGGAACGGTTTCGGGCAATGTAAAGGCATATACCATTACATATCTTTTTGCTTGTTTGGATATTTGCTAATGTGATTTTTCTTGACAAAAAGCCCCTCCTTGCTGTATATTATATAATGTATAGCGAAAGAAAAGCGCAAGAAAGGCGGTTGAGCTATGAAATGTCCGTTTTGCGGTTGGGCCGAAAGCAAGGTTATTGACTCGCGTCCGACCGATGAGGGAGAAAGAATTCGCAGACGACGCGAGTGTGTTGCCTGCGGAAAGAGATTCACAACCTATGAAATTATTGAAACCGTGCCCGTAATCGTTGTTAAAAAGGACAAGTCGCGCGAAGCGTTTGACCGTGTCAAGCTTTTCAACGGTCTGCTCAGGGCGTGCGAAAAAAGGCCGGTTTCAATAGCTCAAATCGAAAAAGCCGTTTCGGATATTGAAGCCGAGCTTCAAAATTCCCTCGACCGTGAGGTGACCTCGGTTCATATCGGAGAGCTTGCAATGGACAAGCTGAAAAACCTTGATGAGGTTGCATATGTTCGCTTTGCTTCGGTCTACCGTCAGTTCAGGGATATCAATACTTTTATGGAAGAGCTTTCAAAGCTCTTGAGAGAGAAATAATCTTAATCGGTGAAGAGAGAAGGAGAAAAAATGAAAAGAACAATATCGGTCATTCTGGCTCTTATAATGGCCTTTACACTTCCGTGCGCGGCCTTTGCCTCCGGTTCGCAGAGCTTTGATTGGAGCTCATACTGGCAAAGCGAAGAAAAAAGAGCCGCAGTTTATGTCTCTCCCGGCCACACGGAAAACAGCCGTTATTTCACATGGTTCGGCAGCAAAAACGGCGGCGGAACAGTCACCGTGAAAGGCGCAGACACGGAAAAGACCTTCACCGCCCCTGCGCAGAAAACCCCTGAGGGCGACTACATATATAAAGTTTATGCAACCGGCCTTGAGGACGGTGTATATACCTATACCTGCAAGAGCGAAGGCTTCCGTTCAAAGCAGGCCGCGCTGACCGTCTCTTCGTCAACCGATTTTTCCGCCGTGTATGTTACCGATGTGCATATGACCGCTTCAAACGGAGAGGAGAAGCTTTCTGCCCACGCAGAGCAGTTTGACCGCACGCTTCAAACTGCGCAGGAAAAATACGGCGCTTCTCTGCTGCTTTCCGGCGGCGACCAGGCGACCATGGGGCTTCGCGATGAATACACAGCGTTTGTTTCCTCCCCTGCGCTCAAAAATATGACGACTGCCCTTTCTGTCGGCAACCATGACCGCAAGGGCGCAGGCTATAAAACCTTTGCAACCTTCCCATATGAAAGCTATGCCGGACTCAAAAGCTATGTCGGCCGCGATTACTGGTTTGTCAAGGGTGATGTGCTCTTCCTTATGATTGATTCCAACTGTCCCGACGCTTCGGCTCACCGGAGCTTTATGCGCTCGGCCGTGCTTCAAAACATGGACGTCAAGTGGCGCGTTGCCGTAATGCACCACGATCTGTTCGGCGGAAGGCTCGCGCACAGAGAAAGCGAAAACAGGCTGCTTCGTATGCTCTATGTTCCGCTTATGGACGAGTTTGACGTTGACCTTGTCCTTTCCGGCCACAGCCATTATTATACGCGCTCAAACATTATCAAGGGCGGCCTGACAACCGGGAAAACCTCCTCGCTTTCTTCGGTGAAGGACCCGAACGGCACGCTTTACGTCACATCCGGCTCATACACAACGAACAAAAGAGCCGCCGAAAGCGAAGAAATACCGCCGCTCGGCGACCGTGTCGGTTACGATTACCTGACAAGTGAGGGAATCTATAATGTTCTCACGTTCAGCGAGGACAGCATAAGGCTTCGCTCCTTCACCGTTTCCGGCGAAGAGCCGTTCAACGAGTTTTCAATTGAAAAGAGCAAGGGTGCGTCAAAGGTTCTTCTTCCGTCAATGCCGCTTTGGAACGGCTTTGTCCGTTTTGTCGGCTCAGTCGTTGCGTTCTTCAACAACGCCGCAATGAAAAGAGAGCTTGAAAACGAGCGCGGCCTTGACGTTGACCCCCTTCAGGCTCTTTTTGGCTGCGAAAGCCGGGACAGCTTTTTTATCCGAGGCTGAACCGAAAAAAGGAGAGTCAACTGCTGCTTTTTGAATGCATTAAAATTTTGTTCAAAAATTCATTGAATTTTTACAAACTTTTTCACTTTTTAAGGTTAATTTAAGGTTGAGTTTGTATTCTGTTAACAGAAAGTGAACAGAGTGTTAACAACACGCTGTTTATCGATCTGATTATTATATTTTTTAAGTGAGGTGAAAATCATGCAGGGTATTCTTGACGCTCTCAAAGCTCTTGATTTCAAGGCAGTTTTTGATGCAATCGTTGCTTTTATTAAGGGACTTCTTTATCCCACAAACCCGACCAAATAATCAACCGATTTAATTTGTTTTAAGAGGTGTAATTATGCAGGAATTTTTTGATTTTCTCAAAAAGCTTAACCTTGAAGCTCTTGTAGAAAAGCTTATTGCTTTTGTCAATTCTCTTCTCGGAATGGAAGCTCTTTGATTTTTGAGCGTTCTTAGATGACAACGAACCTATTGGAACCGCAGCAACGCTGCGGTTCCTTTTTTGATGCCTGCATCGGCAGAAAGCGGGCTGCATATTTGTGGCTTCAAGCGTTGACTTTTTGGCTGAAAAAAAGCTATAATACTACTTGATTAAACCGACATAAGAGGTATTACTATGTTTTTATGTTACAGCAAAAGCGCAACGCTCAATTACTTCGGCTGGGAAAATGAGGCGTTGCCGCTCGGCAACGGAAGGATCGGCGCAAAAATTTTCGGCGCGAAAAACTGCGAGCTGATTCAGTTCAACGAAAAGACTCTCTGGTCCGGCGGAAAGGACGTTCCCGGCTTTAACTACGGCATTTCGGACACAAGCCGCGGAGAGAACCTTAAAGCGGTTCAGGCCGCACTTGAAAAGGGCGATGCCAAGGGCGCAGCGAAGCTCATGGAAAGGCTTGAGGGCAACTTCACCGGTTTTGGCGCGTATCAGGCGTTCGGCAATCTGTATCTTAACTTCGGAAGCGATGAGGGCGACAATTATGTCCGCGACCTTGATCTTTCCTCCGCATCTGCGATGGTTTCCTACCGTGTCGGCAAAGCGAACCACACGCGGCACTATTTTGTCAGCTACCCCGACAACGTTTTTGTTGGAAGAATCTCCTGCACCGAAAGGGACAAGACGCCCGTTCCCGTAAGCTTTGAAGCATACGTTGTTTCAGACCAGAAGGGCACCGTCAAAGCGCAGGGCGACACAATCCTCCTTTATGGAACAGTCAACGCCAACAAGGGTCTCAACGCACCCGACGGAAAAGATAAAAACTCGATGAAATACGGCGGCTCGGTGAAATTCATTGCGGACGGCGGCTCACTTGCGGCAACAGAGGACGGCCACATCCGCGTTGAAAACGCAAACAACGTTCTTATAATAATGAGCCTTGCCACAAACTATGTGAATACATACCCGAGCTTTTTCTCTGACACCGACCCGCTTGAACAGGCGAGACAGACGGTTGAAAAAGCCGCGCAGAAAACCTTCGGCGACCTTTACCGTACCCACCTTGCGGATTACAGAGCGCTTTTTGACCGCGTAAAGTTCACCCTCGGCGAAGAGGAATCGACCCATCCGACGGACTATATGCTCATGCGCTTCGGCAAAAAGGGCGAGTTCAGGCGCAATCTCATCACAACGCTTTATCAATACGGCCGCTACCTTCTCATCGCGTCCTCGCGTGACGGCTCGCTCCCGGCGAATCTTCAGGGAATCTGGAACGCGAAAAACAATCCGCCGTGGGAAAGCGATTACCACCTCAACATCAACCTGCAGATGAATTATATGCCGGCCTTTTCTGCGAATCTTGCGGAAACCGCTCTGCCGTATCTTGATTTTATTGATTCACTGAGAAAGCCCGGCAGGGTTGCGGCGTTCAACTCCTTCGGGATAGGAGAAACGGACGAAAACGGAAATCCGGATTATGAAAAGAGCACGGGCTGGGTCTGCCACACGGCGGTCAACCCTCTCGGAATCGTTGCGCCCGGCTTTAACTGGCGCTGGGGCTGGGCACCGGCAAACGGAGCTTGGGCGGCGTTTGAAATGGGGGAATATTATTCCTACACCGGCGACCTTGATATGCTTGAGAAGAAGATATATCCCGTCATGGAGGAATCCGCCCTGCTTTGGTCACAGGTTTTGGTTGAAGACAAAAAAAGCGGTCGCATGGTTGTTTCTCCCTGCTTTTCCGCCGAGCACGGCCCGGTCAGCAAGGGCGGAACCTTTGAGCAGAGCATCGTTCTGGCTCTGTTTGACTCGGTTATAAAGTTTTCTTCAAAGCTTGAAGAAAACGGGCGCGGCTCGACCGTTAACCGTGAACTGATTGAAAAAATTAAGACGCAAAGGGAGCGCCTTCTTCCGCATACGGTGACGAAGAGCGGCTTTATCCGCGAATGGGCAGATGAGGACAGCTTCCTTCTCGGCGGAAGGCTCATGGGTGTTCAGAAGCATCACCGCCACATTTCGCACCTTTTGGGCGTTTATCCGTTCTCTCAGATTACGAAGGACACACCGGAGCTTCACAAGGCTGCTTCGGCTTCGCTTGACGACCGCGGAATCAAAACCACAGGCTGGGCTCTGGCGCACCGTCTGCTTTGCCGTGCAAGGCTCGGTCAGGGTGAGAAATGCGAAGAGGTCATAGCGCAGATTCTCAAAACAACAATTCTCAAAAATATGCTCGGCACTCATCCGCCGTTCCAGATTGACGGCAACTTCGGCTTTACCGCAGGCGTGACGGAAATGCTCCTTCAAAGCCATGACGGCATTATTCGCTTGCTTCCGGCAATTCCGAAAAGCTGGCGAAACGGCGAATTCACCGGCCTTGCGGCGCGCGGCGGTTTCATTGTTTCGCTCAAGTGGCAGGACGGCAGACTCGGAGCCGGGGAGGTTCTTTCAAACTGCGGAGGAATATGCAGAATTTTCGGCGACGGAAAGGTTATGCTTGTTGAGGATGAAGAGAAAAACGAGGTTAAAACCGAGTTTGAAAACGGCGTGACCTCGTTTGAAACGGAAAAGGGCAGAAAATATTTTATTTCATAAAGATATGATAGATGGGGGCTGTCGCATTTAGATGCAGAAAGCGTTTTCTTTGCCCCGAAGCTGTATGTAGATACCGCGAGTGGGCAAAAA
>CAKSYX010000012.1 GCA_934525065.1 uncultured Eubacteriales bacterium
CGGCTGTTGCCGCAACCTGTACCGAGCCCGGCAAGACCGAAGGCAAGCACTGCTCGGTTTGCGGCGAAATTCTCGTTGCACAAAAAGATGTACCGGCCAACGGCCACACGGAAGTCGTTGACGCGGCTGTTGCCGCAACCTGTACCGAGCCTGGCAAGACCGAAGGCAAGCACTGCTCGGTTTGCGGCGAAGTCCTCGTTGCACAGAAGGATATCCCGGCCAACGGCCATACGGAATCTTCATGGATAATCGACAAGGATTCAAGCTGTACTGTCGGCGGAACGAAGCACATCGAATGCACAGCTTGCCACATTACGCTGAAAACAGAAAGCATCCCCGTTAAGGCGCATACATATAAGGACACCGTAACCGCACCAACCTGCACAACAGACGGCTACACAACGCACACCTGCACAGTCTGCGGTGAAAGCTACGTTGACAGCAAGGTTCCGGCCAACGGCCACACGGAAGTCGTTGACGCGGCTGCCCCCGCAACCTGCACCGAAAAGGGCAAAACGGCAGGCTCACACTGCTCGGCTTGCGGCGAAGTCATAAAGGCGCAAAAGACCGTTTCGGCTCTCGGTCACAAGTATAAGACGACCACCAAAAAAGCCACAACGTCAAAGAACGGCAAGACGGTTACCGCTTGCACAGTCTGCGGCAAGGTGAAAAAAACAACGGTCATTTACAAGGCTTCCTCCGTAAAGCTCTCCAAAACCTCCTACACCTATAACGGCAAAGCTCAAAAGCCGAAAGTCGTCATAAAAACCAGCAAGGGAAAAGCTCTCACCGAAGGAAAGGACTACACCGTGAAGTATCCGAAGGGCATGAAGACCCCCGGAAGCTACACCGTGACCGTTACCTTCAAGGGCAACTACAGCGGCAAAAAAACGCTGACGTTCACGATTGCTCCGAAGGCCCCGACCTTGAAAGCCACCGCCGCAAAGAAAGCGGCAAAGCTCAGCTGGAGCAAGCAGACGGGAGCAACGGGCTATAACGTCTATATGGCAGCTTCAAAGAACGGAAAGTATAAGAAGATTGCCACCGTCAAGGGCAAGGTCAGCTACACCAAAACAGGCCTCACCAAAGGCAAGACCTATTATTTCAAGGTTGCGGCTTACACAATCTCCGGCAAAAAGACGATTAACAGTGCGTACTCGTCTGCGAAGAGCGCAAAAGCCAAATAAAACGCTTATTAAAAGGCGAACTGCCCGTGCTTTTCGGGCGGTTCGCCTTTTCCCACATAGGTGTTTTCAAAGCAGTTGCCGATTTTTCGCTCCGCTGTTAAATAAAACGGAAAAATGCGGTATAGTCGGTTAAAAGCAACAGAAACATCTCAAGGCTGCCCGTCTATGACACTGCCGATGAAATGCGCTTTGTTTGCAAAATTCCGTTCAGACAAAGAGAGGGAATGACCGTTACGCAAGAGGTTATAATTGACTTTTTGACGCAGCTTCTCTATAATTAAATCAGTTGAATTTTTCAAAATTAAAATGAGAGGGGATTATGTATGACTACCGAAAAACCAGGACGCCTGACTCGAAAAGTGGAGGTTCTCTCTCTGCTTCTTGCGGCGGTGCTTTTTCTGACGGTGTTTTCCGGCTGTCGAAAGGAGCCGCGCCCGTCTCCGGGCAAAGAGACATCTTCTGCGCTTTCCGCCGAAACAACGAAGCAGCAGGAAACAAAACAGCAGACAGCAAGCGAAGCGGCGTCGTTTTCCTCCCTTGCCGGAACAACGCTTGCCCCGTCAACCTCTGCGGCCGCTTTGCAAAAGAGCAGCGCAAGAAAGGCCGCGGAAAAACGAATCAAAAGCGACGTTGACCTTGCGCTTTGGTATGTGAAGGAAAACAAAAGGAGCGGTTCAAAGGTAAGCTTCCCATATGAAAAAGGCAACACGGCGTATTCAGGCCTCAGTAAGGCGCAGAAGGAGCTTTATAACGAAATGCTCCCCAAGGTAAAGGAACTGACTGCGTTTGAATATACGGCGAAAAAGGACGGATACACTACACTTGACAATGTTCTGGTCGCCTCCTCGGCGCTCTGCAAGGATTATCCGGAATATGAGCTGTATTTTGACATTAAAGAGGTCTTTTCCGGAGACATGACTACCGGGCTCAAATCAGTCTATTCCCTCCCCAGTGACTCGGACGCAAAGAACGTGAAGAACACAGCGAAAATTAAAAAAGAGCTTGAGATTTTTGAAGAGGAATGCAACCTTATTGTTGAATCCATTCCGAAAAGCTTCAGCACCTATGATAAATACCGCTACCTTGCGGCTGTAATTTCAATCAGAACCGCCTATGACAACGACTTTGAAGGCGGAAAACCGACAATGACGGCCTACGGTGCGATTCAAGGCCCGGTCGCAATTTGTCAGGGCTATTCCACGGCGTTCGAGTACCTTTGCCGAAAGGCGAATCTGTGGTGCAAACAGGTCAGCGGCGTTTCGCAGGGCGTGTCTCATGCGTGGAACCTTGTCAAGCTCAAAGGCGGAACCTATCACGTTGACGTCACATGGGCGGACTCCGACCTGAATCTGACGCTCGATGAGGGCTGGCAGAGATATTTCATGCTGACACAGACGGAAATTCTTGAGAACCATGAAATTGACGACGGAACGGTTGCAACGGGAAAATCTCTTCGCCCGAAAGCAGCCGGATAAAACGGCACTATAAACCCGGGAGGCGATTATTATGGCGGCAGACATCTCCCTGCTCTTATCGGATTTTTTTGAAGGTGATGACCTCGGGCGGCTCACGCAGGACGCCGGAGAAATACTCGCTTGTCCGCTGATGGTGATTGACGATACCTTCCGCGTTGCGGCGCATTACACGCCGGGCGGTTTTTTCGATGAGGTCTTTAGCGAGACGGTGAAAAAAGGCGAAGTTGCCTATGAGGTCGGCGCAATAATTGCGGCGAGCGGAAAGCTTTCCGAAGGGAGCGCAGACTTTGTTGAACTTGAAGGAACTGCGTTCAGGCGGCGTTTTGCCCCGCTCGTCAGCGCAAAGGTACGGCTCGGCTATCTCGTTTGCGTTGACGCAAAAAACAGCCTTGAAGCTGTTGACCCGAAAATTTATGCACAGATCGAAAGCGTTCTTTCAAAGCAGCTTTTTGTTCAGGCCGGACGTTTTGACAAGCCGTTTGAAACGGCGGAGGAGATTCTGATTCATCTGCTTGACGGCGGTTTTCAGTCAAGGTCGTTCTTTCGCCTTCAGGCTTCGTCAACCTACCTTGCGGATTTTCACCCCGAAGCGTTTGCGCTGATTGACCTTGCGGCCTATAATTCGCGCTATCCGGGCAAGGTTCAGCTCAAGGATGAAATTACATACAGATTTCCGAAATCTCACCCGTTTTTGCATAACGGAAGAATTTTTATGTTCCTGCATGAGGGGCACAGCCGCACCGCGCTGACTTCGCTCGCCGAAGAGTTCAGCTTAAAAATCGTTGTTTCCGGAAAGCTCGGCGAGCTTTATGAGCTTCCTTTGCTTTACAAAACTGCGCTTGAAGCGCTCGATATAATTTCAGACAGAGATTTTCGTTCGGGCAGTGTTTTTTCGGTCTGCGAGCTTGCGGTGCCGCTTGTGCTGAACAAAATCAGGCTTTGCGGCGATTTGCTTTCGCCGCAGATTCTTGCGCTCGCGTCTCATGATAAAAAGAGAGACACCCAATACTGCGAAACGCTGTATTATTATCTGGCCTGCAGCCGCTCCCTCAAGGAGACGTGTGAAATGCTTTTCACCCATCGCAACACAGTCCTTTACCGAATACAGAAAATGAAGGAGGACTTTGAAATACCGCTCGATGACCCGAAGGCGCATTTCAGGCTGCTGCTTGAAGCTTCAATTGTACTTTTTAAGGACAAGGGAGCCGATTTTTTCTGCGAGGTAAACAATCCGGATGAAACTGAACGTAACGGCTGAAAAAGCGGCGGCCGAAGAAAAAATGGCAGCCTGCGGCGTGATTGACGCTTTGCGCGCTCATTTTCCACACAGCCGGCAGATAGCGGAAATTTTTTCATCAGACATATAAAAACAGCCGAACAACGGAGAAAACCCGTCTGTTCGGCTGTTTGATTATTCGGTTTTTATAACTCGTCAACGAGCTTTACAACGTCTCCGACCGTTTTGAGGTCCTCAATTGAATCATCGGGAATGCTGACGTCAAATTCGTCTTCAATTTCAGAGATAAGGTCAACAAGGTCAATGCTGTCTGCGCCAATTTCTTCCCAGGTGGTCTCCGGAGTGATTTTGGTCTCGCTCAGTTCAAAACGCTTGCCGATAATATCGCTGATTTTTTCAAATGTATCGTTCATCGTATTAACCCCCTTTCGGTGCCGGAAAAAATTCCTTTCGTGAGGCTGTGCCGTTGCGGCGCACCGTATATGAATATTATTCACAAATGAAGCGGTTTGTCAATAGTTACGACAAAAGTTTTTCTTTCTTGCGCCTGCGGTTATATTATCCTCTTATATTGCCGCCTGATTTTATAATAATAAACTCGGGTGAGAAAAATGAAGTCAACATATAAAAAAAGGATAATCGAAATAACCATTGTTTTTTGCATCGGCAGTATCATGTATTGCCTGATTGAAGTTCTTTTCAGAAGGCGCACGCACTGGACAATGTTTTTGACCGGCGGCACACTTTTTACTGCTCTTTATTTCATCAACCTTGCGCTCAAAACGCGCTCATTCGTTTTGCGCGGTCTGATCGGCGCGGCGGTGATTACGATTACGGAGCTTTTGGTCGGCGTTGTTGTCAACCTTATTTTTCATTTGAATGTCTGGAATTATTCATCAATACCGGGCAACATTCTCGGGCAAGTTTGTCCGAGCTTCAGCCTTTGCTGGTTCCTTCTTTCAATTGCGGCGGTGTACGTTGTGATTTTTTTGCATTGGCAGCTGAATAAAAGCCTTTTTCTTCACCAAGAATTTGACTGAAAACTTTTGCGGCGGGCGGCGTAAGCCTGCCTGTCAGCGGCCAAAGGGGTACATAAAAATGAAATTTAACGCAAGAATTTTTGAGCTTTCCTGCTTTGCGGCGCTTTTTCTCGCCGTGCTGCTTTCAGTTTCCTCTTTTGAAGGCAAATGCAACGGTGTCAGGCAGCAGGTGCTTCGCCTTCATGTTATTGCAAATTCCGATTCATCAAATGATCAGCGGGTCAAGCTCCTTGTCCGCGACGCCTTGCTCGAAAAAAGCAAAGAGGTCTTTTCAAAGAATGCGACCCTTGCCGAAGCTCAAAGTGAAGCCTGCAAAAATCTTCCTTTGTTTTTTGAAACGGCGAAGAAAACGCTGCGCGAAAACGGCTTTGAGGGTAATGTTCGCGTCTCCGTCGGCAAAAGCAATTTTCCGACAAAGAGCTACGGCAGCATCACTCTGCCGGCCGGGGAGTACAACGCAGTGCGCGTTGAAATCGGCGAAAGCGCGGGCAAAAACTGGTGGTGCGTAATGTTTCCGCCGCTGTGCCTTTCTGCTGCGGCAGGAGAGCAGGGACTTTCCGACGTCCTTTCCGGCGGAGAAATGGAGCTTGTGAAGAGCCGCCCGAAGTATGAAATCAGATTTTGGATCATTGAAAAGCTTGAAGCGCTCAGGGAGCGGATAAGTACCGCGAGGAAATGAGGGTTCGTTTGCGGCGCATGTAACGTCTAACATCTAAAGATAATAGATATATGTCGCGCGGCGGCTTTGAAAAAGCGGAAAAAAGCTTTCCGCAGAAAAGCCCAAAATTTCATACCGGGCGAAAAAGAACATTGACTTTTTGGAAAAAGTGTAATACAATAAAAATGCCAAGCTAGCTGAATATACGATATGCGTGGCAGTGCGCCCTTTTTGGGGTGTAACCACAAGCAGCCAATCGGTCAAAGGGAAAAAGCGAATAAGTTTACCTTCTTAACAAGTCAGGATTAAAAATATAACCGAATGGACAGAATTTGATAAAAGCGCAAATTCCCGTCCATGGTGTTATTCAGGGATTGATCTTGTTTTACGGCTTGTCGTATAACAGTTAGTTTGGCGACTATCGGAGTTTGCGTTTTTTGTGCGTCTGCTTCGGTAGGCGCACTTTTTGTTTTATGGATTAGATAATGGCCTATTAACTTTGAGTGAAGTTGGTAATCCGGCTGGCGGTTGTGTTGAAGTATATAGAACAGAAGAAGATGCCAAACGCAGGGCCAATGAATTAAAATGGCAAGAAGGTACTTCAAGAAGCCCGGGTGCTCGTATGGTTTGCGAAACCGGGCTGCAGATTTGAAAAAGAAAAAGCTATACCTCATTTTCTGCCTTTTTGGGCAGTGCGGGGTATAGCTTTTGTTGTTTGTTTTTGTTGCCGCGCCGAAAAAAGTGCAGCAGCTTAGAAATATATCACCTTGACGTGCTTGCCCATTTTTCTCAGGCAGCCCGAAAGCTCCTCAACAAGGTTCATTTTGATGTTGAAATTGATCGGAAGGTCGGGGTTCTGGTGCGCCGGGTTGATGGCCCGTCCGACGAAGAAATTGATGTCGGTTGCTTCTTCAAAAAGCATTCGGCAGATGAGCGAAGCACCGTCACGGCCAAAGCTCCAGTGTTCATACTCCTTGTTTTCCGCAAGGGCATCTTTGGCGTACTCGATGACCTTGTTGATCGTGATGACGCCCTCTGTCACAAGGTCAACGCCCTCAAGCTCCGCAATCGGCGGAACGTCGCTTTTTTCAAAGTTGAGGGTCGGACGGAGCTTTTTTCCGAGAAAGTCGGCCGCAATTGAAGAGGTTGTTCCGCCGCAGACAATATGCTTGCCCTCCTTTGAAAAAAAGAGCGACATCATTCTTCCGCAGTCGTCGCGGTTTCGCGGCGGGCCGAAAAGCAGGTTCATCGGTTCGCGTCTTCTGATTCTCACAACGCAGGCGGTTGCATCATCGCCGGGGTGGCCGCCGTATTGACGGAAGCATTCGTCAACGAGCATCGTTGAAAGTGTTTTCGCCGTGTATCCGACGGGGACAAGCCCCTTCATGAACTCTGCAATGTCCTCGCGCTTCCAGCCGAAGTTATATGCACGGCCGATTCCCGCGTGCGGACAGCCGTCGCTCATTGCAACAAAAATGTCATTTTCCTGAAGCAGAACGGTTGAGCGGAAAATTTTCTTTCCGTCGATGTTCGTTTCCGTTTCGGGGTAGTTATAAATTTCACCGTCGCGGATAAGTATTATATGAGGATTGTCGAACTGAATCAGCTCGGCCACGCGGTTGTCCTTGAGGTGGATAATGGTGAAGGTCGAATACGCAACGCCCCTGACCGAGCAGATCGGCAGAGCCTGAGCAATCGTTGAAACGCATTCTTCAAGGCTGATTCCCTGCGCAACCATTGTTGAAATTATTTTTGACGTCAGCGTTGAAAGGATGCTCGCCTTTACGCCGCTGCCAAGCCCGTCCGCAAGAACAATGACGCTTGAGTTTTCGCTTTGCTCAACAACGTCAACGTGGTCGCCGCAAAGCTGTTCCCCCTCGTGGTTAATGCTTTTCCAGCCGATTTCACAGCAAAGATTATTCATCAACTATCGACTCCTTCAGCTTTGAAAGCGCAATTTTTGTTTCTGCCGCAGTCTCGCCGAGAAGGGAGGCGATCTCCTGAACGATTCTCATCTGCTTGTCAACAACCTTGTCCGCAACCTCAACGGTCTGGCGGCTGATCGTTTCCTTTTTTCTGCGCTGAGTTTCCTCTTCGGTCACATCGCGCAGAATGCAGAACAGAAGGCGGTATTCCTTGTCATATATGATGCTTTCCTCAACATACTTTTCATATTCCGCGAGGAAAACGCGCTTGTCTCTGATGTCCTGCTTCGTTGTGAGGACCTCAAGGAAGTCGCAGGGGTCATACACACGGACGATTTGTCCGCCGAGGATATCCGAAGCGAGGCGGATGTTAAGAATCTTCTGCGCCGGCTTGTTGATTTGCTGAACCTCAAGGTTTTCGTTGAGTACGATAAGGCCGTTAGGCGTGTTGCGGATAATTGTGTCCGAAAAGCTTTCGGCCCTGTCCTTGAGATACGGCAGGCACATTGTTACCGAGGCCTTGCCCTGATAGATTGCTACCGCCTTTTCCCGGCAGGTGTTGTAGCCGCAGCTTCCGCAGTTAAGCTCGTCCGAAGGCTTGCTCTTGCCCATTTTGCGAAGAATATCGGCAATTTCGCTTTCGCTCGGATTCGGCAGACGCTGCTCAATTGTTTCAAAGCTCTTTTGAAGCTCGGCTTCGCTCACATTTTCAACAATGAAGTCCTTTTTGCCTGCGGCTGAGGCAACGGCGGCGTAATCCCTGACAGGAGAGCGGTGGAATTTTTCCATTACCGGCCCTCCGACACAGCTGCCCGGGCAAATAGACATTTCAATAAAGCATTTGTGCAGCCCGCCGTTTTCAATGTCCCTGAGTGCGGCGATGCAGTTTTCCGCCGAATCTATTGCCATGTAGGTATATTCGTCGGACTTCTTTTCCATCGTTTTGAGTATTCCTCCTGTGGTCGGGAAAAAGCGCGCACGGCTGTTTTCGCTTCGGTCGGGTCTTTTTTCCGGCTCAATTCCGGCCTCCTTGAAAAGCAGCGAAAGCTCGTCAAAGGTGAGCACCGCGTCAACAAAGCCCTCGTAATACTGAGCCTCGTCCTTTTTGGCAACGCAGGGGCCGATGAAAACGACCTTTGCGTCGGGAATACGTCTTTTTATGTCGCGCCCGTGCGCCTGCATCGGCGAAAGTACGTCCGCAAGGAGAGGAACAAGCGCAGGAAAATGCTTTTGAATCAGCAGGTTTGCGCTGTGGCAGCAGGAGCTTATGATGATATCGCGGCCGCCGTCCTCAATCATTTTGTCATATTCCTTTTTAACAATTGTTGCGCCGATTGCTGTCTCTTCGGCGGAATAAAAGCCCAGCTTTTTGAGCGCTTCCTCCATTGCGCCGATTCCGACGTCGGGGTAGTTTGCAACAAACGAGGGAGCGAGCGAGGCAATGACCGGCTCTCCGGTTTGAAAAAGCACCCTGACCTTTTCAATTTCGCTGACTATCTGCTTTGCGTCCTGCGGGCAGACCACAAAGCACGTTCCGCACATGATGCACTCGTTGCCGATGATATACGCCTGATTTCCGGAAAAGCGAATAGCTTTAACCGGGCAGTGGCGCAGACATTTATAGCAGTTTTTGCAGTTGGATTTTTTGAGTGTAAGACAGTCCATTTTAAAACTCCTTTTCACTTTGTAAACACAGGTCGGTTTTTGCAAAACGCCCGGCACACTTCTCCCGGCCGTGCTTTGCGCAAAATGAGCCGCAGCTTACTTGCAGACGCTCAGAACCTTTGCCTTGAAAAACGCCGGAAAATTCTCCGGCGTAATTCCGGTGAAAATTTTTTCTCCGACAGTGACCGTAACGCCGGTTCGGTTGCATTTTCCGGTGCAAAAGCTTCCGGAAAGCGAAACACGGCCTTCAAGTCCGTTTTCCGCAATTGCCTGATTAAAAAGCTCAACAAGCTTTTCCGAGCCCTTCAGGTGGCAGGAAGAGCCGACGCAGATTTTGACTTCCATTTTAATTCAACCTCCCGAGAACGTTTTCCTTGAAAAATTCTTCAACCTTGTCGGGCTGAACGGAAAAGAACTCTCCGTCAACCGTTGTGCAGACGCCGAGCTGACATTTGCCCATGCAGAATTCTCCCGAAAGCTCAATCTTGTCTGAAAGGTTGTTTTTTTCAATGAGAGACTGAAGCCCTTCAACAACCCGTCTTGTTCCCTTAATGTGGCAGGAAGAGCCGATGCAAACAGTGATTTTCATGTAATTTTCCCCTTTTTATCGGTCAGTTATTTTATAAACGAGCGAAGAACGGCACGTTCTCCCTCGTTGCTTTTTGCGCATTGCGCCGCAGCGGCAACCGGCAGCCAGGCTCTGATTTCCCGTTCGGGCGCGCCGCTTTTTTTGCAGTAAAGGCCGAGGTATTCCTCAGCGGTGTCCTTTCCGTCTCTGAGAAAAAAGAGCAGATAGCTCTGCGCGGCATCGGCCGCGGGTGAACCGCTCGCAGCGTGGGACCAGTCGATGACGAACGGCGTTTTATCCTCGCGGAGAATGACATTTGAAGGGTAAAAATCGCCGTGGCAGAGAGAATTCCCTTCCGGAAGCGTTTCAAGCTGCAGGAGTGTTTTTTCTTTTACGACTTCGGAAATCATTGCCGAGCCTATTCTGATTTTGAAAATATTTTTCAATGAGCAGGGAAGAGGGCAGCACTTTTTTTGAATCTCAAGTTGAAGGTCGGCAAAAAGATTCAGATAGCCGCTTTTCTTTTCAGGCTCTTCTTTGCCCATTCGCAAAAGCGACTCTCCCTCAATATATTCCGAAATGAGGGCCCATCTGCCGTCAATTTTTGTGACTTCAAGGAACTTCGGAACAGAAAGACCGGCCTCTTCGGCGCAGGATTGATTGAGTGCTTCCCTCAGAATATCGGTTTTTGAATAGGCTGAGGTAAAAACCTTAACGCAGCGGCCTTCATCGCAGAAAACGGTCTTGCTGTTTCTGACCGCGATAATTCTGTCTAACTGCACGGTTGTTTCCTCCTTTGAAAAAGCGTTGATTTTGTCCTTTAATAATAGCACAGTATTTCATGATTTTTAGTGCAATTTTGATAAAATAGGTGTCATAATTATTTATTGCCGCCATAAAAGGAAAAGAACAGGAAAAGGTTAAGACAAGGTCGCATCAAAATTTCTCTAAGCACAAATTAAGCCGGGCTGAAACCAGTCCGGCTTTTTGGGGGAATTTTTATTTTATTTGCATCCTAAGATGTGCAAGCGAAAGCGCGAGGTTTTCATACTGAACGGCAACGTCCGCCGGTGTATAAAGCCGACACGGTGCAAAACACCAAATTGCTCTGATTCCGTTTTCGCAAAGCAGGTCGCAGACCTCCTGCGCCGCCTCCCCCGGAACGGCAATTACGCCGAGCTTTACGCTGTTTGCGCGGCAGTAGGAGGAAAGCTCTTCAAGCGGAAAAAGCGGTTTTCCGCCCTTTGAAAGCTCGCATTTTTTGACCTTCGGGTCGAACGCGGAAAGAATGCTGATTCCGTATTTTTCAAAGCCGCCGTAATCAAGCAGTGCCATTCCGAGCCTTCCTGCGCCGACAATGACGGCATTTCCGTCCCCGGCCTTGAGAAGATCCTCAAGCCGTTCGGTCAGCTCCTGCCTGAGATAGCCGACGCGCGGTTTTCCTGTTGCGCTGATTGCGCCGAGGTCCTTCCTGACCTGAACCTCGCCGAAGCCGAGGTTCTTTGCAATCGAGGTTGCCGAGATTGTTGTTACGCCTTCGTCAAGTTTCTTGAGAAACCCGAGATACGCCGGAACCCTGCCGAGCGTAGCCTTTGAAACCTTGTTCTGCTCCAAAAAAACACACCGCCTTCCCTTAATTTCATTTGTGCTTACTTTCCGCGAGCGGGAGAATCTTCTCGCGGAAAAAGCGCCGCGCCTCTTCGGCCTTTACGTGGAACACCTCGTCGTTAACCGTTACGGCGACACCCTCGTTTTCGCATTGCCGCATACAGAACGCGCCCTCAAGCGAAACCTTTTCAAAAAGCTTGTTTTCTTCAATCAAATGGCGGAAGGAGGCGATGACGCTCTGCGCTCCGCTCAGATGGCAGGCCGTTCCGATGCAGATTTTAACTTTAACCATTTTTATTCACCTTTTTTGTAGTCAACGTGAAGAAGCTCGTGAACTCTGCCGTTTATGATCTCACTGTAAATTGAAGTGAGCAGCGGATTTTCTTCGGAGCGACGGATGCTGTATCTGCGGTCCGCACTGTAAAGGCCTTTTCCGCGCTGCTTGAGAGCCTGCGAGGCCGCGAACGGCTGACCGCCGCCGCAGACGCAGCCGCCCGGGCACGCCATGATTTCGATGAAGTCAAACTTTTCGCCGTTCTTAACCCTTTTGAGAACCTTTTCAGCGTTGCCGAGTCCGCTGACAACGGCAATGTGAAGTGTGCTTTCGCCGTAGGGCAGGTCAAATTCTTTGATTCCGTCGTCGCCCCTCTGGCCGCTCGTTGCAACGGAAAGCAAACCCGTCCGGCTCTTGTCGGCAACAACGCGGCGCAGAACCGCCTCTGTAACGCCGCCGGTGACGCCGAAAATTACGCCCGCGCCGGATACCATTCCGAACGGCATATCAATAGCTTCGGATTCCAGCTCATCAAAGACGATTCCGGATTCCTTGATCATTCTGATAAGCTCCTGCGTTGTGATGACCGCGTCAACGTTTGCGTTGCCGTTGCAGGCAAACTCCTGCCTTGCGGCCTCAAATTTCTTTGCGGTGCAGGGCATTACTGCGATATGGAACATTTTGCGCGGACTCTTTTCTGCCTGATCCTTGAGAATTGAAGCGAGCATCTGCATCGGTGAACGGCAGGTGGAAACGTTTTCAAGAAGCTCGGGGTGCTTTTTTTCGCAGTAATTGACCCAGCCCGGGCAGCAGGAGGTGATGAGCGGAAGCTTCTTTCCGCTTTCAAGGCGGTCAAGGAGCTCTTCGCTTTCCTCCATAACAGTGAGGTCTGCGCCGAGCGAGGTGTCGTATACCTCGTCAATGCCCATTCTGCGCAGAGCGGCAACGATTTTGCCCATCACGTTCTCGCCGTCGCTCACATGAAGCTCTTTTCCGAGCGCAACTCTGACGGCCGGTGCAATTTGAACGGTTGTTTTGACTTCCGGGTCTTCAATCGCTTTCCAAACCTTCGGAATGCTGTTTTTAACAACGATTGCGCCGGTCGGGCAGACGACTGAGCATTGGCCGCAGCCAACGCACGGAGATTCGGCAAGCGGCTTTTCGAAAGCGGTGCTGATGATTGCGTTTGAACCGCGGAAGGCAAAGTCGATTGCGCCGACATTTTGAATTTCGTTGCACATTCTTACGCAGTCGCCGCAGAGAATGCATTTGCCTGCGTCGCGGGTGATGCACAGCGAGGATTCATCGTCGTTCTTTGTTGAACGGGCGTTGTTCGGAAAACGCACGCCCTCAATGTGAAAGCGCATTGCAAGGTCCTGCAGCTTGCAGCTGCTGTTGTTTTCGCAGGTCGTGCAATCGCGGCAATGGTTGGCGAGAATAAGCTCAAGAATGTTTTTGCGGTATCTTCTGAGCCTTTCGGTGTTCGTTTTGATTTTCATTCCGGCTCTCGGCGGCGTTGAACAGGCCGCGTCAAGGCCGCCCCATTCGTTTTCAACCATGCACATACGGCACGCGCCGTAAACCGAAAGCTCCGAGTGGTAGCAGAAGGTCGGAAGCTTGATTCCGATTTTTTGAAGAACCTCAAGCAGGTTCTTTTCTCCTTTTATTTCAACGGGGATTCCGTCAACTGTCATATATTGTCTTTCACTCATTTTTAACCCTCCTTGATTGCGTGGAACGCACAGGATGAAACGCAGCTCATGCAGCGGATACACTTTGAAAGGTCAATCGAGAACGGCTCTTTGATCTTTCCGCTGATTGCGTTCACCGGGCACTGACGGGAGCATTTTGAGCAGCCCTTGCAAAGCAACGGGTCAATGCTGATTCTCTTGAGCTTTTGGCACTGACCTGCCGGGCAGGTTTTGTCTTTAATATGAGCTTCATATTCCTCGCGGAAGTTTTTGATGGTGCTGACAACGGGTGAGGGTGCACTCTTTCCGAGGCCGCAGAGTGCCGTTGCGCCGATAGTGTCGGCAAGCTCGAGGAGCAGCTCGATGTCGCCCTCTCTGCCTTCTCCGGCAACGATTCTTTCAAGAATTTCAAGCATTCTTTTTGTACCTTCGCGGCAGGGAACGCATTTTCCGCACGATTCGTTCTGGGTAAAGTTCATGAAGAAGCGCGCAACCTCAACCATGCAGGTGTTGGAGTCCATGACAACAAGTCCGCCGGAGCCGATCATTGCGCCGACCTTTTTGAGCGTGTCAAAGTCAAGCGGAAGGTCAAGGTGCTCCTTCGTCAGGCAGGCA
Organism: uncultured Eubacteriales bacterium; assembly: GCA_934525065.1. GTDB lineage: Bacteria > Bacillota > Clostridia > Oscillospirales > Acutalibacteraceae > UBA6857. Next base: position 13,944 of record CAKSYX010000012.1, read on the forward strand.
CCGGAGGGACCGCCGATTTGAACGGCCTTGAATTCGCCGCCGCGCATTCCGCCGCCGATGTCAAAAATGATTTTTCTGAGCGTTGTTCCCATCGGAACCTCAATAAGACCCGTGTTCTGAATGTTTCCGGTGAGGGCGAAAGCCTTTGTTCCGGGGCTTTTTTCCGTGCCGTAGCCAAGGTACCAGTCTGCGCCGTTGTTGATGATGGGTGCAACGTTTGCATAGGTTTCAACGTTGTTGAGAACGGTGGGCTTGTCAAAAAGTCCGTGCTCAACGGTTCTCGGCGGTTTGACGCGCGGAAAGCCGCGCCTGCCTTCAATCGAAGCGGTCAGTGCGCTGCCTTCGCCGCAGACAAAAGCACCTGCGCCGCGGTTGATGTGGAGCCTGAAGGAAAAGCTTGAGCCGAGAATGTTGTTGCCGAGCAGACCGAGCTTTTCCGCCTGTCTGATGGCGTTTTTGAGCCTTGCAACGGCAAGGGGATACTCTGCGCGGACATAGATATAGCCTTCGCTTGCGCCGCAGGCAACAGCGGCAATCATCATGCCCTCAAGCATTCTGTGTGGGTCGCCCTCCATGATGCTTCTGTCCATGAAAGCACCGGGGTCACCCTCATCGCCGTTGCAGACAACATATTTCTGCTTTTCCGTCTGCCTTCTGACCTGCGCCCATTTGCGCCCGGCCGGGAAGCCTCCGCCACCGCGTCCTCTGAGGGCGGAACGGGTAATTTCGTCAATTATTTCATCGCCTGTCATGTCAAAGAGCGCCTTTTCAAAGGCTGTATAGCCGCCGAGGGCTATATATTCTCCGATGGACTGGGCGTCAATTCTGCCGCAGTGCTCAAGAACAAGTCTTGTCTGCTGCTTATAGAACGGAATATCCTCCTGGCGTTCATAGATTTTTCCGTCCTTTTTATATGCAAGGCGTTCAATGTATTCACCTTTTTTGATTGTTTTTTCAACAATTTCTTCGCAGTCTTCAACGTGAACCTTGGTGTAAAGCCAGCCCTGAGGATCGATTCTGAGCAGCGGACCCATTTCACAAAAGCCGTGGCAGCCGCTTTTTTTGAGGCCGACCGAACGCTCGTGCGGCTCGGCCTTGAGCTCAAGCTCAACGTTGATTCCCTCCTCGCTCATCAGCTTTTTGAGCTTTTCATAAACGTCAAGAGAGCCGCCGGCAACGCAGCCGGTTCCGGCGCAGATAATGATTTTTTCAACCTGTGAGTTATAGGCTTCGGCTTCTTTCTTTCGGAAGGATATGAGCTGTTCCCTGTTTTCAAGCATTTGCACTTTCCTCCTTCAGCTCCTTCAAAAGCGCTTCGGCTTTTTCCGGGGTCATTGCCGGGTGAACCTTGTCGTTGACGGTGAGAACGGGCGCAAGGCCGCACGCGCCGAGGCACGAAACCGTTTCAACCGTGAAAAGAAGGTCGTTCGTGGTTTTTTTGCTTTCGGAAAGTCCAAGCTCTTTTCTGAGCTTTTCAAGGATGGGAATTGAGCGGCGGACGTGGCAGGCGGTTCCGTCGCAGATTTTGATTACATATTTTCCCTTCGGTTCAAGGGAAAAGTTTTCATAAAACGTTGCGACCGAGTAGATCCTTGCTTCGCTGATGTCAAGCTTTTCCGAAAGGCGGGGGAAGACCTCACGCGGGAGGTAGTGATAATGCTCCTGAATCTCCTGCAAAACAGCGATTATTGCCTGCTTTTGAAAGCCGTGGGATTCAAGAATTGAGTCTGTGACCGAGAAGTCAAAGGTGTTGTCCAATTTTCTTTCTGCTCCTTTCATTATTTTTTGACGACCGAACGCAAAACGACGGGAGCCGAAGAAAACTGTTTTCGACTCTCGTCAGCTTGTCGGCCGAAAGGCCTTTTCTTTTTCTTCAAACAATACTCAGGAGTGCTTCTCCGTGAGGTATTCGTCAATTGCAAAAGCGGCCTGTTTTCCTGCACCCATCGCAAGAATAACGGTTGCCGAACCTGTTACGGCGTCACCGCCGGCATAAACGCCGTCTCTTGAGGTCTGGCCTTCGTCGTTGACGATAATTCCGCCCCATTTTTGGGTTTCAAGGCCCTCTGTCGTGTTGCGGATCAGCGGATTCGGAGAAGTTCCGAGCGCCATTATAACACAGTCTGCCTTGACTGAAAAGTCACTGTCATAAAGAGGGATCGGTTTTGCTCTTCCGCTTTCGTCCGGCTCTGAAAGGGTCATTTCGCGGCAAACCATTCCGGTCACATTTCCGTTCTCATCGCCGAGAATTTCAACGGGGGAGGTGAGAAACATGAAATTGATGCCCTCTTCCTTTGCGTGTTCAACCTCTTCCTTCCTTGCGGGAAGCTCGTTTTCGGTTCTGCGGTATACAATTGAAACGTCTGCACCGAGTCTCTTTGCGCATCTTGCTGCGTCCATTGCAACGTTTCCGCCGCCGACAACGAGAACCTTGTGGCCGCAGCGGATCGGGGTGTGACTGCCGGACTCATATGCCTTCATAAGGTTGATTCTGGTCAAAAATTCGTTTGCCGAGTAAACGCCGTTGCAGCCTTCGCCCTTGATTCCCATGAACTTGGGGAGGCCGGCGCCCGAGCCGACGAAAACAGCCTCATAGCCGTTGTCAAACAGCTCGTCAATTGTCAGTGTCTTTCCGATAACAACATCGGTTTCAATGTCAACGCCGAGAGCCTTGAGTGTTTCAATCTCCTTTGCAACGATAGCCTTGGGAAGCCTGAATTCCGGAATACCGTAGACCAGAACGCCGCCGGCTGAATGGAGAGCTTCAAAAACGGTGACGTTGTAGCCCTTTTTGGCGAGGTCGCCGGCGCAGGTCAGGCCGGAGGGGCCGGAGCCGATGACCGCAACCTTGATGTTTTTTGATTCGGGCTTTTCGGGCATTTTTTTGCTGTGCTCATTGTGCCAGTCGGCAACAAAGCGTTCAAGTCTGCCGATTCCGACCGGCTCAAACTTGATTCCGAGCGTGCAGTGCTTTTCGCACTGCGATTCCTGCGGACACACTCTGCCGCAGACCGCGGGAAGAGAGGAGGAGCAGGAAATTATATCATAAGCACCTTCAAAATCTCCTTTTTTGATGCAGGAGATGAAGTCGGGAATGTCGATGTTGACCGGGCAGCCCTTTACGCAGGGCTTGTTTTTGCAGTTCAGGCAGCGGCTCGCTTCTTCAACTGCAATCTCGGCGGTGTAGCCGAGAGCAACCTCTTTAAAGTTCTTTTCGCGGATAACAGGATCCTGGGTGGGCATTTCATGTTTTTTCGGTTCGATAGCCATTGTTATCCCTCCTTAGTTTTGCTGAAGTCCGAACAGGCGGCAGGTTTTTTCGCGTTCCTTTTCTTCAAAGCCGCGGTAAGACCTGCTTCTTGACATTGCCTCGTCAAAATCGACCTCATAACCGTTGAAGTCCGGGCCGTCAACGCAGGCAAATTTTGTAATTCTCTTTCCGTCTCTGACGAGGGTAAGGCGGCAGCCGCCGCACATTCCCGTTCCGTCAATCATTATCGGGTTCATTGAAACCGTGACGGGAACAGCGAACGGCTTTGCCGCGGCAACAACGAATTTCATCATGATGAGCGGACCGATTGCAATGATTCGATCAAATTTTTCTCTGCCTTCAAGCATTTCCTTGAGCGGAACGGTGACGTTGCCGTGCTGTCCGTAGGAACCGTCGTCGGTCATGAGAATGAGCTTTTTTGAGCTCTTCACGAATTCGTCTTCAAGAATCACATTTTCGCGGTTTCTGAAGCCGATTATGCTCGTGACCTCCGCTCCTGCGGCAGTCAGCTCTTCGGCAATCGGGAGAGCAATCGCGCAGCCTACGCCGCCGCCGATCACGCAGACCTTTTTGAGACCTTCAATTTCGGTTGCAACGCCGAGCGGGCCGACAAAGTCCCGGAGATATTCGCCTTCCTTCTTTTCATCAAGCATTTCGGTCGTTGAACCGACGACCTGGAAGATGATTTTAACTGTGCCTTCTTCCCTGTTGTAGCCGGCAACGGTGAGGGGGATTCTCTCTCCGTTTTCGTCAACGCGAAGGATGATGAACTGGCCGGGCAGCGCTTTTTTTGCAACAAGCGGTGCTTCAATTTCCATCTGGGTCACATTCGCGGTCAGCTTTTTCTTTCTCACGATCCTGTACATTAGGCAAGTCTCCTTTGTCGTAAATAGCCATAGTTTAAACTTTGTATATGTCAGGCAGCCGTGAAAAATGCTGCCACGGCCGCATTGCTGTCCTTTTTAAAAAACGGGGCTGTCGCATTTAGCGCAGACCAAAGAGCAAAACAAAAGGCAAAAGACTATATTCCACAAGACTTATCAAAACCAAGGCTTCGGCTTACCATGAAATACTGTCTTTGTTTATCGCCGGTGTTTGAAAATGATTTTGCTCTTTTGAGCGTTTTTTGCCTCTGCATACAGCTTCGGGGCAAAAAAAACGCTTTCTGCATCTAAATCCGACAGCTCCGTGCTGCTGAACGCAAACGCGCCGGCAGTTGTTTTAACAATCGGCTTTGCCGAAAAAGCAACGCCGTTTGAAAGCCGCCGGCCTTTCCCTTGAACCCGGACTTTTGTCCGCTCGAACCTGTTCACCCGGAAAGGCCGTACCTTGCGAGGATCGCTCCACGTCCGCCGGGCGGAGAGGAGCTGCACCCTTGCGGATATATAAACCTTAGGAGAGGTTGGCTTTCATAAATTGTATATCTAAAAACCCTTCGGTTTAATAAGATATCGCGGTTTCTTAGAAATCGACCTCGGTGTCATAGTAGCAGCACTTGAGGAGCTTTTCCATCTCTTCAACGCTGGGCTGACGCGGGTTGGAGCCTGTGCAGGCGTCGCCGATTGCATTGACAGCGATGTCATGAAGTCTTTCAAGGAAGACGTTTTCGGGAACGAAGCCCTGCTCGGTGGGATAGCTGTCTGCGCCGTAGTTCTTGATGCAGTGCGGAATGTTGAGTTCGTCGTTCATCTTGCGAAGAGCAGCAATGAGGAGGCGAACCTTTTCTTCGGTGGTCTCGCCGCCGAGGTTCATATAATCAGCGATTTTTGCATAACGCTTTGCAGCGGTTTCGTCCTTGGCGTTGAAGGCGATGACCTTCGGAAGGTACATTGCGTTTGCTGCGCCGTGGATGATGTGTGCGCCATAGTCTGCAAAAGCAGCGCCGGTCTTGTGCGCCATTGAGTGAACGATTCCGAGGAGAGCGTTCGAAAAGGCCATACCTGCAAGGCACTGAGCGTTGTGCATACTGTCACGCTTAGCCATGTCGCCGTTGTAGGAATCAACAAGGTCATTCTGAATCATCTTGATTGCGTAAAGAGCAAGAGGATCGGTGTAATCGCAGTTAGCGGTTGAAACATAAGCCTCGATTGCGTGGGTCATTGCGTCCATACCGGTGTGAGCAACAAGCTTCTTGGGCATTGTTTCGGCAAGGTCGGGGTCAACGATCGCAACGTCGGGAGTAATTTCAAAGTCAGCGATGGGATATTTGATTCCCTTTGAATAATCGGTGATGATTGAGAAAGCGGTAACTTCGGTTGCTGTGCCCGAGGTTGAGGAAACAGCGCAGAAGTGAGCTTTTTTGCGGAGCTTCGGAAGGCCGAAAACTTTGCACATATCTTCAAAAGTAACTTCCGGATATTCATACTTGATCCACATTGCTTTTGCAGCGTCAATAGGTGAGCCGCCGCCCATTGCAACGATCCAGTCGGGCTGGAACCTAAGCATCGCGTCTGCGCCTCTCATAACGGTTTCAACCGAAGGATCCGGCTCGATTCCGTCAAAAATCTCAACTTCCATTCCGGCTTCCTTGAGGTAATCAACAGCCTTGTCCAAAAAGCCGAAACGCTTCATTGAGCCGCCGCCGACGCAAATCATTGCGCGCTTGCCTTCAAAAGATTTGAGTGCTTCAAGAGCTCCTTTTCCGTGATAAAGATCACGCGGTAAAGTAAAACGTGCCATAGTATAAATTCCTCCTTAAAAGAATCGGGTTGATTAAAAGAACAAGAGCTGTCCTCAGACTTTTTCTTGTCGAGGGTATTGTAGCAAAGAACGCCCGCTTTGGGAATTGCGTGTTTTTCATATGGGTAATGCATGTATAGATATACCTCTTATCTAATGCAGGCATGATTGAAATCAATTGTGAATTTTGAATAAAAAAGTTACAGTTTTTTAACTTTTTTAATTATAAATAACGGGGGTATATGTTAAAATCAACAAAGGAGTTGATGTAAATGGAAAATACGAACGAAAAGAAGAGCCTTGTTCAAAAAGCAAAGGGTCTTGTTCACTCAGTCAAAGAACACTGGAAAACGCCCGCCGAAGGCAGATATGTTCCGCTTCGTGAGATTGCGGCGTACAGCGTCGGCGGAATCGGCGCAAAATTTCTGATCAATACCGTTTGGACGATCGGCCTTTCCGGCACAAGTTTGCTTGCCGGCTCGGCACTCGGCCTTGAGGTCGGCGACCTCACAACGCTGAATATTATTGCGACGGTTCTCAACTATGTTCTCAACACTCTGCGCGGATATATAATTGATAACACGCGCTCTTCAAAGGGTAAGTTCCGGCCGTATATTCTCTGTATGGGTATACCTTCGGCGATTATTGTTACCGTTTTTGCCTTCCTGCCCTTTGAAACGATGAGCTATGGGGCAAAGCTGTATTCGCTCTTTGCAACATACATACTGCTTCAGCTGACGAATCCGTTCTATGATCAGGCGTACACGACCCTGGTTCAGGTCATGAGTCCGAATTCGACCGAAAGGGCAGACATAATCACCGTTTCAACCTTTGTTTATTCGCTTGCACCGTCAATCACCGGCTTTGCCTTCCCGGCAATCGGCGGCTTCTGCGGCGGACTTGACAATATCAACGCATACAGGGTCATTCTTCCGCTGTTTGGAATCATCGGTGCGCTCATCGGTCTTATTGCGTATTTCGGAACAAAAGAGAGGATAATCGTTGCAAAAGATTATGTTCCGAGAGTTCCGTTCATCAAAGGACTGATGCTCGGCGCAACGAACAAATACCAGTGGGCAAGGTCGATTCAGTCGTGGTTTGTCTATTTCCAGTGCGGAATCGGCAACGTCACAACGTGGTACTTTTTCTACGGTATAAAGGATATTTATAACCTGACAAAGGAACAGCAGGGACTTTACAACGGCTTGCTTATAACGATTCTGGGTGCGGCTTCCACACCCGCAATGCTGATTTTTCCCTTCCTTGTCAGAAAGCTCGGAAAGCGCAGTCTTGTGATTTTATATTCGGTCGGAACGATTGTTTCGCTTCTCGGAATGCTGCTTTCGCTGAAAAACCTTTGGGCGCTTTTTGTCTTTTCCTTTATAAAGGCGTTTTTCGGAACATTCCCAACCTTGATGGACGGAGCGATAAACGCGGACATTCTCGACTATCAGCAGTATAAGAGCGGCCACAGAGTGGAGGGTATGCTGGGTCAGCTTTCAGGTTATATCAGCATTGCCGCAACAATGGCGGTTACATATATCGTTAACACGGTTCTTATCCAGAACCGCTACGGACTGATTTCAAACTACGACGATCTTTACAACCAAAGCTTCCGCGAACCGATTTCACGCGGAATGATTGTTTTCACAATGCTCGGCTACGCAATTTCACTCATTCCCTTCATTACAATGTATACCCTCACGGAGGAGGACCACAACGCGCACATCGATGTCCTCAAAATCAGAGCCGCGCTTGAAGATTACGCAACCGACAACCTTTCGGAAGGTCAGCTTGACGAAGCGGTTGAAATTTATCGGAACGCCGAAACCGCTTTGGCGCAAACGAAGCAAAAGCTTTCAGAGTCTTCCTCTCTCAAACGCAAGGAAAAATCACAGCTGAAGCGCAGTCTCAAGGCACTCACCCTCGTTGCCGAAGAAAAGAACCGCTTTGAAAGCGAAAGCATGAAAAAAGCACTTTCAAAAGCGAGGGAGCTTCTGACGCATTCAACAGAAGAGCTTTATTCGGTGAGCGAACCTTCGCTTGATGCATACAATGCCGCAAACGCCATGCCCGAAACGACGAAAGAGGAGCGCAAGGCCAAAACCGCCGCGCTCAAGGCGGCTTCAAAAGAGCTTGACGCCTTCCACAAAAAGGCATATGAATACATCAAAGCGAGAGCACTTGTGCGTCAGTATGACTATTACCTCAACTGGAACAGCATTTTTGAAGTTAAAAACTAAGCCCTAAAAAGGGAGAGACAGCCGTTTGTCTCTCCCTTTTTTGCTTCGGAATACGGTTATTTTTGCTGTGTGCAGTCATTTTTACTGCTTTCTTTTTATTACCTCTTGAATTTCTGCGGTTTTTAGTATAAAATATACAACACAGCTAATTAAAATGGAATGTTTTTTTGATTTATTTGGAGGTTTTGTATGAAATATTCACTCACAAAAGCTCAGGCAAAAGAGCTTATTTCGGGAAAGCTTTCCCATTATTTCGGCGTGAGTGTCAGCGAGGCGACGGACGAGCAGTATTATAAGGCTGTTGCGCTCATCGTCCGCGACCTTATGCATGAGGGCGTTCGCGAGTTCCGTAAGAAAGCGGAACAGTCCGACTCGAAAAAGATATACTATTTGAGCATGGAGTTTCTTATGGGACGTTCGCTCAAGAACAACCTTTTCAATCTCGGCCTGACAAAGACCTTTGCTTCGGCTCTCAAGGATTTTGAAATAAGCCTTGAAAAGCTTTATGACTGCGAGCCGGACGCAGGTCTCGGCAACGGCGGCCTCGGCCGTCTTGCCGCGTGCTACCTTGACGGCCTTGCGACTCAGGGCTATAACGGCATGGGCTACTGCATTCTGTATGAATGCGGAATTTTCAAGCAGAAGCTTGTTGACGGCTGGCAGACCGAGCTGCCCGATTTCTGGCTCCCCGGCGGCGAGGTTTGGCTTGTTCCGAGGGAAGAGGAATCCGTTGAGGTCAGCTTCGGCGGCCGGATCATTGACCGTTGGGACAGCCACTACCATTCGGTTGAAATGAACGGCGACACAAAAATCACCGCAATGCCTTATGATATGTTTGTTTCCGGCAACGGCGGAAAAGGTTACAGCATTCTCAGACTTTGGAAGTCAAAGGCTCCGGCACTCGATATGCATCTTTTCGACCAGGGTCAATACATGAAGGCAATGGAGCAGGCGGCTATGGCTGAGGTCATCAGCAAAATTCTTTATCCTTCGGATAACCATCCCGAGGGCAAGAGTCTGCGCCTCAAGCAGCAGTATTTCCTTGTTTCCGCCTCGGTTCAGGATATCGTCAAAAGGCACCTGCGCCACTTCGGAACAATGGAAAACTTTGCGGAAAAGAACGCGGTTCATATCAACGACACCCATCCGACCCTTTCAATCCCGGAGCTTATGAGAATCCTTCTTGACGAATGCGGCTACGGCTGGGACGATGCTTGGAAGATCGTTACCGCTTCCTGCGCCTATACGAACCACACCGTTATGAAGGAAGCTCTTGAATGCTGGCCGGAAAGCCTCGTTCAGTCGCTTCTTCCGCGTATTTATCAGATAATCAAGGAAATTGACAACCGTTACCGCGCTCATATTTGGGAAATGACACATGACGCCGGAAGGGTTGAAGAGCTTGCCGTAATTTCCGGCGGTGTTGTCAGGATGGCGAACCTCTGCGTTGCCTCCTGCCACAGCGTCAACGGTGTTTCCGCCCTCCACAGTCAGATTCTCAAGGATACCGTTTTCAACGGATATTACAAACTGACCCCGGAAAAGTTCACCAACGTCACGAACGGAATTGCCCACCGCCGCTGGCTCTGCCAGTCGAACCCGGAGCTTTCCGCTTTGCTTGAGGGCCTCATCGGCAAGGGCTTTGTCACAAACGCCGCCGAGCTTTCAAAGCTTGCCGAATACAAGGATGACAAGGCCGTTCTCGCCGCAATTGAAAAGGTTAAGCTGCACAACAAGGAAAATTTTGCCGCACTCATCAAAAAGCAAACAGGAATTGAGCTTGACCCAACCTCAATTTTTGACGTTCAGGTCAAGAGACTGCACGAATATAAGCGTCAGCACCTCAACGCCTTCCAAATCATTGCAAAGTATCTTGAAATCAAGGCAAATCCGAACGGTAATTTTGTTCCGCATACCTATATCTTCGGCGCAAAAGCTGCTTCGGGCTATGTTATGGCAAAGAAGATTATCAGCCTTATCGTTGCCCTCGCCGATCTCATCAACAATGATCCGGACGTTAAAGGCAGGCTCAAGGTCGTTTACGTTGAGGATTACAACGTGACCGCAGCCGAAAGGCTCATGCCGGCCGCAGACATCAGTGAACAGATCTCTCTCGCCGGAACAGAGGCGAGCGGAACCGGCAACATGAAGCTCATGCTGAACGGAGCAATTACACTCGGCACGCTTGACGGCGCAAACGTTGAAATCCACGAAGCCGTCGGCAACGAGAACATGATCCTTTTCGGAATGACCACACCCGAGGTCAACGACCTCAAGCGCACGGGCTATGTTCCGATGAATTATTTCAACAACAACCCGGAGCTTCGCGCAGTTATCGAATTTATTCAGCAGGGTATTAACGGAAAGCAGTTCCCTGAAATCGGCAACGGAATCCTATATCACGACCCGTATATGGTTCTTGCCGACTTTGCAGATTACAGAAACGCTCAGAAGAAGATAGATACACTTTGGGCGGACAGAGAAAAGTGGAACAGAATGTCGCTTATCAACATTGCAGGCGCAGGACGCTTTGCCGCTGACCGCGCAGTCAACGATTACGCGCGCGACATCTGGCACACGAACCCGGTGAAATAAAATGAAAAAGGCAGTTATTTTTGACCTTGACGGAACGCTTCTCAACACGCTCGGCGACCTTGCCTCAAGCGTAAATTTTGCGCTTCGCGAATGCGGCTACCCCGAAAGGACGGTTGACGAGGTGCGTTCCTTCATCGGCAACGGAGTTGTTGTGCTCATGCACCGCAGCGTTCCGGCGGGTACAAACGAAGCGGATGAAAAACGTTGCTTTGAGGTTTTCAGAAAGAGATATCTTGAGCATATGGAGGACACTACCGCGCCGTATGGCGGAGTGAACGGACTGATTTTTGAGCTTTCAAGGCTCGGAATTCAAACCGCCGTTGTTTCAAACAAGCTTGACGCCGGCGTGAAGGGACTTTGCAAAAAGTATTTTCCGCATTTGACCTGTGCCTTCGGCGTGAACGATGAAAGCGAACGAAAGCCCTCTCCGGCGAACGTTTTTAAAGCACTTTCAAAGCTCGGCGTTCAAAAAGAGGACGCGCTTTATGTTGGAGACAGCGATGTTGACGTTCAGACCGCAAAGAACGCGGGGCTTGAGATGGTCGGCGTGACCTGGGGCTACCGCAGCCGTGAGAGTCTCATTGCCTGCGGGGCAAAGGCCACGGTTGACAGACCCGAGCAGATCCTGGAGTACGTGAAATAACAACTTAAAGGGGCTGTTTTTGGGTTCCGGATTCGTATGAGCGGGGCTTGAAACCGCCAGTGGAACATTCCGGTTTTACAGCGCATAAAAAATGGGGCTGTCGCATTTAGATGCAGAAAGCGTTTTCTTTGCCCCGAAGCTGTATGTAGATACCGCGGGTGGGCAAAAAAACGCTTAAAAGAGCAAAATTATTTTTAGATTTTATCAACAAACAAAGACTATATTTCATAGGAAGCCTCGGTTTTGATAAGCTTCGTGAAATATAGTCTTTTTCTTTTTGTTTTGCTCTTTGGTCTGCGCTAAATGCGACAGCTCCTTTGTTTTTTAGTTTTTGAAATACTTTGTGGGAGCTTCGGGGGGCTTCGGCGCAGGCTTTCCGAGGAATACATCATAGAAAACATACTTCAGGTATTCCCAAATGCTCTTGAAAAAGTCAATGAACATTTCAAAGAATGTTGTTTTAACGTGTTCATCCTCTTCTTCATCGTCTGCGGCCGCGGCAGTTGTCACAGCGGGAGCCTCCTCGGCAAAAACAGCAAAAGCAGCCGTGAAAAGCGGAAGCGACATGAGAAGAACGAGCATGAGCGCAATGAGCTTTTTGAATGTTTTGTTCATATTTGATCCTCCTGACTGAAAAAATAGATTCCAACATCATTATAACCAAGGCACCGCGTGAAGTCAAGACGCTTTTGCCTACTTTTTTCCTCAAGCTGAAAAATTATCTGTATTTTACGCGGATACGGTCGGTACCTTCGCCGAAAATCTCTTCACCGCCGACTTTTTTGCAGCAGCGGATGAAATACCATGCCTCTTTTTTGCCGGGCTCACCTTTGTCGGAAAGGCTGAGCGTCTCTCCGTTCTTTGTTCTTGAAACCTCTTTGAATTCGCCGTTTTTGCTGTCGCTTCTGAAAAGCACATAGCAGTCGATTCCGGCTGTCATGCGGAAGAAAAACGTCACCTTTTTTGAAAGGCCGCGCTTGACTTCAAAAACCTCCGTTCTGTCAAGGCAGACGAAGCACTTTTCGCGGCCGGTATTGCTGAAAAACCGTGTGCCGTCCTCGGCAAAGGAGAAGCTTTGAACGTCATAGTAATACACCTGACCGGAGACGGCGCTGTCATCGGTGAAGCTGCTGCTTCCTTTGTCTGCCTCTCCGCGAATAACACCATCGTCCATGCCCTCAATGCGGCGCTTTATAACGTAGCCTTCGGCACTTTCGGCTTTTTTCCAAAATACGGTGACCTTTCCGAAGGAGGTGCTTTCAACTTCCGTGACCTCGATTGCGGGAATTGAGGAGATGTTCACGGCGCGCAAAACGCTGCGTGAGAACACCGGCTTGTTTTTTCCCTCAATGGCCTTGAAAGCCGAAACGCGGTATTGATAAACCCCGTCGTTAAGCTCTTCCTTTGAGCAAAAGCCGCCCGAATCCGCAGGAAGCGAGGCAAGCTTCAAAAACTTTTCCTTCGTGTTGTCATATCGCTCAACAAGATAGCCCTCGGCTTCGGGAACACCCTTCCACGCAAGCTCAACGCTGCGGTCGTCATTGACGTCAGCCAGAACGATCTGCGGTTTTGTTTTAAAAACTTTTTTTGCCATATATACCTTACCTTTAAAAAGTCTGCCTTATAAAAGCTTTGCGCTTTCTCTGTCAACAAAAATTGTTGCGTCTGCGTGGTTTTGAAGGATACTCGCAGGGCAGTGCGGTGTAACCTCGCCCTTGACCATTGAATAAACGGCCTTTGCCTTGCTTTCTCCCGTTGCGATGAGGATAATTTTCTTTGCCCTCATGATGTCGCCGACACCCATTGTGAACGCATAGCGCGGCATGGGTCTGTCGATGAAATATTTGCTGTTTGAGTTTATAGTGCTTTCGGTGAGCTTCACCTTGAACGGCCCGTCGGAAAAGCTTTCGGAAGGCTCATTGAAGCCGATGTGGCCGTTCGTTCCGACACCGAGCAGCTGTATGTCGATCCCTCCGGCTGCGGCAATTTTTTTTCCGTATTCCTCACAGCAGCTTTCGCCGTTTTCGGGGTCGCCGGAAAGAAAGTTGACCTTTGAAAAGTCAAAGCCTGCCTTTGAAAAAAGGTTCTCCTTCATGAAGTAATAATAGCTGTTTTCGTCCTCTTTGGGCAGACCGCAGTATTCGTCAAGGTTGAACGTTGTCGCGTCCTTAAAGCTCACTTCTCCGTTTTCATAGGCCTCGATCATGCGCTTATAAGTCTCAATCGGGGAAGCACCCGTTGCAAAACCGAGAACCGAAGCCGGCTTTTTTTGAACCGCTTCAATGATTATTGACGAAACTGCCTTTGAAATTTCAATTGCGTTTTCAAGAAGAATAACTTCCATTTATGTCCACTCCCTTTTCTTTACGACATAATACCACATATTCGCCGATTTTACAAATATTTTTTTCGCCTTTTGCGGCTGTCAGTCTTGAGCTTGCCGCCGCAGAGTGGTAAAATGGGTTTTTGAAAGGGTGATGAACATGAATTTCAATTTTCATAACCATACTTCAAGATGTATGCACGCCACCGGCACCGATGAGGACTATGTCAAGGCGGCAATCGAAGCCGGGTTTGAGGAAATCGGCTTTTCCGACCATTCACCGTGGCCGTTTTCCGCAGGCTACGTCTCTTCGATGAGGATGGGCGCAGAGGAGCTTGAAGGCTACACTCTTTCGGTCATGGAGCTTCGTGAGAAGTACAAAGACAAAATCAGAATCCGTCTCGGCCTTGAATGTGAGTATTTTGACGGGTACATTCCGTGGCTGTGCGCCGCCTGCGAGAAATACGGAATCGAATATCTCCTGCTCGGCAATCACTTCACTCCCGACGAGGAGCACGGAATATATAACGGCAGAATAAAAACGCCGAAGCAGCTTGAGGCATACAAAAACCACGTTTTGCGTGCGCTTGACAGCGGACTTTTCCTTTACCTTGCCCATCCGGATATTTTTATGCGTACCTACGGCGAATTTGATTTTGACTGCGCCGAAGCTTCAAAGGAGATAATCAAAAAAGCGATTGAAACGGACACACCGCTTGAATATAACCTTCTCGGCTTTGCGCACTGCGTAAACGACGGAATGAAGGAGGGTTACCCAAACTCCGGCTTTTGGAGAATTGCCGGTTCAATGGGAGCGAAGGCGGTCATCGGCCTTGACGCCCACGAGCCGGATGCCTACATAAAAAAGAAAGAGCTTTTTGAAAAGGCGAAGCTTACGCTCAGGGACTACGGCGTAACGCCCGTTTACCCTTTTGAAAAGAATTGAGCAATGAAACGGACGAAGGCGAATTTCAGCACAATGCACAATAAGGAGATTCCTTTTCTAAATAAGTTTTACAAAAAAGGGACTTGTAAAATTCGACTGCTTTTGATAGAATTGTTTAGCAATCAATGAGACAACACAAATTTCAGCGGCATTTTGAACTGAATTGTTTAAAATGTCTTTTCAATTTTTTGAAGGCGGTGAGTTGCGATGGTTCTTCTTGAGGAAAGAATTCTCAAAGACGGGAAGGTCTATCCCGGAAGCATTCTGAAGGTTGACTCCTTCCTTAATCATCAAATGGACGTTGCTCTGCTCAATGATATGGGCAAAGAATTTAAAAGAATATACTCTGACTGCGAGGTTAACAAAATCCTTACCATAGAAGCGTCTGGAATAGGGATTGCATGTATAACCGCGCAGTTTTTCAATTGTCCTGTTCTTTTTGCAAAAAAGACCAAGACAAAGAACATTGCCGGAACGGTCTATAAGACTCAGGTCAAGTCCTATACCCACGGCACTACATACGACGTGATCGTTTCAAAAGAGTTCCTTTCAAAAAATGACAAGGTTCTGATTATTGACGATTTTCTCGCCGAGGGCAACGCTCTGCTCGGTCTTATCGACCTCTGCCGCCAGGCCGGAGCCGAGGTTGTCGGCTGCGGAATTGCGGTTGAAAAGGGCTTTCAGCCCGGCTCACAGAGAATTCGCAACGCCGGCGTTCGCGTTGAATCCCTTGCCGTTATCGACAGCATGGATGACGGCGTTATCAAATTCAGATAAATTACCCGAGGACGGAGCTGTTGTCCGAGGGAATTTATAAATAAAAATTTGCCGAAAGGCCAAACGACGGAGGAAAAAAGCATGAAAAAATTCCTTGCACTCCTGCTTGCAGCAACGCTCCTTTTTGCGTTCGCCGCCTGCAGCGGAAAAACCGATGACACCACCACGACCGCAGCCGGTTCATCTGATTCACAGGCTTCAGACGAATCCACTGCCCCCGCAACAGACGTTGACTATTCAAAGGTCAAGGTAGGTCTTATCTGCCTTCACGATGAAAACTCCACCTATGACAACAACTTCATCCAGGCTCTCAAGGATACTCAGAAGGCTCTCGGTCTTAAAGACGACCAGGTTCTCATCAAGACCAACATCCCCGAGGATGACAAGTGCCTTTCGGCTGCTCAGGAGCTTGCCGACGCCGGCTGCAACCTCATTTTTGCAGACTCCTTCGGTCATGAAGGCTACATTATGCAGGCTGCCGAAGAATTCCCCGAGGTTCAGTTCTGCCACGCAACCGGTACTCACGCAAAGACCGCTAACCTCAAGAACTTCCACAACGCTTTTGCTTCAATCTATGAAGGCCGTTACCTTGCAGGTATCGCAGCAGGCATGAAGCTCAACGAAATGATCAAGGACGGAAAGATTAAGGCTGAAGAAGCAAAGATCGGCTACGTCGGCGCATTTGACTATGCAGAGGTTGTTTCCGGCTTCACCTCATTCTTCCTTGGCGCACGTTCGGTTTGCGAAAGCGCAACAATGAAGGTTACCTACACCAAGTCATGGTTCGACATCGCTCTTGAGCGCGAAGCTGCTCTCAGCCTCATCAACGACGGCTGCGTTCTCATCAGCCAGCACGCCGACTCAGAAGGTGCTCCCAAGGCTTGCGAAGAAAAGGGCGTTCCCAACGTTGCATACAACATCGACACCTCTTCAATGGGTCCGAACACCGCTCTCATCTCCTCAAAGATCAACTGGTCTCCGTACTATGAGCTTATCATCAACGCCGTTGCAAAGGGCGAAGAGATTCTGGCTGACTGGTGCGGTTCACTCAATACCGGCTCCGTTCAGCTCACAAAGCTCAACGAAAAGGTTGCTGCCGAAGGCACTCAGAAGGCTCTTGACGAAGTTACCGCAAAGCTTGAAAAAGGCGAAATCAAGGTTTTTGACACCGCAACCTTTACTGTTGACGGCAAGGCTCTTGATTCCTACAAGGCTGACGTTATCCCCGACGAAAAGTATGAGCCGGACACCGAAGTAATTAAGGACGGTGCTTTCCACGAATCAGACGTTGAAGGCATGAGAAGTGCTCCGTACTTTGACATCAAGTACATCGACGGAATCAGCGAGAAATAATTAATCCCAAACCCAATTTGACCGGGCGAGGCGTTTCGCTTCGCCCGATTTTCGTTTTTTTGAAAAGAGGCCGGAGCATTCCGCCCTCCTTTGAGAAAAATGAAAAATTAAACGGAGGTATATGAAGTTGGCTACACCGGCAATTGAATTGAAAAACATCAGCAAAACCTTCGGTTCGGTCAAGGCTAATCAGAACGTCAATCTCACCGTCAACAACGGGGAGATTCTTTCGCTTCTCGGCGAAAACGGAAGCGGAAAAACAACCTTGATGAACATGATTTCCGGAATTTATTTTCCCGATGACGGTCAGATCTTCATCGACGGAAGGGAAGTTGTGATCCGTTCGCCGAAGGACGCGTTCAACCACAAGATCGGCATGATTCATCAGCATTTCAAGCTTGTTGATATCTTTACCGCGGCCGAAAACATTGTTCTCGGTCTCAGGGAGGAGGGCAAGTATAACCTCAAAAAGGTTGCAGAGCGCGTCGCTGAGATCAGCGCAAAATACGGCTTTGAAATTGACCCGATGAAGAAAATTTACGAGATGTCGGTTTCGGAAAAGCAGACCGTTGAAATCATCAAGGTGCTTTACCGCGGTGCGAACATCCTTATTCTGGACGAGCCCACCGCCGTTCTCACTCCGCAGGAGACGCAAAAGCTCTTTGCCGTTCTTCGCCGTATGCGCGACGACGGAAAGGCAATTGTAATCATCACCCACAAGCTCCACGAAGTTCTTTCGCTTTCAGACCGCGTTTCGGTTTTGCGCAAGGGCGAGTTCATCGGCACGGTCAAAACCGCCGAAACAAGCGAGGACGAGCTGACGGAAATGATGGTTGGCAAAAAGGTCAGCCTCAACATTGAAAGGTCCGAACCCGAAAATCCGCAGGAAAGGCTCGTTGTAAAAGACCTCATCTGCAAAAACCGCGACGGCGTCAAGGTTCTCGACGATGTCACCTTTACCGCCAGAAGCGGAGAAATTCTCGGAATTGCCGGAATTGCCGGAAGCGGACAGCGCGAGCTGCTTGAGGCGATTGCAGGACTTCAGCACCTTGATTCGGGTGAGATTCTCTATAACGACCCGAAAACGAACAAAGCCGAAAACCTCAGAGACAAAACCCCGCTCCAGATCAGGGAGCTCGGTGTTCGCCTGTCCTTCGTTCCGGAGGACAGGCTCGGAATGGGTCTTGTCGGCAACATGGATATAATCGACAACATGATGCTTCGCTCCTACAGAAAGGGCAAGTCGATGTTCCTTGAGCGCAAGCAGCCCAAATCTCTTGCCCAAAAAATTATTGATGACCTTGAGGTCGTTACCCCGGGCGCAACAACACCCGTCAGACGCCTTTCCGGCGGCAACGTTCAAAAGGTTCTTGTCGGCCGCGAAATTGCCGCTTCGCCGACTGTTCTTATGGCGGCCTATCCGGTCAGAGGTCTTGACATCAACTCGTCATATGTGATTTACAACCTTCTCAACGAGCAAAAGAAGCGCGGCGTTGCCGTCATCTTCGTCGGTGAGGATCTTGACGTTCTGGTTGAGCTTTGCGACCGTATCCTTGTCATCGGCTCGGGAAGGATCACCGGAATCGTTGACGGAAAAACCGCAACCAAAAATGAGATCGGTCTGCTTATGACAAAAACACACGGAGGTGCTGAAAATGAGCAAGAATAAAGAAGCAAAAGTTCATGAACCTCTTTTCCATATTGCAAAACGCAGCAGCATGGTCTGGTGGAAGGCGTGGCTCATCAGGGGTGCCGCCATTCTCGCCTCGCTCATCGTCTGCGCCTTCATAATCGTTCTTTTAACAAAACAGAATCCGCTTGAAATTTACGTTTCAATGTTCAAGGGCAGCTTCGGCACGAAGCGTAAAACATGGATCCTTCTTCAAAACATTGCAATTCTGCTTTGCATTTCACTCGCGGTTACGCCGGCGTTCAAGATGCGCTTTTGGAACCTCGGCGCGGAAGGTCAGGTTCTCATCGGCGGCCTTGCCTGCGTTGCGTGTATGTTCCTTATCGGCGACAAGCTTCCGAACGTTGTGCTCATTCTCGTAATGCTCGCCGCTTCAATTCTCGGCGGCGTTGTTTGGGGGCTCATTCCGGCCTACTTCAAAGCCAAGTGGAACACGAACGAAAGCCTTTTCACCCTCATGATGAACTATATTGCAATTCAGCTCGTTTCCTTTGCAATCACCGTTTGGGTACCGAGCGGCTCGGGCGTTATGGGCGTTATCAACTCAGCCTCCAAAAACGGCTGGATACCTGACATTTTCGGTCAGAAGTATCTTTTCAACATCATTGTTGTTGCTCTGCTGACAGTCGTTATGTTTATCTATCTCAAATACAGCAAGCACGGCTATGAGCTTTCCGTTGTCGGCGAAAGCGAAAACACCGCGCGCTACATCGGAATCGACGTCAAAAAGGTTATTATCAGAACGATGGTTTTCTCCGGCGCAATTTGCGGCTTTGCAGGCTTTTTGCTCGTTTCCGGAACAAGCCACACAATTTCAACCAACCTCGCCGGCGGCAACGGATTCACGGCAATCATGGTTTCGTGGCTTGCAAAGTTCAACCCGGCAATCATGGTCGTCACCTCTTTCCTCATCGTTTTTCTTCAAAGGGGTGCCGGAGAAATTGCAACGAACTTCCGCCTGAACGAAAGCGTTGCCGATATTCTCACGGGCGTGATCATTTTCTTCATTATCGGCTGTGAATTTTTTATCAACTATGAAATCAGGCCGCGCGCAAAGCATAAGGAGGGAAAATAAATGATTGGAACAATTGCTTCATTCATCAACGCCGCAATTATTCAGGGCATACCCCTTCTCTTTGGTTCAACCGGTGAGATCATTACCGAAAAGAGCGGCAATCTCAACCTTGGAATCCCCGGAATCATGTATATCGGCGGAATTTCCGGAATCATCGGCGGCTATCTTTATGAACACGGAAATGAAAATCCTTCAACCTTCCTGCTGGTTCTTATCCCGCTGCTTTCGTCCCTTCTCGGTTCGGCACTCATGGCGCTTATCTATTGCTTCCTCACCGTTACCCTCAAGGCGAACCAGAATGTCACCGGCCTTGCGCTGACAACGTTCGGCGTCGGTGTCGGAAACTTCTTCGGCGGCTCGCTTCTGAGCTTCTTCGGCGAAAGCGGTTCAATCTCGCTGATCAAAACAGGCCTTGCTTACAAAGCTAAGCTCCCGTTTGCGGACAGCCTCGGCCTTTTCGGAAAAACGTTTTTGTCTTTTGGCTTTCTTGCCTATCTTGCGGTAGTCATCGCCCTTGTTGCTTCCTTTATTCTCAGCAAGACGAGAATCGGACTCAACCTTCGCGCAATCGGCGAAAACCCGGCAACGGCGGACGCGGCCGGAATCAACGTTAACCGCTATAAGTACATTTCAACAATAGTCGGCGGCGCAATAGCAGGTCTCGGCGGTCTGTATTTTGTTATGGACTACACTGCGGGTGCGTGGACGAACGACGGCTTCGGCGACAGAGGCTGGCTTGCAATCGCAATCGTTATCTTTGCCCTCTGGAAACCGAAATCAGCAATTTTCAGTTCCTTCATTTTCGGCGGACTTTACATCATTTGCGTGTACATTCCCGGCCTTTCCTCCGCCGCAAAGGAAATCATCAAAATGCTGCCGTACCTTATCACCATCGTTGTTCTCGTTACGGTCAGCGCAAGGAAGAAAAAGGAGCATCAGCCCCCGGCAAGCCTCGGACTGACCTACTTCCGCGAAGACAGATGACAAAACAACAGGGACTTTCGCACCGAACGAATGCTGTTTGCGTTTTGGTGCGGCAGTCCCTTTTGGCAATATATTACGGCTTTTTAAAGGAGAGACGGTTATGAAAAGAACACTCATAGTCATTGATATGCAGAACGATTTCATTGACGGTGCGCTCGGAACAAAGCAAGCAGTCTCAATCGTTCCGGCTGTGTGTAAAAAGATTAAGGAATATAAAGCGCGCGGCGATGAAATCATATTTACCCGCGATACTCACGGCGAAAACTATCTTGAAACGAACGAGGGCAAAAGCCTCCCCGTTGTCCACTGCGTCAAGGGCACTCACGGTTGGAATATTGCAGACGGGCTTTGCTTTGAGGGCGCAAAAATCATTGACAAGCCCTCCTTCGGCTACACCGGCTGGGGTAACTTCGATTTTGAAGAGGTTGAGCTTGTCGGCCTTTGCACGGATATCTGCGTTGTTTCAAACGCGCTCATCATCAAAGCGACGTTTCCGGAAATCAAGGTGAGCGTTGATCCTTCCTGTTGTGCCGGCGTAACGCCGAAAACGCACGAAGCCGCGCTTGAAACCATGCGCTGCTGTCAGGTAATATGCTGAAATTTCCATTTGATTTATACACAAAAAAGCCGGGCAGAAGCTTCTGCCCGGCTCGTTTTGTTCTTTGAACTTACAAAAATTCGCTGACGAAGCGATAGAACTCCGAAACCGTCACGCTGTCCATTTCGGCCGCGTCCTCCTGAAGGAGGTGGTCTGAGTTTTCGTAGGTGATAAGCTCGCAGTAAACACCGTTTTCCTTGAGTGCGCTTTCAAGCTTTTCGGCGTTCTCATAGGAGACCATCTTGTCTTTTTTGCCGTGAACGATGAGGGTCGGCGGAACGTTCGGGTTCACCATTGAAAGAGCAGTGATGGAATTGACCGCCTCGGTCTTTTTGCTAAGATTCAGAAGGTTGATGCTTTCTCCCGTGAGAATTGAAAGCAAACCGCAGGAAATTGCCTTCACGGGCAAAAACTTTTCGGTGTTGGAATCGAAAAAGCTTGCCGGGCAGCTGCCGAGCGTAACAAAACCGATCTCTATCGGACTGTCGCTGTAATGCTTATAGGCATAAAGCGCCGAAAGGTGGGAACCGGAGGAATGGCCGGCAAGAGCCATCTTGTGGGGAGTAAGTCCGCGCTCAAGCAGGTAATCCTTCACGCTTGCAACCGTTGCTTCAACGTCCTCGAGCATATCGAGAGCTGTTGCGTTGTTCTGAATTTTTCGGTAGTCCATTCCGACAGCGACAAGGCCGTGCTCATCGCAGGCGGTTTTGAGCTTTTCGGCGTATTGCGTCTGGTCATAGAATACCCAGCCGCCGCCGTGGATAACAAGGAGAACATCAACGTCTTCTTCGGCGTCGGAGGGAACGTAAATATCATAAACCTGGTTGTAGCTTTCGCCGTACTGCACTCTGTCTCCGCCGTCAAGCGGGGCCGGAGCGGGCGAAACCACGGGAGCCATTACGTTCATGATCATTGCAATGACCGCCATGAAAAGCGAAACAAGCTTCATTGGCATAAATATCAATCCTTTCCGAACATTTTTTCCATGTTCTACCGCGATTTTATCACCGCAAAGTTCTGCTGTCAATACTCTTTTCCATAGATTAAGGCGAAAAAACCAACTTTTCAAAGTGCCTTCAAGAGCCGCCGAACCGCGCGGTTTGCATTT
The DNA here is from genome assembly GCA_934525065.1 of uncultured Eubacteriales bacterium. Taxonomy (GTDB): domain Bacteria; phylum Bacillota; class Clostridia; order Oscillospirales; family Acutalibacteraceae; genus UBA6857. The sequence continues at coordinate 36,229 of CAKSYX010000012.1, forward strand.
TCCGGCATTATATGATAAAATCAGCGTGTATTCTTAAGAACAGGGGTGGAAATATGTCAAAAAAAGTGCTGAGCCTTCTGCTTGCGGCGGTGATTGTTTTTTCCGTTTTTTCCGCTGTTTTTCCGGTCGCAGCGGCCGAGGACACAATGAAAACTCTGCTTTATCTGACAAAAAAGTTTCCCCATAAAAAATACTGGAACCATGTTGGCTCAAAGGAAAATGATCCCGACTCTGTAACGAGTCTTCCCTGTCCCACACACAAGGATATCAGCTGGGACAGCGAGGACATGACCTGCAACAGCTTTGAAAACGCAATTCAGTGCATGGGCTTTGCGTATAAAATCGCCTATGAAATCACCGGTTCAAGTCCGCGCACCTGGAGCAAAAGAGAAAAGCTCAGCCCCAAAAAGCTGTGCGTCGGCGATGTGATTCGATACAGAAACGGTTCCCATTCACTCGTTGTTACCGGCATAAAGAACGGCGAAATCTCCTTTGTTGACGCCAATTGGTATCCCGGCTGCCAAATCCGCTGGGGGAGGATGAAGCTTAGTGATATGCCGGGCTTCAGCTACGTTCTTCATGAAAGCGGAAACACAAGGAAAAACGCTGACCTTGACTTCCACAAAACCACCGTTGAACGCGGCGACAAAGAGGAAGAACAGCTCATCGAGGAGACCGAAAGCTGGAAAATGAACGACGAAGGCTCGCTGAACGTCAGAGCCGGAGCTTCAACAAAAAAGAGCATCATCGGTCAGATTCCGCCGGAGGCAACCTTTTCCGTCAGCGAAAAGAAAAGCGCAAAGGACCACCTTTGGGGGCTTGTGACCTACGGCTCACTTGAAGGCTGGGCCGTTCTTGATTACAGCACCTATCTTTCAGGCGGAAACAACGCTCCCGTTGTTTTTGAGCCTGCCGCCGTTTTAGCCGCGGGAGAGAGCATTTCTGTCAGCTGGAAAAAGACACAGGGAGCGAACACCTATACCGTTCAGGTTCTTTCTTCAAAAGGAAAGCGGCTCGCTCAGGTCAAAACAAGCGCAGCTTCGGCAAGGTTTACCGTCAAAACTCCGGACAAGGTGAACGTGACCGTTACCGCCGGGAACACCTTCACTCCCTCATGGAAGCTGAAAGGCGAAGCCGTCACTTTCACCGTGCTTGACAAAAACGACATAAAGCTGACCTCGCTTCGGCTCGGCAAAAGCGAAACCGTCATTCCAAAAGGCGGCAGCGAAAAGCTTTCGTTTTCTGTTGCGCCATCAAACGCCGGGAACAAAAAGCTGCTCCTTCAAAGCGCAGACGAAAAAATCGCCGCGATAGACGAAAACGGCGTAATCACGGCGAAGGGCTTCGGAAAAACGACGGTGACCGCTTCTTCGCTCGATTCTTCAAACCTCAGTGCGGTCTGCAGCGTTACCGTGGTACCGCAAAAAAGCGAAAAGCTCTGTCAATCCCCAAAGAAAACAAAGCAGACCTCCGTGACCGTCAGCTGGAAAAAAGTCAGCGGTGCTTCCGGATACAGGCTTTACCGATATAACAAAACAAAAAAGACCTATGCCTTGATCTGCGAAACAAAGAGTACCTCATACACCATGAAAAACCTCAAGGCCGGAACAGACAAATACTTTGCCGTTCGCCCCTTTGCTTTGGTTGACGGCTTGCGGCTTTTCGGCGCGATGAGCGAGCCTGTTTTGATTTGCACAAGGCCCGAAAGCCCGGTTGTGAGCGGAAGTCTCAAAAAGAAGAAGGCGGTTTTCAGGTGGAAAAAGGTCAAGGGTGCAACGGGCTACGAGGTCTACGTCAAAAAGAACGGCAAATATGTTCTTCAAAAAAAGCTTTCGGCTTCAAAAACCGTGTTTGAAAAAAGACTTAACCCAAATGAAAAATGCGTTTTGCGCGTCAGGTCGGTAATAAAGGCTGACACCGCCGTTCTCTATTCGGCATATTCAAAAACGACCTCGGTCAGAAGATGAAGGGGCTGTCGCATTTGGCGCAGACCAAAGAGCAAAACAAAAAGAAAAAGACTATATTTCACGAGGCTTATCAAAACCGAGGCTTCCTATGAAATATAGTCTTTGTTTATTGATGGAATCTAAAAATAATTTTGCTCTTTTAAGCGTTTTTTTGCCCACTCGCGGTATCTACATACAGCTTCGGGGCTTCTGCATCTAAATGCGACAGCCCTTTGGAATGTTACTTGTTCAGTGCACATATTCCTGCGTTGAGATATCCGGCAAATGTGACCCAAAGCAGGTACGGAATGAGCATATAGCCGGAAATTTTGTCTGTTCGATAGAAGTTGACCGTCATTGAAAAAATGATCAGCCACAGCAAAACGAGCCAGACAAAGGAAAACAAAAATGCGCGGCAGTCGAAAAAGAAAATGCTCCACATAAAATTAAAAAACAGATTGATTGCATAGATACAAATTGTGTTGCGCTTCATCCGCGGCGAACGCTTTCTTTCAAGAAGTACCCTCGCAAAGCTAATTGACATGAGAATATATAGAATTGTCCATACCACCGGAAAAAGCCATGAGGGCGGCGAAAGCGGCGGGGTCTTCACCGTTTTATAGACTTCCATGCTGCCCGACGTCAAAAATGCCGAAAGACCTCCGACGGCGAGGGTTGCCGCTGCGGAAAGAAAATAAGGCTTAAGCTTTTGCAACATATCCATGCTCCTTTTCTTAAGCTGAGGAAAGTCGAACCCAATGCGTCTGAAGAACTCGTTTTCCCGCACATTGCGGCACTTTTTGGTACGCTTACGTCAGTATGGTTTCGCCAAAGAAGCACCACACTGCACGAAAAAACAAGTCCTTCAGGTGTGAAGCAGTTTTTAAAGAGCAAATTTTTGTCGAGACAAGGCGAAAAGCTGAGTAATGCTGACGCATTGCGAGGTTTTTTAACGCAGTATCGGCGGAAATTTGCCTTTAAAAACCGCATCGGGTTCGACTCTCATCAGCTTATAACTTATAATATGATATGCAGAAAAACGCGCCGTCATTCTCCGGAACTGTTGACTAAAGAGAACGGATGTGATAAATTTACTGCGTAAGAATATTTTTGGAGTGATGAGCATGAAATATAATGTAAAGGTCAAAAAGCTTTTGCCCGGTGCAATTCTTCCTTCCTACGGCTCTGATTTTGCCGCCGGTGCGGATCTTTACGCCTGCACCGATGAAAAAGTTGAAATTGCGCCGGGAGAAACCGAGTTTATTCATACGGGTCTTGCACTTGAAATTCCCGAGGGCTTTGCCGGCCTGGTTTTTGCGCGCAGCGGTCTTGCCTGCAAAAAGGATGTTGCTCCGGCAAACAAGGTTGGTGTAATCGACAGTGACTACCGCGGCGAGGTTATGGTCGCTTTGCATAACCACGGAAAAGAAGCTCGCACCGTCTGCGGCGGAGAAAGAATCGCCCAGCTGCTCATTATGCCTTATGTCACCGCAGACTTTATTCAAAGTGAGGAGCTTTCGGATACCGTAAGGGGCAATGGCGGCTTCGGCTCAACGGGAAAATAAAGAAAACAAAAGCTATAATTCACGCCTTCGTTTGAAGCGGTTGTGAATTATAGCTTTTCTTAATCTTATAAAACGGTTCTGCTGTTTTAGGCATTATCCTCAAGTGCGGCAAGCTTTTCTGCGAACGCTTCCATATCCTCAGGAAGCTTTGCTTTGCAGACGATTCTTTCACCTGTCACAGGCTGAAGAAACCGGGCTTCGCCGCAATGGAGTGCCTGGTGCGTAATATACTCGCTCTCTTTGCCGTACATTCTGTCGCCGAGAAGCGGCGCGCCGAGGAACGCAAAGTGAACGCGAATTTGGTGCGTCCGCCCCGTTTCAAGGCGAATTTTGAGCAGTGTCAGCTTCCCGTCCGTTGCCAGTGCCCTCCAGTGCGTAACGGCGCGGTCGCCGCGGTCGTCTGCTGTGCGCAGCGTTTTCATCGGGTCGGGGCGGTAGATGGGCTTGTCAACGGTTCCGGTTCCCTCAAAGCGGCCTGTTGCAATCGCATAGTAGGTCTTTTCAATTTTTCCGGAAAGTCTTGCCGCCGCATGGCTGTTGAGCGCGCAGACAACAAGGCCGGATGTGCCCTTGTCAAGCCTGCCCACGGCGCGGAAGGAACAGCTCATGCCTTTTTTTGAAAGGTAGCCGCAAACGCAGTTCGCGAGGGTGTCGCCCTGATGGTTGTGGGATTCGTGGATAGGCATATCGGCAGGCTTGTTCACAACAAGAACGTCGCTGTCCTCGTATATTACCTGCGGCATTATTTCTCCCGGCTCGGCGGTTTTTTCATCGTCGGGAATGTTGAGCGCAACAACGTCGCCTTTTTTGAGCAGGTCGGAAGTTTTTGCGTGGACGCCGTTGACGGTCAGGCCGTTTTCGGTGCGCTTGAGCGAGCGGATGAGCTTTGTTGAAAGGTGAACGCAGCCCTTGAGGAAGGAATAAAGCTTTTTTCCTTCAAAGCTCTCGTCAACCGTATATTCGAGCGTTCTCATCAGCGGTCCTTGACTGCGTATTCGTCAAGCATTCTGTGCTTTTCGTTCCAGAGACGCTGAGAAAGGTCAACGTAATACTTATGCGGATTTTCAAAACGCTTGACTTCGTCCCAAAGCGTTTCAACCTGCTGTTTGCAGTAGGCTCTTATGTCGGCGATGTCGGGGCTGTTATAGATTTTCTTTCCGCCTTCAAAAATTTTGACGTGAAGCTCTTTCGCGGTGAAGTTTTCAAGCGTTTTGCGCTTCCAGGTGTAGACCGGGTCAAAAATTTCATAGGGCTTTGAAGAATCAATAGTCTCATCAAAAAGGGTAACAACATCGGCAAGTGCTTTTCCGCTTTCGTTGTCATAGAGGCGGTAGAGCTTTTTGGCGCAGGGAGTTGTGATCTTGACAACGTTTTCGCTCAGCTTGATTCTCGGCTGAGGTACTCCGTTTTCCTCAACGGCAACGATTTTGTATACACCGCCGAAAACCGGAGCCGAAGCCGCGGTGATGAGCCTTTCGCCGACGCCGAAGGAGTCGAGCTTCGCGCCCTGAATGAGCATATCGCGGATGATGTTTTCGTCAAGGGAATTGCTGGCAACGATCTTGCAGTCGGGGAAGCCCGCATCATCAAGCATTTTGCGCGCCTTTTTTGAAAGGTAGGTTATGTCGCCGCTGTCAATGCGTACTCCCTGCGGTCTGAAGCCACGCGGAAGAACCTCCTTGCGGAACGCTTCAATTGCGTTCGGAATACCTGATTTGAGAACATTGTAGGTGTCAACAAGAAGGGTGCACCGGTCGGGGTACTGGCGTGCGTAGGCACAGAAGGCGTCAAGCTCGCTGTCAAAAAGCTGAACCCAGCTGTGTGCCATTGTTCCGACAGCAGGAACGCCGTAGTCGCGCTCGTCAATTGTGCAGGCCGTTGCATCGCAGCCTCCGATATATGCGGCTCTTGCGCCGTAAATTGCACCGTCGTAGCCCTGAGCACGGCGGGAACCGAATTCCATTATGGTTCGGTCGCCGGCGGCCCTTTTGAGCCTGTTGGCTTTTGTTGCAATGAGAGACTGGTGGTTGATCGTGAGCAGCACCATGGTTTCAATGAGCTGGGCTTCAATAACGGGTCCGCGGACGGTCACAATCGGCTCGCCGGGGAAAATCACCGTGCCTTCGGGAATCGCCCAGACGTCGCAGCTGAATTTGAAGCTTTTGAGATATTCAAGAAAATCCTCATTGAAGCCCTTTTTGCGAAGCAGCTCAATGTCCTGCTGAGTAAAGGAAAGGTTTTCAAGATAGTCTATAAGCTGGCGCAGACCTGCCATTATTGCAAAGCCGCCGTCGTCCGGAACCTGGCGGAAGAACATATCGAACCAGGTGATCTTATCCTTCATTCCGCAGCAAAAATAGCCGTTCGCCATTGAAAGCTCGTAAAAGTCGGTCAGCATTGTGAGATTGCGTTCCCTTAAAGTGTTACCCATTGAAAAGCCTCCGTTCAATATATCATAGGCTGAATGTTTAATCTAAGCCAAGAAAACCGCATCGGGTTCAATTTCCCTCAGCTCAAGCATTATACTACAATTTGCCGCCAAAAGAAAGTCTTTTGCACCAACTTGAACGGCAAAAAACAAAAAAACATTTTTTTTCGCAAAAGTATTCATTATTTACAATAAATTGCCAAATTATTCATAAATTTTTACAACATTGTAATTGACAAAAAGTAAATAGTGTGATAGTATACAGGCATGACAATTTTTGCAGTAGTGAATTTTTGTCATTTCTAATTCTTTACAGGGGTGTGATTTTAATGAGAATCAGAAAGCAACCGTTAGGCAACCGTAATATGGTTGGCGCAAAAATCGAAGCTAAGAGAAAAGAACTCGGCATGAAGCAGATCGACCTTCTCACTCAGCTTCAGATCAAGGGCGTTGAGCTCACCGCTTCCGGCCTTTCAAAGCTTGAAGGCCAGATCAGAAGCGTCAACGACTATGAGCTTGTTGCAATCGCTGACGTACTCGGCGTTTCAATCAACTGGCTCGTCGGCAAGGAATAATCAAATTGTTCCGCCAAAACCAAAAATGTGCGTCCGTTTTTTCGGGCGCCTTTTTTGTGCCCGAAAAGCAGGCACCGGCGGTTTTTTCGGCTGCTTTTTTGCCAACCGGTTCAGCTCAAAAACTTTTTCGGTTTTCTTAAAAATTTTTTGAAAAACGCTTGACTTTTATTAGCAATCGTTGTATATTTATGACAGTGTTTAGCACTCGTTACTTGTGAGTGCTAAACACCCGCAAAAAGGAGGCGAAGACATGGAGCTTGGAAAAAGGAAGGAAATGATCCTTTCCGCAATCGTTGAGCATTACGTTCAGACCGGCGAACCGGTCGGCTCAAAGTTCCTGATGAGCACGTTGCCGATCTCCGTTTCTTCCGCAACTATCAGGAACGAAATGAGCGAGCTTGCGGAAATGGGCCTGCTTGACCAGCCGCATACCTCTGCCGGAAGGATCCCTTCTCAAAAAGGATATCGCTATTACATTGATAATCTGATGAACAAGGATGAGCTTTCCGAGGAGGAACGCGAAAAAATCAAGGCTCAGCTTGAACGCTTCTCCGGCAGTCCGGAAAAGCTGCTCGGAAAAGCGAGTGAGATCCTTGCAAAGCTTACCGACTGCGCGTCAATTGCAACAACGCCGACAGATGAGGGCGCAATAGTCAAAAAAATTGAGCTTGTGCCCGTTGGAACACGCCTTGCAATGATCGTTCTCATCACCTCGTCCGGAATCATCAAAAACGGAATCTGCAGAACGGACACCGAGCTGACGCCGGAGATGGTTGAGAATTTCTATCAGATTACCGAAAAAACCTTTATAGGGCGCCCGGTCAGCGACATCGGAACGGTTATGATTCAAACGCTTGTGGCTTCTCTCGGAGCTGTTGCGCTTTCAATGAGTCCGCTGTTCACCTATCTTGCCGACCTTGCGTCAAGGGCGGTTCAGGCGGATATTCACCTTGAGGGTGAGCAGAATCTTCTTCATCACCGCGAATTCAACGACAATGTTTTTGAAATGATGCAGTTCTTTGATGAAGGCGATAAGCTTGAACGTGCGGTTTCGGCAAACAAGGGTTCGCTTTCCGTCACAATCGGCAAGGAGAATATGTTCCGCCAGCTTGAAAACACCAGCATGATAATCTCGCGGTATAACATCCGCGGACATGAAACCGGAGCAATCGGAATAATCGGCCCGACAAGGCTCGATTACGCAAAGCTGATTCCCGGAATTGAATATTTGACCGAGCTTGTGAGCAAAATGCTCACGGATACATTTGATGACGGCTCGGCAGAAGCAAAGGAGGATGGCAATGGCTAAAACCAAAAAGGAAGAAGCCCCCGAAAAGGAAAAGAACGCCACCGCGCCCGAAAAAGAAAGCACCGAACCCAAAAAGAAAAACGGCGAAGGTGACACGGCAAAAGAAAAGAAGCACGAGGGCAAAAAAAGCGAAAAAAAGAGCACCGAAAAGGAGGAAAGGCTTGAAAAGGAGCTTGCCGCCGCAAAGGAGGCTCATATTCGCACCCTTGCCGAATACGATAATTACAGAAAACGTTCGGTTCGCGAAAAAGAATCTGCCTATGGCGATTCAAAGGCAGACTGCCTGAAGGAGCTTTTGGGTGTGCTTGATAATTTTGAACGCGCTCTGGATACCGGCGAAACGGACATCGAAAGCTTCAAAAAAGGCGTTGAGATGATTTACACCGGCTTTTGCGAAACGCTCAAAAAGCTCGGCGTTGAGGCCTTCGGCGAAAGGGGCGAAAGCTTTGACCCGAACATTCACAACGGCGTGATGCACGTTGAGGACGAGACGCTCGGCGAAAATGTGATCGCTCAGGTCTTTTCAAAGGGCTATCGTCTCGGAGACAGAATCCTCAGGCCGGCGATGGTTCAGGTTGCAAACTGACAAAAAGAGCAAAGGAAAAATCCGCGGCTCTTGATTATAAATATAATAATGTATTGAAGTATTGGAGGAATAAATTATGTCAAAGATTATAGGTATTGACCTTGGAACAACAAACTCATGCGTAGCCGTTATCGAAGGCGGAGAACCCGTTGTTATCGCTAACGCAGAAGGAGCAAGAACAACCCCGTCGGTTGTTGCTTTTTCAAAAACAGGTGAAAGACTTGTCGGCCAGGTTGCAAAGAGGCAGGCTATCACAAACCCCGAAAGAACAATCTCATCAATCAAACGTCAGATGGGTTCAGGCTATAAAGTAACCATTGACGGAAAGAGCTACACTCCGCAGGAAATTTCCGCAATGATTCTTCAGAAGCTCAAAGCTGACGCAGAAGCATACCTCGGCGAAAGAGTGACCGAAGCCGTCATCACCGTTCCGGCGTACTTCACCGATGCTCAGCGTCAGGCAACGAAGGACGCAGGCAAAATCGCCGGCCTTGAGGTCAAGAGAATCATCAACGAGCCGACTGCCGCAGCTCTCGCCTATGGCATTGATAAAGAGGATGACCAGAAGGTTATGGTTTATGACCTCGGCGGCGGCACCTTCGATGTTTCCATCATCGAGATGGGTGACGGCGTTCAGGAGGTTCTTGCAACCGCAGGTAACAACCACCTCGGCGGCGACGACTTTGACCAGAGAATCATGGATTGGCTCGTCAACAACTTCAAGGCTGAGCAGGGCATTGACCTTCGTTCAGACAAGATGGCAATGCAGAGAATCAAGGAAGCGGCCGAAAAGGCGAAGATCGAGCTTTCCGGCGTAACCACTTCTGCAATCAGCCTTCCGTTCATTACCGCTGACGCAACAGGCCCGAAGCACCTTGAAACAACTCTCACCAGAGCAAAGTTCAATGAGCTGACCGCAGACCTTGTTGAAGCAACAATGGGTCCCGTTCGTCAGGCTATGGCAGACTCAGGTCTCAGCACCGGCGAAATTGACAAGGTACTCATGGTCGGCGGTTCATCAAGAATCCCCGCAGTTACCGAAGCCATCAAGAAATTCATCGGCAAAGAGCCGTTCAAGGGAATCAACCCCGATGAGTGCGTTGCAATCGGTGCCTGCCTTCAGGGCGGCGTTCTCGGCGGCGACGTCAAGGGTCTTCTCCTTCTTGATGTTACTCCGCTTTCACTCGGCATTGAAACCATGGGCGGCATAAACACCAAGGTAATTGAAAGAAATACCACTATCCCCACCAAGAAGAGCCAGATCTTCTCAACCGCTGTTGATAATCAGCCCTCCGTTGAGGTTCATGTTCTTCAGGGTGAGCGTGAATTTGCAAAGGACAACAAGACTCTCGGCGTATTCAGCCTTGACGGAATCATGCCGGCACGCCGCGGTGTTCCTCAGATTGAAGTAACCTTTGACATCGATGCAAACGGCATTGTTCACGTTTCCGCAAAGGATCTCGGAACGGGCAAGGAGCAGTCAATTTCAATCACCTCCTCAAGCAATATGTCTAAGGAAGACATTGAAAAGGCAGTCCATGATGCAGAGCAGTTTGCAGAAGAGGACAAGAAGCGCCGCGAAGAGGTTGACGTAAGGAACGAAGCCGATCAGCTTGTATATCAGTGCGAAAAGATTATCTCCGAAAACGGCGATAAGTTCGATGCAAGCGACAAGGCCGATCTTCAGGGCAAGGTTGACGCTCTCAAGAACGCATTGAACGGCCAGGACATCAACCTCATCAAAAACGAGAAGGAAGCTTTGCAGCAGGAGTTCTATAAGATTTCCGAAAAGCTTTATCAGCAGGCTCAGGCTCAGGCCGGTGCACAGCCCGGTGCAGGTCAGCAGGGTGCACCGTTCGGCGGCGAACAGCCCGGCCCGGATGCAGGCAGCAACGGCGGCTACACCGATGCAGGCTACACCGACGCAAACTTCACGGACGCTAACTGATCAACCGTATTTTAGCTTACTATCGCCCGAAAGGGCGGTAGTAAGTCTTGTTTAACGAGATACAAAACCCAGAGGTATTTATATATGGCAGAAAACAAACGCGATTATTATGAGGTGCTCGGTGTCAGCAAAACCGCAACCGATGACGAGATCAAAAAGGCCTACCGAAAGCTTGCAAAAAAATATCACCCCGACCTCAACCCCGGAGACAAGGTTGCCGAAGAGAAGTTCAAGGAAGCGAATGAAGCCTATGAGGTTCTTTCCGACAGCCAGAAGAAGGCGCGCTATGACCAATACGGTCACGCAGGCGTTGACCCCAACTTCGGCGCAGGCGGTGCCGGCGGCGGCTTCGGCGGCTTCGGCGGCTTCGGCGGAGACTTTGACCTCGGAGATATCCTCGGCGGAATGTTCGGCGGCAGCGGCTTCGGCGGCTTCGGCTCGTCAAGGCAGCAGAACCCGAATGCGCCGCGAAAAGGCACAACCGTTCAGGCAAATGTTACAATATCCTTTGAAGAAGCGGCCAAGGGCTGCAAGAAAAAGGTCAATATAAAGCGCGTTGACTCCTGTCCGGAATGCGGCGGAACAGGTGCGGCGAAGGGCACAAAGCCCGAGACCTGCAAAACCTGCGGCGGCAGGGGACAGGTCAGCTCACAGCAGCGCACCCCGTTCGGAACGTTCAACACGTCAAGACCCTGCCCCGATTGCTCGGGAAAGGGAAAAATTATCAAAACACCCTGTTCCAATTGCCGCGGAACGGGCTTCATCAGCAAAAATGAAACGGTTGAAATTGATATTCCGGCCGGAATTGACGACCGTCAGGCTCTAAATGTCCGCGGCGGCGGAAACAAGGGCATCAACGGCGGCCCCAACGGTGATTTGAGGGTGAACATAAATGTCCGTCCGCACCCGTTCTTTGAACGTGACGGCTTCGATGTCTGGTGCGATTTCACGGTAACCTTTGCTCAGGCTGCACTCGGAGATACGCTGTTTGTTCCAACGCTTGACGGAAAGGTCAAGTATGAGCTTCCCGCTGGAACACAGCCCGGCGAGGTGTTCCGCTTCAGGAACAGAGGTATTCAGCAACTCGGTTCAAGGGGACGCGGCGATCAGTTCGTCAGAATCATTGTTGACGTTCCGAAGAACCTCAACTCAAAGCAGAAGGAAATGCTGCGTCAGTTCAATGACTCCCTTGCGAACAAGCCTAAAAACAACATCGACGACGGAAAAACAGTCGGCGAAGAGAAAAAGGGCTTCTTCGGAAAATTCAAATAAAAACCAAAGAGCAGTAAGACATATTTCGCGCCTTGCTGCTCTTTTAATATTGTTCATTTGGTTTTCTTTGTTTTATTTGTTTTCTTTGCGGTGCGCTGTTTTTTTGCAGAGCCGTTTTTCTTGCGGCTGCTTTTTTTGCTGTTTTTCTTTTTCACAGCTGTGGCATCGGTTTCCTTGGCCGTGTCGGCAGGCGCGGCCGTTGTCTTTTGTGTGCCGGTGCTCTCCTGAGAAACCGCTAAGGAAGCAGAAGGCTGCACCGCAGACGTTGTTTCATCCTCGTTCGGTGTGGTGCTCGGAAGGGTGGCACTTGGATTTCCGGTTGCGTTTTGAAGCTTCTCCTGCTCCTTTTCAAGCTGCTCGCGCAAATTCTTGGCGGCTTTTTTCTTTGCCCGGTGCGCTTCTTTCTCGTCGCTTTTGATTTTGTGCTCTTCGTTGAACTTCTGAAGTGCGGCGTTCCATTCCGAGTATTCCGAATCAAGACGCTTGTCCTCAAAAAGCTTCAGCTCGGAGAGGTACTTTGCAACATAGTCACTGACTTTGATTGCGCCGGCGTAGTTGAGATGGTCGCCGCCGTCGGTTGAGCTGTATTTCCAGTTGACCGGAACTTCGCTTCGCATGAGATTCATGTCAATATACTCGCAGCCGAGCGTTTCCGCAAGGTCGGTCAGCGCGTTGTGGCGGGCATAGTTGTAGTTTTCAACGCTCGGTGCGCTGTAAAGAACCAGCCTTGCTCCGTTCTTTTTGCAAAGACGGCTGATTCTTTTGATCAGCATTTCGTTTAAGTGCGCAATTGCTTCAACGTCAGTTGTGTAGGCCATGTAGCCGGTTGTGTCGGTTATTTTTGCCTTGCGAGAAAATCTGTATCCCTTCATGTCGCTCTTGCAGGAATAGTTAACCGAAAGGGCTGAGGTGATGTCTGTTTTTGTGAGCGTTTTCCAGCGATTATGAAAGCGGAAAAAGCCGAGGCTCTTTTCAAGCTCGTTTGTCAGAATCTGACTGACGTCCGTATCTCTGAAAATTGCGTTTGTTTCAACAAAAACGATTTTCGGGCTTTGATTTTCAAACGTCAGGCGAAGGAACTCCTCAGAATAGCAAAGCCTCTGAGAGGGAGTTCCGCAGACATAGGACGTGATTCCGCTCTTTTGCCATACCCTGAGCGGGCAAATCGAACGGTAGGCAAGGCTGTCGCCGAGAACGAGAACGTCGAGCGTGTTTTTGTCTTCGGCGGTCACCTGCATTGCGCTGGCGTGTTTATAGCCCGCTGCCTTTGTGTTGACCTTCGGGCGAACAAAGAAGGTGAGCGCAACCACTGAGGCGAAAATTATTGAGATAAACAGGAGACTGCAAACAATTCTGTTGAAGATATTCTTTTTCATTTTGCACCCTCCTTAAAAACCGGCGTACATCGGGTCAACGGGAATATAATCCGGACCGTATGCACCGAAAACAAAGATGAACATGACGAGTGCATAAATTATGATCCAACGAACAAAAATGTTCTTTTTTGAAAGCGACTCGCGGACAATGATTCCCTTTTCGTTGAGCAGGCCGACGATGAAAACGATGATGACGGCAACAAGGATAACAATAAGGTCTTTGTTGTCAACGCGGACGAGCTTTGAAACCGCGGTGTTGACCGGCTGCCATGTGTGGTCGGTCAACAGCTTTTTTAACATAAAGAAGCCTTTTTTAACCGTGTCTGCGCGGAAGAACATTTCGCCGATAACGACCAAAAGGCTTGTGCGCAGAATTCTGAATACACGGTAAACGAACGATTCCTGGTTAAGATGAAGCTTCTGATTGAAGGCCGTGACCGCCGGGGCAATAAGACTTCCGCAGAGGATCAGAACAAAGTGATACATTCCGAAGAAGATGTAATTCCAGCCTGCTCCGTGCCAAAGGCCGTTTGAAAGCCAAACGCAGAACAGGGCAATGCTGCCCGCGAGCAGGGGGCCGAAGTGGTTGCCGAGCTTTTTGCGCGCCGAAGAGGTCAGCTTTTTCATCGGCTTTGACATTGTCACGGGATAGAATATGTAATCCTTGAACCATGTGCCGAGCGTGATATGCCAACGCTGCCAAAACTCGGAAATCGTCTTTGAAAAGAACGGCCTGCGGAAGTTTTCCGGCATTTCAACACCGAATATCTGTGCCGTTCCCATAACCGCATCCATTGCGCCGGAAAAGTCCATGTAAAGCTGAACGGTATACATGAGAACGGTGAAGGCGATAAGGCCGCCTGCATAGCTCTCTGGAGCCTTGAAAACTGCCTTGATGAGGGGGTCGAGCCTGTCTGCAATAACGACCTTTTTCATCAGGCCGAAGGCAATGCGAACAAGGCCCGAGGTCAGGTTGTCAAACTTGATTTGGCTGACGTTCCAGAGCTTTTGGGCCGTTTGGTCATAGCGGCAAATAGGACCTTCAACAATCTGAGGGAAGAACGACATGAAAAGGCCGAGACGCCAGATGTTCGTGTCCGCTTTTATCGTTCCTCTGTAAACGTCAAAGATATAGGAAAACGCCTGAAGTGAGAAGAACGAAATTCCGATAGGCTGAAGAAACGACGGAATTTCAAAGCGGAACGAAATGCCTATAAGCGAAAACAGAGAGTTGATGTTGAAGGTGAAGAACGGCGAATACTTGAGCACAAGCAGCGTTCCGATGTGTGCGAGCGCTGCGAGGAAGAGGGCCAGACGGCCTTTCCTTTGGAACTTTGCCTTGATTTCCTTTTTCTGCTCTCTTTCACAGCCGGCGAGGGCAGCTTTCTTTTCCGCGTTTATCCGGTCAAGCCATAGGCCGAAATAATGCACGGAGAAAATTGAAAGAATCAGGTAAATAATGAGCGTTCCGCTCACAAGCCAATAGAAGGCGAAGCTTGCAACCAGAAGGAAGTATTTTTTTGCGCGTGCCGGCATCAGGGCGTATAAAACGAGACAGACGGGGAGAAAAATGACGAGATATGACATCGACGAAAACGAGGTCATATCGTCAAGCCCGCCGGCAAAAAGGAGAGAAGAAAACTGCATTTTAAATTCCTGCGGCGCAGATACAAAAAGTTCTGAACACCGATTCCTTTCTCTTTTTTTCTTACATAATTTTACGATTAGTCACTATAACGGCTGTTTTGGCTCAAAAACAGGCTCAAAATGGCCGGGCTTCAAAATTTTGAGCGCAATAATAGCCAATGAGAGCCGAGGAAACGACCCTCATTGGCTGTATTTTCTTAGTCCTCGTCTTGAAGGCGGGTAATCATCTTCCACATAGCAGCTGCGGAATTGAAGTTTGCCGGGATGATCTCAACTGCGGGAATGGTTACATCAAACTCGTCCTCAAGCTCGGCAACGAGCGAGATTATTGAGAGCGATGAAAGGTGGTGGCCGTCAACAAGGTCTGTGCAGTTTTCATAGTCAACGCCGGGTTGAATGTCCTCAAGAATTTCAATAAGCTGTTCCATTTTAAATAACTTCCTTTCAATATTTTGGAGTGTTTAAAACACTTGTTTCAAATTTTTTGCGAACGCAGAGGAAATCGCCGTTCTCTTTTTTGAGGTATACGGCCGGAATTTCACGGCTGAGGAAAAGGGAAATTCCCTCTGTCATGCAGTAGGCTCCGGTGTTTTCAAAGCAAATCACATCGCCGAGTTTAACGCGCGGAAGCATGACCTGTTTTGCAACAATGTCGTTCATTGAGCAAAGCGAACCGCAGATGTTCCAGGCCTCTTCTTTTTCCTCGGTTTCCTTTCCGGGAACGAAGAGGAGGGGATGCTTCATTGCCATATGCTGGCCGAAGTAGACCAGATGGTGCATTCCGCCGTCAATGAGAATGTAGTTCTGACCCTTGTTGCGCTTGATGTCAACAACGTGAGCACAGTAGCTGCCGCAGCAGGCCGCAATGCTCCTTCCGAGCTCAAGCGAAATTTTCGCCTTGAACTGCATTGAGGAAAGTGCGTCCGAAAACTGCGCAATCAGCTCTTCTTCGCCAACGTCTTCGCCTTCAAAATAAGCAACCGGGAAGCCGGGGCCGTATTCAAGCTCGCGCGAAACAAAGCCGTATTCGTTTTGAAGCTTCAAAAGCAGCTCGTCAAGGTGAGCAATCTCACGCCTGAGCTTTTTGAAGGAGGCCTTTTGAGTACCGGAGAAGAACTGGAGGCCGAGAATGTCAAGGCTTTTATATTCGCCGCGGTTTTTGACGATATCTTCAATTTCGCCGGCGTTGATTCCGAACTGACTGTCGTTCGTCAGGCGAAGGAGAACCTTGAGCACCTTGTTATATTTTTTTGAAAGCGAGTCAAGAAGCTCAAACTGAACCAACGACTCAACGGTAAATATTCTTTTTGAAGAGGAGGCGACCATAGTTTCAATTACATCGGGCGTTTTGTATACGCCGGAAATTACCGTTTTCTCCTCCGGAACGCCGAGAGCGGCGCAAATTGAAGCCTCGCCCGGGGAGCAGACCTCAAAGCGTTCAACCGAGCCGATGAGCTCCTTGATGATGAAGGTGTTCGCCTTCACCGCATAGCAGAGGTCAACGTCCTGCGGCAGTGCGCTTTTGAGACGGGCCACGCGCTCCTTGAGCTTTTTGATATCAAAAACATAGAACGCAGTTTCATTTTCTGCGGCAAGCTTTGTGAGTGGATTCATAATTTTTTGCCTTTCTTTATTTAAGCTCCGCAAGCTTTTTTCGGTCGATCTTTCCGTTTTTGGTCAGCGGCATTTCTTCAACCTGACGGATGATGCCCGGAACCATGAACGCCGGAAGGTCTTTCGCCATAAGCTCATGGAGTGCCGTTTTTTCAATTGAGCCGACATAGAATCCCTTGAGCCTTGACTTCTTTTCGTCAAAAATGCAGCAGCACCTTTCAACGCCGTCAATTGCGCCCATTTCGCGCTCAATTTCCTCAAGCTCAATTCTGTGACCCATATACTTAATTTGGAAGTCCTTTCTTCCTGAGAAAAAGAGGTCGCCGTTTTCGTCAAAGCGGCCGAGGTCGCCGGTGCGATAGATTCTTTCGGGATAATACGGGTTGAGCGGATTTTGAACAAAATGCAGTTCATTCTGCTTTTCGGCCGAATAATAACCGAGGGCCAGAGCCGAACCGCGGACGCAAATTTCTCCGACTGCGCCGGTAGAGGTAACTCTCCTGTCCGCTTCGTCAAGGAGGAAAACATCTTCGTTCAAAAATGCCTTTCCGATGGGAATTCCGTCGGCGTAATCACGCTCCTTTGAAAGGATGTGATAGGTGCAGTTGCAGGTGATTTCCGTCGGGCCGTAGAGGTTGACATATGTTGTTTCCGGAAGGTGGGAGCGGAAGTTCTTGAGAGCCTTGTTCGGCATGACCTCGCCGCTGAAGAGGATCATTCTCACCGTTTCCGGCGTTTTATAGTCAAGCGCGTGGAAGGTGCTCAAAAGGCAGAGGGCGGAAACCGCCCAGACCATTACGGTCGCCTTGTGTTCGCAAAGGAAGTCGATAAGCTCTGTCGGAACGGAAAAGAGCCTTCTCGGAACAACGGCAAGCGCCGCGCCGGTTTTGAGCGCACTGTAGATGTCTTTGACGGAAACGTCAAAGTCAAACGGCGCCTGGTTTGCAATCACGTCTGTTTCGTTTATTCCGAAGGTTTCGGTGAAGCAGTCGATAAAATCAATTACGCTGCGGTGGGCAACAACAATTCCCTTCGGTACTCCGGTTGAGCCGGAGGTGAAGTTGATGTAAAGCGGGTCGGTGTCGATCGCTCTTACGCGGACACAGCGAAGGCTTTCTTCACATATCTCTTCGTCCATAAGCTCTTCAACGGTGACAAGCTCAAAGCCCGGGAAAATTCCTGCGGCTTCGTCTTTCATCGCGGAGGTCGTGATGATGAGCTTCGGCGAAAGAACGTCGGTGATTTGAGAAAGTCTGCCGGCCGGAAGCTCCGGATTCAAAAAGCAATAAAATCCGCCTGCATAAACGATACCGAAGAAGGCAAAGAGCGAAGCGCAGTCCTTTTCGCCGTAAACGCCGACAGGGCGGGCGAAAACGTTCTTTTTGCAAAGCGCGGAACCTACACGGCGGCTTTTTGAAAGCAGCTCTGAGTAGGTGTAGCGGTGGTTTTCATCAATAAGAGCGCAGTTTTCCGGAAAACGCGCTGCGCTTTCCTCAAGATACTGCAAAACATTTCGGTTCATAAGGGTCAATACCTCTTTCTTAGCTTGTCGGGGCAAAAGAGCCCCTCGGTTTTCAGTCGATTTCAGCCGGAGAAAGTCTCACATGAGATAAAATTCCGATATTACTCTGTCATTATAATGCATATTGGCGAAAAATTCTCCGTTTATATGCGTCAAAAGTGTCAAAAAATTGTCACAAAAATGTTTTGAACGCGGCGAAAAAGCGATTCAGGCGAGCGGAAGCTTGATTTCAAACACTGCGCCCGAGCGTATGTTCTGGGCACTTATCGTGCCTTTGTGAAGGCGGATGATCTCATCGGTGAGCGCAAGACCTATTCCGGTGTTGCCGTCGCGTCCGGTATAAAAGCGGTCAAAAATATGGGGAAGGTCTTTTTCCGAGATGCCCTTGCCGTTGTCGGCGATTCTGATAACGCAGTTTTTTCCCTTGACCTTGCACATCACGGCAACGGTGCCCCTGCAATGGCGCAATGCATTTGAAAGAACATTCGTGAAAGCCCTTGAAATCCTTTCTTCATCGCAGTTGACGTGAATCGGTGCTTCAGAAAAGCGGAGGCTCAGCTTTGTGTTCTGCTTTTTCATGATCGGCTCAAGGGTACGCAGGCAGTCATAAAGAATTTCGCGTACGTCGGTGACCGCAAGATTCAGAACGACCTGATGGGCGTCGATTTTTGAAATTGCAAGAATCTCGTCAACCAGTGCCGACATTCTGTCGCTTTCCTGAAGAATGATCTCGGCCGAAGGAACGGGGTCAACAACGCCCGTTTCAATCGCTTCGGCGTAGCCCTGAATGCTCATCAGCGGTGTTCTCAGCTCGTGAGATGAATTTTGGAAGAATCTGCGCTGTGTGTCCTGAGTCTGAACGATTTTTTTGCCGAGGTCAAGGCCGATGACGGTCATTACCACCGAAATGCAAAGGAAAAACGCCGCAAGAACAATGTTGAGCGAGCGTGAATACTGAACAACCGGCTGAATGTTGATATACATGAGCGTTTTGATCTTCCGCCCGTCGGAGGAGAACGCACCGTCATACCGTGCAACAATGTAATAGCCGCTTTGAGTGCTGAAGGAATAGCACTTTTTGTTTTTCAGCTTGTTTTCCTTTTCAAAGGCGAGAATTTCGTTTTCCGCAACCTGAATGTTTTCCTTGTAGGCCACGTTGCTTTCACTCGCGTCGTCGTAGGAACCGGCAAGGTCTTTTTCGTCATAAAGCTCAATGAATTTGATTTCTCCGCTGAAATAGGTTCCAACGTATTCATCAACATCCGAAAGGTCGTCCTTCTTTGACTTACGGATCTGCTCCATGTGGTTTATTTCATAGGTAAGCGCGTTCCTTGCCTGGTTCTCAAAATGGAGAGGAAGCGAGATGTTCAGAACGAGCGAAAATGCACCGAACAAAAGCAGCACCGAGATCCAGATTACCAAAAGGATGCGCAGCTTGATATGCTTCATTGCTTATCCTCCGCAATCCTCAATCGGTAGCCGAAGCCCCAGATTGTTTGAACACTGACGTTGCTGCCCGCAACGGAAAGCTTTCGGCGTATTCTTCTGAGTGTTTCGTCCGTTACCCTCGTTTCGGCCTCGGTGTCGTAGCCCCAGATTTTTTCAAGCAGCTCATCTCGCGAAAAGGCACGGTCGGGGCTTTGGAGCATATATGAAAGCATCCTCAGCTCTGTTTGGGTAAGCTCAACCGGCTTTGACTGGCAGTAGACTGCGTTGGCCTGCGGCGAAAAGACGAGGTTGCCGACATAAAGCTTATCAGCCGAAGGCTGCTCGGTGCGGCTCTTTTTGCTCATTTCGATTCGTCTGAGAAGAGCGCGCACGCGCATCAAAAGCGTTGTGGGGCGGAAGGGCTTTGTCAGATAATCGTCACTGCCGAGAGTAATTCCCTGAACATAGTCGTATTCCGAATCCTTCGCGGTGAGCATGATGATAGGTACGTCGTTTTTTGCGCGCAGCTCACGGCAGACGGTCAGTCCGTCTGTTCCGGGCATCATTATGTCAAGAATAACAAGGTCGGCAGGCTTTTTTTCAAACGCCCGCAGCAAATCATCGCCGTTTTCAAAAGCGGAAACAATATAGCCGTCGCTTTCAAGGAAGCTTCTGATAAGGTCGCGGATATTCTTTTCATCGTCCGCGATATAAATTGAATAGCTCATTTTTCACCTCCGGAAAGGTCGCCGAATCAAAAAGGAAACCGTTGCTCGTCACAATCAAAGACATTATACTACATATTGCAATTTTTTGCATTACAAAAATGTCACAAAAATGTAAAGATTGCAAATTTAAAGCCAAGGCAAAAAGGGGCTGTCGCATTTAGATGCAGAAAGCGTTTTCTTTGCCCCGAAGCTGTATGTAGATACCGCGAGTGGGCAAAAAA
>CAKSYX010000013.1 GCA_934525065.1 uncultured Eubacteriales bacterium
TTTTTGCCCACTCGCGGTATCTACATACAGCTTCGGGGCAAAGAAAACGCTTTCTGCATCTAAATGCGACAGCCCCTGCTTTTTGTCAGGATGAAAAGGCACAAAAAAATGCACCCGCATCGGAGGGTGCATTTTTTGTTTTCTTTATGAATCAGTCGTCAACAACAACCGTTCCGTCTTCCTTAACGGTAACCTTCATGCCGGTCTTGACGTAGTCAAGGAACTCATCTCCAAGGCAGTCAACAACGGGCATCTTGATGTCGTCGATCCAAACCTCGGCAAGCACTGCGCCTGCCGCTGCAAGGGAGTCGATGTGATTCGCAAAAAGCAGGCAGGCCGGCTGGCGCTTCATTGCGCAGGCGCAATAGAGAACAAGGCCGCCGGTCGTTGAGCCAATAGTCTGCGGAAGGCAAAGGGCAACGCCTGCGAGGGGCTTTTTATAGATATCCGGGTTGTTCTGGTCGCCGCACTTGGCTTCCTTGTCGCCAAACTGGAGCGATTTCTGGAACGAAGCGAGGGTGTTGAAGCCGCCGTGAGAAACGAGTGCTTCGGCTGTGACGGTTCCGGGGGTTACGATTCTTCCTTTAAACTCTTTCATTATTTGCTTCCTCCCTTGGTGATCTGAACGAGAATCTCGTCATCGGTGTAATAGCGCGCTGTGGTGTAGGTACGAAGCTTGTTTGAAGAAGTGATTACCGGCATTTTCGCGCAAAGCGGATTGTTCATATACATGAGCGGGCAGATGTAAGAGGTAACAACGCCTGTCTCTCTGAGACGGGGTGCATATGTTGTTTTGTTGAACTGCTTGAGTACGCCCGGAGCGGCGGTGAAAACGGTCGGAATAACAACCTTTTTGTTGCCGTATTTCTTGAGTGAAGCCTCAACCCTGTCTGTCCAGTCCTTGAGCTGCCGGAGCGACATATGAGGACAGCCCATGAAGCAAAGCTTTGGCTTTGCGTTTTTGTCCTTCCAAATTACGGGATAGCTTTCCTTAACTCTTTCAAGCTCTGCATCATCAATAACATATTCCTTTACGTTTTCGGCAAGGAGCTTTTCACCCAGAAGCTTTGCTTCCGGGGTGAGGTTTTCAATGTGATAAAGGCCGACCGCGCCGTTTGAAGCGGTTGCTGCGCCGAAGTCCTTGAGATAGGTGCAGGCTTCATCGGTGAGCTCAGTTCCGAGCCACTTGTCAAGTCCCTTGACAAACGGAACGTCCTCCATAACCTTCATGCCGATTGCGGAGCCGAGAAGCTGAGCCTCCGGCTTCTTTTCGGTTTCGATTTTGATTACCCACGTTGCTTTTCTTCCTTCATCGGTGAGAAGGCCGAAACAGGGAACATAGCCGACGATCGAACCCATGATGTCCATGATTCCGGAGTTGCGGTTGCAGCGTGCGCCGAGGACGGAGTTTGCATAAACAACGGCGGAGGATTCCGACCAGCTGAGAATGTCGCCCATGTTGGGTTTGTTGCCGACTTCGTCCATGTAGCAGGTGCAGGTGAAAGCGTCTTTGTCCATAAGGCCGAGCTTTTTGAGCTGACATTCATAAAAGTCCTGTTTGTTATACATGAATTTTTTGAAGATGAGGTTCTGAAGCGGATTCTTCGGAACGTTGGGGTCGAGCGGACGGGGGTCAGCCGAAAATTCCTGGCCGGATTTAACGCCTGCTTCAATGAGGGTATTCATGAGGTCATAAACCGGTTGCAGAACGCCGAGGCCGAAGGAAGTTACAAGGTGATTGTACTTAGAGGTGACCGGAACCATTTTTTCGGCACCGAACGCTTCGCCGAACATAACGAGCGTTTTCATGACCTTGGCCATTGTTGCGCCTTTTGAGCCGTCAAGAATGGCCTGTTGTTCTTCGTTTAAGATCATTGACATTTGATTTTTTCCTCCCTTTTTCCGTGTCGAAAATCCGACACGAAGCTAATTTAAGACTACTATTTTTTGCCTCTCTTGTCAAGATTTTTGAAAGATTTTTCACGGTGCATATGTTTTTGCGTATGATGATACTGAGCATAAAAAGAAGGGACGAAAACCGATGAAAAAGCTTTCAGCTCTTACTCAGGGCGAAAATGCTACCGTTCAGAGCGTTATGACCGAGGGGGCTATGCGCCGCCGCTTTCAGGAACTCGGCCTTGTTCCGGGAACTGAGGTGCTCTGCCTTCAGAAAAGCTTTTTTGGCTCTCTTCGGTCATACCTCATCAAAGACGCCGTTATAGCGATCCGCGATGAGGACGCGGACGGAGTTATAATATATTAAACAATAGCCGGCCAAAGCCGCCTTGAAACAGCTTTGGCCGGCGCTTGCAGGAGAGGGTGCAGATATGGGTCTTTCAGGAACATCGACCGGAAAAAATGCAGCGGAAAAGTCTTTTGACCTTTCAAAAACCACAAGGACTGTTGTTGCTCTTGCCGGAAATCCGAATGTCGGCAAGAGCACTGTTTTCAATGCTTTGACGGGAATGCACCAGCACACAGGCAACTGGCCGGGCAAGACCGTCACCTCTGCTTTCGGCCTTTTTTCCGAAAAGGGAAAGGATTTTTTGCTCGTTGACCTTCCGGGAACATATTCGCTTTTTCCCCATTCGCGCGAGGAGACCGTTGCAAGAGACTTCCTTTGCTTTGAAAAAAGCGAGGTTGCCGTTGTTGTCTGCGATTGCACGATGCTTGAAAGGAGCCTTGCGCTTGTTTATCAGGTTCTTGAAACAACGTCAGACGTTGTGGTCTGCCTGAACCTTGCGGATGAAGCAAGGCGCAAGAATATACATATTAACCGCAAAAAGCTTGAAGAAAAGCTTGGTGTCCCCGTTGTACTGACGGATGCAAAAAACGGCGTCGGACTTGATGAACTGAAAAGAAGAATATTCGATGCAAGCGAGAATAAAAGAACCTACAAGCCGCCGTTTTTGTATGATACCGTTGTTGAAACGGCGATTTCTTCAATCGAAGGCGTTGAAGAAGTGAAAGCGCGCTTTGTCAAGGCTCAGCTTCTTTTCGGAAGCGAGGATTTTAAAGAAGAGCTTGAAAAGCAAAGCGGAAAAACGCTTTTTGAAAACGAAAAACTCAAGGAAAGCCTTGAAGAAAGCAGGTTACTGCTTTCAAAAACGTTCCTGACCGAAAGAGCACTGCAAGACAGCATGACGCTTTCTTTGCTTTCAAAAGCACAGAAAACGGCTGAAAGCTGCGTTGACCGTTCCGAGCGCAACGACAGTCTTGACCGACAGCTTGACCGGATTTTTACAGGAAAACGTACCGGCATACCCGTAATGCTGCTTCTTTTGGCACTGGTGCTTTTCATCACGATATATGCGGCGAACTATCCCTCACAGCTGTTGTCGGAATTTCTCTTCTCGCTCGGAGAAAAGCTCAGACTGCTTCTTGAAAAGCTTCGAGCCGCGCAGTGGCTTTGCTCGCTCGTTGTTGACGGTGTTTACAAAACAATGGCGTGGGTCGTTTCGGTCATGCTGCCGCCGATGGCAATTTTCTTTCCGCTGTTCACCTTGCTTGAAGACTTCGGCTATCTTCCGCGCGTTGCCTTCAACCTCGACCCCTGCTTCAAAAAATGCAGCGCCTGCGGAAAGCAAAGCCTTTGTATGTGTATGGGTCTCGGCTGCAACGCGGCCGGAGTAGTCGGCTGTCGTATAATCGACTCAAAGCGCGAACGGATTATTGCAATTCTGACCAATGCGTTTATGCCCTGCAACGGCCGTTTTCCAACGATTATCACAGTGATTTCGCTGTTTTTTACGGCCTCGCTTTCTTCCCGGCTGAAGCCGTTTGCCGCCGCAGGAATACTGACAGGAGCAATAATTCTGAGTGTGCTTGCAACGTTTTCGGCATCGCACCTGCTTTCAAAAACAATTCTGCGCGGCGAAAGCTCGGCCTTTACGCTTGAAATGCCGCCGTACCGTGTTCCGAAGCTCGGTTCGGTTCTGGTGCGCTCCGTTTTTGACCGAACGCTGTTTGTGCTTTCAAGGGCGGTCTGTGTTTCCGCTCCGATGGGGCTTTTCATCTGGGTGCTTGCGAACGTCAGAGTCGGCGGTGAAACGCTGATTGCCTATGCTTCCTCGTTCCTTGAGGCTCCGGGAAGGCTGATGGGGCTTGACGGTGTGCTGCTGCTTGCATTCTTCCTCGGCTTTCCGGCGAATGAAATCGTTTTGCCCGTTGCCTTAATGTGCTATACCTCTCAGGGAGTGCTTCTTGATACTTCTGACCTTTCGACAGTTTTTTCGGTGCTTTCTCAAAACGGCTGGACAGCGGTCACGGGAATCTGCTTCATCCTGTTTTCGCTCATGCATTTCCCATGTTCAACAACGCTTCTGACGATATATAAGGAAACGAAGAGCCTCAAATGGACGGCGCTGGCCTTCCTTGTTCCGACCGCGTACGGAGTTCTGCTTTGTATTTTTGTGAATCTGATTTCAAAACTGTTCTGCTGATTTAACAAAGCTCCAATCGTGCATTATGCGCAATTGGAGCTTTTTACCACTCAGGCGGTGCTTGAAAAAAGATTTAAGATAGTGTATAATGAACCGAATGTAACAGATAATTTAAAACGAAAGGCTTTTGCCGCTTCGGGGAGTAAAAAATGAGTGAAAAAATTCTGATAATCGGAGCAGGAGCCGCAGGACTTACCGCGGCGGCCTTTGCGGCGCAGAGCGGAGCCGAGGTCACCGTTGCCGAACGCAACGAAAGACCGGCGCGCAAGATAATGATAACCGGAAAAGGCCGCTGCAATGTTACGAATGCCTGCTCAATGCTGAGTGAACTGGTTGCCGCCGTTCCGACGAACGGAAGGTTTTTGAACGGAGCGTTTTCGCGCTTTATGCCTGCGGACACAATGGAGCTTTTTGAATCTCTCGGCGTTGAGCTTAAGGTTGAAAGGGGCAACCGCGTTTTCCCTGTTTCGGACAGGGCAGCAGACATTGTTGACGCCCTCGTGAAAAATGCCGTTCAAAGCGGTGCAAAGATAATTCATGAGCGTGTTTCATCTCTGATAATAAACAACGGAAAGCTTGAAGGCGCAGTCTTTGAAAACGGAGAAAAGTTCCTCTGTTCGCGTGTAATTGTTGCAACCGGAGGTCTTTCCTATCCTCAAACAGGTTCCACCGGGGACGGCTATGAGCTTGCAAAACAGGCGGGTCACAACGTAACCGAGCTGCGTCCGTCGCTTGTTCCTCTGGTCTGCCATGAGGGCTTTTGCTCGGACCTTCAGGGGCTTTCGCTTCGCAACGTTGCAATCACTGTGACAGACAGCGAAAACTACCGTGAGGTGTACCGCGACTTCGGAGAAA
This sequence comes from uncultured Eubacteriales bacterium, assembly GCA_934525065.1. Lineage (GTDB taxonomy): Bacteria > Bacillota > Clostridia > Oscillospirales > Acutalibacteraceae > UBA6857. The sequence continues at coordinate 5,298 of CAKSYX010000013.1, forward strand.
TGCTGTTTACTCATTTCGGCGTTTCCGGCCCTGTTGTGCTCAGCGCAAGTGCTCACATGAAGGACATTACGCCGGGAAAATATGAAATACATATTGACCTCAAGCCTGCGCTTTCCTATGAGCAGCTTGACGCAAGAGTTCAGCGCGATTTTCTTGAATGCGCAAACAAAAACTTCATCAACGCTTTGGACAAGCTGCTGCCGAAAAAGCTTGTGCCTGTTATTGTCCGCCTGAGCCGTATCAAGCCTTCAACAAAGGTCAATCAGGTCACGAAGCAGCAGCGCGCTCAGCTTGTTACGCTCCTCAAGGATCTCAAGGTGACCGTTTTGCGGACAAGACCCGTTGAAGAGGCGATTATAACCTGCGGCGGCGTTGACACAAAGGAGATCGACCCAAAAACGATGCAGTCAAAGCTTTTGCCGGGGCTGTTTTTTGCCGGGGAGGTCATTGACGTTGATGCTTACACGGGCGGCTTCAATTTGCAGATCGCGTTTTCAACGGGTAGACTTGCAGGTTTGAGTGCAGCAGAATGATACATAATAAAGGGAGAAATAATATGATTAACGTTGCAATTGACGGCCCTGCCGGAGCAGGAAAAAGCACAATTTCAAGAGCCGCCGCAAAGGAGCTCGGCTTTATTTATATCGACACCGGTGCGCTTTACCGCACAGTCGGTCTCAACGCGCTGAGAAAAGGCGCAGACATCGAAAGCCCGCAGAGCATTGCTTCAACGCTCACGGACGACCTGAAGGTTGAGCTTCGCTTCATTGACGGAGAACAGAAAATGTTCCTCAACGGTGAAGATGTTTCAGCGGATATCCGTACTCCGGAAGCTTCGATGGCGGCGTCAAGAGTTTCCGCCGTGCCTGCGGTGCGCGAATATCTTTTTGACCTTCAGAAAAAACTGGCAAGCGAGAATGACTGTGTAATGGACGGACGCGACATCGGAACCGTTGTTCTGCCGGACGCAAAGGTCAAAATTTTCCTCACGGCTTCGCCTGAATCACGCGCAAAGCGCAGATATGACGAGCTCATTCAAAAGGGTATGGACGTAAAATTTGAGGACGTTCTTGCCGATATGAAGGAGCGCGATTACAACGACTCTCACCGTGCAATTGCACCGCTGAAGCCTGCCGATGACGCAATTTTGCTCGACACCAGCGGCTTTGAGCTTGAAAAGTCGGTTGCGCTCATAATCAAAACAATAAAGGACAACATATAATGTACCGCTTTTCGGCTGCGGCGGAATATTGTTTTAAGGTGTGATAAAAGTGAAGTTTGACTTTTCCTCTCCCTTTGAGGGCCGCTGGTATAATACCCTTCGTCCTGCCGTGCGCGGCCTCGTTTCGCTGAAGTTCAAAATCCGCTCGTTCGGAGAAGAAAATATTCCGAAGCAGGGTGCTTTTATCCTTGCCGCGAACCATATCTATGCGTTCGACCCTCTGATGATAATTTCGCATTGTCCGCGGACGCTGCACTTCATGGCGAAGGAGGAGCTTTTCAAGAATCCGGTTTTCGGCGCTTTTCTCAAAAGCATGAATGCCTTCCCGGTGAAGCGGCAGAAAAGCGATAAGCGGGCGCTGGAATACGCGAAAAGGATAATCTCGCTCGGCTGGGTGCTCGGAATTTTTCCCGAAGGCTCTCGTTCAAAGGACGCACTGCCGAAAACGGCTAAAAACGGTGTGTCATATATAGCCGCAAAAACCGGTGCGGATGTTCTTCCTGTGAGCATTTATAAAACACCGGGTGACACGCGCCGCCGACCGCATATTACAATACGCTTCGGAAAGCTCATCAAAAACAGTGAGCTTGCCTTTTCAAAAGAATATTCGTCTCAGAATCTCAAACTTGCGAGTGAGAGCATTATGGAAAAAATTGTTGAACTCTGGTCAATGAAGCACGGAGAACAGTGATGGAAAAATACAAAATTGAGCTTGCAAAAACGGCAGGCTTCTGCTTTGGCGTTGACCGCGCCGTGAGTACGCTTTACAAAATGGTTGAGGAAAAAAGGAAGGTCTGCACCCTCGGCCCGATCATTCATAACCCTTCGGTTATAGGCGACCTTCAGAAAAAAGGCGTTGAAATCATCGAACACCCGGACGAGGCTCCGGAAGGCACAACAGTGGTCATCCGTACCCACGGAGTTGAAAAAAACGTTCTCGACGAATTGAAGAAAAGGGGAACGGATTACATTGATCTGACCTGCCCGTTCGTCAAAAAAATTCAGAGCATTGTTGAACGCCACTGCGGCGAAAACCGATTGCTGCTCATTGCCGGAGACGAAAATCATCCGGAGGTTCGCGGTTTTCGCAGCCATTGGAGCTCGGTGAGCTTCGTTTATAAAAATGAGGCCGAACTTCGGCTTCTTCTCTCAAATCACCCTGAAATTACAGAATCGGAAGTTTATGTGGTTGCGCAGACAACCTTTTCTGTAAAAGAATGGGAAAAAACCTCAAAAATTTTAAAAAAACTATGTACAAATGGTTTTTTCTTTGATACAATATGTAGTGCGACTAATGACAGACAGGAAGAAGCCTTTGAGCTTTCAATGCGCAACGATGCAATGGTCGTTGTCGGAGGGCGGTTGAGCTCGAACACCGCAAAGCTCAAGGCGGTATGTGAAAAGAACTGCCCAACCTTCCTTGTCGAAACGGCAAAAGAACTTTATGATTTTGATTTTTCCCGTTTCCGTTCAGTTGGGGTAACAGCAGGGGCTTCCACTCCTGCAGGTATTATAAAGGAGGTACTATCCACCATGTCCGAAATTTTAAACGAACAAACCAATTCCGAAGAAATGAGCTTTGAGGCTGCTCTGGAGGAGAATCTCAAGTCAATGAGCTCCGACCAGAAAGTGCGTGGCGTTGTTGTAGGTATTGCACCTAATGAAATACAGGTCGATATCGGCAGAAAATATGCTGGCTTCGTTCCCCTTGAGGAGTACAGCAACGATCCTACTGCCGACCCGAAAACAGAACTCAAGATCGGTGATGAGATTGACCTCATCATCATGAAGACCAACGATTCCGAAGGAACCATGATGCTCTCGAAGCGCCGCTTTGACGCGATTGCTGCCTGGGACAACATCATGAAGGCCAAGGAAGACGAAGAAATCCTTGAAGGCGTTGTTGCCGAAGCAGTTAAGGGCGGCGTTCTTGTTTATGCTCAGGGTGTTCGCGTTTTCATCCCGGGTTCACTCACCGGCCTTCCCAGAGACGCTGACCTTTCCGAGCTCGTTAAGACGAAGGTAAGATTCCGCATTATCGAGGTTGACAAGGCGAAGAAGCGCGCTGTCGGTTCAATCCGCTCAGTTGTTAAGGAAGAGCGCAAGGCCGCAACCGAAGCTTTCTGGGCTCAGGTTGAAGAGGGTCAGGAGTACACCGGAACCGTTAAGTCACTCACAAGCTACGGCGCATTTGTTGACCTCGGCGGAGTTGACGGAATGGTACATATTTCGGAGCTTTCCTGGAAGCGCATCAGGCATCCGTCCGAAGTTGTCAAAGAGGGCGACGTTGTTAAGGTATACGTCAAGGCTCTTGACAGAGAAAACAAGAAGATTTCTCTCGGCTATAAGAGAGTTGAAGACAACCCGTGGGAAATCCTCAGGAGAGATTACCCGGTCGGAACCGTTTGCAAGGCTAAGATTGTCGGTCTCACCACCTTCGGTGCATTCGCAAACGTAATTGACGGCATCGACGGTCTTATCCATATTTCACAGATAGCTGACCGTCACATCGCTTCTCCGAAGGAAGTTCTCAATATCGGTGACGAAGTTGACGTTAAGATCACCGACATCGACTTTGAAAAGAAGCGCGTCAGCCTTTCAATCCGTGCACTCCTTGAGCCTCAGGACGAAGCTGAAGAAGTTGAAGCTGAAGCTGAAGAAGCTGCTGACGAAGACGCTGAATAATTTGACTGAGCTGTTCTCTGCGCCCTGCCTTTTCGGCAGGGTGCTTTTTGCTTGCGCCTTTTTAACCATAAAAAATATGCACCTCCAAAAGTGTCTAACTTTTGGGGTGCATATCATTTTTCAGACGTCGGGTCTTTTTTATTAAGCTGTTGAAATCCGCTTCCGTTAGAGACGATGTTGTCGCTGCTTCTTGTAATTGAGGAGCGGCCGCTCACTTTTTTGTTCCTTGACGGCAAGAACGTGCTTGTTAAGTGACTCGCAACAGGAAAACTCTTTCCAATGATCGGCGAGCACTCCGCCGACAGCTACTATGCCTGTAATGATAAGACACATAGTTAATAATTTCTTTCGTTATGTATTTGAAAATCAGGCTTTTTCAGCCTGAACTGTGCTCGGGCTTTGAGCAGCTCGGTTTTTCAGCTGTTTTCCGAAGCAATTTTAAAGGCGAGCCTTTCAAGCTCTTCAATTGAAGAGAGCGCACCGACCTCGCGGCGATATCCGGCCGCGCCGCGGATCCCTTTGATGTACCAGGCAGCGTGCTTTCTCGCTTCTCTGATTCCGACTTTTTCGCCTTTATATTCGCAGATTCTTCTGATATGCTTCACCATCACACGCATTTGCTCGGAAACCGGCGGTTCGGGAAGGATCACTTCGTGGTGGAGATATGCGCTTATCTGACTGAATACCCAAGGTCTGCCGAGGGCACCGCGGCCGACAAGAATATAATCGCAGTTCGTTTCCTCAATCATTTTTGCGGCGGAAAGGCCGTCGGTGACGTCTCCGTTCGCAATGACAGGAATTGAAACGCTCCTTTTGACCTCGGCAATCGTTTCAACGTCCACCGGCGGAGCGTACATCTGCGCCTTTGTTCTGCCGTGGACGGTTATTGCTGCGGCTCCGGCGTTTTCGGCTCTCTGAGCCATTTCGACCGCATTTATGCTTTCAAAGTCCCAGCCCGTGCGTATTTTTACCGTTACCGGGATGTCAACGGCGTTTACAACGGCGCGGATGATCTTTTCCGCGAGGACGGGGTCTTTCAAAAGTGCGCTGCCGCCGCCGTTGCCTGCAATTTTCGGCGCGGGGCAGCCCATGTTGATGTCGATTATGTCCGGCGCAAAGGCGAGACACTCCTTTGCTGACTGTGCCATGATTTCCGGGTCACAGCCGAAAATCTGAGCTGCCGCCGGGCGTTCCTTTTCGGAAAGGACAAGGAGCTTTTTGCTTTTTCTGTCGCACATAGTCAGTCCCTTTGAACTGACCATTTCGCTGATGACATAGGTCGCGCCGAATTCACAGCAAAGCTCGCGGAAAGCCATATCCGCAACCCCGGCCATCGGCGCAAGCCCGGCTGACCGCGAATCAATTTCAATGTTGCCAATTTTCATTACATTTTTCCTTATCTATAAACTGATACCTGTTTAAACCATTCTATCATATATTTTATATTTTTTCACCCTTTTGACAAAATTTGTGCTATACTATTTGTATAATGTTTGACTCTTGAGAATGATCGAATCAATAATATTTCTGTGGGGTGCCTTTTATGAAACTTCTTGTTGTTGACGGGAACAGTATCGTCAACCGTGCCTTTTATGCAATCAAGCTGCTGACCACCAAAAGCGGTCAGTTCACCAATGCCATATACGGCTTTATGAATATACTTTTGAAGCTTGAGGAGGAATGCGAGCCTGACAGTGTTGCCGTTGCATTCGACCTCAAAGCGCCGACCTTTCGCCATAAAATGTATGACGCCTATAAGGCCGGAAGAAAGGGTATGCCGCCGGAGCTTGCAAGTCAGCTGCCTCTGCTCAAAAAGCTCCTCTCCTCTTTGGGCTACGCGCTTGTTGAAAAGGAGGGGTATGAGGCCGATGATATTCTCGGCACGCTCAGTGCCCATGTTCCGAAGGGGAGCGAATGCTTTGTTGCAACCGGTGACCGCGATTCTCTTCAGCTCGTTTCCGACACAACAAAGGTTCTTCTTGCTTCAACAAAAATGGGGAAGCCGCAGACGACCGTTTATGACAGGGCAAAGCTCATGGAGGAATACGGCGTTGAACCAAAGGGCATGATCGAAATTAAGGCTCTCATGGGCGATGCTTCCGATAATATTCCCGGTGTTGCGGGAATCGGCCAAAAAACCGCCGGTGACCTTATACGCCGCTTCGGCTCGATTGATAAGATATATTCTGACCTTGATTCGCTCGACATCAAAAAGGGCGTTCACGATAAGCTTGAAGCCGGAAAGGACAGTGCCTATCTTTCAAGAACGCTCGGAACCATCTGCCTCGATGCGCCTATCGACACCGACATGACCTGCTATCTGCGCAAGGCTCCCGACCAAAAGGCGGCAATAAGCCTGCTCGTTTCGCTCGAGATGTTTTCAATGATCGAAAAGCTCGGCCTTACCCGCGAAGGTGCGGCCGCCGAGGAAACACAGCCGCAGCAGACAATTCACTTCTCTTTTAAAGAGGAACGTGACCTTTGCGGCCTTTTGGGTGAACTCAAAAATGAGGGCAGTGCATATTTTACCGCTCAGTATGAAGGAAGAAAGCTTGCTGCGCTGTATTTTGCCGTCGGCAGTGAAATACGCTTTGTTCGGGCAGATTGCTTTGACTTTGAAACGTTCCTGAACGCCTTTCTTGAAGGCGAAACAAAAAAATATACCTGCGACAGCAAGGAGCTTTTTCGTTTCGCTCAGTCAATCGGAGCCGAGGTGAATAACCTTGCCTTTGACAGCACACTCGCAGGCTATATTCTCAACCCATCCGCAAGCAGCTATGACCCTCTGCGCCTTGCTGATACCTATGGCATTTTTGTTCCGTCGTTTAACTGCTCCGAGGGCGCGCTCAATTTCGCCCAAAGTGCCGCCGTGATGAAGGAGGTCTGCGAAAAATGCAGTGCCGAAATTCAAGAAAACGGTCAGGAAAAGCTGCTTTATGAAATTGAACAGCCGCTTGCGCGCGTTTTGGCCTCAATGGAAAACGCCGGCTTTCTCGTTGACAAAAAGGAAATTGCCCGCTACGGCGAAGAGCTTCAGAAAAAAATCGAAGATATAACCGGGACTATTTTCTCTGCCGTCGGCTTTGAGTTCAACCTGAATTCTCCGAAGCAGCTCGGTGAAGCCCTTTTTGAAAAAATGGGCATTCCGGCAAAGAAAAAGACCAAGAGCGGCTACTCCACGAGCGCAGAAGTGCTTGAAGAGCTTTCATATGATTATCCGGTCGTCAGGGACATTCTGACCTACCGTATGCTTGCAAAGCTGAAATCAACCTATTGCGACGGACTTCTCAAGGTTATAGAGCCGGACGGAAGAATCCGCTCGACCCTTAATCAGACCGAAACACGGACGGGCAGGATCTCTTCGCTTGAGCCGAATCTCCAAAATATTCCCGTCAAAAAAAGGGAGGGCAGGGAGCTGCGGCGGTTCTTCACCGCAGGTGAGGGAAACACGCTCGTTGACGCGGACTACTCCCAAATTGAGCTTCGCGTTCTTGCCGCAATTGCCGGGGATGAAACGATGATTACTGCTTTTGAGAACGGTGATGATATCCACGCGATCACAGCCTCCCAGGTGTTCAATATGCCGCTTGAAATGGTGACGCCGCTGATGCGCTCGCGTGCAAAGGCGGTCAATTTCGGAATCGTTTACGGAATCGGCGCATTTTCGCTTGCGAAGGATATCGGTGTAACCAGAAAAGAGGCTGATTCCTATATTAAAGGCTATCTTCATCATTACAGCGGAATTGACCGCTACATGAAGGACGTTGCTCAAAAGGCGCGCGAGAACGGTTACGCCGAAACCTACTTCGGCCGCCGCCGCTATCTTCCCGAGCTTACCGCAGCGAACAAAATGCTTCAGGCGTTCGGCGAAAGAGTGGCGCGCAATATGCCGGTTCAGGGAACTGCGGCGGATATAATCAAAATTGCCATGGTCAGGGTATATGACAGACTGAAAAAGGAATCCAACGGAGCAAGGCTCATAATGCAGGTCCACGATGAACTGATCGTCGAATGCAGCGAAGCTGAAAAGGAAAAGGTCGCCGCGCTCCTCAAGGAGGAAATGGAAAACGCGTGCAGCTTGCGTGTCAAGCTTCTTGCCGAGGTACACACCGGAAAAACGTGGTACGATGCAAAGGGCTGATTTGTTTACAAAATCATTAAATTATTAATTTTTCTTGAATTTTTTCTACAGATATGTTATTATGATCTCGATAAAATATTTGACGGGTTGAACAAGCCTTATGTGTTCACTCGCAAAAGGAGAAAATCAGAAATGAAAAAGAAAACAAAGAGGATTTTATCGGCCGTTCTTTCAATGCTGCTTTTGCTGTCTGTTTTTGTTCCTGCTTTTGCGGCAACGCCAACAGTGACAGGCAGTAAAGTTCCCGTTGTTGTAATCGGCGGCGACGGAGACACGCTCGTTGACAAGGACGGAAAAGCACTTCCGAAATGGTTTAATGCTTTCGGCAATATCTCGGAAAAGGGCAACGATGCTGAGGGCAGCAAAGAGATATATAAATCTGTTGCCAATGTTCTGCTTCCGTTCCTTATTGACGGACTTCTTACCGGGAACTATGACCGTTACTATGAGAACCTTCAGAAAGAGATTGCCGAAGTTTTCGCGGACAGCCTTCTTGACGAAAACGGCGAAGCTTCAAACGGCTCCGGAATTTCGCAGTCAAGGAAAAACACAATGGCATATAATGTGACCCGCGACTCAAAAAACGGCAAGGGTTATTACGGCTTTTATGACTACCAGTTCTATTATGACTGGAGACTTGATCCGCTTGAAACTGCTGACAGGCTTAACGAGTACATTCAGGCAATCAAAAAGGTTACGGGTGCCCCGAAGGTTGCAATTGTTGCCCGCTGTCTCGGCTCGGTTATTGCAATGGCTTATGTTGCAAAATACGGAACGGACGACCTCCACGGTCTGAGCCTTGACGGCGCTGTTGCAAACGGTGCGGAAATTCTCAGTGAACCTATCAGCGGAAAGTTTGTGCTTGACGGAAACGCAATCAGCCGCTACCTTATGGATATGAAGGCTGTTGGTCAGATGGACGTTGACAGTCTCATTGTTGAAACTGTTGAGTTGGTTGAAAGAGCCGGTATACTCGGTACTGTTTCGGGCGTTACAAAGGAAACAATATATTATGTTGTCGTCAAAGGCGTGACAAGTGCGCTCGCTCTCTCAACCTTCTGCACTTGGCCGTCATTTTGGAGCATCGTCAAGGAAGAAGATTTTGACACTGCTATGGAATACGTTTTCGGCCCTGAGGGCGGAGAAAAACGTGTTACCTATGCAAAGCTCATTGAAAAAATCAACAACTATGACGCGCTTGTCAGAAAGCATATTCCTGAGCTTATGAACGAGGTGAACGACAACGCGAATCTTGCAATATTTTCAAAATACGGACTTCAGCTCAATCCTGTGGCTGAATCGAGAAATAGGATCGCAGACCAGTTTGTAACCGTTGAGCGTTCTTCGTACGGAGCAACTACAACAGATATTTATTCGACCTTTTCCGATGAATATGTTGCCGCAAGGATAAGCGAAGGCAAGGGAAAGTATATTGCTCCCGACAGACAGGTTGACGCTTCAACATGTATGTTCCCGGATCAGACATGGTTCATTAAGGGCGCAGAACACGGCGACTGGATCGACATTGAATCCGAGGTTCTTTATACGGTTGCAACAGCCGACCGTCAGCTTACTATTGACGACCTTGACTGTTCACAGTTTTCGGTTTACAGCTATGAAACGGATAAGGTCGATGACATGACCGAGGAAAACTGCGATACCTATTATTGGAAGGCAGACAAGAATTCGGATCATCCGGATTCCCCCGCTTTGAGGCTCCTTACCTTCCTTACTTCTTTCTTCAAATGGCTCAAGTCGATTTTTGACAGATTTATTATCAAAAAGTAATTTTTGCCCTTCTGATGTGAATATATAAGACACGGCAGGGTACAGCATCAAAAACAAAAGCTATAATTTGCAGCGGTGATTTTTTTACCGTTTGCGAATTATAGCTTTAATTTTTTTCTCTGCTTTGCTTGTGACAAAAATAGCCTCTGAAAGAGAAAAAACTTTTTCGGTTTATTTGGCTTTTTCCCTTGACAAATGCGGCTATTATTAGTAAAATGAATCAAGTGGAGAAAAAGGGCAACTTTGTGTGTTGTCAGTGGAGTTTTGAAGCTGATTTTGAATCGGAAGGAAGTGACGTGATGGGTTCGTTCGTCGGAACATATGAATACAGTCTCGACTCAAAAAACAGATTGGTCGTTCCGACGCCGTTCAAGGAGCTCATCGGAAACGCCTTCATCGTCAGGGCAAAGCCCGGAAAATTTTCTCACATTGACTGCTTTTTCTCAGATAAATTTGAATCCGCGGTTGAAGCCGAGGTTCAGGAATATGTGACCGGCGGAATTCCGCGCGACATGGCTCTGGCAATGTCAAGGATGTGCTCTAACCTTGTCTGTATCGACGCCCACGGAAGGATAACCGTTCCGGCGAAGGTTCTTGAAAAAGCGCATATCACAAAAGAAAGCGTCTTTGTCGGTATGGGTGACAAGTTTGAAATTTGGGATACCGAAATTTATAAGGCCTACACCGCAATCCTCGATGAACAGGCAGACAAGCTCTTTGCTGCCAAGATGGCGGAAAATGACAAGCGCTTTGAATTCATGGGTGCGGGCTATATGATCCAAGTTCAGAACAACGGAATCGGATGAACGGAGGATTAAAATGGACTTTTCCCATGTCAGCGTTCTGCTGAAAGAAACAATAGCTTCGCTTGACGTCAGCCCCGACGGAATCTACGTTGACTGCACTGCGGGCGGCGGAGGCCACAGCGGCGAAATTGCAAGGCTTTTGGAAAACGGCCGTCTTTTTGCCCTTGACCAAGACCCTGAGGCGATTGAGACGCTTGAAAATCGCTTTCGTGATAACAAGAACGTCACCGTTATCCACACGAATTTTGAAAACATAAAAAGTGTTCTTTTTGAGCGCGGCGTTGAAGAGGTTGACGGAATCATGGCCGACCTCGGCGTCAGTTCACATCAGCTTGACACAGCCGAAAGGGGCTTTTCCTTCCATAACGATGCTCCGCTTGACATGAGAATGTCAAAGGAGGGCACTTCGGCCGCCGACCTTGTGAATACACTTGAGCCAAAGGAGCTTGAAAGAATAATCCGCTGCAACGGCGAAGAAAGGTTCGCTTTTCAAATTGCAAAAGCAATAGTCCGCGAACGGCAGAAAAAAGAGATTAAAACAACGCTTGAGCTTGCCGAAATAATCAAGTCCGCAATGCCTGCGGCGGCAAGAAGAACACCCGGTCACCCTGCGCGCAGAACTTTTCAGGCGCTCAGAATCGAAGTCAACGGAGAGTTGGAAAAGCTTGAAAATTCGCTTGACGATATGTTTGACCTGCTGAAAACGGGCGGCAGACTTTCGGTTATCACCTTCCATTCGCTTGAGGACAGGATAGTCAAAAAGAAGTTTGCTTCCTATTGCACAGGCTGCACCTGTCCACCGGAGTTCCCGGTCTGTGTCTGCGGAAAAACGCCGCGCGGAAGGCTTGTGTTTAAATCCGTTCTCCCTTCGCAGGAGGAAATTGAAAATAACCCGCGTTCAAGAAGTGCGCGGCTCAGGTGCATTGAAAAAATTAAGTAGCCGCCGTTTTGGGCGGAAGGCTCAACGGCAGCGTTAAGGCCGTAATTTGAGAAGGAAGAGGAGAACGCAATGTCCGCTCAGTTTGCTTATGATTACCGTTTTGAACCCATCGGCTCAACAGCCGCACCGGTTCTTGAACCGAATATCAATCCGGGAAAAAAGCCTGAGGCAAGACCCGGACCGGAGCTTCGCCGGCTCAAAAAGCGCGGTCCGAGCGCAAGAGAGCGTGAAAGGGCAAGCCTTGTTTTTGTTGCAAAGGGCTTTGTTTGGATGGCACTTGCAATTGCGCTGCTCGGCGTTTTCTGCAACAGCTACTCTGCAAGGACGGTCAGCCGCCTTGAGCTTCAGAATACCCAGACAAAGCTTTCAATGTACAAAGAGGAAACTGTTGTTTTGAAGGACAAGCTTTCAAAGCTTGTCAGTGCGAATAACATTGACAAGATCGCGGTTGAAAAGCTCGGCCTTGTCAAGGTCGCTTCTTCAAACGAGGTCTATCTTGACACGGGAAAAGAAAACAAGGTCATCGTTTCCCAAAGCAAGTAAGTTTTTTTGTGCACTGCCGAATGGCAGACGGTAAAAATGATATTTCCATTTTCTGATGAATATATATTAAAGGAACCTGAGAAAAAGCTGTCTTTCCATCCGGCTTTTTCTTCCAAAATCGGCGGACGCATTATCCAACGGGAAAAATGACGTCCGCCAAGTTTGGCATTTAGGGACTTTGACGAAAAGGAGGAGAAAAATGGACTCAAAAAAGGCTTTGAAGAGCAAAATCTTTCAAAAAGATAAAATCAGAAAGAGAAACAACCTGTTTTTGAAAAAGAGAACAAGGAGTCTCACTGCCTTTGTTCTTGCCGCGCTCGTTTTTTTGAGTCTCGGCCGCGTCGGCTGGATAATGGTTGTTCACGGTGACGAGTACCGCGCAAGAGCTGAGCAAAATCAGCTTTACGACACCGAGCTGAAGGCCGTCCGCGGAACGATATATGACAGCAACATGACGCCGCTTGTTACAAGCTCTTCTGCGTGGATTTTTTGCGCCGACCCTCTTGAAATTAAAAAATACTTCACCTCAAGAAACGAGTATGAGGGTGAACGCTTTTGGAACGATTATGTCGAATACCTTTCAAAGAACATTGCAAAAATTCTTTCTCTTAAAAAGAAAGATGTGAAGGAAGATCTTTCAGACGAAAAAAAAACATATGTCCGCGTTACAAAAAAGGTTGACGCGAACCGCCGCCTTGCGCTTGACGAGTTTCTTGCAAAGGAATATACATATGACCACAACGACAGCGGCGATGCACTGAAGGTTAAGGCCGGCCAGTTCTTTTCCTATGAAAACGATACACTGCGCCTTTATCCGGAGAACAATTTTGCTTCAACAATAATCGGCGTGACCGATTCTGACGGAAAAGGAATTTCCGGCGTTGAGGTCTACTATAATGAACAGCTCAGCGGCCGCAACGGCCGTCAGGTAACTGCGAAAAACTCAATCGGTCAGGCACTTGATGCAAGCTATGAGACCGTTTTTGACGCTGAGCAGGGCAACGGCGTTGTTCTCACAATCGACTCAAATATTCAGTATTACCTTGAAAATGCACTCAAGCATGCCCTTGACAGCACGAAAGCAAAGGGCGTTTACGGAATTGTCATGGACGTTGACACCGGCAAGGTTCTTGCAATGAGCAATAAGCCGGACTTTGACCTCAATGAGCCGAGGACCATCGTTTCAAAGTCAGTCAGAAAGCAGCTCAAAAAGCTTGAAGGGAAGGAAGAATACAGCTCAAAATACAGCGAAGCACTATTCAACCAGTGGAACAGCTATTGCGTTACAAACAACTATGAGCCCGGCTCAACCTTTAAGATTTTTACCCTTGCAGCCGCCCTTGAAGAGGGTGCCGTCAACAAAAGCACGACCTACACATGCAACGGATACTATAAGGTCGCCGATACCATCATTCACTGCGCCAATACCTCAGGCCACGGCTTTCAAACGCTTACACAGGGACTTATGAATTCCTGCAACCCGTTTTTCATCAATATCGGCCAGACGCTCGGAATTCAGACGTTCTATAAATATTTTGAGGCCTTCGGCTTCACGGAAAGAACGGGAATCGACCTCACGGGAGAGTCCTATCCGGTTTACCACGCAGCAAACAAAAGGGGAGTCGTTGAGCTTGCGAGTACGTCATACGGCCAGTCCTTCAGAGTCAGCCCGATTCAGATGATAACTGCGGCCTGCGCGATTGCAAACGGCGGAAAGCTCATGAAACCCTATGTTGTTGACAGCATTGTTGACACACAGGGCAATATAATTACAAAAAACGAACCTACCGTCAAACGTCAGGTAATTTCGCAGGGCACGGCCGCTTCTGTCAGAGAGATGATGGAGGCCGTTGTTGAAGGCGGAACCGGAAAGAACGCTTACATTGAAGGCTATCGCGTTGCCGGAAAGACCGCCACGAGCGAAAAGCTCGACACCGAGGACCCGGACGATTACATCGCCTCCTTCCTTTGCTTTGCTCCGGCGAACGACCCTAAGGTTGCCGTTCTTGTCGGCGTTGACGAGCCTCCCGGAATCTATCGCGGCGGAGGTGTTCTCGCCGCTCCGATTGCAAAAGAGGTTCTTGAATCAACGCTCAAATATTTGAACGTTGAACCGCAGTACACAAAAGACGAGCTTGCAAGCATCAGCAGCAAAACGCCCGACCTTTGCAAGCAAGAGGTAAACTCCGCAAAGATTGCCGCAGCGAACGAAGGCTTCTCCATCAAGGTTGTCGGCGGCGGAGAAACGGTTGTTTCACAGGTACCCGCAGCCGGACAGTCAATTCCGGAGGGCGGAGTAATCGTAGTTTATACAGAGGATAACTCCAAAACGCAGGTCGTTAAGGTTCCGTCCTTCGTCGGAATGTCTGCCGCCGAAGCGAACCGAACCGCAATTGCAAGCGGACTGAACATCGTCCTTTCCGGACCGAGCCGGTCTGCCGGCGCAACAGTATACAAGCAGAGCGTGGAAAAAGGCACCGAGCTTGAAGCAGGATCTTCGGTGACGGTCTATTTCCGGGCAACGGCAAATATGGACGACTGATGTTACGGAGGAAAACTATGAAGCTTTCAGCATTGTTTGAAAAAGCCGGAATAACCGGCGAAAACAAGGACGTTGAAATTAGCTTTATCACCGATGATTCAAGAAAATGCCGCCCCGGCTCGCTCTTTGTCTGCCACAGCGGCGGCGAAAAATACCTTGACGATGCGTTCAAAAACGGTGCGCAGTGCGTTGTTTCTCAAAATGAGCTTCCCGGCTGCGTTCGGGTTGCGGACTCAAGGGAAGCCTACGGCACTCTTTGCCGCGCATTCTTCGGCTTTCCGGAAAGAAAGCTGCGTCTCATCGGCGTGACCGGAACAAACGGAAAAACAACAACCGCGTCAATGCTCGCTTTTATCCTTGAGCTTTCGGGGAGAAAAACGGGGCTGATCTCAACGGTTGCCAACCGCATTGACGGTGCAGAAGAGACTGACATGACAACCCCGGACTGCTTTCTGATTTCAAAAATGCTTTCCTCACTTGCGGAAAACTCCGGAGAGTTTTGTGTGATTGAGGCCTCCTCTCAGGGACTTTTTCAAAAAAGACTTTCCGGCTTTCGGTTTGAAACGGCGGTTTTCACAAATCTGACCGAGGATCATCTTGATTATCACAAGACCTTTGAAAACTATAAAAACTCAAAAAAAGAGCTGTTTCGTCATTGCGAAAACGCGGTTTTGAATTTTGATGACCCGGCTTTTGATGAATTTTCGGCTGTTTGCGGCGGAAAAAAGCTCAGCTATTCTGTTCAGAGCAACGATGCCGACTTCACCGCGAAGGATATTCGAGAAGGGGAGGATTCGCTCGGATATGTTCTTGTTTCGGACAGCATAATTCAGAGAGTGAAGCTGAACCTTTGCGGCGATTTCAATGTTCAGAATTCTCTTGCTGCAATTATTGCCGCATATTCGCTGGGAATCGGTCTTCAGGAGGCCTCTGCGGCGCTTAAAAACTACTTTCCTGAAAAAGGAAGAATGGAAATACTTGACATAGACACACCATATAGAGTTATAATAGACTACGCTCATACACCGGATTCTCTAAGGTGCGCTCTTTTGTCACTGCGACGCTTCTGCCGCGGAAGGCTGATCGTTGTTTTCGGCTGCGGAGGGGAGCGTGAACGCGAAAAGCGTCCGCAGATGGGAAAAATTGCGTCCGAAAACGCAGACATCGTTTTTGTGACGGCCGACAACTCACGCAGCGAAAGCACGGCGGACATTATCGATGAGATACTCTCAGGCGTGCAGAAGGGGAAAGCCTCGGTCTTTGCTTGTGAGGACAGGCGGCAGGCGATTACTCTTGCCCTTAAAAAGGCAAAAAAGGGAGACACTCTCCTTCTTGCCGGAAAAGGACATGAGATATTTCAGCAGCTCGGAAGTGAAAAGAAAAGCTTTGACGAAAGAGAAATCGTCCGCTTAGCTTTAGGCAAGCGTTGATTAAGCGGGAGACGAGTGCGGCTCACGGGCTGCCGTCAGATAACAGATATTAGAACGGCGGCGTTGCAGCTATGCCATCTAACGTCTGAAATCTAAAATCTAACATCTGATGTTTGAGTAACGAGTAATATTTTGGGGGATGTTATAAATATGAATAACACAACAGCGGTGCTTCTTGCCGTAGGAATTTCATTCATCGTCACGGCCGTGCTCGGCTTTGTTTTAATTCCGCTGCTTCACAAGCTGAAGTTCGGCCAGAACATTCTGACGGATATCGGTCCGCGTTGGCACGCAAAAAAACAGGGAACGCCGACAATGGGCGGACTTATGTTCATGATAGGTATAACCGTTGCCGTTTTTGCGGTTATTCTGATAGGCAAGGCCACCGGCTTTTCTCTTTTTTCTGAAAATGATGTTCTTGCAACCCAGGAGAGAATAAAGCTTTACTCCGGACTTCTGCTTGCCTTCGGTCTTGCGCTTGTCGGCTTTACAGACGACTTTATGAAAATTAAGCATAAGCGAAACCTCGGCCTGACGGAAATTCAAAAGACAATTCCGCAGGTGCTCATTATCGCCGGCTATCTCACAACGATGGTGATGTCCGGGAACACCTCGATGTTCATTCCGCTCATCGGAAAAATCAGCCTTGACAGTGTGCCCGGAATAATTTTCTTCTATGCCTTGGGCGCGTGCGTAATTTACGGCACGGCCAATGCGGTCAATTTTACAGACGGCGTTGACGGCCTTTGCGGCAGCGTGACCGTTCCGGTCGGCGTTGCTTTTGCGGTCATTGCGTACCTTGTTTCAAACACCTCCGCTTCGGTTCTTTCCGCCTGCCTTGCCGGTGCTTGCGCCGGATACCTCATTTGGAACCATTACCCGGCGAAGGTCATGATGGGTGACACCGGTTCAATGTTCCTCGGCGGTCTTGTTGCGGCGCTGGCGTATTCGGTCAACTGCCCGCTCATTCTGGTTCCGGTCGGAATCGTCTATGTTATGGAAGCACTCAGCGATATTCTTCAGATCGCTTCAATCAAGATCCGTCACAAGAAAATCTTCAAAATGTCTCCGATTCATCATCACTTTGAAATGAGCGGCTGGAACGAGAAAAAAATTGTTGCCGTTTTCAGCGTGATCGGTGTTGCGGGCGCAATCGTCGGAATCGTTCTCATGTGCTTCACCGTTTGAAAATAAAATCAACTTGCCGAAAGGAGTGAAAAGCTGTGTCTGAGAATGTTCGCAAAATGCCGAAGACAAAAAAATCTTCACCTGCTCTTAGTTTCATAAAAAGAGCCTTCCATACCGGCGGCATCGACGCAATTTTTTGCTGCCTTGTTATGATTATTTTTACATTTGGAATAATCATGATGTATTCGGCAAGCTACGCCTATGCCAACGCGAACGCATCAAGTCCGGACGCATACTTCAAAAGTCAGCTCGTTTGGGGTGCGATCGGTTTTGCAGCGATGGTCATCATCAGCAAGGTTGATTACAGAATGCTCAACAGCTTTGCAACGCCCGTGATTTTTGTCGGTATGATCGGCCTTCTCGGCTTGACGCTTATTGTCAATGCAGGAAAATCTGTCAAGCGCTGGATAAATCTCGGCTTTGGCCAGTTTCAGCCGTCTGAAATCAGCAAGTTTGTTCTCATTCTCACGATGGCATATCTCATCTGCATTTTTTATAAGCCGCTGCATACGGAAAAAGGAAAACGCGCAATGCCTTCGATCGGAAGGCTCACGCGGCCGGAGCAGGCCTTGCTCGGCTTTTTTGACACAAAGCTCAAGTGTACCTTTGCACTCGCCTTCACTGTCATCATTTTCTGCGGCCTGGTTGCGCTTGAAAGCCATCTTTCCTGCACGATCCTGCTTTTTTGCATGGGCGTTTCAATGATGTGGCTCGCCGGTGTTGACAAAAAATGGTTTGCTCTGCTCGGGATCTTTGTTGTGATTGCCGTGGTCTATGTTGTCTGGATAGATACAGACGTTTTGCAAAAGCTCGGCGGCTTCGGCTATGACCGGGTGCTCACGTGGAAAACAAAGCAAGACACCCCGGGCGCAACACGTTGGCAGACCGAGCAGGGTCTTCTTGCAATCGGCTCGGGCGGCCCGTTCGGCGTCGGCTTCGGAAATTCAAAGCAAAAGCAGCTTTATATTCCGGAACCGCAGAACGACTTCATTTTCGCTGTTATCTGCGAAGAACTCGGCTTTTTCGGTGCGGCTGTTGTTGTTCTTTTGTTTGCCGCTCTCATCTGCCGCGGCTTCGTAATTGCAACAAAGGCGAAGGACGTTTTCGGTGCGCTCCTCGTCACGGGAATAATGATGCAGATAGGTCTTCAGGTCACGATGAACATTGCCGTTGTTACAGACACGATTCCGAACACGGGAATTGCTTTGCCGTTTTTCAGCTACGGCGGAACGGCACTGGTCATCATGTTCGCCGAAATGGGCGTTGTTCTTTCCGTTTCAAAGAACGGACGGCTTGAAAAGCAATGATCTGACGCAATATAGAATATTTCAGAAAGGAAGCGGTGCCGGCTGGTTGTGCCTGCGCCGCAAAGCTTTGCAATGAAAATTATCTTTGCTGCCGGCGGAACCGGCGGACATATCAATCCGGCTCTCGCGGCTGCGGGGGAGATTCGCGAAAAATATTCGGACGCTCAAATTCTTTTTATAGGAACGAAGGACAAAATGGAAGCCCGTCTCGTTCCTGCTGCGGGTTTTGATTTCAGAACGATTGAAATTTCGGGCTTTTACCGTCAGCTTACGCTTGAAAACATCAAGCGCAACATAAAAACGCTTTCTCATCTTCTCAGCTCCTCAAAAGAAGCGAAGAAAATCATCAAGGAGTTTAAGCCCGATGTTGTTGTCGGCTTCGGCGGCTATGTCAGCGGACCGGTGCTCAGGGAAGCGCAAAAGCTTTCAATTCCGACTGCTATCCATGAGCAGAACGCATATCCGGGAATCACAAACAAAGCACTTGCAAAAAACGCCGACGCGGTCATGCTTGCCACGCCGAAGGCTGCGCAGTACCTTGAATGCAAAAACGAACCCATTGTCACCGGTCTTCCTGTCAGGGGAGAGCTGCTTCGCGCAGAACGTGCACTCAGCCGCGAGGAGCTCGGAGTGAAGGAAAATCAGACCCTCGTTCTCTCAATGGGCGGTTCGCTCGGCGCTGAAGCTATCAACAAGGCAATGGTCTCGCTGATTGCCGCGAATTATAAAAACAAGGAGCTTTACTTCCTCCACGCCACGGGTCAGTTCGGACTTTGGGTTCCGGATAAGCTTCGCGAAGCGGGTGTTGACCCCGACAAAGAGGATAACGTTGAAATCCGTGAATACATAAACGACATGGCTCGCTGCATGAGTGCCGCCGATATTGTTATCTGCCGTGCCGGAGCAAGCTCGCTTTCGGAAATTGAAGCACTCGGAAAGGCTTCTATCCTCATTCCTTCACCGAACGTTGCGGAAAACCACCAATACCACAACGCAATGGCTCTCGTTGAAAAGGATGCCGCTCTTCTTATTGAAGAAAAGGACCTGACTAAAGAGTCGCTTCAGGCGGCGTTTGATTCGCTTTCAAAGAACAAGGAAAAGCTCCTTGAAACCGCGAAAAATGCGAAAAGCCTTTCAATCGGCAACGCAAAGGAAAAAATTGCGCAAATAATAGTCTCTCTTGCACAGTAATTGAGCTTTTGGCATAGGATAGGCTGACGGCAGCTCCCGTCCAATATCCTCAAAAGGTGTGATTCTTGTGAGTGAGATCATCATAAACGGCACAGAACGGCTTGAAGGAACGCTTGAAATTCAGGGTTCAAAAAACAGCGCACTTCCAATCCTTGCCGCCTGCGTTCTTGTTGACGGGGTTAGCGTGCTTCATAACTGCCCGCTTCTTTCCGATGTTGATGCGGCGGTCGCAATTCTTGAACACCTCGGCTGCACCGTAAAAAGGGAGGGGCACACCCTGACGGTTGATTCAAGGAACGTTTCGTGCTATAATATTCCCGAACAGCTGATGCGCGAAATGCGCTCATCAATCGTTTTTCTCGGTTCAATCGTTTCGCGCCTTTCAAAGGCAAAGGTTTTTTCTCCCGGTGGCTGTGAGATCGGCCTGAGACCTATTGACCTTCATCTTTCCTCGCTTCGTGCGCTCGGTCTTTCGGTCGAACAGCAGGACGGAGCGCTTTTCTGTGAGGCAAAAAACGGCCTTGTCGGAACAACTGTCAGTCTTTCGTTCCCGAGTGTCGGCGCAACGGAAAATATTATTCTTGCCTCGGTTTTTGCAAAGGGAAGAACAACCGTTCTTAATGCCGCGCGTGAGCCGGAAATTGAAGACCTTTCCCGTTTTCTCAATGAATGCGGCTGCCGCGTTCATGTCGGTTCCCACGGAACTGTTGTCATTGACGGCGTAAAGACGGCGCACGGAGCCGAACATACGATCATTCCGGACAGAATCGCCGCTCTTACATATATGTCAGCTGTTGCGTCCTGCGGCGGAGATGTCCTTTTCAAAAGCATTGATACCTCTCATTTCCTCTCCGTTCTCGGAACGTTTGAGGGCGCGGGCTGCCGCCTTGAGGACAAAAGAACAAAGCTCAGACTGATTTCGGACGGAAACCTCAAAGCCGTCCGCGATATACGAACAATGCCTTATCCCGGCTTTCCGACGGATGCGCAGGCTCCCGTTACGGCGATGCTCTGCACTGCAAAGGGAACGTCGGTCATAGTTGAAAATATATTTGAAAACCGGTTCAATCATATCGGCGAGCTGGTGCGTATGGGCGCGGATATCAAGGTCGAGGGCAGGGTCGCCATTGTTAACGGCGTGCCTTCGCTTCATTCGGCCCATGTGCTTGCCGTTGACCTGCGCGCGGGCAGTGCGCTCGTTGTTGCCGCACTTAAGGCCCACGGAGAGACTGTGATAAGCGGCGTAAAGCACATTGACCGGGGATATGAAAAAATTGAAGACTGCCTGAAAAAAATCGGCGCGAGGATCGAAAGGAGTGCCGAAAGTGGATAACAACAAAAACAGCAACAGCCCGTTCGGCACTTTTGACTGGTCGAACCCTTCATCAGGACCTGCAAGCAGACCCAAGGATATTACCTCCGATATGTGGACGCCTATAAGTGCCGGAAGGACTGCTCATCAGCCTGCTTCTCCATCGCGTCTGAATGACAGAGAAAAGGCTGCACCGAAAAAGAGCGATGCTTTGAGCGCACAGAAAAGAACACCGGCCGGAAAAAGGCCGCAGTCTGCCCAAAAGAAAAAAAGCTCCCCGCCGCAGAAAAAAACGCAGAGCGCAAAAAAGCGTCCGCCCGAAATGGGCGCCCAAGGAGAAAGCCGGGCGAAGGCGCGTCAGCCGGAGCGCAGACCCGGTGCAGAAACCAAACGTCCGCAGCAGCAGCGCAAGGCTGCACCGAGGGCCAATGCCGCCAGAGAGCAGAAAAGACTCGAAAACGACAGAAAACGCTATGAAAAATCGAGCCGTGAATATAACAAGCAGCGTTCAGCCGGAAAAGCCGGCGAGGAGATAACCAAAAAACGCGCAAGGAAAAAACGCCGCAGCAAACGCTTTTATGCCCTTCTTGTGACGGGAGTTACGCTGCTTGCCGCAACGGCGGCGGTTTTGATCTACTGCTTTGCTGTCGGCTCACCGATTTCCGAAATCGTTGTTGACGGCGAGAGCATCTATTCCGCAAAAGAGATTGGGGCGTCATGCGGCGTTGTTGTCGGCGACAATATTTTTACGGTCGGAAAGCAAAGGGTCAGCGAGGCGGTTTGCAAGGCTCTGCCGTATATCGGTTCGGTTGAAGTTAAACGCAGCTATCCGGACAAGCTCAGCCTGACCGTTACGCCAACGGCGGACAAGTACCTCATAAAAACAAAAAGCGGAGCGTATATTTGCCTTGATGAAAAAGACAAGGTGCTTTCGCTCAAAAAGAAAAAGGTCAAGAGCGGCGCTTTCCGCCTTGAGGGCTTTGAGGGTCAGAAAGTTGAACCCGGAACGCAGTATGCTCCCTGCGAAGCGGACGAGAGACGTTTTGAAATCGGAAAGCGCATTGCCGCGGCCTTTGAGGGCAGCACTCTCAAAAACGTGAATGTTATAGACCTTTCAGATATCGACGCGATCGTTGCTGTTTATGACTCGCGCTACAACATTTTCATCGGCAACGCGGAAAATCTCGAAAACAAAATCGCGCTTGCCGCTTCAACGCTTCGCAAAAATGCGGTCAAAAACGGAAAGGGCTATGTTGACGTTCGCTTCAGCTCAATGGCGGCTTTTTACGAGGGAAGCATGGAGCCGCAGTGATTCATATGCTGCCTGAAAGAAAATATGGACAAAAGCTCTAAAAACGGGAAGATTTTTTATAAAAGATGTGCAATTTTGTTGTTGTCTTTTTTGAAAAAGCATGATATAATACCTTGAAACAGTGATACTGGGTGATTTTTATTCGAACAAAAAAGGCTCTTTGCGCTTTGTATCACCATTTATTTTTGAATTTGCTCTTATAATTTATCGGATAAACTTCAGACAGGAGGAAGTATAATGGGCTTCATTATGGACAATGAAAATATTACCTACAACCAAATCAAGGTCGTCGGTGTCGGCGGAGGAGGAGGAAACGCCGTCAACAGCATGGTTGACGCCGGAGTTTTCGGCGTTGAATTTCTGACTATAAACACCGACCGTCAGATTCTTGAGGATTCAAAAGCAACTCATAAAATCCAGATAGGCGAAAAAGTCACCGGCTGCATGGGTGCGGGCGGCGACCCGGCCGTCGGCAAAAAGGCTGCCGAGGAAAGCCGCGACGTAATTGCGGATGCCTTGCGTTCAACCGACATGGTTTTCATCACCGCCGGTATGGGCGGCGGAACCGGAACAGGCGCCGCTCCCGTTGTTGCCGAGGTTGCAAGGGAACTCGGTGCTCTCACCGTCGGCATCGTCACAAAGCCGTTCAAATTTGAAGGCAGAAGACGTATGCAACAGGCTGAGGACGGAATCCGCGAGCTTCAAAAGCACGTTGACAGCCTTATTGTTATCCCCAATGAAAGACTCAAGCTCCTCGGAGATAAATCCCTGAGCATGAAGGACGCCTTCGGAAAGGCAAACGAGGTTCTTTGGCAGGGCGTCAAGAGCATTTCGGATACCATTAAGGTTCCCGGATACATCAACCTTGACTTTTCTGATATCAAGTCCGTTATGAAGGACGCAGGCCGCGCCCACATGGGAATCGGCCGCGGAAGAGGTGCAGACTGCGCCGCAGAAGCCACAAAAGAGGCAATCACAAGTCCTCTTCTTGAAACCGCGATTGACGGCGCAAGCGGCGTCATCATCAACGTTACCTGTTCTTCCGATATGTCTCTTGACATGATTGAGCAGGCCGGCGACCTCATCACTCAGGCGACTCACCCGGACGCAAACATCATCTTCGGTTCTGTTTTCGACGAGGATATGGGCGACGAAATGCTTATCACCGTTATTGCAACGGGCTTTGGTTCACCGGAAGAAAACGACGCGCAGAAGATGGGAGCTCCCGCAGCGGCTCAGGCTTCCGCACCGGCTGTTCCACAGTCCTCGGCCTCTTTAAACACGGGCTTCATCAGCCAGTCAACAAAGCCGAAGAGCTCCGGAACCTCAATCTTCACTTCAATGGATACCGGCGCCTCGTCTGACTTCAAGGCCACCGAGTTCGGAAGAAGCTTTGTTGCCGCTTATGAAAGCGCGAAAGAAAATGCTTCAAAGGCTCAGGCTTCGCAGCAGGCTGCTCCCGCTTCGGAAAACATCGGTATGCAGGACATCTCCTCCTTTTCAACTCCGATTGCCCCGAACACAGACTCTGCCGTTCAGTCTTTTGATGTGATTGAAACGCCGAAGAAGAAGACCGGCTCGATTTTTGACGACCCGGATGACGACGAAAGCGACGTTCTTCCGATTTTCAAGGGCAGGAACATCTTTTCAAACGGAAACAACAACTGAGTAAACTCAGCTTCCCCGAGGCTTTATGCTTCGGGGACTTTTTGCTTTAAGACAAAAAGTGATTAAAAATTCTTTTTTTCGTGTTATTTTTCAACTGTTCACAAAAAGCACTTGACCTTTTTAGCTTTTTTTGTTATCCTATCATATGAAACACTATGGGCTATTTTGTCTGAGTACTTGCCGGAAGAGAATTGTTTTTTCTGCGGCGGCTCAAGCGTACCTCTCAAAAAATCTGCCTTAGGAGGAAATAATATGGGAAAGTCCAAATCAACCGTATTTGCGCTTATCGCGCTTGTTGTTGTCTGCGCCGGCTCGTTCCTCGGCGTGAGGGCACTCAATAAAAGGACTCAGTCCGCTGCCCCTGTAATAACGACCCAGAAGGCGTTCACAACCGCTCCTGCCGCAACGACTGCGGCTCAGACCACTGCCGCTCAGACCACTGCGGAGCAGACAACGGCCGAACAGACAACCAAAGACGACTCAAAGACCACAACGAAGAGCCCGTTTTCAACCTTCGCCGAAAGCACAACTGCGTCCGCACTCGGTTCAACAACGAAAAGGCCGGCCACAACGCTTTCAACAACATCGCCGTTTTCAACAACCAAGATTTCCTCAACAACAAAGACCTCCGGGGAGTCTCCGAGCGATATCATCAAAAAGGCTTCCGTTTTTTCGAACGGCTTCCTCGGATATAAATATGACCCGGACGGAAACGTATACTTCACAAACAGCGACCCATGGCAGAGGAATTTCGGCTTCAACGAGCTTTATGATATCGGTGCTTCGTTCATCGTTTTCTATTATGACACTTTCCGCTGCAAGTTCAATTATGCAAACAAGGACTGGATGATCCAGTTCTGGAAGGGTCAGTACGGCTTTGTTTTCATCGGTGCCGAAATCGGTGTTTATAACAAGCCCACCTCAAGAAAGGTTGAACATTATGACTGCGCTTCGAACGAGGACGCACTCAAAATGTCCATGACCTGCTACCGCAAGGGCAAGGAGATCTTCTCAAGGAAATATATGACCTATTGGTGGTGCACCGGCTTCGTACCCGGAAAGCTTGACAAGTTCTCAGACCGCAGCGAACTTTCCGTCAAGGCAAGAATCACCCTCAAGGATTACAAAATGCTCATAAGCTTCTGCGGCGCACTCAAGGAGAACGGCTTCACGCTCGGAAAGAATTACACAACCTCCGGCCTTGATGTTTTCATCACCTGGTGATGAGGCGCACGGTTTATTTGGCAAAGTGTAATTTCCGCGCAGTTTGTTAAAAATATTTTAATAATACTATTGAATTTCTCATCAACATATTGTATAATCAAACGGTGAAAATTCAATCAATATGTATATTTTCGGCGAAAGCCGTTGATATAAATATTCAGAAAGGATTGATTGTCATGAAAAAGTTTTTAGGCGTTCTGGTCGTAGTTGCTCTTTGCATCTGCATGATCGTTCCGGCTGCAACGGCTAAGGGCAATGACCTCAGCTCCATCCTTGAAGGCGTTGATGTCGGCTCTCTTACCGACGGCGAACTCGCTTCGATTCTCAAGGGTCTTGACCTTGACGGACTTGACACCGATGCTATCAAAAAAGCACTCGGCAGCGACAGTTCCTCAGCTTCGAAGATTGAAGGCGCTCTCAAGAACCTCGGCGCAGACAGCAGTTCCGATTCTTCAACCGGTTCTGACGCTCTCAGCGGAATTTCGAGCCTTCTTGGCGGTATCGATCTTTCAAAGATCAGCGGCTTGCTTTCGGACCCCAGTGCTATCACTGATATGTTCGGCGGTCTTCTCGGCGGTTCAGGCGACGGTTCAGGCTCCTCAGCAGGCGGATTCGATATCTCCTCGCTCATGGACACCATCTCCGGTGCTTTCTCCGGCGCAGGCTTTGACCTCGGCTCACTGACTGAAGGCTTTGACTTAGGTTCATTTGACTTTGGCAGCATTCTCGGCGGTCTCGGCGGCGGTTCAACCGGCGGCGACTCAAGCAAACCCGGCCAGAGCTCGAACGGTGCTATGGACGTTATGTCGGGTATCATGGATAAACTGACCAGCGGCCTCGCCTCCCTCGGTATTGACACTTCTGCAATTGAGGGTCTCCTTGACAACGAGCTTGTCAACTTCTTTGCCAACATGTACATTGGCCTTGGCGAAGTTATTAAGCCCGGTGAAAAGGAAACAACAACCGCTCCGGTTACCTCAAAGCCCGCAGTTGTTACCAAGAAGAACCCCAAGACCGGTGATACCTCTGACGTATTTGTTGCTCTCGGCGTTCTGACTGTTGCTTCTGCAGCTGCATTCGTATGCCTCAAGAAGAAGAAGGAAAACTGAGTTTTCCCGACTCGTTAACTTTTTTAAAAAAGCTAATTGAAAGCGCTCTTGCGAAAGCAGGGGCGTTTTTTTTGGCGTTTCTTTTGTTTCATCGGGTTGACAAGCAGACCAAGACGTTGATAAACTGACATTGGCTGTTCTAATGCTTTTTGTGCAACCCAAATCAAGCACGAGAAAGGCTTATCTGTTAAGATAATATCAGACAGTTGAAGGGAGGAAGCAAAAATGCAGGAATGGCAAAAGAACATTCAGAACCTGATTGATGAGATTGACCGCTGCATAAGAAGGCAGGAGGACGAGGCACTGACGCTCGAGCACCTTTCACAGAAGCTCGGATATTCCGCCTATTATGTTTCAAGAAAATTCAGGGAAATCTCCGGAATGCAGCTGAGAGACTATCTTTGCGGAAGAAGGCTCGCCTTTGCGCTCAAGGAGCTTCGGGATACCGACACAGGAATACTTGAGATTGCGCTCGGTTACGGCTTTTCGTCTCACGAAGCGTTCACCCACGCTTTCAAAGCAGCCTATGGGCTTACACCGAGCGAATACCGCAAAAGGCCGGTTCCGGTTGTTCTGCGCACCGCCATTCACCCGTTTGACTGTTATTTATTAGGTATCGGAGGAACAGGTATGGCAACATCAACAGAAAGCATAAAGACCTATTTTGTAACGATTCCGGAGCATAAATTTTTGCACATCCGGAACTATGAAAGCATCGGCTACTGGGATTTTTGGCAAAAGCAGAGCAAGATTCCCGGTCAGGACTGCGAAACAATCTGCGGCCTTCTTGAAAGCATCAAGGGCAAGCTTGACGACGACGGCGGCAGTGCCGAGGATGCCTCAAGCGGTCAGGTAATGGCTTTCATAAACGAACCGGAGGGCAGAATCTGCAGCTGGGGAATTCCGCTTGCGGAAGCCTACGGTGTTCGGCTTCCGTCGGATTACAGCGGCGAGATTCCGCCGCAGATGCAGCTGATGGACGTTCCGGAAGGGGAGTACATTGTCTTTGAGCACGGCCCGTTCGATTTTGAAACGGAGAACCAAACCGTTGAGGCCGAAATCGAAAAGGCAATGCAGGAGTTTGATTATTCAAAAACCGGCTATGAGCTTGACAAAACGCAGGGCAGGGTGTTTTATTTTTACCATGACTGCAAACGCTTCTGGAAGTATGTCAGGCCGGTGAAAAGAATCTGATTTGACAAAAAATATGCCGTTTTGTTTAAGCACCGGGTCGCACGCGACCCCCGGGGTCTTTTAATATCTGCTGTCTGTTGTTAGGCAGTCATCCGTTTGCGCAACAAAAATAAACCCATAGAAAAAACGCAGTACCGGAACAAAACCGCTCCGTTACTGCGTTTATATATATAAACGGCCGCCGCCCACACACCAAAACGCTGCGGCCGCTTTAATCCTTTTTGACCTCGCTGCTGTTGGCGTAGATCTTGTGCATTCGCTCATCGTCAAAGTGGATGTCAAGGTAGCTTTCAATGAAGTTGCTCGCCGGAACACCCTCGTTTCGCCTGTCCATTCTGACAGCGGCAGACGCCGAAAGAACACAGTCAAAAACAAAGAAAACGACGAAGGCCCATGTCAGTACCGTGCCCAAGGAGAACGGAATTTTTTCAATAAGGTTTGAAACAAACGGATAGATGACCTTTATCCAGCCAAGGCCAAGCGCACCCCAGAACAGCGAATAGAGAAGGCAGACTCTGCCGTTGATGTTGAGCGGAACATTGCTGTAATCCCAAGCAACCGAACCGAAGCAGATTTCCTGACCGAGTGAGCAAATATACTCCGTGACTGTTCCGACGAGGTATGCGACAAGAAAAATCACCCACCACTTTGAATCCTTCAGCCTGTAAAGTGCGAGCGTCAGAATCACCGCACCCATACCGTAAGCAACGGAAAGAGGCCCGTAGACGAGAGATTTTCTTGATTCAATATAGCCGTGCCGCAGGAAGCACCAAACCGTTTCAACCGTAAAGCCGACAACGCAGGCAGAAAGAAAAATCCATACCAGCTTGTCAAAGCACATTCCCTGAGCAAAGATCTGAGAGTCATTGCTTTTCATTTCTTCATCAACTCCTTAGGCTGAAGAGATTCAAACTCAATGCGCCTTAAAAAACCGCACCGGGTTCAAAGCTCTTCGGTTTAACTTTTCCAAATATAGCTAAGTATTCTCAACTAAAACTCAAGTTTGTTGAGATTTTGTTGAAAAAGGAGGAATAAAATTAAAAAGTCGAGTGATTACGACTTGTTTTGACATACCTGCTGCTATTGTGATATTATAAAAGAA
The DNA here is from genome assembly GCA_934525065.1 of uncultured Eubacteriales bacterium. GTDB lineage: Bacteria > Bacillota > Clostridia > Oscillospirales > Acutalibacteraceae > UBA6857. The sequence goes on from CAKSYX010000013.1 coordinate 34,002, forward strand.
CGGAAGGAGTTAAAGGAATGTTTGATATTCTTGTTGTTGAGGACGATAAAAATGTCAGGAGTCTTGTTTGTTCAATGCTGAAGGATGCCGGCTATAATTACTACGCCGCGGAAAACGGCCTTGAAGCGCTGAATGTTATGGACGAGCACCACGTTGATCTTGCCGTTGTTGATATAATGATGCCGGAAATGGACGGCTATGAGTTTACCGAAACGCTGCGCTCATGTGATTGCGAGCTGCCTGTGCTGATGCTTACGGCGAAAATTTCGCATGAGGACAAGAAAAAGGGCTTCGGTGTCGGTGCAGACGATTTTTTGCCGAAACCGTTTGATGAGGAGGAGCTTTTGTGGCGGATCGAAGCTCTTTTGCGCCGCTCAAAAATTGCCTCGGAAAAGCGGCTGACCGTTGGAAAAACAACGCTCGATTACGGCTCAATGGGCGCAACCTCGGATGGGAAAAAGGTCGTCCTCTCCCCAAAGGAATTCCGGCTGCTTTTCCGGCTGCTTTCATATCCCAACCACCTTTTTACGAAGCATCAGATAATGGACGAGATTTGGGACTTTGACAGCGAGAGCGACGAGCACACCGTTGAGGTACACATCAACCGCCTGCGCGATAAATTCAAGAATAATCCTGATTTTTATATCAAAACTGTACGCGGCTTTGGTTATATGGCGGTCATTGAAAAGAAGTGATGAGCATGAGCAGGAAAAAGAAAAGCACCGGAACCGGAAATGAAAAGGCAGAAAGGCGCAGCATACGAACAAAAATGTCGCTTGTTGTTTTTGCAATATTACTGCTTTCGACGGCACTCGCTATCCTTATATATTTTCTTCTGGTACACTTCAGGATAATCACGCCGGAAGGACTTTCGGCAATATGGATAACTGTCATTGTTTTCATTGTCTGCAACATTGTCGGCGCGGTTGTTTCAAGCATCGTGTTCTCTCAGTTTATAAAGCCGCTTCTGAAGGCTATCGGCGCAATTAACCGGCTCGGAGAAGGGGACTATGACGTTCACCTTGAAACAAAAAACAAAAAGCTTCATATTCGCAAGCTGATTGAAGCGGTTAACAGAACCGCAAAGGAGCTTGGCAGCATTGAAAAAATGCGCAACGATTTTATGAATATCGTCTCCCATGAATACAAAACTCCTGTGGCGTCAATCAGCGGCTTTGCAAAAAAACTCAAAAGCTCGCCTTTGACCGAAGAGCAAACGGAGTACGCCGATATAATCATAGACGAATCGAAGTATCTGACCTCAATGACAACGAACCTTTTGCTTTTACTGCGCTTTGAAAATACGTCAATTATTCCGGACAGAAGGGTATATTCACTGGACGAACAGCTTCGCCGTTCTGTAATTCGCCTTCAGAACGAATGGCAGGCAAAGGACATCACCTTTGACGGCGACTTTGAAAAGGTTGATTTCTTCGGTAACGAGGACATTGTTGCACATATTTGGGATAACCTCATCAAAAACGCTGTCAAATGCACCGACCGCGGCGGAATGATATACTGCTCTGCAAAGCAGGAGAACGACAGTGCCGTTGTTGTTATCCGCGACAGCGGCTGCGGAATGACCAAAAAAACAATGGAGCATATTTTTGATAAGTTTTATCAGGCGGATTCAAGCCGCAACACCGACGGAAACGGTCTCGGCCTTTCAATTGTGAAGCGGCTCGTTGACCTTTGCGGCGGAACAATTGAAGTTGAAAGCAAGCTCGGCTGCGGTTCACAGTTCACGGTCAAACTTCCGAACAGCAAGACCTGAGTAACTGCTGATTACAAAAAAAGGACGGTATTTTAATGCATATTCCGATGGCTGAAACGAAAGAAATTGAAATTGAGCCGTTTTATGAGGCTCTTGAAAAGGCTAAAGAGCAGACGACAGCTGAATACGATGTCCGCAATTGGCTCTATGTGCCGAATTATTACGGCGAATACCGATACATACTCGGAACGACAGGGAAAAAGCCGCTCATCTGCATCGGCATCAACCCTTCGACCGCCGCGCCCGGAGACCTCGACAACACGCTCAAGTCCGTTGAGCGCATTGCAAAGGGCAACGGCTTTGACTCTTTCATTATGTTCAACGTGTATGCCCAGCGCGCAACAAGGCCGCAGGACATGGACAAAGAGATGAACGAATCGCTTCACCGCGAAAATATGAAGGCATTTGACTATGTCCTTTCGCTTTATGAGGGCGGAAGCCCGGCGGTCTGGGCGGCGTGGGGCAATATTGTTGAAATGCGGCCGTACCTCAAAAAGTGCCTTGCTGACATGGTTCGGGTCGGAAAAGAACACGGAGCCGTCTGGTACTCATCGGGAAAAATCAGCAAAAAAGGCCATCCTCATCATCCGCTTTATCTCAGAAAAGACAGCAAACTTGATCTTTTTGATATGGAAAGCTATCTTGAAATTCTGTGACCCGGACGAAACGAAAGTAATAATATCTCCCTTCTGTAAATATGTATTACTGAACGTATTTACAGGAGGGGTATTTTTGAATGAGCTTGTTGAAAAAAGAGCCCAGGCTCTTGCGGAATATATAGTTGAAACAAAAGCAACCGTGCGCGCGGCGGCGAAGCGCTTTGACGTGAGCAAGTCCACGGTACATACCGACGTTTCGCTAAGGCTCAGGGAGATTGACTTTGAGCTTTATGAGCAGGTGCGTGCCGTTCTTGACGAAAACAAGGCCGAGCGTCATATCCGCGGCGGAAACGCAACGAGGGAAAAATACAGGAAAGTGCATTTGAAAGGCGGCGACTGATGTTCGCACAACATAAAAACAAATCTCGGCATCGTGGGGCTGTCGCATTTAGCGCAGACCAAAGAGCAAAACTAATATATATGGAGCAGAAGGTGAATTATATAAAAGTGGTGCAAACTTGAACGCTAGATAATAGATAATGGATAATATGTATTTGCCGCGCAGAGGCAATCCAACATCTATATACGCCCCAAAATACAGCCCCCAAAAAATAATTTTGAAAAACAGTTGACATTCTGTCGATTTTCGTCTATATTGATTGGGATGAAACTGTTATAAGCTTCACCGTATGTTTTGTAGGCGCGCTTTGCGCCGCTTAATATACCCGTGGTAACCGACGAGGGAACACGTCCGTCAGGCGGAAGTTCTCGCGGCGGTTCTTTTTTTACGGTCTAGGCTGAAGAGGCTCGAGCTTAATGTGCCTGAAGAGCTTGTTTTCCCGCACATTGCGGAAATTTGCCTTTAAAAACCGCATTGAGTTCGATTTCTTCAGCCCAAACAGTTTTTTCACCTAATAACTCGAGCGGGCATGGCAGGCAGGACGCTTTGCTATGCAGGGAAAGGGGTCTGTATCAACAATGGAAGACAACGGCATTATCATTTCACTCGACAAAATCTCCAAAAAATTTGACGATGAGGTCATTCTCGATAATATTGAGCTTGACATCAGAGACAAAGAATTCATCACCTTCCTTGGGCCGTCAGGCTGCGGAAAAACAACAATGCTGCGAATTATCGCCGGCTTTCTTGAAGCCGACAGCGGCCGCGTTATGTTTGAAGGAAAGGACATCAACAGTCTGCCGCCTCATAAACGGCAGGTCAACACGATCTTCCAGCGATACCAGCTTTTTCCTCACCTGAATGTTTATGAAAACGTTGCGTTCGGTTTGCGCAACAAGCATATGAAAGAAAAGGAAATCAGCAAAAAGGTTGAAGAAATGCTTTCGCTCGTCAACCTCAAGGGCTTTCAGCGCCGCAATGTTGCTTCGCTTTCCGGCGGTCAGCAGCAGCGCGTTGCAATCGCCCGCGCTCTCGCGGTTGAGCCGCGCGTGCTCCTTCTCGACGAACCTCTTGCCGCGCTTGACCTTAAGCTTCGAAAGGATATGCAGGTTGAGCTCAAGAATATTCAGAAAAGGCTCGGAATCACCTTTATTTTTGTAACCCACGACCAGCAGGAGGCACTTTCGATGTCTGACCGCGTGGTCGTTATGAACGAGGGCAGAATTCAGCAGATAGGCACACCGCTCGATATCTATAATGAGCCGAAAAACGCCTTTGTTGCCGATTTCATCGGCGAAAGCAATATTCTTGACGGCGTGATGCTTGATGATTTTAAAGCCAAGTTTTCCGGCGCAGTTTTCCAGTGCCTTGACAAGGGCTTTGCCGTCAATGAATCCGTTGATATAGTCATTCGTCCCGAGGACGTTGACGTTGTTCCCGTCAAGGAGGGTGCAATTCTCGGAACGATCACATCAAATACCTTCAAGGGCGTTCATTTTGAGATGATCGTTGATATTCAAAACTTTAAGTGGATGATTCAGACCACGGATTATTACCCGGTCGGAACAAAAATCGGAATTGAAATTGAACCCGATGCGATCCACGTTATGAAGAAGAGCAAATACTCCGGAATGTTCGGCGATTACAGCTCCTTCAGTGACGAGCTGGAAAAGCTCTCGGAAGTTACCGAAGAGGAGGAGTGACATGAAAAATTCTTCTCTGACTAAAAAGGTCATCGCCGCTCCGTATCTGCTCTGGTCGGTTATTTTCATCGTTGTTCCGCTCATCTTTGTTGTCTATTACTCGGTGACGGACGCAAACGGCGCTTTTACCCTTGATTACATCAAAAACATCGGTCATTACGGTGACATCATGCTCAACTCGATTTGGCTCGGCTTTGTTGCAACGGTGATAAGCCTTGTCATTGCCTATCCGCTTGCCTACATCATGGCAAGAAGCTCGCTGAATGTTCAGCGGACGATGATGATGCTCGTCATGCTTCCGATGTGGATGAACCTTCTCATCCGTACATATTCGCTCATGATAATTTTGCAGGATACCGGAATAATCAACACTGCGCTTTCTGCAATCGGGCTGCCCACTTTCAAAATGATCAATACCGACGGTGCGGTCATTCTCGGAATGGTGTATAACTACATCCCGTATATGATCCTTCCGCTGTATTCAATCATGTCAAAGCTCGACCATGGCCTCATCGAGGCGGCGGAGGATCTCGGCGCAAACAAGCTTCAGGTGCTTTCAAAGGTCGTTTTGCCACTGAGCCTTCCGGGAATCGCCTCTGGCTTTACGATGGTTTTTGTTCCGTCTGTCTCAACGTTCTATATCTCCAAGAAGCTCGGCGGAAACACCGTTTCGCTTATCGGTGATATAATCGAAATGCAGTTCAAATCCTCAAACAACTATAACCTCGGTGCGGCGCTCTCGCTTGTTCTGATGGTGCTTATAGTTATCTGCATGGCGGTTATGAACCGCTTTGCCTCTGACGATGATGACGGAGGTGTGCTGATATGAAAACAAAAATGTCTCCGCTTGCAAAGCTTTACGTTGCGCTCATCATTGTGTTCCTTTATGCACCGATCGTTGTCATGATTGTTTTCTCCTTCAATTCATCGGTCAGCACAAGCGTAATGAGCGGCTTTTCAACGCGCTGGTATACCTCGCTGTTTCGTGATGAGGGGACGATGAAGGCACTGGCCAATACGCTGATTCTTGCCGTGTCCTCCTCGCTTATCGCAACCGTGATGGGCACCGCCGCGGCAGTCGGAATCAACGCAATGAAAAACAAGTGGCTCAAACGCGGGGTAATGAGCGTGACGAATATCCCGATGATGAACCCGGAAATCGTTACCGGTATTTCAATGATGCTGCTTTTTGTTTTTGCGGCGAAGCTTCTCGGCGTTACCGATGCTCTCGGCTTTTGGACAATGCTCATTGCCCACGTCACGTTCAACCTGCCGTATGTCATTCTCTCCGTTCTTCCGAAGCTGCGTCAGCTTGACCCAAGACTTCCGGAGGCGGCGATGGACCTCGGCTGTACGCCGGTTCAGGCGTTTTTCAAGGTTACCCTTCCGTCAATCATGACGGGAATCACATCAGGTCTTATGATGTCGTTCACGCTTTCGCTTGACGATTTCGTAATCAGCTATTTCACTCAGGGTCCGACCTTTGAAACGCTGCCGATACGCATTTTTTCAATGACTAAAAAGCGCGTCACACCCGATATGTACGCGCTCTCGACCCTCATTTTCATCACAATCCTTTTGCTGTTGGTGCTTCTCAATGTTTCGCAGATTCATGGCGAAAAGAAGATGAAAAACAAGCTTGACAAGGGGGTGCAGAAACGATGAAAAAGCTCATTTTTACCCTTGTCTGCGCTCTTTTCTGCTGTGCTTTTGCGCTTTCCTGCTCGGCCTATGAGCATGAGGATTACTATGAGGGCACAAAAAAAGGAGAGGTTCTCAATGTCTTCAACTGGGGCGAATATATCAGCGACAGCTATGAGGACGGTATGCTTGACGTCAATAAGGAGTTTGAAAAGCTGACCGGAATCAAGGTCAACTACGTCACCTATGAAAGCAACGAGGATATGTACGCCAAAATCAAAAACGGCGGTGCAAGCTATGATATAGTCATTCCGTCCGATTATATGATCGAGCGAATGATAAACGAAGACCTGCTTCAGAAATTTGACGTAAATAGCCTTCCGAACTATCACTATATTGACAAAAAGTACACCGGAATGTATTACGACGAAAAGGACGAATACAGTGTGCCGTATAACGTCGGCATGGTGGGTCTGATCTATAACACCAAGCAGGTTAAAGGCACACCGGACAGCTGGAAAATCATGTGGGACGAGCAGTACGCCGGAAAGATCCTTATGATAGACAATCCACGTGATGCCTTTGCAATTCCGCAGAAAATTCTTGGCTATTCCTTCAATTCCGCCGATGAAAAGGAGCTTTCCGATGTTGCCCAGATGCTCATTGACCAAAAGCCGCTTCTTCAGGGCTATGTTATGGACGAGGTCTATAACAAAATGGAGACGGGCGAAGCGGCAATGGTTCCGTATTATGTCGGCGACTTCATAACAATGCATGACGTCAACCCCGACCTTGCCTTTGCTTATCCGAAGGAGGGCGTGAATATTTTTGTTGACGCAATGTGTATTCCGAAGGGAGCACAGAATGTTTCCGCCGCGATGAAGTATATAAACTTCATGCTTGACCCGGAGATCGGCCTTTGCAACGCGTGGTATATCGGCTACGCCAGCCCGAACACGGGCGTGGTGAACAACCCCGAATACGCGGACTATGCAGAAAACGAACTGCTCTATCCGGACGAGGAGCATATGCCCAAAACCGAATACTTCCACAACCTTCCGCAGGAGACGCTTGAACGTTTTTCGGCTCTCTGGAATGAGATAAAGGTCGCGGGAAGCAACAATACCCATATCTATATCGGCTTTTCCGTTGTCGGTGCCGTCTGCGTTTTTGCGGCGGTCTATTCAGCGGTAAAAAAGAGAAAGCGCGAATATTGGTATGATTTTCCGAAGCAATAAAAAACGATAAGTGCCGGGCAGTGTAATGCTGCTCGGCAGTTTTAGATTTTAGATGCGGTTTATTTTTGTGCTGTGAAGGATGTCAGGCTGTTTGCTGTCCTTTTAGCTGATTATATCCGGTGTCTAAATCTATCGTCTGGATATCACAAAAAATAACAATCATCATAAAATGGCTTAGGCTGAAGAGCTTCTAATCATAAATGCGGCCGCTGTGCGGTCCGGAAAGGTGATTGATAATGAATAGCTTTGATTCAATGATCGAAAGGTACAAAAAAGAGCTTATTGACGCAAAAAAACGCTCAATGACACAACAGCTCAAAGAAGTGACTGCGCAGGAAGAGCCGCTCTTTGCTTCGGCTGAACCGCAGGAGGAAAGGCAAATGCAGAAGGATGCGGCTGTTTCGGCTTCGCCCGAAGCGGAGGAAAAACCGCCCGAAGCTGAAACAGTGTCCGCCGAAGCAGATATACAGCCCGAAAAAGCAGGTGCGCGCGAAGCTGCGACTGCAGACACCGAGCCGGAGGAAGCACTGCCCGCCGAAGAAAACTACCCCGGTGCCGAAAACGAATCGGAGCCGCAGTCGCTCGGCGCGCTGAAGGTTCAGGTCTTTATGGCCGGACGCGCTTATCCGGTCTCTTCGGCGAATGTGATAATAACCGGAAAGGACGGGAAGGTCTATTTTGACGGCTTTACAGACACAAACGGCGCAATCGAGCGTCTGCTGCTCCAGGCTCCGAAAAAGCAGTTCTCCCAGTCGCCTCAGGTGACGCCGCCTTATGCGCAGTATGATATCTTTGTCAGCCATCCGCGCTTTCAAAGCAGAAAATACCTCGGTGTTCCGGTCTTTGCCGGGGTGGAATCGATTCAGAACATACAGCTTCTTCCGCTCGGAACGGATGAAACGGATAATACCGATGTGACCGAATCCGAACCGAACGGACTTTTGATGAAGGGCGGCGAAAGCAATGCCTGACGCCGTTGTTGTTCCGGAATACATCACCGTTCACCTCGGACCGCCGAATTCAAACGCAAGGAATGTGACCGTTCCCTTTACCGATTACATCAAAAACGTTGCTTCGAGCGAAATTTATCCCACCTGGCCCGAAAACGCCATAAGGGCAAACATCATTGCACAGATTTCCCTCGCGCTCAACAGAATTTATCTTGAGTATTACCGTTCGCGCGGCTATGATTTCGACATCACAAACTCGACCCAATATGATCAGGCCTTTCAGTACGGGCGCGATTACTTTCAGAATATCTCGGAAATCGTTGACGAAATTTTCAACACCTACGTTGTAAAGCAGGGCACGGTTCAGCCGTATTACACGGAATATTGCGACGGCCTTAATGTAACGTGCTCCGGGCTTTCCCAATGGGGAACGGTCACGCTCGCAAACCGCGGCTATACGCCTTACCAAATTCTGCAATACTATTACGGCGACGACATCGACCTTCGCCGTGCGGACACAGCTTTGTCTTTTTCGACCTATCCCGGAGCACCGCTTCGCGTTGGTACGGTCGGCAACAACGTTCTTGAAATTCAGCGCTGGCTCAACCGCATTGCCCAAAATTATCCGAGTATACCCAAAATTCCGTATACCGACGGCAGCTTCGGACGGACAACGGAGAACGCCGTAAAACAGTTCCAGAGCATCTTCAACCTCACGCCGGACGGAATTGTCGGCGAAGCCACATGGTACGCAATAAGGCGCATCTATAACGCAGTCAAGCGTCTTTCCGAGCTCTATTCGGAGGGAATCACGATTACCGAGGCCGAACGTCTGTTTCCCTATCCGCTGCGGCTCGGCAGCAGAGGACAGCCGGTCGGCATCATTCAGTATTACCTGCGGTTTCTTTCTCTTTT
>CAKSYX010000014.1 GCA_934525065.1 uncultured Eubacteriales bacterium
GTTCAACGAGACTGTCGATGTTTTAAAGCGGCTTGTCCGGTGGTGTGCCAAACTTACGCCTTTACTGATTTTTGTAATATTCACTTTGATACCTCCAAAATGGATTAGGCTGAAGAAACTCGAACTCAATGTGCCTGAAGAACTTGTTTTTAAGAGCAATTTTTTGTCGAGACAAGGCAAAAAGGTGAGTAATGCTGACGAATTGCGAGGCTTTGGCGCGCGGTACAGGCGGAAATTTGCCTTAAAAAACCGTATTGAGATAGAAGCTCATCAGCCTATGCATATATGACAGAAGTATTTTAACACAATCGGGGTTCAAATACTATATTATTTGTTTAAAATTCTTTGCTTGTGCTCGATTTTAGGTCACTTTTAGGTATAAATGTTACCACATATGTGGAAAAACCTATATTGTTCAATGCCTTATCTATTCGGCATTATGCACATTACAATCTGAATATTATTGACAACAAGAAATAAATACCGCTTTTTCAGCAAGGCTATGGTGAATTTATACAATGTAAAATTTGACGAAAAAACGGCGCAATATTGATAAAAAATGCCGGATTTTACAAAAAAACGTCGCATAAAAAAATATTTTTGAAAAAATATCTAAAAATTTTACTCATTTATATTGCAAATTGCCGATAGTTTGTGTAGAATGGTAAAAGTGACGATAGTCAAAATGTATAAATTTCACACATTGAATTGTTGGAGGGACATTTATGTCTAACAGGTTGTTCCAGGGGGTTATCCACCAAATGAAGGATGCTATCGACAGAACTATCGGTGTTGTCGATAATACGGGTACTGTTATTTGCTGTAGCGATCTCGGTCGTATCGGTGAGACGGGATTTGCAAACTTTAAAGATGAGATTACTTCCTCTGAGCCTAAGGTTATCGGAAGCAGAACTTTTATCGCAATGGGTATGCAGCTTCATCCGGACGCAGCAGTCTTTGTTGACGGTGATGATGATGCGGCGGCGAACTATGCACGTCTCATTGCTGTTTCTCTTAACAGCATAAAGCAGTACTACGACGAAAAGTATGACAGAAGCAACTTTATCAAGAACGTTATCCTATAATATTCTTCCCGGTGATATCTACCTTAAAACTCGTGAACTTGGCCTTAACAATGAGGTTTCTCGCTGCATTCTCCTTATCAGAACAACAGAGCGAACCGATGTTTCAGTCAGCGAGGCGGTTCAGAAGCTGTTTCCGGACAAAGCCAAGGATCTTGTAATTAACATCAATGAGTCAGATGTTGCTCTCGTCAAGGAAGTTAGGGCCGGCAACGATGTTAAAGACCTTGAAAAGCTTGCACGCTCCATTGTTGACTCGCTTCATACGGAGTATTATATCAACGTAATTGTCGGAATCGGTTCAATTGTGGTCGGAATCAAAGATCTTCCGCGCTCATTCAAGGAATCTCAGATTGCTCTTGAGGTCGGCAAGGTTTTTGACACCGAAAAAACAATTGTCACCTATGAAAATCTCGGAATAGCGCGTCTTATATATCAGCTTCCGACAACACTTTGCGAAATGTTCCTCAAGGAGATCTTCAAAAAAGGTTCTATTGTCGGCCTTGATCATGAAACTCTTTTCACCATTCAGAAGTTTTTTGAAAACAACCTTAACGTTTCAGAAACCTCAAGAAAACTCTTTGTACACAGAAATACGCTCGTTTATCGCCTTGAAAAAATCAAAAAGCTCACCGGTCTTGATTTGAGAGAGTTTGATGACGCAATTGTTTTCAAGGTCGCGCTTATGGTTAAGAAGTATCTTGACGCGAAGCCGGTCAAGTATTGATAGGTACGCGAGCAAAATTTATTTGTGAAAGTGGTTTAAAATGATTGAATTTAAAAATGTTTGCATGAAATATAAAACGAACGGCGCGGTTGCGCTTAATAACGTCAGCGTCAAAATTGACAACGGCGAGTTCGTTTTTGTTGTCGGTGCCTCCGGTGCCGGTAAAAGTTCATTCCTTAATGTTATAATGGGACAGGAAAAGATTGATTCAGGCTCTGTGATTGTCGGTCAGTATAATCTTGCAAAGATCAAACGCCGTGAGCTTCCATACCTTAGAAGAATGCTCGGCATCGTTTTCCAGGATTTCAGACTTATTCCCAAAATGACGGTTTATGATAATGTTGCATTTGCTCTTCGCGTAATCGGAATGAGCGAAAGAAGAATCACAAAGCGTGTGCGGTACGTTCTAAGGTTGGTTGATCTCGCTTCAAAGGCGAAGAACTACCCTAATCAGCTTTCAACAGGTGAACGCCAAAGGGTTGCGATTGCACGTGCTCTTGTTAACAATCCGGATGTTATTATTGCAGATGAGCCTACGGGAAACCTTGACCCGGTTCTCTCCGGCGATATAATGACCCTTTTTGATAAAATCAACGCTCTTGGCGCAACAGTTGTTGTTGTTACTCACGACCTTGAGTTGGTTCATCAGTTTGACCATAGAGTTGTCACAATTGAAAACGGACGTATTGTTTCCGACATTCCTTCAAGGGCGAAGCTCAGAGAACTTAAAAATCGCAGCGATGCAAAAAAAGCGGAAGGCGAACAGCATGCTGTCGAGCAAGCTGATGAAGCACCTGTGTCAGAAAACGCCGAGCCGGAATCGTCCGCCGCGGCAGCAGAGGCAACCGAACCGCAACCGGAATTTGAAGCAAAGGACGGTGAAAACAATGGCTGAGAACAAAGCGAAGGCTAAGAAAACCGCTGCAAAAAAACGAAAAAATTCCCGCTCCTCGGGCGGCCTTAATACATCGTACCTTTCAAAAATGGGTTTGCGCAACCTTGTTGCGAACCGCAGTATGTCGCTCGCTTCAATAAGCGTTTTGACGCTGTGCCTGCTTCTTATAGGTATTTCCTTCCTTCTTCTTGTTAATATGAGGACGCTCGTTTCTGATGTTGAAAAGCAGAATGTTGTTGTTGCTTTTGTCAAAGACGGAATTGACGATAGCTCTATCGAAAAGGTCAAGACCGACCTTGAAGCCATTCCGAATGTTACTGAGGTCAAGTATGTTTCAAAGGAAGAAGGCTTCAGTGAACAGCTTGATGAATTCGGCGTTGAGAAGGATATGATTGAGGGTGTTATTGAAAATCCGCTCCCGAATTCATACAGAATAACTGTCAGCAACATATCTGAGTTTTCAACTACACTTGCGGCTATTGAGGCGGTTGAAAACATTGAATCTGTCCGTGAAAGCCAGGAGCTGATAAATCAGATCTCAACACTTCAGAAATCTCTGACCTTCATATGTGTTATTATAGTTGTGGCGCTTATTATCGTTTCGCTTTTCATAATCGCGAACACAATTAAGATAACGATGGTATCGAGAAAAGTCGATATCCAGGTCATGAAGTCAGTAGGTGCCACGAATATATTTATCTGCTGGCCTTTCATGGTTGAAGGTATTTCGATAGGTCTTATTTCCGGCTTGATTGCCATGACGTTGACTTATGCTTTTGAAAAAATCGAAGGTAACGCACTTAACTCGCTGTTTTCCCTGTTTGGAAGCAAGGTCGTTGAGGTTTCGGATTATTGGTACTTCCTTGTTATAGGATATTTTGTTTCAGGAATGATTCTCGGCTCCTTCGGCAGTGTTGTTTCAATACGCAAATACCTCAAAAAAGAGGGCAGCGAAGCAAACGACATCTGATATTTTAATTATTGATTTAACTTTGGTATATTTTGAGGATTTTTTCAGTAAGTTTAAAGGAGGCTTGTCTTTTCATGAAGAGAAAAGCTATCGCGTTTTTCTGCGCCGCTCTTCTAACGGTGTTGCCGCTGACTGCTTCTTATCGGCCTGTGGCTCACGCCGCAACAAGGCAGGAGCTTGAAGAGGAGCTTAACAGGATTGACGGCGAGATTAAAGATAACAAAGATAAGCTTGCCGAACTTAAAGGCAAAAAGGAATCTCAGCAAGAATATCTTGATACGCTTGAGGAACAGATTGCTGCCAATGAAAAAAAGGCAACAAATCTCAAAACCCAGGTTGATTCTCTCGACAACGACCTCGAAGCTCTTGAAAAACAACTTAAGCAACTCAACACGGAAATTGATGTTATTGATGATGAGATTGTGCTCGCCGGTGAGCAGCTTAAGTCAACGACCGCAAGCATTCAGGCGTCAAAGTCTCAACTTTCTCAAAAGCTTAAGGCGGCTTACGTTACCGGTAATGACTCTGCAATCAAAATAATTATGGGTGCCGATAGTCTTGCGTCTTTTCTTACCAGACTTGAGATGATGAAGCGCATGAGCGAGAGTGACAGAAAGGTCATTGACAAGTTCAAGGAAGAGGCCGCAACGCTCAAAAGGACCAAGGAGGAACTTCAGAAAAAGCAGGATAAGCTTGATAAAAAACAGGCCGAAGTTGAAAAAAGCAAACAAGAAATTGTTCTGCGCAAAAATGAACTTAACGAAACAAAAAACGAATATGAAGACACTGTAAAAGAGCTTGAGGGCGACTATAAAGAGGCTTCCTCATACATTGCCCAGCTTGATAAAAACAGCGCGATTTATGAAGGCTACATCAAAAACCTTCAGGCTGAACGCGAGGCGGCCGACAAAGAAATCGAACAGCTTATAAAGAATTATCAAGCAACCACGGTTCCGACAACGCAGGGCACGACCCTTTACGCCAATAATAACGATCCTGCAACTTCGACAACATCGTCCGGCGGAAACCAAGGCGGAAACCAAGGCGGGAATATCTCCGGTGGTGATAAGGTTTATCAGTCCAATGACAGCTGGGCGTGGCCGCTTGGAAGTATCTCTTGCTATATAAGCAGCCCCTACGGAAATCGGAGTGCTTCAATTTCCGGCTGGAGCTTTCACGGCGGTATGGATATCACAGCTTCCGGTGTTTACGGAAAGCCCATATATGCTTCTCGTGCAGGAACTGTTATAGCTGCCGTTTGGGGCGAAACCGGGTATGGAATCTATGCGGTTATTGACCACGGCGACGGTTTTTCAACCGTTTACGGTCACTGTTCAAGTCTTTGTGTGACTACCGGTCAGACAGTGAGCAAGGGACAGCAAATAGGTAATGTCGGTTCAACAGGCAACTCCACCGGTCCGCACCTTCATTTTGAAGTCAGATATAACGGTGCTAAGCAAAATCCGGCAAACTACGTTTCAAAACCGTAATTTCGTGAAAAAATTTGTCAAAGGGGTCAATACTGCTGACCCCTTTGTTTGTTATTACAGGGAATTCATGTATATATGTTTTAAAAAATCGTGACCGAGTCTAAGGAGTGAGGTTTTTGTCAGCTCGTCTTTCAAAGTTTGCTAAAGGTATTATAATTTTTCTCAAAAAAATCAAACGTTTTATCTTTAATGTAATGGCTTCTGTTTATAACTGCATGTGTTCTCATGCAAAGCTTAAAGACAGGGTTTTCTTTTACACTATAAGGAGTGATGATGTACTTACCGAAAATATCAAATGCGTCTATGATGCTTATGACGGAGAAAAGGTGTACTTTGCAAAAATGCTCCCTCATTCTGTCGGGCAGGTTGCAAAAGCAAAATGGCTCTTGCTGACAAGTAAAGTCATTGTAACTGACGATTACCTCAAGTATCTTCGCATGGTTCATCTCCGAAAAGGTCAGAGCGTTGTTCAAATTTGGCACGCTTGCGGTGCGTTTAAACGCTTTGGACTTGACGCACCGTCAAAGCTTTCAAGAGAAGATGAAATTGCAACACATGCCCAATATACCGATGTGTGCGTCTCATCTGAGAGCGTTCGCCGATTTTACGCCGGGGCTTTCGGTGTCGATATAGATGTTATAAAAGCAATCGGTACTCCGCGAACGGATATGCTCCTTAACAAAAAAACGCAATTTGATGATAGGAAAAGAATCTATTCAAGGCATCCGGTTTTGAAAGACAAAAAAGTATATCTTTATCTTCCGACTTTCCGTGAAAATAACGGAGCAGTTTCTGCATTTGATCCGCAAATCGACTGGGTTAAGCTTAACGATGAGATGACCGAGGACGAGGTTTTTGTTGTCAGCCGGCATCCCATAATGAAAAATGCATTTTTCGGCGGTGAGTACTTTGCCCGTGTCAGAGATCTGACTGCCGAACCGACAGGTGAGCTTCTGAGCATTGCCGATGTTGTGATAACCGACTATTCTTCAATAATTTTTGACGCTTCTTTACTTGGACTTTCTATTGTTTTTTATTGTCCCGATTATGAAACTTATGAACGCTCATTTTATCTTGACTATGAAAACGACCTTCCCGGTGATATAGTAAAAAATCAGGACGATTTGCTTAATGCAGTTCGGTCTTCCTTGAAAAATGAAAATCACCATTTGAAAGTGCGAAAGTTTTGCGAAAAAGAGATGAGTGCCTGTGATGGTCATTCAACAGAACGTGTCATCAAGCTTATAAATAAACGAATGAATCAGTGAAAAAAACCGCCGATGGATTTTGCCTTCGGCGGTTTATTACCTTTTTCGGCTTGATTTTCCGATTATATTCTCCGCACATCGTGGTCAAATTATTACTGCGGCAAAGTTTTGCGGAGGTGAAAAAATGGTCAAGGCAATGAAAATATTTAGAATATCTGCTTTTTCTTTTGTTTTAGTGTCACTTGTACTGCTGATTTTCAGCTTTTATGTAATACCGGATGAAATATATGCACCCGACGGAAACACTTCAATTCCCGGAAAACTCTACTCAATAAGTCCGACCTTTGAAAATGTTTCAGGCGAAAAAGAGGTCGGATACGGTACAATAAGCGTTAAAATCGAGCTGTTTAATGCAATACCTGTTAAAACGTCTCTTTTGAAAATTGAAAAGCGAAGATATGTTGTTCCGTCGGGAAGGATTTTTGGCTTGCGGCTGTATACAAAAGGCGTTGTTATTGTTTCCGTCGATAAGGTTGATACTGCCGAAGGAGCAAGATGTCCGGCTGCGGAAGCCGGTCTTGAAAAAGGCGACATAATTCTTTCTATTGATTCTGTTGAAATAAAGGATCATACACAGGTGTCACAGCTGATTGAACAAAGCGGCGGAAGGACGCTTAAAATTATTTTTGAACGCGATAACGTAAATTATGAAGCAAGCTTTATTCCGGCTTTTTCAAGCGCACAGAACAAGTATATGGGCGGCTTGTGGATACGTGACAGCGCAGCCGGTATCGGAACGATGACTTTTTATGAGAGGTCGAGCGGTAGATTCGGTGGACTCGGACATCCGATTTGTGACTCAGATACCGGAAAAGCTATTGAAATTTCTTCGGGTGATATAGTTGATGCTGTAATCAACAGCTGCCGTAGGGGCAAGAGCGGACAGGCAGGAGAGCTGTGCGGCTCTTTTACCGGTGATACAATGGGCTCACTTGAAGAAAACAGTCAGGTCGGCGTATACGGAAAGCTTTATGCGCCGGGAAACGAAGCACCTCAGATACCCGTTGCCGTCAAAAGCGAGATAAAACAGGGAAGAGCAAAAATTATCTCGACAGTTGATGACAACGGACCGTGCTATTATGAAATTGAAATTGAACAAATTTCACTAAACGACAGGGAGCATAGAAATATGGTGATACGCGTAACGGATAAGGCGTTGATTGAAAAAACAGGGGGCATTGTTCAGGGAATGAGCGGCAGCCCGATCATTCAGAACGGAATGCTTGTCGGTGCTGTTACCCATGTTTTTGTTAATGAACCTGAAAGAGGATACGCAGTTTTTGCTGAAACTATGCTCGAAGAAAGCGAAAACTTTGCGAATAAAAAACAACAACTTGCGTCGTAAATGACACCAAATGTTTAATTTCTTAATAAAACAGTGAAAAGACCTCCTTATTTTACACCTAAAAATAAAAATTTTAAATTTTTTTTTGAATTCGACAAAGTTCGTCTTGCAAAATTAAAAATATTGTGCTATTATGCGCTCGTGAAATCAATTCACAAATATATTTTCAGGAGAGGGGGATTCATGTGCAAAGTAAAATATTTGTACTTTTATCCAAAGCTGAAACTCAAAACTCGGAACATTGCGCAGAATGCCTGCGCGCAAACGGCTGTGAGGTCAAACTGGTTGAGAAAGACGGAAGAAAACTCATAAGAACTGCGCTCGAAGAAAAGCCGGACGCAGTTGTTATGGATGCGTTCATGTCGAGTCTGGACGCTTTGGGTGTCCTTGAAGAGGCAGGAAAGCAGCTTAAGGATGCCGGAATACTTCTTTTTGTAACTTCGTCTGTTGACAACTCTCGCTTTGAAGAAGAAATTCTTGAAGCAGGCGCGGACTATTACTTCCTTAAACCGTTTGACTATCAGCTGATTGCTGACAGAATCAAGCGTATGTCAGAATGGAAGAACGGAAAGAAGACCAAGGTTACGCCGAACCTTAATGACAGTCATGAACTTGAGGTCGTGATTTCCGAAATTATGCATCAAATAGGTGTGCCGGCTCACATCAAAGGCTACCAGTATCTGAGACAGTCAATAATGCTGACGGTCAAGGACCCTGAATTGATGCACGCTGTTACAAAGGTTTTGTATCCGACCGTTGCAAAGCAGAACAAGACAACTTCATCACGCGTTGAGCGTGCGATACGCCACGCAATTGAGGTTGCGTGGGACAGAGGCGACGTTGATGTGCTTAGTTCGTATTTTGGCTATACGATTCAAAATTCTCGCGGAAAGCCGACAAATTCCGAATTTATCGCAATGATCAGCGACAAGCTGCGTCTCAAAATAAGTGCCATTTGACAAAAACAGAGGGAGAAAAAGAATGACCGGTGCCAAAAGACATCGGTCATCTTTTTATTCAATTCCCTTGAGAGCATCAAGTTCTTTTTTGTCAACACGGATTTGCGAATCCTTAATGACCTTAACCTGCCTTCTGTCAATAACAAGCGGTGCGGCTTGCGGCTTTGCATCCAGACGGACTTTCAAAATTCCGGTCAGCAGATTAAAATCAATAACCGTACCGCGACCCTCAGGAGTGTCAACAATTGCTCCGTTTTTCGGCGTAACGCGAAGCAGATGATCATAAGCTTCCTGCTCATATTTCAGACAGCACATTAGCCTTCCGCAGGTTCCGCTGATTTTAACCGGGCTGAGTGACAGGCTTTGCTCCTTTGCCATTTTTACCGAAACCGGTTGAAATTCTCCGAGGAAAGTATTGCAGCAAAACGGACGGCCGCAAACACCAAGTCCGCCAAGCATTTTTGACTCATCGCGCACACCTATTTGACGAAGCTCGATTCGCGTTCTGAAAACTGAAGCAAGATCCTTAACAAGCTCGCGAAAATCAACTCTTCCGTCAGCAGTGAAATAGAACAGAATCTTGTTCCTGTCAAGAGTATATTCAACATCAACAAGCTTCATTTTGAGGTTGTGCGCCTCAATTTTTTTTAGACATATGTCAAAAGCAGCCTTTTCTTTTGCTTCATTTTCACTAACGGTACGAAGGTCGTTTTCGTTTGCGATTCGCAATACAGGCTTGAGCTGGGAGGTCAATTCATCATCTGAAATACTCTTGTTTGAAAAAGTAACCTCGCCGCATTCAAGTCCGCGTGCTGTTTCAACAATAACTTTATCTTTTGCTTTTAACTCTAAGCCGTTCGGGCTGAAATAATAAACTTTTCCAACGTTTCTAAAGCGCACTCCGACAACATTTACCATCGGTATCATTCCTCTCTGTATATAATTTTATGAAAACTTGATTCTTGAATAAACGCTACAAAGCCGTGTTACTGAAAGATTATGGTTTGCGGCTCTTTCAGTGCCTTGAGAAAGCAGCTTTGTTTCCTCAATAAGCTCAAGCAATTTCTTTGACGTAAACAAAAGACGAAGCTTTTTTGCCTGCTCATCGCAGCCGGAAAGGCAAGAGGTGTTCTGAACGAGTGCATCTCTGAAAATAATAACAAGAAGAGGCAAAACGTTTTTGAAAAGCATCTTGTCTTTAAAGAGGGCGGATGTTGCCGTCATCAAGTCAAACTCACTTTTGCAGAGTGCATCAACAATGCTTTTAGCGCAGGAAACAACCTGCGAATCACCGGTTGCATCAAGCTCGCTTGCATCTTGCGAAAGCAGGAAGGAAGCAGCCCTTGAAACTATCGTTTCAAGCAGAGCCGATTTTGAAGGGCAGGTGAGAATGAAGCAAACATGAGAGGCCGGCTCTTCAAAAATTTTTAAAAGAGCGTTCTGGGCCTGCGGATTCATGTTCTGCGCTTCAGCAATTATAAAAACACTTTTCTCGCCGTCATTCGGCAAAAGCATCGCTTTCTCTTTCAAAAGACGAACATCATCAACTTTAATTGCGATTGCGCCCTCATCTTTTTGAAAAATGTATATATCGGGATGATTACCGCTTTCGGCTTTTTTGCATGAGCGGCAAGCTCCGCAAGGCTTTCTTTCGCCGGTGCAGAGGAGAGCCATGGCGGTTTCTTTGGCAGCAAGCAAACGCGTTGCTTCATCCGAGCCTTCAAAAATAACTGAATGAGGAAAAGAGGCGGTTTTAATTGCATGAGAGATTTCGGTTTTTCTGGCAAAGTCAAAGTTCAAACTTTCAAACAAACGAAACACCTCCGCAAAAACTTGCGATACACCAAAACCAACGTCTCAGCATACACCGCTAAATTATACAACAAAAGATGAAAAATAACAAGACTTATTTTTTAACAGGTATTGACATTTTTGTCTATATGTTGTAGACTATGGTTGTCGATAAATTATAGACAGAAAGAGGGCAATAATTATGAATGAATTGAAGCTCGGTGCAGTTGATGCAAAATTTGCAGATATTGTCTGGTCAAATGAGCCGATTTCAACAGCAAAGCTTATTAAAAAATGTGAATCACAGCTAAACTGGAAGCGAACCACAACATACTCTGTTTTGAAGAAATTCTGTTCAAACGGAATCTTTAAGCTCGAAAACAGTGTTGTAATTGCGCTGGTTTCAAAGGAAGAGCTTCATTCACGGCAAAGCAAAAAATTTGTTGACGAGGTGTTTGACGGTTCACTGCCAAGCTTTATTGCAGCTTTCACAAAAAAGAAAAAACTCACAAAGGCAGAAATTGAACGGATTCAGAAAATGATAGACGAAGCAAAGGAGGAATGAGTAATGCTTGACAAAGCCTTTTCGCTTTTGCAGATGATTTTTCTGAATGTTTTGAATATGAGCTTTGTTGCAGTTTGGATAACGGCGGCAGTTATACTTCTTCGCTTTGCCTTGAAGAAAGCACCAAAAAGGGTACGCTGTTTTTTGTGGCTTCTTGTCGGGGTACGGTTGGTTTGTCCGTTCTCAATTGAAAGCATATTCAGCTTGGTTCCAAGCTCGGATGTTATCAGAACCGACCCCGATTTTTATTCCGGAACGGTTACACATCACGCAATAACAACCGGTATTGATGAACTCAACCTTACTGTTAACCCGATTATTTCCTCGGCTGTTGCTTCTGCAAATGAAAAGAATGCGCTTGGCGTGACGGGCATTGCGGCAATTGTCTGGCTATGCGGAATTGTTGCCGTTCTTGTTTATGCCGTAGTCAGCTATATTTTGCTCAAAAGACGTGTGCGTGTTAATGTTGAATATGAAAAAGGTGCATACCTTTGCGATAAGATAGATTCACCGTTTGTTCTCGGCGTTTTTCGCCCGAAGATATATCTGCCGTCGGAACTTGACGATAACCGGCGCACCTTTGCCCTTGCGCATGAAAGAGCGCACATAAAAAGGCACGATAATTTATGGAAGCCGCTGGCTTTCCTGCTTTTTGCTGTTTATTGGTTTGATCCTCTTTGTGTTATTTCATATGTTCTTATTTGCCGTGATATTGAGCTTGCCTGTGATGAAATGGTGATCAAAGACTTTGACCTTCAGAAAAAGAAAGCTTATTCGCAGGCACTTCTTGATTTGAGCTGCGAAAAGCATAGTATCAGAGCCTGTCCTCTTGCGTTTGGAGAGGTTGGAGTGAAGGAAAGAATCAAAAGTGTGCTCAGCTATAAACGTCCGGCGTTTTGGATAATTGCAGCAGCGCTTGTATCATGCATTATTGTTGCCGTTTGTTTCGGAACGAACCCGAAAAGGCAAGCCGGAAGTGATGGCATATCAGAAAATTCTGCCGTCAGAGTTATTGAAACAACGAGCGAGCAAAGTGATGTTTCGCTTTCTTTCGCGTCAGCTGAACTTGAAGAAGGCAATGAACTTCGTTTGACCTTGCTCTGGAAAAATGCTTCCGATAGAGAAGCTGAATGCGGAGAAAAGTTTGATTTATATTATTTCAATGAAGACAGAAAGAAATTTGAGCAGTTGTCACCTTTTAAGAGCAGTTTTTATAATGCCTTGGGTTATCTTGTCACAGAGAGGGAAGGTTCAACACCCGGGGAGCTGAGCTTAGATTTGCTGCCGTCAACGACCTATGACATGACAAGAATCGGGCGGTACCGTCTTGTGACAGCCTTCAATTTTTCGGACGACCGCTCAAAGCAATATGAAGCAAGTGTTACCTTTGAACTGAAAAAGCCGTCGGCTACCGTTAAAACCGTAGTAAATGACAATGAATTTGAAATGCAGGGCGGAAGCAAGACGCTCACGATTGAAGACGTTGTTAATCTTTCAAAAAAGAACAATCTTTCCGTTGCTGACTTTTCAAACTATTCTTATTATGAAATCGGTTCAGGCATCTACATACAGTGCTATCCGATTGATGAATTGTTCAGTGTGTATATCGGCTTTGCTGATTCAGGGAAACCGTATTACATCAATCTGTCGTGTGATTTCGGCAGTGTCAGTCTTAAAGGTGCAGACGTTGAAGCGTTTGTTGCCGAAATGAAGGCTTTGACCGGCGCTGTTGACTCTGCCGTAAAGAACTACTTTCTTGAAAACGGAGTGGTTAAGGCTGTTACAGCCAACGGAACGAGTGTCGGTTTTGCGTATTCCGTGCTCGATTGCAAGACAAAACTGGACGAAACTGTTGCTTATCTGAAAACCATGGCAGGAGAATATATGCTGTATTCCGGCCGTCAGGATGTCAGGTATCAGCATGAATGTTTACCGGCGGTTTTGTTATTTAAGAAAAAGGCGGACGGAACTTACAAAATTAAAGAATACAAAGTCCCGAAAATGGAGAGCTATAAAGCGGATGTAGAAAAGCTGTTTCCGTCCGAATTTGCTGAAAACTTGCTTGTCGAACGGGATTATTCTGAAGAGCTTGACTCTTCCTGCCGTGAATCAGCATGGCTTGCCTGCTGTTCTGTTGAATATACATATGACGGAGAATCGTACTATACCTTAAAGCTGGATGAAAACGGAGTGTTCAACCTTTCTGTCCGGTCAAAAGGCGAGCGCTTTTCATATAGCGGAACTTACAAGGAAGACGATAATACGTTGGTGCTCACCGACGTAAAGGGAAGCGCCCTGACATTCAAAAGAACCGTTTCAACCTTGATTTATGATAAGGCGCAGTCTTCGCTGTTTGATTCGGCCTCGGTTAAAGACACCATAGCACTGCCGGATGGAGCATCCTTTGTAATAAACAGGGATATTCCCGTCACAGTCTGATCCTTTAACTCATATCAGTAATAAAAGTCATGCTTCCCTGATTTATAGACCTTTGTGAAATCTGGCAAAGGTCATTTTTTATTTGACGAATTCACAACTCTGTTGTATAATACCATAGTGAAGGAAAATGAAAAGAAATAGTTTCAGTTTCAGAGAGAAAGATTACTACATACATTGGCGGTGAGTTAAAAATGGGAAGAATAATTGTTGCAGACGATGAACAGAAAATTAGAAAGCTTGTCTGTGATTTTTTAAAAAGAGAGGGTCATGATCCTATCGAAGCTGAAGATGGAGATGAAGCCTATGAACTTTTTGCCCGGAACAGCGAGAGCATAGACCTCATGATTCTTGACATAATGATGCCCGGACTTAACGGTTGGAAGGTCTGCAAAAAGGTTCGCAGCGTTTCGAATGTTCCGATTATTATTCTTACAGCGCGCAGTGAGGAATTTGACGAGCTTATGGGATATGAATCAGGTGCCGATGATTACGTCACAAAGCCTTTCAGTCCGAGCGTTCTGATGAAGCATGTTGAAGCGTTGCTGCGCCGTGCCCGTTCCGGCTCTGCTTTTTCAAGCGAAAAGAACATAAAAGACCTTGTATTTAATCATGAGGCTCACGAGGTTAGGCTCAACGGACAGGAAATTGAGCTTACACTCAAGGAATACAGCATACTAAAAAAGCTGCTTGAAGCTCCGGGTCGTGTCTTTTCCCGCGAACAGCTACTTGACAGCATTTGGGGCTTTGATTATGTCGGCGATGTCAGAACGGTTGACTCGCACGTTGCGAGGCTGAGAACCAAGCTCGGTGAATGGGGTTCGGCTCATCTCAAAACGGTTTACGGCATCGGATATAAGATCGAGGACGTCGGATGAAAAGGCGGAAAATCAAGGAATATAAAAACCGCGATACGCTTATGACACGGTACGGCCTTTCTTTTGTAATTATGGTCGGCCTGTTTGCGCTCTTTACGGTGCTTCAATTCATTTTTATGGATGATATTTTCGCTTATGTTGTCCGCAGAAATATGTATGAGGCTTCGCTCAAAATTGAGCAGCTTGATTATAATTCAGAAAGCTTCATGAAAGATGTTTCTGACATTGAAGCCAATTATGATCTTTACATAGAAATTTACTATCCGCGCGAAAAGCTCATATATTCTTCAAGCATCAACAAAGTTGTTTTTGACGGAAAGCAGACGAGCCCGTCTGACGTAAAAGGAGAGCTCAAACCGCGCATAATGAAAACCGTCAGGCACGTTGATCTAAGCGAAAAAGACTATCTTGAAATTCGACAGGAATACTTTGCAACGGCTAAGTATCTCGTTTTCGGAACTTTTTACGGTGATAACGCGGGAATCGAAACGTATTCGTCGCTTGATGTAATCAAGTCCAATGCAAGGACTGCAAGCTGGGCACTTTTGTGGCTGAGCCTTGCGTTGTTAATATTCATCCTTGTCGTTTTTCTTGCTTATACATATACGTTTACCGTTCCGCTGAGAAAGCTCAACAAGGTTACCAAAAAAATCGGCAATCTTGATTTTAAAGAGGTTTGTCCGCCATTCAGAATCAGAGAACTCGGTGAACTTTCTTCAAGCGTCAATGCTCTTTCATCATCACTTAACATGACAATGATGGATCTTCAAAAGAAGAACGAACGCCTTGAACAAGAGATCGAGAGGGAAAGAAAGCTTGAAGAAAGCAGAAATCAGTTTATTGCAAATGCTTCGCACGAGCTTAAAACTCCGATTGCAATTATTCAGGGCTATGCCGAAGGAATAAGGTATTCCGAAACAAAAGAGGACAGTGAAGAGTATTGCGATGTGATAATTGAAGAGGCGCAAAAAATGAACCGCCTTGTTGTCCGTATGCTTGAAATGATGCGCTTTGAAAACAATGGATATACCGCCAAAAAAGAGAAACTGCCTTTGCGCAGAACGGTTTGGTCGTGTATTGCCTCGCGGAAACGTCATCTTGACGATAACGGAATCTGTCTCGAGCTGAGTATAAACGAGAGCTATGTCGGTTTTGGAGACCGTGAGCTTTTTGAAAGGGTTTTTAATAATTATTTTTCAAACGCACTCAGTCACATCGAGGGCGAAAAGCTTTTGAAAATAAGCTGTGAAGTTGTTAATGACTATTATAGAATCAGCGTTTTTAACATCGGCAGACCAATTGACGATGAAGACATCGAGCATATCTGGACAAGCTTCTACCGTGCGGATAAGTCGCGTTCACGGGAGCAAGGACGTTTTGGACTGGGCTTGGCTATCGTTGCAGATGCTCAAACGCTCCAAAACGCCAAGTACGGTGTTGTCAATCATTTGGACGGCGTTGAGTTTTGGTTTGATGTTTTAATTTGTAATGAATAATGAAACAAGCTGAAACGTTCGGTTTCAGCTTGTTTTTGCTATTTTTAATCAGTCTGTTGTTGTGTCAATGCCAAACGATGAAAAAACTTTTTCTCCGGTTGCTTTAAGGTTACAGCTCCTTCCTGAATCGGTATAGGCATTTCTCTGCCAAATCCAACGCCAGTCAATTTTGAACCAGTCCGGTTCTTCCGCTTTGCGTCCGTCAAGCCGATGCTTCATCATTTTTATCCATTCTTCCCAACGTCTTACATATAAATCGCGCGTAAGTCCGGACCATTGTTTGTTTGAATAGTCACGCAGCTTTCCGTCCTCGGCAATCTGCCTTGAACCGCCCCATGTGGTAATGAGAGCACGAGCGTTGAATTCAAACATAACGCGGGTGAATTCATCGAAGGGTTCGGCCAGTTTTTTTGCTTTGTTGACCCAGTTGCCAAGTGTAAACTCACTGTTGAATGAAAGAACTTCATCTGCAAAGTTACCGAGACTCAAAAATTTGTCAGACCAACGCATAAAAGCTATCAGGTCGTGAGTTCTAACAGCTTCGGCCATGTTTTTGTGGTATTCCTGAGCCGTGTTTGAAAGAACCTGCTTCAAAAGGTCAATTGCGTCGAAAATATAACCCTCATAATTTTTACACTCATCGGCACAGCTTAAAAAGAGCCGGACAGCTTTTTCAAAAGTCCTTTTGTCATAAGCAACAATGTCGTTGCCCCAGGTTGAAGGAGAATGAGCTTTGAGAGCCGGCCTTGCGTTGATGATTGATTCCGGTGCTCCTTCACCGTGCTCGTTGAGTTTAGGATTATAAACGGTATCGTTCAGAAGAAGCATTGCTTCAAGCATATTTTTGTTGCAGCTGCCATATCTGCGCTCAGCATAACGACGAAGCCAATCCTTGAGGTTGATTGGAGAAATCACCTCGCTGTCGGTCCATGCTGTTTCAAAAAACAGGTCAAAAATAACGGGATTCGAGTGCGTTGCTTCGGGCGTTATACCGATTCCGCGCATATGCTTTGCTTTCTTTGAGGCACGTGCAATCTCTGTGGCAATTGTTGCAAGGTGACCGTGCAATCCCATTCTTCCGCCGAAGTTGTTGAGCATACAGTATACCCACGGAGAATCGAGAAATTCGCTGCCGAGAAAGTTTTCCCAGCGTGGCTTCTTCTCGGCATACAGGTCAAGAATGAGCGTATGCTCTTTTTTGTCGGAAACGCCGAGCAAAAGCTCTTTTGAGGGGTTCTCACCCCAGGACTGAATGATCCATACACCGTCAGAACGAACAGCAAGGATAGAATCGAGCAGGTTTTTGCTGACCTTTTTGATATCAAGCCTTCCGCTTCTTCCGCCCTCATGGAACGGGTCTGTTGCAAAATATTTTGAAACGTCTCCGAACACCTCACGCTGACAGTCATAAAAAATTGCGGCAAGGCGAAGATAGCACTCGGTGTCGGTTTTGAGCATATAAGGACGCTCTGCACCGTTCCACAGACCCTGCGGAATAATTACCGCATCGGGCACATACCTTTTAATGCTTGGCGGAACCATGCCGGAATATCCCTGAAGAACGGGAGACATACCCATGGCCTTCATAAAGCGGTGATTTTTTCTTGCAAGTTCGGTTCGTTTTTTGAAAAAGTTCGGCGGAAGCGGAGAACCCATTCCATATATGTTTGCCATGTTGAACCACGCATAATATGCAGGGCCGGGTATAAACGCCAGGGCTTCATCAAGTGAGTATCCAAGCTTCATCAGAAAGCGCCGCCAGACTTCCTCCATTGCCGTAATATCAAGAACAACATTAACACCCTGCAAAGCGAGATAATCAAGCTCCTTTTGCCAATCTTCTTCATCCCAGAAGGCCATTGTATAGGAAAGGGCGCAGTAGTTATAGGAATACCTGACCTCAAACGGTGTGGTCATGCAAAGTTTGTCTCCGATTTTAGGCAGAGCTTCAGGCATTTTTACGTTGTTGCCGACCTGAGAAATATGAACGCCGCAGAAATATTTGTAATAATAGTTCAAACCGGCTGCGGCTGAGGCACCGCTGTTGGCACAGATTCGAATTTTTCCGTCAAGAGAATCGGAAAGCTCAAAGAATTCACCGTTTCTGTTTTCGAGCTCAAAAATGAAACCCTGCTTATATTTTTCGCCAATCGTTCTTCCTATCAGTCCGAAAAGCTCATTTTTCGTGTTCTCTTCGGAAATCGGAGCGGCGTAGCGGCTCTTTTCAAAATCATCCGGAAATTCAACGACAGCCTTTTTGGGGCAGTCTTCTGTGGCATAACCGAAAATTTCAATATTTTTGAGTGTCGCATATGAACCTGCATTCTGATATTTCAGCAGAAATCTGAGTGAACACGCGAAAAACGAGCAGTCAATTTCATAATGTCCGTTTTTGACTGTCTCGCTGTTTTGCGCACATACCTCTGAAAAATTAACAAAATCACGGCTTGCAAAAACCGAGAATATGCAGATATCGTTTTTGGGACAGTCAAGAATTATTTTTTCAATTTTACAGATTTTTTCAAACCGTATGTCAATATAACCCGGAAATTGACCGCCGATCCACTTGGTGCGAGGGTTGCCGTCAATGATTTTGAAAGCGTTTTCATTGTTGAAGCTTGCAAAAATGTTGTCGGCAGTAACAGGAATTCTTTGGCTCATATTTATCCCACCTTCTTCAACATTCTAATAAATTTGCTAAAATTAGTCAAGATTAAACCGCAAATAAAGGAAGAACAGCAAAAATCACATATTTATCTTTAAAAAAAGAAAGAATTTTTTTGAAAAAGTGTATTGATATTTTTATTATTTATGATACAATGAGTAAGACAAAGAAGAGTACCCACGTTTTCGGTTGCTTTTCTGTAAAATAAGGAGGTTATGGCAATGGCATATGTAATTAGCGGCGACTGCATTTCCTGCGGTTCCTGCGCAGATGGTTGCCCGGTTGGCGCAATCAGCGAAGGCGATGGAAAATACGTCATTGATGCTGATTCCTGCATTGAATGCGGCGCATGTGCAGACGGCTGCCCCGTTAGTGCAATCAGCGAGGGCTGATTTTAAATGTGAATGAAGAAACACCCGAGGGCTTTTGCCTTCGGGTGTCTTTCGTTGCTTTAAAATATATTGCCAAGGTATTCCCGAACCGCATCTTTCCAATCGGGCAGTCTTTCAAAGCCGCTTTCGTCAAGCGATTTTTTTGAAAGACGTGAATTACACGGCCGGGCTGCTTTCGTTTTGTATTCTGAAGACTGAACCGGCTTAACGGTCGTTGTTTTGTCGGCAGTTTCAAAAGCAAAGGCTGCAAGCTCAGCCCAGGAGCAGAAGCCCTCGTTTGTTGCATGATATATGCCATACTTTTCGCTTTGTGCGATAGCGCAGACCGTTTTTGCAAGGTGTTTCGAATAGGTGGGTGAACCTATTTGGTCACAGACAACACTCACCTCGCTATGAGTTTCCGAAAGGCGAAGCATGGTTGCAATAAAGTTTCTGTTCTTTTCTCCGAACACCCAAGAGGTGCGAACAATAAAAAACCTTTTGCAGCTTTCTTTAATTGCTTCTTCGCCTTTGAGCTTGCTTTCTCCGTAGATATTAAGCGGTCCCTTCGGGTCGTTCACTTCAAAAGGCTTTTCGCCTTTGCCGTCAAAAACGTAGTCTGTGCTGATATATAGCATTTTTGCATTGGCTCTTTTTGCACAAATTGCGAGATTGCGTGTTCCGGTTTTATTAACAAGAAAACATTTTTCCTTTTCGTCTTCTGCTTTGTCAACTGCTGTATATGCCGCGCAATGAATGATGCAGTCTACGTTATGAAAATCAAAAAAGCTTTCGGTGTTTTTGATGTCCGTGATGTCAAGTGTGTCAATGTCGGTGCCAATAAAAGGAACGCCGCTGCCTTCCAGATAATTGCAGACGTCTCCGCCGAGCTGACCGTTTGCGCCGGTAACAAGAATCATTTATTTATCCTCCGAAAACAAAATTCACGTCACAATCTTTAAGAAGCGGCGCATTCCTGTCCTTTTCCGAAAGGATAGGAGCAATGATTCCCCAGTCAACACCGATTGCCGGGTCATTAAACCGAATTGAACGGTCGTTTTCCTTTGAATAGTAATCGTCAACCTTGTAGAGAACTTCAACGTTGTCGGTGAGGGTAACAAATCCGTGGGCAAAGCCCTTCGGAATGAAAAGAAAATGCTTGTTTTCTTCCGAAAGGTGGGCGCTGACCCATTTAAGATAGGTCGGTGAGCCTTTTCTCAGGTCAACTGCAACGTCAAGGATTTCACCTCTTGTACAGCAGAGCAGCTTGGTTTGTGCCGTTGGTACCTTTTGAAAATGCAGCCCGCGCAGCGTGCCCTTCATTTGAGAAAACGAACGGTTATCTTGAATAAAAACGGTATCAACGCCGAGTGCTTTGAGTTTTTCGTAGTTATAGGATTCGTAGAACCATCCTCTGTTATCTCCGAAAACCTCAGGAACAACAAGCTTAACGTCTTCTATTTCAGTATTGACAAGTTTCATAATAGCTTTCCGGCATATGCCGATTCCTTTCTTTAAACCAATTTTTGTTGTAGTAGAGTTTGATTTTTAACGTTAAAATTATACTATTGAAAAGAGAGTTAGTCAAGTACAGTCACGCAATGAGTGTGTCATAATATAAAAATATAAATATGTTTAATTATCATTGCCAAAGCAGTAATTTTGTGGTAAAATACAGTGAATGTATTCGTGCAAACTATAAAGGAAACAGATTCATGAATTATTTTAAAAAATCAGTCTATATTATTTTTTTGACGCTTTTTGTTTTTGTACTTTCTTTTTCGTCCTTCGCTGTTTTTGAAGGCGCCCCGGAAAAGCTTTACGAATCACGCGGCGGACCGATGTCCGTTTCTTATCGCGGAAGCGGAACAGACGAAAGAGAGAATTCGATTGCAGCCGTTTCTGCCGCTGTTAAAGCAGGTGCGGATATGGTAAGTGTCGCTGCTGAAAAAAATGGGGATTCTTTCGTTCTTTCCGGCACGGGAGACAGCTTTGAAGAAGCGGCTAAAGCGGTTGAAGGCAAAGCTTTTTTGATTGCTGACGGTGCATGGGAAACAAGAGATGAGCTTGTTTCGTTCGCAAAAGAAAAAGGCTTTCTCTCTTCAATAATCTTCAGAACTAACGAAAGCGAAAAGAAGATTGCATCTTGGTGCGCAGAGAATCCCGATGTTATGGTCATCGGAGTATACAGCGGCAACATTGTGTTTAATGCGATTTCACATTTAAATACGGCCAAAAAGATAGGGCAGCCGCTTGTTCAGTACCAAAGCAAAAATTATTTCAACGTTATGTATGGCAGTTTTACTGCTTCAAGATATTCCGCTGTTGGCGGCTCTGACGGAGAAACTGCGAATCCGAGAGCACTTGCGCCGATGTATGACGAAAATCTCTGCGGAAAAAGGGGAGACAACATCATCGGTTGGGATGAGCTTTTTGACCGCGGATTTTCTGTTGTTGAAACTCGCAACATAAAAGGTCTTGTTGCCTATATCAATGAGGCTGAGGAGACTCGCAAGGTTCTTGAAACCACAGTAGCGGCTGCCGAAAAAACTGATATGTCAACACTTTCGTCCGTAGGAGTCAAGAACCTCGAAAAAGCTTTATCTGAATCAAAGGCTGCAATTGCGGATAAAAACACGCCGCTTTCAGCTTTGCAAAGTGCCGACTCCGCTTTGCGTGCCGCTCTTTATGTCTCCGGCGATAAAAATGCTAAGAGAGGCGAGAAAGGTGCGCTTAATATCACAGCCGGCAAGGTTTGCTTTGTTGTTTTCTTCGGCGGACTGATTTTTGCGGCACAGGTGTTTGTATACAAGAAAAAGGAAAAGACTGCTTGATTTTTAGCGGTCGGCGGAAATACGAAGAATAATTTTTGGAGGAGATAAATAATGTCTGTGAAAGAAAAGAAGATTTCAATTGAACGTGCTGCTTCGGCTGAGTCGGTCGGTGTTTCTTCAAAGGTCGTTCAGGCTTTTGTTGACCGTTGCATGGAGCTTGACAAGCAGCTTCATTCCCTGATGGTCATTCGACACGGCAAGGTTGCCTGCGAAGCATACAGAGACCCCTATGGACCGGAATACAGACACATGATGTATTCTGTCAGCAAGAGCTTTACCTCAACGGCAATCGGTTTTGCAATTGATGAAGGTCTTTTTAATCTTGACACAAGGTTTGTTGAAATTTTCCCCGAGGCCAGGGGTGACGAGCCTGATGAGTACCTTGAAGAAATGACGGTTGAGGATCTGATCACCATGCGTAGCGGACTTTCGGTAACACCGTTTATGGATAAAACCAAGGATCGCTGGTTCCATGACATACTTTCAAGCAAGTGGATCAGTGAACCGGGAACAGAGTTCCTCTATATCAGCGAAAACATGTATCTTCTTTGCTGCATTATCAAAAAGGTTACGGACATGGGTGTAATCGATTATCTTATGCCGCGCCTTTTTGAACCGCTCGGCATTGAGCGTCCGTTCTGGGAAACCTGCCCGAGAGGTATTGAAGCCGGCGGTTGGGGGCTTATGATACGTACGGAGGACCTTGCAAAGTTTACCCTTTGCTATCAGCAGGGCGGAAAATTCAACGGAAAGCAGGTCGTTCCCGAATGGTGGGTAAAAACCGCCACCTCGTATCATGCAGACAACAGCATGAATGAAGAGCTTGATTCAAAGCAGGGCTACGGCTATTGCTTCTGGCGCAACGGCGGCTGCAAGGAATCATATCGCGCCGACGGGATGTTCAGCCAGTTCGGTATTGTTTTTGAAGATTACGATGCCTGCTTCGTTTCAACCGGCGGTGAAATTGACGAGCAGAGAATGCGCGACGTAATCTGGGATTTCTTCCCAAAGGCTTTCGATGATA
Source organism: uncultured Eubacteriales bacterium (assembly GCA_934525065.1). Lineage (GTDB taxonomy): Bacteria > Bacillota > Clostridia > Oscillospirales > Acutalibacteraceae > UBA6857. Next base: position 22,797 of record CAKSYX010000014.1, read on the forward strand.
ACGCTAAGGAAGAGGATGCCGTCAAGGTTTCGATTCCTGCTTATCCGCGTCTTCCGAAGCGTCCGCGAGCCTACACCGAAAAGCTCCTTGCCGGCAAGAAAATTGTATTCGGCAAGTCTCCTATTCTTAACATTGCCGGCTTCCCGACCAGTGTTGTAACTCTTCCGGCATCATTTATGGCTCGTGAGAAGGCCGGTAATATTACCAACGTTTCATTTGACGCACTTGAAAACGAGCTTGTAATGCGTTGGTCAGAGGGTGAGGAGGTCAACCTCATTCACATAGGCATGGACGGTGAATACCGTTGGGATAATATCACCCTCGGCCATACGCCGTACACCGCCTGTGCGGTCGGCTGCTGGAACAGTGAACGAGAGCTTGAGGTTCATATCCGCGCAATTGAAACAACGGCGGAAAGAATCCTTGTTTTCACCTTTGCAGACGGAAAGGTTACAATGAAGCCCTCAATGCGTCCGGCATCCGCTGCAATGGCGGTTACGCTTAAGGAATCGGTCAAATCCGTTGTTAAGCAGCCGCTTCTTCAAGCTGTTGTCAGTGAAGCGCTGCCGTATGTTGTTCCTATTGTTGACACGGCTCTGCACGGAAAAATTGTTTGAGCATACCGGCGGCCGGATAATGAATAACGCTGTTTTGTAATGCTCTTCAGCCTACACAGCATCGTTGTCGGAAAGGATATGGTAATTATTATGATTTTCAAAGTTTTATTTGTGCTTTGCGTTGCACTTGAATTTGTTTTTGTTCCGCTTTTTCTCAAATACTCATGGCCTGAAAAATGCTGGAAATCATTCGGCTTTAAAATGATTTGTTCGGCTTTGTTTTTTTCTGCGGGTCTGCTTGCGATGAAGATCAGCGGAAATTCTGCACAAACATCACCGTATACAAAATATATTCTTTGGGGTCTGTTTCTCGGCTGGGTCGGTGATATGTTTCTGCATCTCATTACCGACAAGATTTGGGTTTTCGGTCTTGGGCTCTTCGCTTTCCTCGGCGGCCATATATTCTACATAATAGCTTTCCAGAGAGCAATCGCGCAAACATACCCGGACAAGAACTTTTTTGAGTGGTACGAAATTCTCGCTGTTGCCGTGCTTGTCGGTGTCATACTTGTCTATGCGGCAATCAAAAAGAAACAGGGCAAGCTTGCCTCCGGAAAGATATATATGGTTATTCCGGTTGTTATGTATGCCGTGACAATCAGCGCAATGCTTGCAAAAGCATTCAGATTTTGCATCGGTGAATGGCTTTGGGGCATGACGGACGACAACATTATGGCGATGATTTTTATTACGGTTGCTCTTGGTGCGGTTTTGTTTGTTCTTTCCGACGGCAGTCTCGGAATTATCCTGTTCGCCGGGCAGAAGAAGAACCGTCCGCTGAAGATTTTCAATATAGCAACTTACTTTACCGCACAGATTCTTCTTGCAAGCAGCATTTTCTTCATCAGCACTCCTATTCTTTACGGAACCTGATATTTTAAGAAATTACAAAAGGCTGCCTTCCGGCAGCCTTTTGTTTTGTGAGCAATGATCATAAAGCTTCAAAAAGTACCGCCGGCGAAACAGATGTATGCTGTGTCGATACAGGAATCTTAAAGTATAAAATGTATGAACTCAATTTTCAGTGAAATTATATATTTCAGAGGAGTAAGATCATTATGAATATAAGCGGACTTCAAAAGCTAACTCTGCTTGACTTTCCGGGTAGGCTTGCCTGCACGGTTTTTACTTCCGGCTGTAACTTACGCTGCCCGTTTTGCCACAATGCTTCGCTTGTTCTTCCGGGAAACACGCCGCACATGGAAACCGAAGAGGTGCTTTCTTTCCTCAAAAAGAGAGTGGGCATTCTTGAGGGCGTCTGTATCACCGGTGGGGAGCCGTGCCTTCAGAGTGACCTTGAGGAATTTATAGTGACAGTTCGTTCGATGGGCTTCCTTATTAAGCTTGACACCAACGGCAGCTTTCCGCAAAAGCTTTCTTCTCTCCTTGAAAAAGGATTGCTCGATTATGTTGCCATGGATATCAAAACCTCAAAGGAAAACTATCTTAAAGTCTGCGGCGTGAATAACAACAAGCTTTTGGAAAATGTTATTGAAAGTGTTGAGATTTTAAAAAGCAGTTCTGTTCCTCACGAGTTCAGAACAACGACAGCAAAAGAGCTTCAGACTAAAGAAGATTTTGGAAAAATCGGGGAATGGCTCAGAGGCGAAAAACGCTATTTTATTCAGCAATATGAAACGGACGGTGAGCTTGTGGGCGAAGAAATGACGCCATATTCTAAGGAAGAGCTTTTTGCTTTTGCGGATGTCATGCGCAATTTTGTGACAGATGTAGAAGTCCGCGGTGTATAAGAACGTGAAACACCGCAATTGTGTTTAACAACAAGATATAGTAAAAAAGTCAGGATTAAAGCCCAAGATATTGTGCTTTTGCTCTTGACTTTTGCTTTTGTCTGTACTATACTTAACGAGCACAGCAAAAATCGACGCTCAGCTTCAGGCAGAAACCGCAGCGTCTTTCAAAATATGAAGGGAGAAAACTCTATGTTTGACGTTAAGAAAAGAGACGGAAAATTTGTCGGTTTTGATATCAATAAAATTGCCGACGCAATCAAATCTGCTTTTGAGGCGCAGGAGGTCAATTTCAACGATGACCTCATTGATTTCATTGCGCTCAAGGTTACGGCTGATTTTGAAAGCAAAATCAAGGACGGCCACATCGCCGTTGAGGATATTCAGGACAGCGTTGAAACCGTGCTTGTCAAAGCCGGATATTCTCACGTTGCAAAAGCCTATATCCTTTACCGCAAACAGCGCGAAAAGCTGCGCAACATGAAATCGACTATTCTTGACTACAAGGCTGTTGTTGACAGCTACGTCAAAGTTACCGACTGGCGCGTGAAGGAAAATTCAACCGTGACCTATTCGGTCGGCGGTCTTATTCTCAGCAACTCAGGTGCCATTACCGCAAACTATTGGCTTTCCGAAATTTATGACGAGGAGATTGCCAACGCTCATAAGAGCGGCGACATCCATCTTCACGACCTTTCGATGCTCACAGGATACTGCGCAGGCTGGTCGCTCAAGCAGCTTATTAAGGAAGGTCTTGGTGGCGTAACGGGCAAAATCACCTCTGCTCCCGCAAAGCACCTTGCAACGCTTTGCAACCAGATGGTCAACTTCCTCGGAATCATGCAGAACGAATGGGCAGGCGCTCAGGCTTTCTCTTCGTTTGATACCTATCTTGCCCCGTTTGTTAAGGCTGACAATCTTACCTACGATCAGGTTAAAAAATGCATTGAATCCTTCATTTACGGCGTAAACACCCCGTCACGCTGGGGTACTCAGGCTCCGTTTTCAAATATCACACTTGACTGGACCGTTCCTAACGACCTTGCAGAGCTTAACGCAATTGTCGGCGGAAAGGAAATGCCGTTCAAGTATAAGGACTGCAAAAAGGAAATGGATATGGTCAACAAGGCCTTCATTGAAACGATGATTGAAGGCGATGCCAACGGACGCGGATTCCAGTATCCTATTCCGACTTACTCAATTACCAAGGACTTTGACTGGTCAGATACAGAGAACAACAAGCTTCTCTTTGAAATGACCTCAAAATACGGTACGCCATACTTCTCAAACTATGTTAACAGCGATATGGAGCCGAGCGATATCCGCAGTATGTGCTGCCGCCTTCGCCTTGACCTTCGTGAACTTCGCAAAAAATCAGGCGGCTTCTTCGGCAGCGGTGAAAGCACCGGTTCCGTTGGTGTTGTTACAATTAACCTTCCGAGAATTGCATACCTTGCTTCGGATAAGGCTGATTTTTATGAGAGACTTGACCACCTTATGGACGTTTCTGCACGTTCTCTTAAGGTTAAGAGAACGATTATCACAAAGCTCCTTGATGAAGGTCTTTATCCCTATACAAAGCGCTACCTTGGAACTTTTGCGAACCACTTTTCAACAATCGGCCTTATCGGCATGAACGAAGTCGGTCTCAACGCAAAGTGGCTGCACGCCGACCTCACACATAAGGAAACCCAGGACTTTGCAAAGGAAGTTCTTGACCATATGAGAGAGCGACTTTCCGATTATCAGGAGCAATACGGCGACCTTTATAACCTTGAGGCAACTCCGGCTGAATCCACAACTTATCGCTTTGCAAAGCACGATGTTGAGCAGTATCCCGACATCATCACTGCGGCTGAGCCGGGCGGAACGCCGTATTACACGAATTCGTCACATCTTCCCGTTAGCTTTACGGACGACATTTTTGCCGCTCTTGATATTCAGGACGATCTTCAGACACGTTACACTTCCGGCACGGTTTTCCACGCTTTCCTCGGTGAAAAGCTTCCCGACTGGAAATCAGCGGCAAAGCTCGTCAAAAAGATTGCGGACAACTATAAGCTTCCGTATTATACCCTTTCTCCGACATATTCGGTCTGTAAGGATCACGGATATATTGTAGGGGAGCACTACACTTGCCCGCAGTGCGGAGGAGAGACCGAGGTTTACAGCCGTATAACCGGTTACTACCGTCCGGTACGCAACTGGAATGACGGCAAGGCTGAAGAGTTCAAGGAACGTAAGGTTTACGATTTGACAAAATCCACCGCTCCCGGCAGCGAAAAGAAAAAGCAGGAGATTGAAGCCGAAGAAGAGTTTTCAGCCGAAAAGGAAGGAACTTTCCTCTTCGCAACAAGAACCTGCCCCAACTGCAAAATGGCTGAGAGCTTCCTCACAAAGGCAGGCATAGCATTTGAAAAGGTTTATGCCGAAGAAAATCCCGAAATCACAAAGAAGTTCGGAATTACAATGGCTCCGACCCTTGTTATTGTTAAGGACGGCAATGTTCAGAAAATCGGCAATGTTTCAAATATCAGAAAGTATATTGAAACTGCCGCTGTTCAGTAATTTAATTAAACTGTAAATTTTAAAATGAGGCTGTCGCTTCTCTTTTTCACGATTTGCGACAGCCCTTTTGCTTTTACCATCGGTTAATTTAGCCATGATTCTTTGTATTGACAATTAACTTGAATGCTTGTGTTTTGTTTTTAGGAGCCCACTATGAAAAATATAACGCTATTGGTTTTAGGAATATTTCTATCCGCTCTTGGCATTGTAAACATGCGTGGAAATATTAGTACGATACATTCTTACAACCGCAGAAAAGTGAGTGAAGAGGATATTCCTAAGTACGGAAAAGCTGTTGGTTTAGGAACGCTTATTATCGGAGTTTCTTTTGTTTTAGCATATGCAGCAACATTTTGGAATGAAGCGGTGGTACCATATATAATTCTTCCGGCAATTATTGCCGGATTAACGCTTATTTTATATGGACAAATCAAATATAATCACGGGATTTTTTGACATTTTGAAGCACAAGAGACATCAATCATATTTGCGGTATTGAAAGGTGAAGAATTCATGTACGATATAGTTATAATCGGAGCGGGTCCTGCGGGTCTGACTGCAGCTGTCTATGCAAGGCGCGCGGAAAAGAGCGTTCTTGTGATTGAAAAGGAAACCTTCGGCGGCCAAATTACTCATTCCCCTAAAGTTGAAAACTATCCGGGAACTATTCAGATGAGCGGCAATGAATTTGCCGAAAAGCTCATTGAGCAGGCAATGAATCTCGGAGCAGAAATTGAACTTGATGAAGTCACCGCAATCGAAAATGAAGGCACATTCAAAAAGGTTATCGGTTTGAACGCTGTTTATGAGGCAAAAAGCGTGATTATTGCCACCGGCTCAAAGCACAGAACGCTCGGAGCGGAAAACGAAGAAAAGTTTGTCGGTCAAGGCGTGTCATACTGCGCAGTCTGCGACGGTGCTTTTTACCGTGGCAAGGAAGTTGCTGTTATCGGCGGGGGAAACACAGCTTTGCAGGAGGCTGTCATGCTCTCTGAGCTTTGCAAAAAGGTTACGCTTGTTCAGAATCTTGCGTTCTTTACGGGCGAAAAGAAGCTGCTCACTTTGCTTGAAAAAAAGGATAATGTTGAATTTATAACAAATTCCGTTATCTGCGCTCTTGACGGCGATGAAACACTTTCTTCGGTTCGCGTTCTCAACACCGAAACAGGCGAAGAAAAAACACTTTTTGTTGACGGAATCTTTGTTGCAATCGGTCAGGTGCCTGAAAACGAGCCGTTTAAGGCCGTTTCAAGCCTTGATGATTACGGATACATTATTTCCGGAGAAGAGTGCGAAAGCGGAACAGACGGCGTTTTTGTTGCGGGAGATTGCCGGACAAAGCGCGTCCGTCAGATTGCAACTGCCGTTTCCGACGGTGCTGTTGCCGCTGTCAACGCCTGCAAGTATGTCGATTCGCTTGAATGATAAATGAGAACAGGGAAAATTAAGTTCTTGAAAGATGTTTTAACTCTGTTTGATTTCAAGAGCTTTTCTGATGGATACAATGAGTATATTCTTTTGGCTTCGTGTGAAATAGAAAACGTCTGTGCTTGTGTTGAAGATAAGACAGCTTTTGAAGCATTAAACAACCACATTCATCTTTTAAGCTGCATAAAAAAGCGCCAACGCGGTGAAATATACGAGCTTTCTGAACAACTTGGGAAAATGCTTATATCGGTTTTACACTCGCAGTTTCCGGATAAACACTTCGTGGTTTTCGTCACAGTCGATTCTGAGGTAACCGTCAGGTTTCACCAAAAATGGAGCGATGAACCGTGGTACTATATTACCGATGATGAAAATGCGTATCAATCAAAAGTGTTTTGCTTTGACTGCTGAAAAAACCGTCTGTCCGAATGTTGTGACAGGCGTTTTTTCTTACGATTTTCTTACGACCTTGCCGTAATTCTTGACTTATTATGTATTGCCCTTATACTGTAAATGTAAGGGCGAAAGGTTCCGGATTTGTGCTGCTCAACATGATTCAAGAAACTGATTTTATTGAGAAAAGGGGTTAAGTATGAAGAAGACTGTGTTAATTTTGACATCGCTATCGGTTATTGTTATCTTAGTTCTTTTTGGCGTAAAACTCAGCAAAAACAGCTCTGTTTCCGAAACCACGGTCAGCACTTCAAGCACGGAAACTCAATCATTAGAATTTACCTTTGAACTGAACAAAAAATACGCCTCAAGACAACAGGTGTATACCGAACTCAAAAAGCTTTCTGAAGCGTTTGAAAGCTTTTGCGATGACCTTGATGACGAAAGTGTTTCCGAAAATTTTGAACGCTATAAGCATTATAAAAGCGTTCTTTCCAATGAGCTTTCGGCTCTGCCAGAGACAAAAACGGACATAGTCCGGGAAAAAGAAAAGCTTCTTTATGAGACACTGGACAATTGCAGGGATGAACTTCATTTCGCCAAAGAGAACGCTTCACTTGCCGGAAAAACAGTCTCCGAAGCTTCGTATTCGGCGCAAAAAGAAAAGCTCGAAAAGGTGAGCACAGCCGTTTCTGAATATGAAAAGGCGGAGATAACTATTGATGAAGCACTTTCAAGGTGCGGCGTGATTTATGAAATCTATGTTACCGGAGACGTTATCTCTGTTAGCGGTGCTACCAGACCTGATTTTAAGTAAGATCAAAGCCGTCCGAAAGGGGAGGGGTTACCCCATTCGGACGGCTTTATATTATTTACGTATAAAGCTTTTGTCTTTTTCCGGCATATCATCATCGGAAATGTATCTTTCAATTTTCATGTGCAGGTCATATTTTTCGCGAAGCGAGGCAACGGTTTGCATCATTTTTGAAGAATGGTGAAGGTCAATAGCCTTTTGGTCTTTCCATGAATCAATGAGAAGAACACATTCATTGTCGTTCATCGGGAAAAAGTATTCGTATCGAAGACAGCCATTTTCATTTCTTATCAAGTCGGCAGTTTTGCTTCGTTCCATTTCTTCGGCAAAGAGCCTTGCATTGCCGTTTTTGCCGTAATAATAGAGATTCACTGTAATGCTCATATTCCTTCTTTCATAACGCAGTTCAGTATTCTTTCGGTTGAGTGGCCGTCGCAGGCAGACATGAATTTTCCCTTGAATGCTTTGACTTGCGCTTTGTCAAATCCGTCTTCAAGCTTTTTCACGGACGCAATAAGCTCTTCTGTTGTATTCGCGATGTCGCCGGGTGTAAAGTCCGAGTAATCATAAAAGAAACCGCGCCAGTCGATGTAATCGTTTCTGTCAGGTGCGAAGAATATCATAGGCCTTTCAAAAAGTGAAAACTCGAAGATTAGAGAAGAATAATCCGAAATGCAAATATCGCTGATACAAAGGAGAGTATCAATGTCAAGCGTTTTTGTCACATCAAAAGCAAAGTCACGACATTCCTGCGGAATAACAGGAGGCTTTTTAACGTGCGGGTGATGCTTGACCAAAAGAATGTAATCACCCGAAAGTGCTTCGGCAGCTTTTCTATAATCGAGAAAATCGGGCGAAACAGCGTCTGCCGTATGTCCTCTGAAGGTTGGAGCATAAAGAATTACTTTTTTGTTTTTTGACTGCGGTATAGTTTCTTTGAGTTTTTCTTTTGCTTTGTTTATAAAATCGCTGTTGAAAAAGACATCGGTCCTGCTTACCCCCAGCGGTTTGACAACGTTTGAGGTGTGTGAATAGCCCATCGCTTGCTCATAAGCCCAACAAACGTTTTCACTGCTGACGAAAACATTCGTATAGCCGGAATAGAACGGGTGCTTTTTCATGTACTCTTCGCTGGCGCCGAACAATCCTTCTGAACAAGCCAGACCGAATTTTTTAAAAGCACCGCAGCCGTGCCAAACCTGGCTGAAAACAGTTTCCGGCCGAACTTTAAGTCCGCTGAGAAGATCGGTTCCTTCGGTGATAAAAACATAATGCGCCGTTGCCATGCTTAAAACCAGAGCCTTTAGTCTCTTGCGCTGTTCGCGCTTCAGACCGTTTGTAGATAAAAGCAGATGAACCTCGATTTTGTAACTGTCTTTTTCAAGCGAATCATGCAGAGACTTCAGGTTGTTTGAAAGTGATGGGTGACTGACTTCAATGAAAACCGCCTTGTTCTTTTCAACCGGCTGCCCGGAACGCCTTTTATAAAGAAAAGGCAGGTATGAAAAAGCAAAAAAGAGCCTGAAATGCTTGATGAAAAAAAGATAAGCCTTGTAAAAAACTGTTTTTTGGAGCAAGGATTTAATCTTTTTTGTCATTGCAAGCAGACCCTTCTTTTAATCTCAGTTACGCCTCGGTTTTGTTATCTTTGCCGTTTTCATCGCAACTGTTTTCGTTTTCTTCATCTGACTCTTCTTCCGATTCATCTTCGGAAGGTTCAACGTAGTCGTTTGAATGAGGAATAAGGTGATACGGTGCTTTTTCAAGCGGAGTTTCACGCTTATGTTTTTCAAGCTCAGTGCCGAAGGTCACATCCATAATACGTTCCGTCGCGTGGCCGTCGCAAGCGGACATAAACTTTTCTCTGAAAGCGTGAACGCGTTCTTTGTCAAACAATTTGTCAATATTTTTGATGTACTCAATAACTTCCGTTGTGCTTTTGACAATCGGGCCCGGCGCAAGCTCAAAGTAGTCATAATAGAAGCCGCGCCAATCAAAGAACTTGTCAAGATCATGAGCCAGAAAAATCATCGGTTTTTCAAACAGCGAATACTCAAAAACAAGTGAAGAGTAGTCCGAAATGCAGATATCGCTGACGCAGAGGAGATCTTCGATAGTCATATCATTTGTCATATCGCGGGCAAAGTCCAGACATTCCTCGCGGATTTTAGGTCGCTTTCTAACGAGAGGATGGTGCTTCATCAAAAGAACATATTCATTGCCAAGAACATACTTCATAAATTCCGGATTCAGAACGTGCGGAGTTGTTGCCTTTGCAACTCTGCCACGGAACGTCGGTGCATAAAGAATAACCTTTTTGCCCTTTGCTTCCGGCATGAGCTCATAAAGCGTTTTGTATGCGTTGTCAATGACTTCTTTGTCATAAAAAATATCAGTTCTGCTGCTGCCGAGTGCTTTGACAACGCCGCTTTCGCGGCTGTAGTTCATTGCTTCTTCATAGGCCCAGATAACCTCCGGACTGCTGACGGTCACGTTCGTGTAGCCGCGATTGAACGGATATTTGTCCATTTCCTCTCTGGTTGCGCCGAAAATAGCATCGGCTGTGCTGTAACCGAACTTTTTAAATGCTCCGCAGCCGTGCCAAAGCTGAGTAATAACCGTTTCCGGGCGGAACTGAACGTGAGAAGTGACGTTTGTTGCCTCATCAAAAAAGACATATTTTGCCGTTGCAATGTCTGCAAGCATAGCCTTGCAGTTTTCTCTGTATTGCTTGCGTGTTACATAGGTATTGCGCAAGAAGTGGCAGTGAATATCAAAGTCGTAGTTAGTGTAAAGCGTGTCATACATGAGCTTGAAGCTGTTCGTCAGTTTTGGCAGACGAATCTCGATAAAAACGACCTTGTTTTCGTCAACGGGAGCTTTTGCGGCTTTTCTGTATACGCGCGGATATAAGCATTTAAAAACATAATACTTGTAAAGAGGGTTTGTTTTTTTTCGAATGAAAGCTTTCAGTTTCCTACGTCTCTTTCCAATGAAAGCTTTTAGCTTTCTACGTTTCTTAACAAAGAAAAGGTAAATCGAGTAGAAAAAAGTACTTTTTATGAAGTCTTTGAGCTTTGACATATTGATAACAACCTTTCATATCCGAAACCACAGAAACAGCTTAATAAAATCAAATGATTACGGTCATAATTAGAATTTTGTCAATACAATTTTATATGCCTGACATCTTACTCGACAGCAGACAGTAACATGATAATTTTATACATATTTATTGTTTTGTCAAGTCTTGGAAAGTGTTTTGGAAAAATATGTATGCTGAGTGCAAAATTTCTTGATTTTTAGGACCGGCGGTGATATACTTATCGAGCTATATGAGTTGAAAAGGAGATTGTTTAAGATGGCTCACATTGATGTTATTTCCCACAGAGGAGCTAATATTTATGCGCCGCAGAACACCATTCCGGCTTTCAAAAAGTCGCTTGAGATTGGTGTTGACGGCTTTGAAACCGATATTCACATTACTAAGGACGGCGAGCTTGTTCTTTGTCATAACTACACAATTGACGACACTTCCGACGGAAAGGGCAGCATATCGCAAATGACTCTTGCCGAGCTGCGCAAGTATGACTTCGGCGCATATTTCAGCCCGCGTTTTATCGGAACAAGGATTCCGACCCTTGATGAGTTTCTGTCTCTTGTTGAAACGGCGGACATTTCTGTTCTTAATATTGAACTTAAAAGCCCGAAGGAAAACGAAACAGCAATCGTCAGTGAGACGATCCGTCTGGTAAAAGAACACGGACTTTTTGAAAAGCTGATTATTTCCTCATTTGACCCGAAGCTTCTTGTTGAAGCAAAGCAGCTGGATAAAGCTTGCAAAACCGGCTTTTTGTACAGCGTAAACAGAAAAACCGCGCTTCCCATGCTTCGCCACTCGGTTGAGGTTGCAAAAGAACTCGGTGTAGATGCTCTGCATCCGCAGAACCTTTTTGTCAACGAAAAGTATGTTTATGAGGCTCATAATGCGGGACTTCGTGTCAACACATGGACCGTAAACCTCGTCCGCGACATTGAAAAAATGATTCGCTGCGGTGTTGACGGAATTATCACCAATTACCCCGATGTTGTCAAGGGCATTATCGAAAAGCATACATACTGAGTGACTATTATTGATTTTTCGGCGAGGCTTACATTGAATTAAGCTTCTCGGCTGCCTGCAAAATAAAATAGGCTATATTTCATATGTGAACACGAAATATAGCCTGTTTTTTTGTCACATTTCAAGCCTCGCTGCAGTCGGTGCTTATTTACCGGACCGAATGCGACTGAATGCGAAATCAAATTTCACAAACTCTGTCGGCAAGCTCGGTATAGAAAGCAAAATATCCGTCACGTGAGCCGAATTCGCCGGTGTCGGCGGCATTGCAGAAGTCATAATGGTCAACACCCATCAGGGTAGGCATGACATACCACACACCGGGTTGAAGTACTCTTTCCTTGTCATAGGTGATATGATCCTCATTGAACGGATAAAGCGCACTTTTCAATGGAACAATGCCATCATTGGCGCCCCATGACTTGTCGATGTATTTGCCTCCGAGAAATTTTCCAACCGAAGAGGAAATAAGCGGTGAGGTCAAGTAGAACATCTTAAAATTATCATAGTCGTTGTTCAAAACAGTATAGCCGCATTTAGTGTCTTTCGTGATGCAGGATGTATAGGAAAAGTAATAAGCAGTTCTGACTGTTTTGATCTTTTTATTAAGCTCTTCAGCCCCCTGAACCGTCATATCGTAGCCGCAGTGATCCTTTGAAAGAGCAATTTTCATGCAGGCAAGCGGGTTAAACTTGGCTTTTTTACCGCTATTCGGGTCAACGGAAATTCCCCATTGGTCAAGCATAAGATCCGCCTTTGACTTTCCGGAAACCGAGCTCGCGTGAAGATAAAGAATCATCGCTGCGCAGGGAAGGACGGTGTCAGCCGCATAGTTTGAAACGGTTGAGCCGTTGTGCGGAGACGAAATTGTTGTAACAGAATACACTGCCTTTTCATGACCGCCGGTAAACAGCTTTGAGCAGTCTGAAGTCTTCTTTTCGCTCTCGTCACCATATGCCAGCAATGAAGCCAAAAGGCGAATCGTTTCACCGCCGAAGGAATGGCCGACAAAGTTAAGAGGACTTTCAAGATCCCACTCCCTGCCCATAGACGGTCTGCCGCTGTAATCCCTGCCGAAACGGGAATGTCCGTATTTTTTTGAATGTGCCTCGCCGAAGTCAACGACGGTGCCGGTAAGCTGCGCAAAAAGCTCACAAGCTCTGTCCCAGGCACTGCCATATCCGCTGACAGGCGGATTGTAAACAGTATAACCGTGCTCCCTCAGGTAAGTAATAACATTATTTTCCGGTTGAGTACCCCAATATGGCTTATTCTCCTCCTGTGGCGACCCGTCACCCCAACCGCTCATTCCGTGAACGAAAATAAATGGGTAACTGGTTTTTTTGCTTGAGGCGAATGCCGGAACTGCGGCGGTGATAAGCATCAGCAGGCAAAGAACCAGTGAAAAAAGTGATTTCATTTTTCTTTTCATGTTGTTTCCTCCGTTTTTCGTAGGCATCTATATGAGCAGACACCTAAAAATATCTCAGTCATATTCCACTACAAAAGACTTTTAAAGTCAATAGGTCACCAAGTTTTCTAATTTTTCTTCATAATATAACAATATGTGTGATACATTATTTTGGAGAGCAAAACAATCTAAGCAACAGGACAAAATCAACATAATTATTTGGCTGACAGGCAGCTATATTGTTGCTATTTTATTTGACTATTGTCTGTGACTGTATTATAATTAGATGTAAAAAGCTTTTTGGGGCGAGAGTCTTAAAGCAAAATTTATTTTATTCCCGGAGGTATATAATTATGGTCAGAGCAATTGTGGGTGCAAACTGGGGCGATGAAGGAAAGGGAAAGGTTACAGATATGTTTGCCGCTCAGTCCGACATGGTCATTCGTTTTCAGGGCGGTGCCAATGCCGGTCATACTATCATCAACGATTACGGCAAATTTGCGCTTCATCAGCTTCCCAGCGGCGTATGCTTTCCCCATATCACAAATGTTATTGCAAACGGTGTTGCGCTTGATATTCCGAAGCTCATCAATGAGATTAAGCACGTTCTTGACGGCGGTGTTCCGGAAATTAACCTCAAGGTCAGCGAAAGATGCCAAATTATGATGCCGTATCACGTTTTGCTTGATACATATGAAGAAGAAAGACTTGCCGACAGAGCCTTTGGCTCAACAAAGAGCGGAATTGCTCCCTTTTTCTCGGACAAATATGCCAAAGTCGGTTTCCAAATCTGCGAGCTTTTTGACGAGGAACATCTGAAAGAAAAGCTGACGCAGATTCTTTCAATCAAGAATCTTATGATCAAAGAAATTTATCATAAGCCGGAACTTGATGCTGATGAGGTTCTTGCTCAGCTTGAACAGTACCGTGATATGATAGCTCCGTATGTTTGCGACACCGGAAAGCTCATTCGTGAAGCCGTTAAGAACGGAAAGAAGATTCTTCTTGAAGGTCAGCTCGGCTCTCTCAAGGATCCGGATTTCGGAATTTATCCGATGGTAACTTCTTCTTCGACCCTTGCAGGTTACGGTGCTGTCGGTGCCGGTATTCCTCCGTATGAGATTAAGGACATTACTGTAATTACCAAAGCATATTCAAGTGCAGTTGGCGCGGGTGAGTTTGTAAGCGAAATTTTTGGTGATGAGGCTCAAGAGATGCGCATTCACGGCGGAGACGCCGGTGAATTCGGCGCAACAACCGGAAGACCGCGCAGAATGGGTTGGTTTGATTGTGTTGCAACACGTTACGGCTGTGCTGTTCAGGGTGCAACCGAAGTTGTTCTGACTGCTCTTGACTGCCTTTCATACCTTGATAAAATCAGCCTATGCGTAGGTTACGAAATTGACGGTAAGGTTACAAAGGACTTCCCCGTAACTCCGCTTCTCAAGCGCGCCAAGCCCGTTTTTGTTACACTTGACGGCTGGCATTGCGACATCAGAGGTATCCGTGAGTTCTCAAAGCTTCCGAAAGAAGCACGTGAATACATTGAATTTATTGAAAATGAAATCGGTGTAAAGATTTCGTATGTTTCAAACGGCCCAAAGAGGGAAGAAATAATCAAGAGATAAAATAACGGGGGTCAATAAATGTCAACTGAAAAAATTCTTGTTCTCGATTTTGGTGGTCAGTATAATCAGCTTATTGCTCGCCGTGTCAGAGACGAAAGCGTATATGCCGAAATCCTTCCTTACACTGCACCGCTTGAAAGAATAAAAGAGGGGAACTATAAGGGTATAATTTTCACCGGTGGCCCCAACAGTGTATACGATGAAGAATCTCCGCACTGTACGGCGGATATTCTGGAACTCGGTATTCCTATCCTTGGAATATGCTACGGATGTCAGCTTATAGCATACATGGAAAATGGTGAGGTGGCAACCGCACCGGTAAGTGAGTACGGAAAAATCGAACTCACTGCTGAAAGCGGCAGTCTTCTTTTCAAAGGAGTCAATCAGAAAAGCACAGTCTGGATGAGCCATACGGATTATATTTCCAAGGCTCCGGAAGGCTACTGTGTTACCGGTACAACGGCTGACTGTCCTTGTGCGGCGATGGAAAACAGCGAGAAAAAGATTTATGCCGTTCAATTTCATCCGGAGGTTACTCACTGTGAGTTCGGTCAGCAGATTCTTCATAACTTCCTCTATGAAGTCTGCAAGTGCAAAGGCGATTGGGTCATGGACAGTTTTATTGACACCACGGTTGCCGAATTGAAAAAGCAGATTGGTAACAAGAAAGTTATTCTCGGACTTTCCGGCGGCGTTGATTCTGCCGTTACTGCTGCACTTGTTTCAAAAGCTGTCGGAAGACAGCTGACCTGCGTTTTTGTTGACCACGGTCTCATGCGTCTCAATGAGGGTGATGAGGTTGAAAACACCTTTGTCAGACTTTTTGATATGAATTTTGTCAGAGTCAACTGTGGTGATGTTTTTCTTGAAAAACTCAAAGATGTTACCGATCCGGAGGAAAAGCGTAAGATTATCGGAACGGAGTTTTACAAAGTGTTCTGGGAAGAGATCAAGAAAAACGCTGATGAAGGCTTCTTTGCTCAAGGTACAATCTATCCTGACTGCATCGAATCCGGAAAGGGCAGTGCTGACACAATAAAAACGCACCACAATAAGGTTAAGATGCCGGACGATGTGAAGTTTGAAGGCATTATCGAACCACTCAAGAGCCTTTTCAAAGATGAAGTGCGCAGGGTTGGAGAGATGCTCGGAATACCGAAGGAACTTGTTTGGCGTCAGCCATTCCCCGGTCCCGGTCTTGGTATAAGGATTATCGGGGCTATTACGAAAGAAAAGATTAGTATCCTACAGCAGGCAGACGCAATTTTCCGCGAAGAGATGGAAAATTGCGGTTACGCCGACAAACTTTCACAGTATTTTGCTGTAATTACCGATCTCAAAAGCGTCGGTGTAATGGGTGATCACAGAACATATGAGAGACTTCTTGTTCTGCGTGCTGTCACAACAGACAATTTCATGACTGCTGATTGGGCGCATATTCCGTATGAACTTCTTGCGAAAGCTTCAAACAGAATTACCAACGAAGTCAAAGGAATCAACCGTGTTGCTTATGACATTACGAGTAAGCCACCGGCAACGGTTGAGTGGGAATAATTCCCGATGTCATCAGGCAAACCCCGTTTTAATCAAAAGTACAAATTTTAATATCACGTATGACCTTGAGGAAACTTTCCTTGAGGTCATTTTTTTTTAGCCTGAGACACGCGAAAAGCCTTGTAAATAGCCGTTTTTTGTAGATAAAATCAGAGTTTTATTCACATTATCTGTTAATTGCCGGAAAGTAAACTTTGCCTTTTGCAGGATAACAGGTGGTGCACGGGAACATAGAGAAAAATTGCAAACTCATTTTTGGGAAAAGGTGCAAATGCTGAAAAACGGCTAAAATAAAGGGGTTACGGACTTTGTGACAAGTATGAGTTCCCATTTTGGGAAGCTTCTCAGTTTTTGGGAAATTTTTGGGAAGTTTTTGGGAGATTTTTGGGAACCTTATTTGGAAATATAAGAAAGGCTGATACGTATGAGAAGGAAGAACTTTAAAGGGAAATGTGTAAAAAGGAATGTCGGAAAAGCAAAGGGAATTTGTTG
>CAKSYX010000015.1 GCA_934525065.1 uncultured Eubacteriales bacterium
GCCCCTCAGGCATATTGCGTCGGACTTTCTTCAGCCTGCCCCGAAGCTGTATGTAGATACCGCGAGTGGGCAAAAAAGCGCTTAAAAGAGCAAAATTATTTTTAGATTCTATCAATAAACAAAGACTATATTTCATAGGAAGCCTTGGTTTTGATAAGCCTCGTGAAATATAGTCTTTTTCTTTTTGTTTTGCTCTTTGGTCTGCGCTAAATGCGACAGCCCCTTTTATTTGCTCAAAACTCATAAGTACCTGCGTATAATCACACGCAGTCTGCCCTTTTTGCTCTCCCCTTTTTGTTCGAGCAAAAGAACTTTCCCCTTTCCGCGCAGAACGATTTTTTCTCCGGTTGTGAGTTTTTTGTCGGTCTTGAAAACCTGAACACCGTCAACAAAAACGCTCCCGCCCTCAATGAAGGCGGCCGCCTTGGTTCTTGAAAGCGAAAACGCCGAGCCGACGACTGCGTCAAGGCGAAGCGAAGGCACGGAAAAGAAAACGTCCTCTGTTTTCTCATCAGTCTGAAGGAAGGCTGTTTTCGGCTCTTCAAAAGCCTTGATGCTTGCCCTTCCGGCGGATTTCAGGTTTTCGCAAATGAACTTTTCAACCGAAGAAAGGCAGAACAGCCGACAGCCGTTTTCATCTGTAACAATATCTCCGAGCGTTTCTCTCCTGAGCCCCAGTCCCATCAGCGCACCAAGGTAATCGCGATGAGAGAGGGAGGTAAACTTATCCTTTTCAAGTCGCAGAAGCGTTATCGGATCATATTCCGGGTAGGCGGCGAAAAAATCAAACGCATCCTTTTCTTCATAAAACCGCGGAACAAACACCGCGCAAAGGCGTTCGGCATTTTCAAAACCACCGTAATAAAAGGTTTTCACAAACTCGCTCTGCTCTTTTTCAAGCGCTGTCAAAAGCGTTCTTTGCCTCATATCAAGAAAAGCAGTACACAAAACGATGGATTCGTCGGCGCACTGCGTTTTCAGGTCTGAAGCGTGAGAGAGCAATACTTCATCTTCAGTCATATTATCTTCCTTTTTTATTGCTGTTGCTGATAATGGTGGGCTGATTCAAGCATCATGTCCTTGACCTTCATGAGCCTTGTTGTTGCGGCTCGCTCGTTTTCGTCAAGCTTCATTGTGATGTAACGAATCGTTTCCTCATACCGGGGAATCAGGACGTGTTCAAGTGCATTGACCCTGCGCCTGGTTTTCTCAATTTCAGAAGCAAGAAGGCGGCAGGTGTTTTCCGTCTGCGCAAGGCGCAGCATATCCGGCATTATTCCGGCAAGAGCTTCAACCGCATCATCAAGGTCGCCGCCGGTAAAAGCATAACCGTATGAATAGATTTCGCCCTCGTTTGCGGATTTAAGACGCGGCTTGAAAACCGGAACATCAACGCTCATGATGTTCTGCTCTTCAACCTCAGCTTCCATTTTTTGAGACGGCATCATGAGAGCAACCTCAATTTCTTCATCGGTCATGACGCTGCGGGCAACAGACATATGACTGTTGGCAACTTTGATTCCGGCTTCAACCCTCTCTCTCAGCTCTTTGTTTTCCCGAACAAGAATCAGAAAGCGGCGCATAAGTTCATCGCGCTTATCCTTCAAAAGCTTGTGACCCTTTCTTGCGGTCATGAGCTTTTTTTTGAGGTTCGTCAGCTCCATTCTTGTTGGATTAACATTCATAACCGCCATCAGTTCACCTGCTCTTCAATGTAATAAAGGTCAAGGAATTCATCGCTGATACGTTTGAGTTCACTGCGCGGAAGGATTGAAAGGAGCTTCCAGCCGATTGAAAGCGTTTCCTCAATCGAGCGGTCGGTGTTATTGCCCTGAGAAACATATTCCTTTTCAAATTCATCAGCGAATTTTGCGTAAAGCTTATCCATATCCGTGAGAGCTGCTTCGCCGAGGATGACCATAAGCTCCTTGGCGTCCTTTCCTCGTGCATAAGCAGAGAAAAGCTGATTCATGGTGTTTGAATGGTCAGCTCTGGTTTTTCCTTCACCGATTCCTTTGTCTTTAAGTCTTGAAAGCGACGGGAGAACATCAATAGGCGGAACAACGCCCTTTCGGTGCAGCTCACGCGAAAGAATAATCTGTCCTTCGGTGATATAACCCGTGAGGTCCGGAATCGGATGAGTCTTGTCATCCTCGGGCATTGTGAGAATCGGGATAAGGGTTATACTGCCCTTTTTGCCGTGCTGTCTTCCCGCTCTTTCATAAATTGAAGCAAGGTCGGTATACATATATCCCGGATAGCCGCGGCGGCCGGGAACTTCTTTTCTCGCGGCAGAAACTTCACGCAAAGCGTCCGCATAGTTCGTGATATCGGTAAGGATAACAAGAACGTGCATACCTTTGTCAAACGCAAGGTACTCGGCGGCTGTGAGTGCCATTTTCGGCGTTGCGATGCGTTCAATTGCCGGGTCGTTCGCAAGGTTTGAGAACATGACGGTTCGCTCAAGCGCGCCGGTGTCACGGAACGACTGCATAAAGAAGTCTGCTTCTTCAAATGTGATTCCCATTGCGCCGAAAACGACTGCAAACGGCTCGTTCGTTCCTCTGACCTTCGCCTGCCTTGCAATCTGCGCGGCAAGCTGTGCGTGCGGCAGACCCGAAGCGGAAAAAATCGGGAGCTTTTGGCCGCGAACGAGGGTGTTAAGGCCGTCAATTGCGGAGATACCGGTCTGAATGAACTCCTGCGGATAGCTTCTTGCGGCTGGATTCATCGGTGTTCCGTTGACATCAAGCCGCTTTTCCGGAATGATTTCCGGTCCGCCGTCAATAGGTCTTCCGAGTCCGTCAAAAACGCGTCCGAGCATATCCTCCGAAACGCCGAGCTCCATCTGACGGCCGAGGAAACGAACCTTGCTTTCGGCAAGATTGATTCCGACTGAGGGCTCAAACAGCTGAACGAGAGCATTTTTTCCGTTAATCTCAAGGACACGGCAGCGCCTTTTTTCGCCGTTGGCAAGTTCAATTTCGCCAAGCTCGTTATAGGCAACGCTGTCAACGTCGCGGACAAGCATCAAAGGGCCTGCAACCTCTTCAATGGTTCTGTATTCTCTCGGCATCAGTCATCCTCCCCCTTTCCTGCGTTTTGAAGGTTTTCTTCAAGCTCTTTAAGCGTGAGCTTATATTCTTCCTCAATGTCGCTTTCTTTGATATATTTAAATCTTCCTATTCTTTCCCTGACAGGCATTGAAACGATTTTTTGAACATCGCCGCCGTTTTCGAGCCGTTCAAGTGATTTTTCATAAAAACCAAGAACAAGCCTCATCATGAGAAGCTGCTTTTCAAGCGAGGTATAGGTATCGACCTCATGGAAAGCAAGCTGATGCAAAAAGTCCTCGCGAACCGAACGTGCGCTTTCCATTGCAAGGCGGTCACTCGGCGAAAGAGCATCCATGCCGACAAGTCTGACGATTTCTTCAAGCTCCGCTTCTTTTGAAAGCAGGCGCATAATCTCAAGTCTGAGCTTTGTCCAGTCGGGGCTTACATGCTCATTGAACCAGGAGCCGAGCGACTCGGCATAAAGTGAATAGCTGGTAAGCCAGTTGATTGCAGGAAAGTGACGCTTATATGCAAGCGCGGAGTCAAGTCCCCAAAAGACCTTGACGATTCTCAAGGTTGCCTGGGTAACAGGCTCCGAAATATCGCCGCCGGCCGGGGAAACCGCTCCGATTACGGAAAGAGTACCTTCTCTGTTATCGCTGCCCTCGGCAATGACACAGCCGGCTCTTTCATAGAACTGGGCAAGGCGCGAGCCGAGGTACGCCGGGTAGCCTTCTTCACCGGGCATCTCCTCAAGGCGGCCGCTCATTTCTCTGAGTGCTTCTGCCCAACGCGAGGTTGAGTCCGCCATCAGCGCAACACTGTATCCCATATCACGGAAGTACTCCGCAATGGTAATTCCGGTATAAATCGAGGCTTCACGCGCAGCAACGGGCATATCCGAGGTGTTGGCTATAAGCACGGTTCTTTCCATCAGCGACTTTCCGGTATGCGGATCAATAAGCTGCGGAAATTCGTTGAGAACGTCGGTCATCTCGTTCCCGCGTTCACCGCAGCCGATATAGACAACGATGTCTGCCTCGGCCCATTTTGCAAGCTGATGCTGAGTGACTGTTTTACCGCTGCCGAAGGGGCCGGGAATTGCGGCAACGCCGCCCTTTGCAATCGGGAACAAAGCGTCAATGACGCGCTGACCGGTCACGAGCGGTTCTTTCGGCGCAAGCTTCTTTTTATAAGGACGTTCCCTTCTGACAGGCCACTTCTGCATAAGGCCTATTGTGTGGTTCTCTCCGTTTTCGTCCTCAATGATTGCAACGGTGTCCTCAACGGTGCACATTCCCGAGGTTATCTCTTTAACAGTACCCTTATATTTCAAAGGCAACATGATTTTATGAAGAACAACGTCGGTTTCGCGAATTGTTCCGAGAACGTCGCCGCCGACGACCTTGTCGCCTTTTTTGACAACGGGCGTAAACTTCCACTGACGTGTTCTGTCAAGCGCAGGAACCTCAATTCCGCGCGTGAGATTGTTGCCGGCGATTTTCATAATCTCT
This sequence comes from uncultured Eubacteriales bacterium, assembly GCA_934525065.1. Lineage (GTDB taxonomy): Bacteria > Bacillota > Clostridia > Oscillospirales > Acutalibacteraceae > UBA6857. The sequence continues at coordinate 4,571 of CAKSYX010000015.1, forward strand.
TTGAGCGGACGCTGAATACCGTCAAAAATCGAACCGATAAGACCCGGGCCGAGCTCAACGCTCATCGGTTCTCCGGTGGATTCAACCGTTTCGCCCGTGCGCAGACCCGAAGTTTCCTCATAAACCTGAATTGAGGCCTTGTCGCCGTGCATTTCAATAATTTCACCGATAAGTCGCTGCTCGCTGACGCGGACAACGTCAAACATATTCGTCTCTCTCATTCCCGAAGCAACAACAAGAGGACCGGAAATTTTGGTTATGGTTCCTTTATTCAAATGAATCACCTGCTTCTTTTACAATATATTGCTTCCGACGGCCTGCTCAACAAAGCGCGAAACCGCTCTCATACCCTCACCCGTTGCGCCGTGTGCACCGGGGATAAGGGTCAGCGCCGGAAGCGGCTGAGAATAAAACTTTTCAAGCTGCTTTTGACCGATTCCGGCGGCAAGCTCCTCCGTGAGGAAAATCACCGCGTAATCCTCTTTGCAGAGTTTTTTCAAAAGGGAATAGCCTTCCTTCGGCTCATCGCATGGAAAAACATCAATGCCGATTGAAGCAAAACCGAGTACGCTGTCTCTGTCGCCGACAGCCGCAATTCTATACATACAGCGCTCTCACCCTTTCGCGAATCGTTTCTTCGTCTGCCTTTGCTTTTTTTGAGCAAAGGATCAGCCTGACCGTTTTAAGCTCGGCGGTTTTTGCAAAGTAATACGCCGCAATCGGCTCAAAGCCGAAAAAAACATACTTCGCCTTTCCTGCAAGCTCAATAATTCTGTCATCACATTCTTTTTCAAAAGCGGTAAAGCTTTTTGAAAGTATTTCGCCCTCTTTTGAAAACGGCGTTTTTTTAAGATAGCTCAAAACTGTGTCCGTACCTTTTGCGGCGGCCGCGGCAAACTCTTTTTTGTCGATTCCGTCAACCTCGGCCAAAGCGCTTTCAATGAAATCAAGACTCTTTTGGGCCTTTGCCGAACGGTAGGCAATCTTGATATCCGCGCAGGCGCAAAGATAAACCGCAATTTCGGTGAGCATTTTGCAACCGCTCTTTTTGGCTTCGGCAAGAATTGCCGAGAGCGCGGCTTTGTCGATTATTACATCGGCGCTCTGGCCGTTTTCGGTTCGCCACGCAGCCTCATAAGCTTCCCTTGCGCAAACACCCATCTCGCCGGGAAGCAGAGAAAACTCATGGCTTTCCACCGCCTTTTGAAGAGCGTCAAGGTCAAGCGAAGTCGGGTAGGCAAAAAGACCCTTTGCGTTTTTTTTGGCGATCATGGCTTTGAGCGCAGCCTTAAGGTTATAATAATCGTTCTGAACGCAGAAAACCTTGAGCTGTTCTCTGTTGGGCGCAGCCTCGTTCAAAAGCGTCCAGAGTGCTTTTTGCTGCTTTTCAATTGCGAGTGAAAAATCTTCGCCGTTTTCGTTTTCAAAGGAATATCCCTTTGATTTGAGAATTTCAGTACATTCCTTAAACGAAGAGGCTGAAATCAGCCGTTCAACATCGGCAGAAACAAGCAGCTTCGTTTCATTCGCCCTGATTCGCGCAACGGCAAAAGCATAATCTGTATCTTTCATCCTCTGCCCTCCGTTCATTCGGTGAACAGTGCTCTTCCGAGCACATCCTTCAAAAGGTCATGCTTTTCGTCAAAAACAGCTCGCAGGGTGCAGTTGACCTCCATGTCGCCGTAAACAAGAATGAAGCCGTTTTCAAGCGTACCCGGCGTTTTGGAGATCATGAGTGCACCCTTCTCAAAAATGAGGGAATTCACTTTTGCTTCAAAATCCGCAGGAAGGCGTTCAAGGTCGCGCTTTGAAAGATACATCACGCCTTCGCCCTCGGCCGCATTTTTTTCGCAGAGATGTAAAAGAAAATCAAAATAGGCTTCGTTGTCCATTGATTCGATTCTTTCATACGCGGCAGCAATTATATCGTTGACAACCGCGTTTTTGACCTGAAGGTATCTGGTTCTTGTTATGCTTTCCGCCTTGGACTTTGCGGAAAGCTCAATTTTTTCCGCTTCGGCCTTGCCGAGAGCAACCGCCGCGTCTGCGTCACGCCCGGCCTCAGCCCGCGCTTCAGCGAGGATAGAATCGCCCTTTGCTTTGGCGTCGGATATTATTGAATTGCATTTTTCAAGGCTTTCCGCGGCAATTTTTTCAATAATTCTTTCAAGTCCCGTCAAATTCATCACTCCCTTAAATTAGTCATAGGCTGCTGATGAAAAAACGGTTACTTTATGCTGAGAACAGCAAGAAGAGAAATGAGGAACGGCAAAATTGCATAGAACTCAACAAGCGAAGCCATGGTTATCGCTTTACCGACCTGATCCTTCTGCTTTGCTATAAGATTGACGCCTGCTGCCGCAACCTTGCCCTGATGAACCGCCGAAAAATAGCCGGCAATTGCAATCGGAAGGCAAGCCGCAAGGTAGTAAAGTCCCTGCTGCCAGCTCAGTTCAGCCGGTGAGCCGCCGAGAATATTTACGTTGACAAGAACAAGAATCGCAATAAGAAAACCGTAAAGCCCCTGGGTGCCGGGAAGCAGCTGAAGAATGAGCACCTTGCCGAACATTGAGGGATCCTCCGTAAGAAGACCGGCCGAAGCCTGACCGGCAAGTCCAACGCCTTTTGCAGAGCCCATGCCGGCAAAAATTACAGCGAAAGCCGCACCGAAAAGCGCAAGCACCAAACCTAAATTATTCATTGATTGTTTCCTCCTTGATTTTATAATGTTTAAGGTTAATTTTGAACGGTGTAAAAATCCTTCCGCCGCCCTCATAGAACTTTGAAAAGAACTCAACATACTGAAGTCGGCTTGTGTGGACATAGGTTCCTATGAGGTTAACGGAAATATTAACCGCGTGACCTATAAGGAATATCGGAATGAACAAAAAGATATTTGAAAACATCGCCGCAAGCATATTGACAACGTTTGCAATAACTCCCGTAACAAGTCCGAGGGCGAGAAGCCTCGAATATGAAAGAATATCGCCGAGATATCCCGTTGTTGTGTTATAAAGGCCGTAAAGGCCGCCTCCGAGTTTTCCGAAGATATTCTTTGCGCTCCTTCCGGCGGTCAGAACGATGAGCACCGCACCGATGAGAAGAAGGATTTTTGAAGCCTTCTGAACCGACGGTGAGGTTTCTGAAATCATACCTGCACCAAAAAGCGCAAACCCGGCAACGAAAACGGCAACCGGAACAACGTCGCAAAACGCAGCGAGCACCTTCTTTTGCCTGACAAGCATATAAAACCGGATTCCCAGGCCGGCATATAAATGAACCAGTCCGAAAGCAAACGAGAACATGAGAAGCTTCATACTGTTTTCAACCGGCGTGAACCAAATTGCAAGGTCAGGCCCCTTCTCCCATCCGAGGAAGGTTGTGCATATGGTCGGAATCAAATCTCCGAACCAACCGCCGAACATTGCGCCCCAAAACATTGTTGAAACGCCGCACCAAAGAATGAAGCTCGCCGTTTTTGCTTTATTGCCGGAAACCTTGAACTTGAACTTTGCAACAAGCGCAACAATGACCATCAAAAGTCCGTAGCCCGCATCGGAAAGCATAAGCCCAAAGAGTGCATAAAAGAAAAATGACATCACAGGGTTAGGGTCAACGTCATTGTTTGACGGCGGAGAATACATATTCGATATGCTTTCAACCCCGGCGGCGAACATATTATTTTCAATGAGCACCGGAACATTCTCGTTTTCATAGTCCGGTTGAGAAAACTCAATCTGAGATGTGAACCGCCGCTCAATTTCAAACTTGAGCTGTTCACTGTCCCTTTCCGGAACGTAGCCTTCTATGAAGACCGCCCGTTCGCTCGTTGCAGCCATTGCAACAGTCCGGTATTTTTCAGCCTGAACGGCGTAATAATCGGAAAGTAAGCGAATCTTTTCATAATCCGACGCGTGAGAAGAAATTTCAAGCTCATAGCCTTCGATTTTTTCGCGGCAGGCAGAAATTTTTTCCTCAGCCTGTTTTATAACCGCCGAAGGCAGAGCCTTGGCAGGATTATCGGGTTTCACAAATCCGTTTTCTCTCAGCGCATTTTCAAGTTGTTCACGGTCGCTGCGATGGCAAAGGGCAACGATTGCCGTCATTGTTTGAGACGAGCTTATGACCTGAACGTCAACGCTGTCAAGCTCCGGAGACGAAAGCGCAATTTTTTGAAGGATTTCATCCTTTGAAAGTTGCTCTTTGAAATAGCCGATGAAAACGCTCGAGGTGAGAGTTCTCACACAGCTCATCGGTATATCAAGCTTTTCCCACGGACGGTAATAATCAATGAGCGTCTGCTGCCTGACTATTTCCGCCTTTTCAAAGGATATCCCTTCGGACTTTTCGGAAAGTGCCAGACAAAGGCGCATAATTCCATCGGCACTGTCACTCACGCCGCGGTATTCGCTCAAATCAATTGACTTTTCATCGAGAAACGACTCAAGAAAAGGCTTTTTGATCTCGCAATATTTTTCAAGCGTCTGTGCACACTGCAAGGCAAGCTCGCTTTTTCTTTCAAAATCACCGCAGATGGAATCGGTTTTATACTTAGTCAGTCCCTCGCCTGCGGGAAGCTCGGAAATTTCGGTGATTCCGCTTTGCTGCAAAAAATCAATCAGCCGCCTGCTGTCCTCAAGGACGGCGGCAATTTCAAATCGCAGCAGTTTTATTTTTGCCAAATAGAAACACCTCCTTTGAAATGCTCCATTCTTTTATCTTGGGTAGATGGTTTTGCAAAGCCAAAATCAATCGCGTTTACTTAATATTTTCAAGCACAAGGACAATTGCATCCTCATACTTTTTTTCGGTATCGCTTATAACCTTTTTTTCGCGCAAAGCCGCAAGGCTTTCGGCCTGCTTGATAACACCCTCGGCGGAAAGCTTCGCCTCGGAAATAAGCACAGCCGCTTCGCTTTCTGCCTGTTCAAGAACAGCCTTATGAAAAATATCGGCTTGCCTATTTGCCTCAGAAAGGATTCTTTCAGCTTCTTTCTGAGCTTGAGCCTCTTTTTCGGCGGCTCTTTTTTCGGCTTTGAGAATCTCGTTCATCATTTCGGACACCATAAAGCTGTCATTCCCCCTTCATGCAATATTTTTTCGCCAAGGTTCAGCATCGCTGTCTGAACTTCGGCGGCTGAAGCACGCGCCGCAAGCGAAATGATCAAAAGAACAAGCAAAGCGGCAGCAATGCAGATAAGAATAATCATCTTTTTTGAAAGGAGCGGCTCTGTTTTGCGTTCCTTTCCCAAGCTTTCCGGAAGAGGAGTGTAGCTTCGCGGTTTCTTCTTCCGTGGTCTGGTTTTTTGTGCGGCGTAATCGCTCAGTGAAACATCCGGAATCTGAATCTCCTCTCTAAGTGAAACCGGCTTTTTGGGCTGCGGCTCGGCCGGCTTTTCTTCAATCGGCTCGTCAACCTCCGGCTCTTCGCTGTTCTGAGAGGAAACCGAATATATATCGTCATATACCGTTTCTTCAAACGGCTTTTTTTCAAGTGCGTTCTTGAGGTCGGCAAGCATCTGCTTCGGAGAGAGATAGCGTTCTTCGGGCTTATAGGCACACGCTTTCTTAATGATCCTGAACAGCGCTTCGTCATAAATCGCGGGCCTTGGAAGTTCCTCGCCGGCGGCACGCTTGATTTTAGAGGTGTCGAGCGAGCTTATAGTAACCTTTTCCGGGTACGGCTCGGTGAAGGGCAGCCTTCCGCGGTTGATGAGCGTATAAAGAATCAGGCCCAGTGAATAAGTGTCAACGGTTCCGTTGACGTTTCCGCTTCTTGCAAACTCCGGAGCCATGTAGTACTGAGTACGCTTGAACGCGAATGATGTTCTTGAAGGCTCAAGGCAGCTGAAGGAGCCGAAGTCTCCGAGCTTACAGATTCCTCTTTCGTCAAACATAACATTTTCGGGCTTAAGATTCGGATAGATATAGCCGAAATCGCGGCAGCGCATAAGTGAGCGGCAAACAGAAATTCCGATCCTCAGCGTTTCGTCAAGCGTGAAGGAGAATTCCGAAAGCAAGTCAGAGAGAGAGCGAGCGCGTTCAAGGCGGATGAGAACGATATATCCCTTTCCGTCACTTGTGCGGCGGCGTTCCCATTCCTCATACTTAACGAAGCGCTTTCCGTTGTCCGTTTTTTGAATAACCTCAATGTTATCGGTAATATTTTTTATTACGGACTCATAAAAGCCCTCGTCGGCTTCATCGCCGTAGGTCCTTTCGGCGATGGTGTTGAATGAATGTTTTTCGTTGCGGTTTTCGCCGAGTCTGATAATTTTGAGAACGGATTTTTCCTCGCTTCCGTCAGCGAGGTTTCGCTTGATTTCATAGACCTTTCCGTCCGTGCCGGAGCCTATTTGTTTTTCGGTAAACCATGAGCCGAAAACAGGATCAAAGGATTGCGGCATTTTCACTTCCTCCAATATTCTGAATCTATGTCAATTCGTATATATACACCTATAATTACGGTTATTATACCACATCATGTGTTTAAAAACTACTTGTTTTAAGCATTTTTTTATAATTTTTACTTTCGGTTTTTCTGTTGACAAGACGGCGAATACAAGGTAAAATGAAACCGTTGAATTTTTTGTGAAAAGCACAGGAGGAACCCATAATGAGCGATGAATTTGACCTCGGTCCGGATATCGTTACCGTTGTTGACGACGATGGAAAAGAGCATACATTTGAAGAGCTTGACAGAATTGAAACCGATGACGGCTCGCGCTACGTTGCGCTTTTGCCGGTCTATGACGACGACGTTGAAATTCTCGAAGGCGACGGAGATGTTCTCATTCTCAAGGTTCTTGAAGAAGACGGAGAAAGCTATCTTGTTCAAATTGACGACGACGAGGAATTTGACCGAATCGGCAACATCATTGAGGATCGTCTCATTGAAAAATATGAGGAAGAAGAAAACGACGAATAAACCGCTGTCAGAAGCAAATGAATATAATGCCTGCCGTTCTCGATTGTTCTGCGGTTATAACCCAACACACTTATAACGGAGAGACGCTCGGAAAGCGGATTGCAGACCTCCCGGCGCGGCTTTTGCCGTTCGGACGAAGGGAGCGTGAACCTTTCCGGCTATCACCATCCTGCTTTTTCGGCAGGTTATATACGCAGTTCCGGCTCGGCGGGTATTTTTATGCCCTTCGGGGCGTTATTTTTTTTGCCAGCTGTCAATACTTATACCGGTGATAGTTTTGAAAATCAAAAAATATGCCTTCGGATTTATCATCGGGCTGATAAATGCGCTCTTCGGCGCAGGCGGCGGAATGATTGCCGTTCCCTTCCTCAAAAAATGCGGACTTTCTCAAAAGCAGGCGCAGGCAACGGCAATTTGCGTCATTCTTCCGCTGACCGTTCTCAGCGCCGCAGTTTATCTTCTGCGCGGCTACTTTAGGCTTTGGGACGCGGCCCCGCTCATTCTTTTCGGCTTTCCGGGAACACTGCTCGGAACGGTTCTGCTTTCAAAAATGAAGAATTCCCTGCTTCAAAGCGTTTTTTCGCTTTTCATGCTTTGGGCAGGGTTCAGACTGGTGGTGGGATGATGCAGTTTTTCACGGCGCTCGGCGCTTTCCTTTCCGGAGTGGTCGGTTCAATGGGCTTTGGCAGCGGAACGGTGCTCATAATTCTGCTGACGGTTTTCCTCTCGCTTGAACAGAAAACGGCGCAGGGAATAAACCTCGTCTTTTTCATTCCCTGCGCGATATATTCAATCATATTTTACCTCAGAAAAAAGCTCATCAAGAAAGAGTTCGTTCTGCCTCTGGTCATCCCCGGTTTGCTCGGAGCGGCGGCAGGATATTTCATTTTGAGCTTCCTTTCCCCCGATATTTTAAAAAAGCTTTTCGGTGCGCTGCTGATTGCCATTGCACTCAAGCAGCTGATAAGTGCGGTATTTAAAAGATTCGGGAAAACCGATGAGTTTTAAAGCACCGAAGCAAAAATAAGGCAGTCCCAAAACGGGACTGCCTGCTTTTGATTTTAGTTTCCGAAATACTGCTTGAAGAAATCTTCAAAGCTTCCCGAACCGCCGCGGTAATAACCGCCGTTGGTTGCAGCCTCTGTTGTGGTTTCCGTGTTGCCCTTGTCTTCAACAAGAGTGATTGAAACATCAAATTCAGTGGTCTTATAGCTCTTGCTTTCAATTCTGCAAAGAGTCAGCGTAATTGTGTCACCGACTGCCCCGGTATTGATAAGGTCAAGCAAAACGCTTGAGTCATTCATCTTCTGACCGTTGACGGCAACAATAAGGTCGCCGACCTGTGCTTTCGTTCCGGCAAGGGAGCTGTCGTTGGAGATTCCTGCAATTACAAGTGAACCTGCCGGAAGTCCCTTGATTGCAACAACCATGCTGTAAAGCTGATATGAGCTGACAGAGGCATATTCGATTCCGAGCTTGGGTCTGTTGGGAACATAGCCATATTCAATCAGACTTTCGGCAACCGATTTTGCCGTTGCGATGGGAACAGCAAAGCCCATGCCTTCATAGTCGGTTGCAGCAATTTTTGAAGAGTTGATTCCGATGACCTGACCTGCCGAATTGACAAGCGCGCCGCCCGAGTTACCGGGATTGATAGCTGCATTGTGCTGAATGCAGGTCATAGTATAGGTTGAGGAAACCGAGCGGTCAATTGCGGAAATGATTCCGTCGGTCATTGAACCGAAATATTCCGATCCGCCGGGGTTGCCGATTGCGTAAACGGTTTCGCCGACCTTAAGACTTGAGGAATCGCCGAGCTCGGCAAGAGGAATATCGTTCGCCTTGACCTTAAGAACGCCGATATCCGTTCTTGTGTCATACGCAACGAGAGAAGCTTCATAGTTCTTTTCGTCAAGCGTCTGAATTCTGTAGGTTACGCCGCTGTCGCTGATTACATGGGCGCAGGTAAGGATATAGGTGTATTCCTTGTTCTTGTCAAGTGCCATCGCGACGCCGGAGCCTTCTCCGCTGAGCTTTCCGTTTGAATATACCATTACGCCGACAACACTCTTTCTTGCCTTTTCGGCAACTTCAACAGCGGAAAGCTGCTGAACTGTTGCGCTGCCTGTTGAATACTCGACCGCAGGGGATTTTGTTTCCCCGCCGGTCTGGCCGGCCGTTGCGGCCTGGGACGGGTTTGTTGCGCTCGGCTTGCTGCTGCGGCCGTTCAAAAGTGAACCGACAACCGCAGAAAGTGCGATTACGACAACGAAAACAATTACGAGGGCAACTGCAACCTTTCCGCCCTTCTTTTTGGGCTTTTGCGGCGGCGTTGCTCCGTAGGGAGTGAACTGCTGCTGCGGCTGCACCGGACGCTGATACTGACCGTTATAGCCGTACTGCGGGTTCTGCGGATTCGATGCACCGTAGTGCAAAGGTTGCTGAGGATTCTGTCCATAGGGTGTGTAACCGGTATATCCGCCAGGCTCATTCGGTACGGCCGAAGTGCTGCTTTGAGAACCGAACGAAGCGGGCTGTTCGGGCTGAACCGGTGCAGCTTCAGGTTCGCTGATACCGTTCTCTTCATCAAACGAAGAGGCTGAGAAAACGTCCCGGCTTTCCTCCGAGCTGCTCTTATCCGGCTGTTCTCCGGAAAATACATCGCTTTGCTCTTCCTTTTCAAAGGGATCAAAGCCGTTGTTGTTATTAAAATCATCCATCATGTTGATTGCTCCTTTCGCATATAAACAGAAGCTTTTGCTTTGTTGTGATAAATATATTCTGTTCTGCTAAAACCAACTTAAAACAGTAGTTAAATTCTGCCTAAAACTCTCAAGCCGTGGCTATTCAACTGTCAAAGGGAATATTGAAGCTGAATTCGGTGTACTCCTGTTCCTTACTGCAGGCCGAAATTTCGCCGTCGTGCATATTTATTATAGTTTTGACGATATAAAGACCCAAACCTACGCCCTTGACGTCAAAGCTTCGGGATTTGTCAACCTTATAGAAGCGTTCAAAAATTCTTGAAATCTCTTCACTTGAAACGCTGACGCCGGTGTTGCGGATTCTCACATAAGTTCTATGATCCTTGTTTTCGGCAAAAACGCTGATTTTTCCGTTTTCCGGCGTAAATTTCACGGCGTTATCAAACAGGTTATAGATGACCTGCTGAATGAGGTCCTTGTCGGCATGTGCTTTGACAGAGTCCATTTCTTCAAAACCGCAAACGGTTATATGCTTATCGTCGATCCTCTTTTCAAAGGTCAGAAGGGTGTCAAAAATCTGCTTTGAAATATCATAGTCCACAGGCGAAAGGCCGACCTCGCCCGCTTCGATTTTTGAAAGATTGAGCATTGAAACAACTATCCGCGCAAGGCGCTTGACCTCGGTGGAAACAGTCATAAGATAGCTGCGCTGTTTCTCCTCCGGAATGGTTCCGTCAAGGATTCCGTCGATGAAGCCGCCTATAGTTGTCATCGGTGTTTTAAGCTCATGGGAAACGTTCGCGATGAAGCTCTTCTGCGCCGCCTCGTTGACGGCAAGCTCATCGGCCATTTTGTTAAGTGCCTTTGCAAATGAGCTGAAGTAGCCGCGCTTATAGTTTTCATTTGCGCGGTGCTGGAATTCCCCCTTCGCAAAGTGCTTTGTGACCTCTTCCATTTCGTCAAGAGGAACTGCAATTCCGCGGCAGAGAATATAAATTATCAGCATACTTGCGCCAAGCAAAATGATTGAGGTAGCGGTGAACACACCAAGTATGCCGAGAATATATGGCAAAAGACCCTCAATCGCGTCCTCAACGGCGAAGACCACCCCTCTGTTTGCGTTTTCATCGCTGTCACTTCCCAAAGGAACGGCAACAACAAATTTGCCGCGCCCGAAAATTTTGTCATTGAAATAGTCGGAAAAGCCGCTTTTCTGGGCGCGCTTCATATAATCCTCGGGAATTTTCATCGAGCCGTGCTGAGCACAGGAGCCGTTTATGCTGCTTTCACACAGGATTATGCTTCCGCTGCTGTCAACAATCAAAAAGTCGGAATTTGTTGCGTCTGAAATTGTGTGCAGCATGTTGCCGAGCATTTTTTTGACAGAGGTGTCGTTTTCAATGTCGGAGTAGGTATACTCTTTCGTTACATCAATAATATTTTTTGCATTGGTCGTAAGTGCGCTGGTTTTGTCGTTCCACCACTGGGTTGCAACAAAAATTATCATGATAAGGCCGAGAATCACCATACAGCCGAGAACGATTGCGGCGGTAAAGCCGAAATAACGCCGGAAGACGGAGCTTCTTCTGTAGATCGGCTTATTCTTTTTTGTTCTTTTTTTGTCCTTCGCTTTCGACACCTTCCATGCTCTCCCTTCAAAATAAATTCAAACAGACACTGCCTTTCGGCAGTGCCCGGTCGTTTTTATCATTCTCTGGTTTCAAACTTATAGCCTACGCCCCAAACGGTGCGAAGCTCCCACTTATCGGAAACGCCGTCAAGCTTTTCGCGCAGACGCTTGATGTGAACGTCAACGGTTCTTGAATCGCCGTAGTAATCAAAGCCCCACACTTCGTCAAGGAGCTGATCTCGCGTGAAAACGCGGTTCGGGTTCTTCGCAAGGTGGAAGATGAGCTCCATTTCTTTCGGCGGGGTATCGACCTGAACACCGTTGACCTTGAGTTCATAGTTGGTGAGATTGATTGAAAGCTTGTCGTAATGAACCTCCTTGACCTCATCGGCCATGCTTGAAGCCGAGCGGCGAAGAACCGCCTTGATCCTTGCAACGACCTCCTTCGCGTCAAACGGCTTGACAACATAGTCATCCGCGCCGAGCTCAAGGCCGAGAACGCGGTCAAAGACCTCGCCCTTTGCGGTGAGCATGATGATCGGAACTTCGGAGAACTTTCTTATCTCGCGGCATACCTGCCAACCGTCAAGCTTCGGAAGCATGATGTCAAGCAGAACAAGTGCCGGACTTTCGGCGTTGAACGTTGAAACGGCAGAAGCACCGTCATTGGCAATTACAACGTTATACTCCTCCTTTTCAAGGTAGAGCCTGAGCAACTCGCAAATGTTCTGATCGTCGTCAACAACAAGAATTTTTTCTGAGCTCATTAGAATTCCTCCGTATTTATATATTTATTCAGCATTAGTTTTTCATACAAACCTTAAATTTGGCTTTATAGCCGCCGATTTATTGAGAAAACAATACACCGTTGTGATTTGTGCTCCCGGCTGCCGGCATTCACCTCATTATAAGCCAAAAGCCGCCTCAACATATTAACATTTTTTGAAATATTAAGAAAAATATTCGTGGCGGCAGTGATGAAAGGTCAAATCACATTCTTGACGGAACATCGACCTTGAGAAGCGTCAGAACGTTCCTTATTGTGTTGCGGACGCAGACGCAAAGGAAAAGCCTTGCCTTCATCAGCTCCTCGTCCTCAACGTTGACGCGGCAGGCATTATAGAACTTATGGAACAGCGTTGCAAGCTCAACAACATAATGAGTGACCTTCGCCGGGTCATAGTTCTTGGCCGCTCCGACTATCACGGACGGAAGGCGCGAAAGATGAGAAATCAAAGCGCGCTCCTCGCTTTCGGTCAGCCTTTCAAGCTCCTTTTCGGTGCATTTTGAATAGCACTTGCCCTCCTGCTCAAGCTTTGAGAGGATACTGCATATTCTCGCGTGAGCATACTGGCAATAGTAAACCGGGTTTTGCGAGCTTTCCTGAACGGCGAGGTCAAGGTCAAAATCCATGACCGAGCCGGGCTCCTGCATATTGAACATGAAGCGAACGGCGTCGATAGGCACTTCGTCAAGAAGGTCAACGAGCGTAATGGCCTTTCCGGTTCGCTTTGACATTCTGACAAGCTGGCCGCCGCTCATGAGACGGACAAGCTGCATCAAAAGAACATCAAGACGGTTTTCGTCAATTCCGACGGCACGCATCGCGCCTTTCATTCTTGCAATGTGGCCGTGGTGATCCGCGCCCCAAACGTCGATTGCCTTTTCAAAGCCGCGCTTTTCAAGCTTGTTTCTGTGATAGGCAATGTCAGCGGCAAAATAAGTCGGGTTTCCGTTGGCGCGGATGAGAACATCGTCTTTAAGCTCCAGCTTATCAATATACTCACGGCTCTTGCCCTGCTCCTTGAGCATTTCGGTCTGAACCTCAATGTTCTTATACCAGAGTGCTCCGTCTTTTTCGTAGGTGTAGCCGCGCTCTTTGAGCAGGTCTATGGTGTCTTTCAGTTCGCCGTCGTTATGGAGCGTCAGCTCGCTGAACCATGTGTCATACCGGATTCTGTATTTTTCCATTGCCTGCTTCATTTCTTTAATATTCTTAGGAAGAGCAAAGTCAACGAGGGCTTTTCTGCGCTCTTCTTCGCTTTTTTCAAGGTAGCTGTTGCCGTATACTTCGGCAAACTCTTCAGCACGTTTGATGATGTCCGCTCCGTGGTAGCTGTCCTCCGGCAGCTCGACGCTGTCTTCGCCCTTGAAATGCTGCTGATATCTTATATCAAGCGACAGGGCAAATTTTGCTATCTGATTTCCTGCGTCATTGACGTAAAACTCGCGGCTTACGTCATAGCCTGCATATTCAAGAACAGCGGCAAGACAGTCACCGAGTGCACCGCCGCGTGCGTTGCCCATGTGCATAGGTCCGGTCGGATTGGCCGAAACAAACTCAACGTTGACCTTTTTGCCTTGGCCGTAATTGCTCTTTCCGTAGTTTTCGCCCTCGCGCTCGATGTCAAGAAGAACATCGGCATAAAAACGCGAATTCAAAAAAAAGTTGATGAAGCCCGGGCCGGCAACTTCAATTTTTTCAAAGTATGTTCCCTCGCAGGAAAGCTCGGAAAGAATCGTGTCCGCAATTTTGCGCGGAGAGAGGCGGAACGTTCTTGCGTTGACCATTGCGGCGTTGGTTGAAAAATCTCCGTTAGCCTTGTCCGCCGGAACTTCAATTATAAACGGCGCAGCTTCGCACGAGGGAAGAATTCCCCTCTGCTCAGCCGATTTAAAAGCGTTTTCAATCAGTGTTGTAATTTGTTCCTGAACTTTTTCTGTTGTTAAAGCCATAGTTTTTCCTTTCAAAATATACCGCCGAATTACGCAATCGGACGCTTCTCAAGAGTTATATCAAACTCAATTTCGCCGAGCGGATGCATATCAATGTCAGTGCAGTAACGGAAGTTGAGGGTTCCGCCGTTCTTTTTCATTTTTGAGTCGATTGCAAGTGCGCTGACTCCGAGCGAAAAAGTGCCGTAAGGCGTTATATGGTGAGAAATATGACGGACATCCTTTTCAACGATCATGTGTGAATTACACTCTCCGTTGCGGCTGATTGTGATGCAGCTCCCATTTTCAACGTGGAGCGTTGTTTGAGAGCCTTCAAAGTCGCCGTCAGCGTCGGTATATGTGATATAGTAATCATTTTCCTCTCCTTTAAGGGAGGCGCGCGCCGTCATATCAAGAACGTCCTTGTCTCCGTCCGTTTCCTGAACGGTATGGAGAGTTATGAGAAAGTTTTCCTTCAAACGGAAATCTCCTTTCGGCCGAATAATACACAGATTTGGGTTTACATAAACTCGGTTTATATATTATCACACATTTTCAAAAAAATCAAACCAAACGGAACTTTTTTTGAGAAAAACAGACCGCTCAGGCATATTGCGCATCGGGCTTTCTTCAGGCTGCCACGAAGCTGTATGTAGATGCCGCGAGTGGAAAAAAGCGCTTAGAAGAGCAAAAGCATTTTATATTTTCAACAAACAAAGACTATATTTCATATGAAGCTCTAATTTTAATAAGCCTCACGAAATATAGTCTTTTGATTTTTGTTTTGCTCTTTGGTCTGCACCAAATACGAAAGTCACTTGGATATCAGTATTTCAGTTTTCCGTTTGCAACCTGCCGAAGATGAGCACCGTAGGGCGACTTGCCGTATTTTTCGGCGCAGAGAAGAAGCGTCTGCCTGCTTATCCAGCCGTTTTTGAAAGCAATCTCCTCCGGAGCGGAAATCATGACGGACTGTCTGCCCTCAACAATGCGCACAAAGTTTGCCGCCTCGTTGAGGGTTTCAACCGTACCCGTGTCAAGCCACGCAAAGCCGCGCCCGAGAAGCTTGACCGAAAGCTTTTTTTCTTTAAGAAAAAGCAGGTTGAGGTCGGTAATTTCAAGCTCTCCCCTTGCGGACGGCTTGATTTTTTCAGCCTTTTCGCAAACGGTGTTGTCATAGAAATAAAGACCGGTGACGCAATAATTTGACTTCGGCTCCTTCGGCTTTTCTTCAATTGAAACAGCGTTCATCTTTTCGTCAAACTCAACCACACCGAAGCGCTCCGGATCATCAACGTAATAGCCGAAAACGGTGGCAGTGCCGAGCTGTGCGTTTTCTCTTGCTTCCTTCAGAAGCTTGCCGAGACCGTTGCCGTAAAAAATGTTGTCTCCGAGTATCATGGCACAGCTGTCGTTACCGATAAATTCGCGGCCGATCAAAAACGCCTGCGCAAGGCCGTCCGGCGAAGGCTGAACAGCATATTCGAGCTTCAGGCCGAAATCGGAACCGTTGCCGAGCAGACGCTCAAAATTTCCGATGTCCTGCGGCGTTGAAATAATAAGTATCTCGCGAATTTCCGCCATCATGAGCACCGAAAGCGGATAATAGATCATCGGCTTGTCATAAACCGGAAGGAGCTGCTTTGACGTAACCATGGTTATCGGATAAAGCCTTGTTCCGCTTCCTCCGGCAAGGATGATTCCCTTCATATTTTCTTTCTCCTTTTTTGCCGTTTCCGGCGTTTTATATAAGCTTTTCAAGTCCTTCGGTATTGTATTCTTCTCCACTGCGCTTTTTTTCAAGCTGACTTGTGAGCAATGCGAAGCGTTCCTTTGTGACCGGATACATGATAATTCCGATAAGAGCCAAAACGAGGAAGGCGGCCGGAATCACAGTTGCAATGTTTTCAATTGCATCCTTTGCGGAATCGGACTGAACGGCAAGCGTTCCGTCATAGCCGCCGAGGTCAAGAACCTGACCGGCAATCCACATTCCGATTGCCGCGCCGAATTTCTGGAAGAACTGCGGGAACGCGGTGATCATGCTTTCGCGGCGCTTTCCGTTAACAAATTCGTCAACCTCAACAAGGTCATATGCCATTGAATAGAAAATCGTCCAGAAGCAGGCAAGGCCGAGAGCAACGGCAAACACAGAAGCAATGAGCATCGGTGTGCCGTCAATTCCGATGAACTTGATTATGATAAGGCCGACAAACATTATTGAAATGAAGATTATTCCGGCTTTTCTTCTGTCTGTTTTTTCCGCAAGCTTTGTAACAATGGGAATCATAAGACCCATTGAAGCAACAAGCGTGATTATAACAATTACCATTCCGTCGTCACTCATTCCGAGGCGGGACTGAACGAGATAGGCAAAGTTCGTCTGAATCATTGCAGAAGCGATGAGAAAGAAGAACACGAACATCACGAACCAACGAAACGGTTTGATTTTGAGAATCTGAAGGTATTCGGAAACCTTGACCTTTTCCTTTGCGCCGACTTCGTTGGCTTTTTTGAGTTCAATTCCGCGAAGGCTCAAGGAAGCAACAACAGCCGAAATGACCGCGAGCACAGCAAGAAGCGCCGCCGTCAAAAGCCAGCCGACCGAAGCGCTCACGCCCATTCCGATGATGAGACCGGGAACAAGAGCCGGAACAGCGTTGCCGAGAAGAATTGCAACCGTGTTGAACAGCGAGCTTTTTCCGCGGATATCGGTTCTTTCATCGTAATCCTCGGTAATTTCTGCAACAACGGCGTAATACGGAATCGTGTACACCGTATATGCAAGCCAGAAGAGCATCGTCATTGCGGTATAGAAAATGAACTTGAAAATGTCGCTTGTGTCACCGAGCGGGATGAACGCACCGATGAAGGTGATTCCGACCGGGAAGGCAGCGCGGAGCATGAATTTGCGCTTGTCTGCGCCTTTTTTATCGGCAAAATGGCCGATGATCGGGTCGGTCACAGCGTCCCAGATCACTGAGATGAGGCTGACCGTTCCGGCAAGAGACGGTGACATATGCGCAACGTCTGTAAGGAAAACGAGGTAATATGTATAGTACATATTGTAAAGAATCGACTCAGCGGAAATTCCGCTGCAATAGCCGAGCTTTTTGGCTTTTGTCAGTTGGCTTTTATGCATCCTGTGTCACTCTCCCAAAATAGATTATGTTTTCAGGTCAGTCGGTCGTGTCAATTACCGGCTGAGCGGAATCAAAACTATATACGCGCGGTGCAGTCAGCGCAGAATTGGAAATATCGGCCGAAGTTTCAGCTTCTCCCAAAAGCGAAACCGAACCGTAGGCTTCGTTATACGCGTAGTCTACAATATAAAGCTTGACCTGCTCAAGCGAAGAGACTGCGCGGCGCGACAGCCTGCTGACGTTGACGGTGCGGGTATAAACTCCGTCTGAATCCGGCTCCTGACCTTTGAAGGAGACTTTTCCGAGAGATTTACTGCTTTGGTCAAACATTTCAAAGCCCATCACATAGCGGTTGTCTTTGATTTTTACCGTAAGGATCGCTTCGCCGTTTTCGGTTCTGTATTCCGCACTTTCAAGCGTAGGCTTTTGGTTATCGACAACGAACGGCATTGAAAGCGTTACACGTTTGCTCTTATAATTCGCCGGAGTTGTTGAAACCTTATAGACATAGCTTTGGCCGTCTCTGAGACCCGAAAGACCCCAAAGAACGCCGACCTGAGAATTGCGGCTCGGATTATTGGTCTTTCTGGCGTATTCAAGAAGCGACGAGCCGTAATAGCGGAAAACTCCGCTTTTTGTGAACAGGTTATAGTCCATCCTCTTTCCGTTGCGAAGAAGGGCGACATTCGCGGTAACATACGGCTTTTTCATTTTGCTCTCGAGTGCATGAACGGAATATGCGCAATATTTTGAGTCAATTGCATATTCCTTTCCATTTTCAAAAATATTCGCGCCGAGCGGATAGAAATCTTCTCCGTCGGTAACGGCAAGACCCCATTCACCGTTAAGATACGGCTTTTCATCGTCATAGATAGTATTGTCAAAAAGCCATGCCTTTGACCAGTCACCGTTAAAGGAAACGAACGGCAGTGAAAGGGTCGGCTCGGCTTTGTCGGTGCTTTCAAGAAAAACGAAGCCGTCAACGAAGAAGCCGTTTTTGAAAGCAGCTTTCTGCTCATCAAGAACCTTTTGGGAAACCGTGATTTTCATTGAAGCTTTTTTGCTTTCACCGGGAGCAAGAGACAGCATCCCGCCCTCTGAGCCACCTGTGTATTCAACGGCATAAAGGCTCTTTGCAAGCTTTTTCGCACTCAGTGTATTAACATACGAAGTGCCGGTTTTCAAAAAGCTGTCGGTGAGCACAGCTTCATTAAGTTTATAGGAAAGTGCTTTTTTTGAAAGGTTATGAACCACAAAGGAAAGCTCAAGGACGCCGCTTGTGTTTTCTCCGAGATCAATTTTCGGCCTTGAAACGCCGTCGGACGCGGTGAGATATGCCGAAGCTGAAAGCGCATTCTGAACGGAAACAAGTCCGGCTCCCTGCTGTCTCGGTGAATAATACGCAGACTTTCCGTAGCCGCGGAATGGAACGGCCGTGCTCATTAGCAGACTGTTGATAAACTCGGCACTGTTTCTGCTGTTCTTTGAGGGATACTTTTCATTTACATATTGCTTTACGAGTGCATAGCTGCCTGAGAAATACGGAGCCGCCATTGAGGTTCCGCTCATTGAGCCGTAGCCGCCGCCGGGAACCGAGGAATAAATCCTGCTTCCGGGTGCGGTGATTTCCGGCTTCAGACGAAGGTCGGCTGTGACACCCCAAGAAGAGAAGGACGACATCTTTGCCGTACCCGCACCCTCGCGGCTCACGGAATCGGGAGAATGTGACGTTCTTGAATCAATGTCTGAGGAGGCAATCGCCATCGGCCAGTCATAGCTGGCCGGTGAATCAACCGTTCCGTAATCGAACAGGTCGGCATTCATTCTCTCACTACCGGGAACGCTGTCGTTTTCGCCGAGGCTTGACTCGTTGCCCGCCGAAGCCGAAACGGTGATCCCGCTGCGCTCAAGCTTTTTATAAACGGCTGCACTTATCGGATTATCGTGATTCTGGCCGCAGGGCGAGCCGAGGCTCATGTTTATAACGTCCGCTCCGAGTTTTACGGAATCGTCAAGAGCGGCAAGGTTGACCTCTTCCTTTGCAACGGAATTTTTTTCATCGCCGAAGACCTTCATCAGAAGCAGCTGAGCGTCCGGCGCAACACCGATC
The DNA here is from genome assembly GCA_934525065.1 of uncultured Eubacteriales bacterium. Lineage (GTDB taxonomy): Bacteria > Bacillota > Clostridia > Oscillospirales > Acutalibacteraceae > UBA6857. The sequence goes on from CAKSYX010000015.1 coordinate 23,802, forward strand.
ACCTCGCCTGCGTTTGCTCCCGCAATTCCGGCAACATGAGTTCCGTGGTCCGAATTGCTGTTGCCAACGCTCTTGTCAATTTCGGCGTAGTCCCATTTATAGGGAATCTTTTCGGAATAATAGTTCACGCCCCAGCGCGGAACGATCGTGTTGAGCACACGGAAAGTCGTGATGAGGTTGATATCTTTTTTTGAAAGCACCGGGCTTTCAATTCCGCCGGAAAAGGCTTCGTGGTCACACTGAAAGCCCGTGTCAAGAATCGCAATGACGGTTCCCTTTCCGGTGTAGCCGGCCTCCTGAGCCTGAGGAACTCCGGTGAAAAGGTTATGCTTTGTTTTTTCATCGGTCGAAGACACTGCGGCTTCTTCAATTATCTGCGGCTGGCTGTAACGTTCGGCAACGGTCACAGCCTTAACACCGGGAAGCTTTTCAAGCTCGTCAATGTGTTTATATGGAAGGGAGAGCGAAAAGCCGTTGATGACAAACGAATAAGAATAGGAATCCTTGAAGCTCACGCCGGAAATGCTTTTTTGAGCAAGCTTTTTGACGTTTTCTCTTGCGGAAACGAGTTTTTCATATTTTTCGCTTCCGAGATAGCCTTCAAGGAGCTTTTTCCTCTCCTTCGCGCCGCTGACACCGTCAAGAAGGCTTTTTCCCTCAAGCTCAACAATAACGCTGACGTTTTCGCTGCCGTTTAAAAGCCCGGTTATTTTTTCGTTGAGCGCTTCATCGGTAATTCCGAGAAATGAAGTGACGGCAAGAAAAAAGCTCAGGAGCGCGGCAATAATTGATTTCAAAAGAATTCCCCCTTATCCGACCATACCGGATATATTTTTATATTTCATGATATCACAGTTTTACCGTCATAGCAAGAAACCAAAGAAAAAAATTCCGCCGTCTCTGCATATTTTTGCAAAGTACGGCGGAATATTCACAAAATCAGGCAAGATGCTCCCTTTCAACCCGTTTTATGAGTGTAGGAATCAGAACAAGGCTCACAACGCCGAGCATTGCGCCTTTGATTGCATTGAGCGCCGTTGCTGACCAAATTGCACCCCACAAAGCCTTGCTTTCAAGCTCAATGCCAAGGAAATACTTGAAAAACGGCGGGTCAATGAAGTAATTTGCGACGATTCCGACAAGAACGATTGAAGCAATACCGAGCAAACAGGCGAAAAACACACCGCTTTTTTTGCTGCTCTTTTTATGCATCAGGCAAAACGGAACAATATACGCCGAGCCGACAATAAAGTTCATCAGATTGCCAAAGCCCATCTGGCTTCCTATGCCCTTGACGCAAAGCTCAATGACGTTTTTCACAAGCTCAACAAGCACGCCCCAGCCGGGGCCGTAAAGCATTGCACCGACAAGCGCGGGAATATCGCTCAAATCAAGCTTCAGGTGAGTTGCACCGGGGAAAAGCGGAAACTCAAGGAGATACAGCACAAAGCTGACCGCGCAAAGCATTGCGGTGACAACATAACGGGTGAATTTTTTGTTCTTTTTCATAGCAGACCGACCTTCCTTTTCTTTTTTGACAAACAAAAACGCCCGCAAAAATTGCGGGCGCAGAAAAGCAAAATCCGTCATTTGTTTTTCTTCTTCCGTCCGGACTTTGACCGTCGGCTTCGGAATTGCACCGAATCGGCTTTGCAAAAGCAAAGTTCGCAGGCTATACTGCCGGTGAGGAATTACACCTCGCCCCGAAGATTCATTTGTCAGTGATATTGTATGACAAATTATTCAGCTTGTCAATACTTTTTGCTTCAGATTCTTGTTTCAAGAACGGTTACGTTGCCGAGAATTTCGGTTTCACCGAGTCCTGCCGGGAGAAAAATGCTTTCTCCCTTATAAAAGGTAAGAACGCTGTCCTTGTGGCAGAGAACGCCGTTGCCGTCAAGCGCAACGAGCGAAACAAAAGAGGTTTCGTCCGCCGTAACGGTCATGCTCTCCCGAACATCGAGCCTTGAAACGTTGAAAATATCGCAGGAGGCAAGCTGCGTTCTGCCGTTCTCCCCTTTTTCGGGCGCATAGCTTTCCTTTTCCTCTGCCTTCTTGAAGTTCAGAACATCGAGCGCCTTTTCGGTATGAAGCGGCCTTGGCTTTCCGTTTTGGAGCCTTCCGTAATCATAAACGCGGTAGGTTACATTCGAGTTTTGCTGAACCTCGGCAAGCAGAATGCCCTTTCCGATTGCGTGCAAGGTTCCGGCTTCAATAAAGAACACATCGCCCTTTTTCACCTTCACTTCGTTGCAAAGCGAAAGCAGCTCGTTTTTGTTGATTGCCTTTTGAACATCGGCGCGCGTCACGTCCTTTTTGAAGCCGTAAATGAGCTTTGAATCCTCTTCACAGTCAAGAATATACCACATTTCGGTTTTTCCGTTCTGGTTCTCGTGCTTCCTTGCATAAGCGTCGTCCGGGTGAACCTGAAGCGAAAGGTTGTCGCGCGCGTCAATGAGCTTGATCAGAACGGGAAAGGAGGAAAACCTTTCGGCATGGGTTCCGAGATAGCTTTTGCCCTCATTTTGAAGAACATCGGAAAGTGTTCTTCCGGCGAATGCTCCGTTTTTGATTATGTTTTCTCCGTCCGGGTGGCAGGAAAGCACCCAGGCTTCCGCCTGACGGTCAAGGAAAGAGACAATGTCAAATTCTTTTGAAAGGCGTGTTCCGCCCCAGATATAGTCTTTGATTGCCGCTTCAAGCTTCAAAGGCTTCATTAAATCACGCTCCCGGTCATATTTCGGCAAAAGTTGTAATAGGTTTTATATTGAAAGGTGGGATAAGCCATGCAGATTAAGTCAACGGCAATAATCGCTTTGCTGGCCGTTTCCGGAATAATAATACTCGCGGTCATGCTCAAAAGCAAGCATTTTTTCAAGGCGCTGATTTTTTCCGCCGTTCAGGGACTTGCCTCGCTGTTTGCGGTCAATCTTCTTTCCGCGGCAACGGGCGTTTCGCTGGCGGTCAATGCGGCCACGCTCGCAATTTCGGCACTAGGCGGAACGGCAGGCGTTGCGGCGCTTCTGTTTTCGCGCCTGATCCTCACATAAAGCCACAGTCACCTTGCAATATACTCTTCAACGCCGCCGGCAACAGCCACGGCGATTTTTTCGCGGTTTGAGGCTTCAAGAAGAAGTCTGCATTCCTCCTCGTTTGTGATGAACCCGGTTTCAACGAGAACGCTCGGACATTCCTCAAGCCGCGTTACACTGAAGGGATTGAAAATTGAACCGATCCCGATATACTGAGCCAAGGAAGTTCCGGCGTAGAAATCGTTTTCAAAAAGAGATTTCATCCTTTGGTATATTGCATTTGAGAGCGGTTCTGAGAACGGGCGGAAGTAATAGACAGTCGTTCCCTTTTTTGAGGTATTCACTGAGGCGTTGCAGTGAACGCTGATGAAAATATCGGCATCGTTGACCCTTGCAAAGGTTTTCCTTTCCTCAAGGGTTATGTCATTGTCTCCGGTTCTTGTCAAATATACGGTTGCACCGCGGCGTTCAAGCTCGTTTTTGATTGCAACGGCAAGGGCAAAATTCAGTTGAGATTCATTCACCGCTCCGGAAAGTCCCTTAGCCCCTCCGTCCGAACCGCCGTGGCCGGGGTCAAGAACAATTCTTGTTCCTGAAAGGGTGAGCGGCCTTCCGCTAAAACGCAGAACAAGCTGGCCTGAGCTGTTGCGTTCAATGTGGTAGCCGTAATAGCCGCCGCTTTTTTTGAGCCAAAGGGTCAGCGTTGCGGTTTTGTTCGAGGAATCTACACTCCACGAAGCCGAAGAGAACACTTCACTTCCTGAGGTATTCACCATTCCGCCGGCGGCCGTTGTGTAATAGAAAGTGAACTGAATGTAATTCGCGGTAAAATCGCTGACATTGAACTTTTTTCCGTAAGCAGTGTAGTATTCCTGAGGACCGAAGCTGAAGGAATACGGAACCTCCCACGTTGTTGAAAGCTTGACAGTCAGATCTCCTGCGCTTAGCTGAGAAGAGACGACGCTCATTTTGTTTGCACCCTTGTTCGTCTGAGGAATCAGCATAACGTCCTTGGTTTGAACGCGGCGGCCGGAGGCAAGGTCAAAAAAGTTCCGTGTGGTTTCCTCCTCGCTGTCATAAATACTGCTCTGTCCCGTGACATAATCGACCGTTCCGCGAACAAGCGGCGTATAATACGGAACAAAGCTGTCATCCTCGGTGAGGGTTGGCCATGTGTCCGCAAAAGCAGAGGTAACAATGCACATCTGACCGCCCGTGTACTGCTGAGGCTCGGTATGTGAAGCAGGGTCGGCCGTATTATGAATAACGGTCGTTGCGCCGTTCGTTGAAGGCGAACTGAGGTTGTTTTGAATTGTAACGCTTTTATCCGGTGCGGCGGCAGTCTCATTTGAAAGAGACTGAGCATAAACCACAACGGGGCCTTCCTTTGAATAGTTTTCGCCTTTATACGATGCTATTACGGTGAGCCTTCCAATTGAATCTATCTCAACCTTGCTTTTCGGCACGGTGAACCGGGCGCGGTAGTTGCAGCAGCCGTCCTCTTCCTTTGTGACAGGTGTTGCCTCATAGCGCGCTGCCCCGGCCTTGACCGTCACCCTGGCTCCGGCGGCGGCTCTGACAATTATCTTCACCTTTTTTCCGGGTGAAGCATAGACGGCGGAAATCGGCGAAATTTCCCGGATCACTTCACCCTCAAAATCGACCCTGACTTTATATTTCAGCATTTTTCCGCATTGAGAAACGGTGAATTTGTTTTCTCCGGTTTTGAGCGAAAGCTCAAGCTCGGCAGTTCCGTCATCCGAGAGGTCAACCTCTTCGCCGTCAAAAATGACAGGGAACAGAGGTGAACCGTGAACGGTGATTTTTGTTCTGTAATCGGTAGATTTTGCGGTTTCGCCTTCTTCGTAGCCCTCAATGGAAAGCGACTCAAAAGCCCTTTCTTCGTCAATTCCGTTTTTTATGTATTCACTGACGGCTGAAAAGCAGTTTTGCGTGTCTGTTCGAATATCAAATAGACAGGAAAAAAGGCGCATGGAAACAAGACTGATTTCGTCGCAAGCAAGCGCAGTTTGCAAAGGAAGGTCGGCAGAAGCTTTTTCCATTGTGCATTCCTCAAAGCAAAGGCCGATGCAAAGGGAAACACTTTTTTTCTCAAATGCTTTTTCAAAAGCGGAGAGGATTTTTTTGTTTTCTGCGACGTTTTTTCCGTCAAGGTTCAAAAGAACAAAGCTGAGCTTTTCGCCTTTTACGGCATCAAGATCCGTATAGCCGCCCGGAAGACTGACGGCCAGCTGCTTTTTTCCGCTAAGCTTTAAAAGAGCCGAAAGCTTTTTGTTGAGCTTTTTCGCGGTTACTTTTTCCGTTCCGGTGAGAACAACACCGGAAACATACTTGTTTTCAAAAGCCTTTTTGAAAACGCCGTTTTCCGCCGAGAAATCAATTTCGAAAACAACCTCTTTTTTGAGCTTTGAAAGCTCCTTTGAAAAGGCAAAAAATTTTTTGAGCTCCTTTTCGGTTTTTTTCTTGCTTTTTGAAGTCAAAAACTTCGTTTTGAGAAAGACGCTGTCAAAATCCGAATCCTTGAGGTAACGGATAACGTCCTGAGAGCTTTCTGCGCTTTCGGCCGAGCCGCCGGAAAGCGAAAAGTCACTGCCCTCGCAAAGTCTGACGGCGTTTTTGAGCGTCTTTGCCTTTTTGATTTGAGCCGAAGTTTGAACAGGCAAATCGGCGCTGTTCTTTGAGCCGATATAAGACACGGCAAGAACAACGCTGAGAACAAGAATAAAGGCACATATTGCAACAAAAACAAGGTTGTTTTTTTTGAACTTCATTTTTTGCATTTGAAAAGCTTTCCTTTTAACATATCAATTATGGTTTCGGTTATTATAGCACATCCGAAAAGCAATTTTAACCGTCAGAATATAATTTTTCATTAAATTTTACAAATTGAAGCGAATAGAGGCAAAATCCGTCATAATTCTGTTCCTTGAGCGTTTCAATTTGACGCGCGATTATTCCGTCTTCCTTCCACTCGTCTTTTCCGCTTTCGCCGGCAAATTTATCCTCCTTTCCCCTTTTATAAAGCGCAAGTCCGGCGCAAAGGCGGACATTTTTGTTTTTGACCGCATTTCTCCACCGAATGGCACATTTTTCAAAGGGTTTGCTTTCATTTTTGAAGCCGTAGTATATCTGAGGAATCAAAACATCGCAAAAGCCGTCCTCATTTCCCCACCGTTCAACATCGGCGTAATAAACGGAAAGGTTTTTTTCAATGTCTCCGCCCGGGCTGATGCTCAGAATTTTCCGTTTTGAGTTTTCTTTGACAGCCGAATAAATTCCGCTGACGAGGGTATTCACGTTTTCACGCCGCCATGAGTCAAGGTCAAGCGTTCCGCCGCCGTTCAGGTAATCCTCATAAAAGCTTTCATCCACCTTTTTGTTCTGCGATGGATAAAAGTAATCGTCAATATGTATTCCGTCAACGTCGTATTTTTCCAAAATTTCCCGAACACCGGATATAATAAGCCGCCGTGCCTTTTCGGACGCCGGAGAAAAATATAAGCCCTCATCAAGCTCAACAACATCAGGAAAAGCAAACGTTCTTCCCGGACTGTCTGCGCAAAGCGTTGTTTTGCTTTCGCCGCGTGGCAGAATCCTATAAGGATTTATCCATGCATGAACAGAAAGGCCGCATTTTCTCCCCTGCTCACAGATCACTCGAAAAAAATCGAACAAAAGCTTCTCTCCCTGATTTTTTGAAACGCAGGCAGAGGAAGGAAAGAGGCTGCTTTCATAGATTGCATCTGCAAAAGGGCGCACCTGAACAAAAACACAGTTGACCGAAAGCCTTTGAAGCTTTTTGAACTCATTCAGAACCCATGCCGAAAACTGCTCTTCGTTTTCCTTTGGAGCGGCCTTCAGTTCAAGATAGGAAAGCCACACTCCGCGAATCTCCTTTGAAATGTCAAGAAATTCGCCTTCGCCGTTCCCGTATTCATCTCCGAGTCCTTCACCGTCAAAAATAAAATCTTCGGGTTCGTCATTTTGAATCAGGCTGTCCGAACAGCCGCAGAGTGAAAAAAGCAAAAGTGTCGAAAGAAAAACGGCAAGAAATTTTCTTTTCATTTTCCGGTTTGCTCCTTTCGGCTTGACAAGCGATGAGAAAAATTATAAGATATCGGTATATCAGATTCGGAGGTCATGAAAAATGGCAATTAAGACTGGCGAAAAGCTTATTACAAAAAGCCACGGAAAATCAAACCTCGTGGTCTGCCCTGGCTGCAAAAAAGAGGTCAATTTTGCGCTTTTTGAAAATATCGACCTTTCTGCCGTTGCGCTGCTTTTGAAAAAGAGGAACGGCTGTTTTGCCGTCTGCCCGCAGTGCGCGAAAATTTTTTCCGTCAATGAAAACTATATTCACGAAAAGGAGCGCGGAACAGCCTGCGCAATGACGCAAAGCGACCTTGAGGAGCTTAAAAAAGCATGAGCACCAAGCAAAAGCTTTTGATTTTTGGCATATACCTGCTCACCGTCTCGTTTTTTGCTTTTGTTCTGACCGTACTTGACAAGCGAAACGCCAAAAAGGGACGCCGCCGTGTCAGCGAAAAGGCACTGTTCGCAGCTGCAATTTTGGGCGGCAGTCTTTGCGAATACCTTACTATGAGAGCCTTTCGCCACAAAACGCTCCACAAAAGGTTCATGCTCGGCCTTCCGGCAATTATGCTCCTTCAGGCTGCTGCCGCAGTGTGTATATATTACTTCTTTTATTTTCAGCCTGTTCAATAATTCTCCGGCTGCCGCATTTGCGGCAGCCGTTTTTTTTTGCTTAGACGCAGGGAATCATCAGCATCCTTTCGTCCTCTGTTTCATCACCCTTGAGGTCATTCTCTTCTCTGACCGCTTCAAGCGTTGTTGAATATCTTTTTGCAATGTTCCAAAGCTTCTCCCCCTTTTTGCAGTAACAGACAATGAGAGCGGCGCCGTTTTCTTCGTCCGGTGCATCGTCACAGCTGACAGAGGTGCAAATTCGCTTTTCCACGGAGGAATAGACGTTAAAGTATGCACTGAAAACGACGCGGAGGTCGATTTTGCTGTCTGTCCGCGCAACACCTTCAATCTCTTCAACATATACGCTCGGTGTGCAGATAATTTTTCCGCACTCAACCGCCGCAGTTGTCCGGCAGGTATAATCAACGGTTTTTTCGGTGTACTGAATCATACCTTCCTCATCAATAAACAGAAGGCCGACGAGAAGGTTCATATTAAGCTCAAGCTTTTTTCCCTCGGCAGTTACGGTCGGAGTAATTTTTACGCATCTTACGTCAACAACGCTCTTTGCGTTCCGGCCGGAAAGCTCAACGGTTTTGCGGAAGGTTTCGCGGCTGTCAAAGGTATGAGCTTTTTTGAGGAAGCTCACCCGACCGAATTCGGCGTTCATTCTGAAGCGCGTTGAATAGCAGTCGTCAATAAGCTCAATCGCCTTTGTTTCATAACCTTCAACAAAAGCACAAACCTTTGCCGCAATTTCAAGCAGACGGTTGCTGCCGGAGGAATCCGCCCTCGGCTGAAGGCTCAGTGAGCGGACGTAAAGGCGCACAAAGCACTGTGTATCCTCTGTGACATCGGGAACTTCGATTATCTGGCTTATGGGCATTGAATGGCGAAGACATTCAAGCTCGCCTTCGGCAGAGTCTCCGCAATAAAGCACCTCGGTCAAAAGCTCGCCTTTGAGAAGGAGTTTTCCGCTGACGGCTTTGACAGAGTCGAGTCTTGCGCGCGAATCGGAGCGGATAATTTTCCCTATGGGCTGCATCTTTTGGTCAATCGATGCAGTTTCGGACATATCAAAGCATTTTTCCGCGCAGACAACGGCACTCACAAAATCCGCCTCTTCGCGAAGCGTCTGCGCTCCGTCGTTTTCAATTTGCGATAGTACCTGAGTGTTCTCACGGGTATACGCTTTAAAATTCACAGAGACGTTGCCGTTCAGTGAACAGCGGCGCTGACTTGCCGCGCGGCAGTTGACATATTCCGTATCCGCATTGCAGACAACAACGGCGTTTTCCGGAATATCTTTAAGCTCCGCGCTTTTTGAAAGGCCGATTTTGTGCTCAAAGCAGTCGGTTTTTTCCTCATTGTTCACATAGACGAGACGAATCACAATTTCACCCTCGGCGTTCACTTTTTCGCCCGAACGGCTGAGCATTGCAACGGACGGATCGACTGTACATTTCAGAATTCTCTTTATGTCCGAGCAATAATCCGGAAGGCTCAGTTCAAGGTCGATACTTTGTTCGGCGCAGACGGTACAGGCGCATTTCAAAACAGACAGTTCTTCTTTTTTCAATTCAAAGCTCATGTTGACATCTCCTTTTTGCCGCACTCTGACGGACTGACTTATTTAAGCTGAGGGTAATTGAACCCAATGTGCCTGAAGAATTTGTTTTCCCGCACATTGCGGCATTTTTTGGTACGCTTACGTCAGTATGGCTTTGGCAAAGAAGCACCACACTGCACGAAAAAACAAGTCCTTCAGGTGCGAAGCAGTTTTTAAAGAGCAAATTTTTGTCGAGACAAGGCGAAAAGCTGAGTAATGCTGACGCATTGCGAGGCGTTTTAACGCAGTATCGGCGGAAATTTGCCTTTAAAAACCGCATTGGGTTCGACTCTCCTCAGTTTAAGATATATTCGTCCGACTGTAATAATATGAAAGACAAAAAGAAACAGCCGCAGCGCACGGCAAATTTTTATCCGTGCATTGCGGCCGATATAATTCTGTTTTTGTTCAATTTTTAAGCGAGTGCATCGGTGCGGGTATTCTTCCTCCGCGCGAAATGAAATCGCAGGATGAAAACGGTCTGACCTCCATGACCGGAGCAGAGCCGAGCAGTCCGCCGAATTCAACGATGTCTCCGACTTTTTTGCCGGGAGCGGGAATAAGTCTGACTGCCGTTGTTTTGCAGTTGACAACGCCGATTGCAGCCTCGTCTGCAATTATCGCGCTGATTGTCTGTGCACTTGTGTCTCCGGGAACGGCAATCATATCAAGGCCGACGGAGCAAACGCAGGTCATGGCCTCAAGCTTTTCAAGCGAAAGCGAACCGCCTTGAGCAGCGGCTATCATGCCCTCATCCTCGCTCACGGGAATGAATGCACCGGAAAGTCCTCCAACGTGGTTGCTCGCCATCACGCCGCCTTTTTTGACTGCGTCGTTGAGGAGGGCAAGTGCCGCCGTGGTTCCGTGGGTTCCGCATTTTTCAAGACCCATTTCTTCAAGGATACGTGCAACGGAGTCTCCCCTTTCGGGTGTCGGAGCAAGCGAAAGGTCAACGATTCCGAACGGAACACCGAGCCTTTGAGAAGCTTCATGAGCCACAAGCTGACCCATGCGTGTAATTTTGAAGGCGGTTTTTTTAATCGTTTCGGCAACAACGTCAAACGGTTCACCCTCACAGCTTTTCAATGCATGGTGAACCACACCCGGACCGCTGACACCGACGTTTATTACACATTCAGGCTCACCGACACCGTGAAACGCCCCGGCCATGAACGGATTATCTTCAACGGCGTTGGCAAAAACAACGAGCTTTGCACAACCGAATCCGCCCGAAGACGCAGTTCTTTCGGCAGTTTTTTTGATTGTTTTTCCCATGAGCGCAACGGCATCCATATTGATTCCTGACTTTGTTGAAGCCACGCAGACGCTTGAGCAAACGCGGTCGGTCACGGCAAGTGCTTCCGGAATTGAAGCAATAAGGCGGCGGTCGCTTTCCGTAAAGCCCTTATTGACAAGGGCAGAAAAGCCTCCGATAAAATTGACGCCGCATTTTTTGGCCGCTTCATCAAGCGAAACGGCAAGGGGAACAAAGCTTTCCCCGCGGCAGGCCGCACCGACAAGTGCAATCGGCGTGACCGAAATACGCTTATTAACGATAGGAATTCCAAACTCGCGTTCGATCTGTTCGCCGGTTTCAACAAGGTGCTCTGCTTTGCGGCAGATTTTATCATAGATTTTCCGGGAGCATTTTTCAACGCTTTCATCCGCGCAGTCGAGAAGCGAGATTCCCATCGTTACCGTTCTCACGTCGAGGTGCTGGTTGTCGATCATGTCGAGAGTGCTGATAATATCCTTTGCATCAAACATCATAAGACATCACCCCATCAGACTCTGTGCATGAGCGTGAAAATGTCCTCACGCTGAGTATGTATTGCAAGACCCATCTTTTTTCCGAGTTCATCAAGCTCCGCGGCAAGCTCGGCAACGCCTTTTTTGCTCTTTTGGGTTTCAACAAGCATTGACATTGTGAAAAACTCCTGCATAACAGTCTGGCTGATATCCAGAATATTGACATTGTTCTTGCTGAGAAGAGTACAAACGGCTGCGATAATTCCGGTCGTATCCTTTCCGGTCACGGTAACTATTGCTTTCATAAAACCACCCTTTCGCAGTGAAAATAGATGTCTCCTATTATACTTTAAATAGGTAAAATGTCAAGCAGGCCACCGCATTCAGACGCTTCAAACTTCCAAACACGGCGGCCTTGATTAAAATTTTTGCCTTTTTAATTTTCGGCTTATTCTTCCATCTGTTTTCCCAGAAAGGCCGCCGCAACCTGCGCGAGTTTTACGACTGTTTGGGTAGGAGCTTTTCCTTTTTCAGCACTCAGAAGAGCCACGGCGCCCATCACGTCACCTGCGCCGATTATCGGAAACATCACAGAAATTTCTCTCTCGTTTCCTTCGCAGAGTTCGAACTGTTCCTTTCCGCTTTCAAAAACAAAGCTGCTGCGCTTTTCCATATAGCTTTCAAGAAGCGGAGAAATGCGCTTTTCAAGAACATCCTTTTTCGGTATTCCCGATGCAGCAATAATATGATCCCTGTCGCATATCACGGCCGGATGGCCGGTCGTTCTGCTAAGAACATCCACATACTGTTTTGTGTACGGGCTGAGTTCACCTATCGGCGAATACTTTTTAAAAATAACTTCGCCGTTTGAGTCGGTATAAATTTCGAGCGGGTCGCCCTCGCGGATACGCATTGTGCGTCTGATTTCCTTCGGAATTACAACACGACCGAGGTCATCGATCCTCCGAACAATTCCTGTTGCCTTCATATATCTTTCTCCCTTTTTTTCAAATGTTTGCTTTTTTAGTGTTCGCACGGAGAAAGGTTTTATTCAAGCGGAAAACTTTGCCGAAAAGAATCGGCCGAAACGATTTGAAACCATTATATAGAGGTTGAAATTTGTCATATTTATATTTTTATTGCACTAATTTGAGCCGTAAACAGCCCTGCTCAAGACGCAAAAACAGAAAAAATACACTAAAAGTCCAACAAATATCTCTTTGCTCGTTAATACTTTCGGCAAAAAAGAAAACTCCGGGCATTGAGGACTTTCGCACCCCATACTCGGAAAACTGCTTGATATAAGGACTTCTTCGACAGAAAAATAAAAAAATACGGTAGCCCATTGTATTATGGACTACCGCATTTTATGGCAACAGTTGATAATATTGATACGGTTTCAAATGGTTTCACCCAAAAATGAAACCATAACTGTGGAAGTGAAACCATCCGAATAACAAAAAAGTTGGGGCTTATTCAGCCCCAACCTCAATGTCCGTTCCGTCCTTAAAGCGGAATGTTATTCTGTTGTCAGCGTGTACCGTTGCCGTTTCCAAAAGTGTAATCCATAGTCCTTCGTTCCAGGTCTCAAGGACGAGGGGCTTTTCTTTTATCGAGCCGATGAAAATTCTCAGTCCTCGGTCACGCTGCATCCGGCTTTCATGATCGGCGGTTGCCTTTTTCAGCTGACTTACCGCTTTCTCATACCGCTTGACCAGACGGTTGTATTTTTCGGTATATTCCTCCTGGGACTGCTGCGTGGTGGCGTTCTCCTTGATGCACTGGCTGACCAGACCGGCAATAACTTGGATTTCCTCGTTCATGGTGTCTATTTCCGAATCCAGCTTAGAGCAGTCTGCAACAACCTCACGCATGACCTCGCAGGCCTGGATGACCTGCTCACGGTTGCCCATCAATTGATTATACGCTTGGAGGAACATCTGCTGTATGCTCTCGGTACTGAGAGTTGGCGTTCCGCACTTGGCTTTACCATTGAACTTGCTGTTACAGCGCCATACCTCTCTGCGATATGCATCCGTGGAGTGCCACACCTTTTTGCCGTAAAAACCACCGCAGTCTCCGCAAATCAGTTTGCTGGCAAAAAGACTGGAGCCGCTGTAGGAACGCCCTAAACTCTGGCGGCGGGCAATTTCGGCTTGTACTCTGTCGAAGTCCAATGCAGATATGATTGCCGGATGGCTACCCTCAACATAGTAACGATGTCTGTTCCACCAGATCTGCTTGCACCGGTCGGAGCAGAACAGCCGAGGTTTCGCATTTGGAGTGCGTATAAGTTCCGTACCACAATTCTTGCAGCACAGTTTTCCTGTGGAAGTCTCTGTGACCATACCGTTTCTACGGCAGAATGTTTTGATAGTGCTGACTGGGATGCCAAGGGTTTCTGATATGGCCGCATAAGTAGCCTTTTCATTTCTCATGGCTACAATCTGTTTTTTCTGCAAGTCCGTCATAACGGATATCCTCCAATCCGAGGAGAACTCTCCTCAGTTGGCACTTGGTCAGCACATATGCGTTTTGACGAAAACTGGGCATAAAAAATAAAGCCCACCGAAGAGAAAAATCGCCTCGATGGGCTTAGTAGGTTACTTATTCGGGATTTTCAGCTTCATGCCGCTGTAAATGACATTGCTTTTCAGTCCGTTCAGGCTGACAATCTCCTTGTAGCGGCTGCCGTTGCCGATGTACTTCTTGGCGATAGCCCAAAGGGTATCCCCATGCACCACGGTATGGATG
>CAKSYX010000016.1 GCA_934525065.1 uncultured Eubacteriales bacterium
AGCAAAAGGGACACATAATGCGAAAGGCCGTGCAGCGGCGAACGAAGCGTAGCTTCGATTACCGCCATCTCCACCAAATTGAAGCCCGGAGCTGTGCCTTTACGGTCACTTCCGGTTTTTTGCTTTCTTTGCGGTAATCGAAACCGCATAGTCCATCTTTTGCGCAGCAAAAGGGACACATAATGCGAAAGGCCGTGCAGCGGCGAACGAAGCGTAGCTTCGATTACCGCCATCTCCACCAAGTTTGAAGCCCGGAGCTTTGCCTTTACGGTCAATTCCGGGTTTTTGCTTTCTTTGCGGTAATCGAAACCGCGGGCTGAAAAAATTCGGGAGCGATGTGCCGAAAGGACGTTTTTTAAAAGCAAATTTTTGTCGAGACAAAGCAAAACAGCCGCAGTGCCTTTTAAATAAAGGTTCTGCGGCTGTTTCTTAACACTATTCCCGTATAATACAAACAAATGTAATAGGCTGTCGCATTTTGTTCCGGCGCGTTACCGCCGATTATCTCTTGAACAGGTTCTTAAAAAAGTCAAGCATCTTCTTAAACAGCGAAACAAGGTTCTTCCAGAACACAATGAAGCCCTGGGATGCGATTCCGTCGGAGTCGATGATTCCGTTAAAGTTTTCGTCAAGAATCTTGCCGATGAGCGTTCCGAGGCCCTGCGCGTTCGGGTCATCCGAACCGTTGAGCATCTTCAGAATCTCTTTCCATTTTTTGTTGATGTTCTTGAGTCCGTCTGCGGCGTGGCTTGTGCCCTTGTTTGCGCCGTAGAACAGCTGATAAACAGCAAACAGCGACTGATCCATTCCGAAGTGCGTTCCCGTGTAGGTTGCAAGAAGGTCAAGCGTTGCCCTGACATATTTTTCTGCGTCCTCACTCATGTTGCAGTTTTCCTTGAGGATGGTGAGCACCTTTTCACGGTTCTGCTCGTTCATGAGGAAGGTGATTGCAAGCCTTTCAACAACAGTCACCATCTCGGCCTTTGCGCCGTTCGACTGATAAACCATCTTGTACGCCTTTTCGCCGTTCTTTGACGTATAGCTCACAAGCTTTCCGACAGTCAGCTCAAGGAAGGTGTCAAGCTTGATTCCATCGAGTTTCTGTCCGGTCTTTTCCTCAATCTTTTCAAGCGCAAGAGCAAACAGGCTTTCAAACGTCATTTCGTCAAGCCTTACTCCGAGCAGCTCATAAAGGTCAACCTTGACGAGCGGCTCAATCGCGTTCAAAATTCCGTATACCGAATGGAGAACGTTCTTGAAGCAGGTGTCAAGTCCGTTGCTGTTGACAAAGTAGATGACCTGAGGAAGAATTGAAAGGATCTCTTCGGCCGGGTTCTTCATAATTTCGTCGAGCCTGTCAAAGAGCGGTTCGGTAATTCCCGTTATCATTGCGCTGCTGTTCTTTTCTGCTGCCGCGCGGTACTGAGCCGGAGTGAGGATGTTCTTGCAGTCAAGGGCTTCAAGCAGCGGAATAATTCCGTAGTCGTAGCCGTCGGCACCGAGGAGCGTCACAAGATCCTTTCCGCTTTCGTCAACAAAGAAGGTGAAGTCCTTTCCTGTGAGCAGCCATTCAAGTACCGGGTAAAGCGGGCTGAGAACGTCGCAAAGTGCTTTTGTGAAGGCCTCGCGGTTGTCCTCAAACGAGGGAACGCTATAACTCCTCCAGAAGTCGAGGTCAACACCGAGCGATTCTTTGATGAGTGCCTTGATGTGCGCTGAGCCGTCAACCGCGTCAAGCTTTTCGGTGAATTCAAGGAGCTTGTCAACGATTGCCTGAATGTTTTTGCTGTTGTAAAGCGAGCCGTTCACGAGCGCGCCGAGGAATTCTTCAAAGTTTCCGACGTATTTTCCGTTCACTTCAATTCCGAGAAGATAAACGAGATCGTCGAGGAACTTGTCAAAGTTATCTGCAATATACTGGGCCATCTCCTTCGTGTAAAGCGGACCGTACTTATAGCCGCTGAAGAGGACAGAGGTTTCAATCGCAGAGAAGGTCTTGTCTGTGTCGGCGTATTCCGTGCCGATGTATGACGGCTTCTGCATTTCAAACTGTCTGAGCCTGAGCACGCCCAGCACCGCGTCATAGGTGTCGCTGCCGAGCATTTCGCGAAGCTTTTCCTCGTTTGTTCCGAGCTTGACCGTCTCAACAAATGCGGTGACGATCAGCGTGAGCATATCGCGCCGCGTTTCCTTTTCGGTGTATTGCATTCTGTAGCCGTATTCTCCGCTGACGGAGGGATACTGCCTGATAGTTCCGATGCAAAGGCCGGCAAAGATTCCGGAAACGGCCAAAAGGTCAAGACCGCTCTTTTCTTCGGCGAGAGTGATAAGTCTTTCAAACGAAAGGTCGGAAATATCAAAGCCGAGAAGCTCGCTCACGTTAAGCTTTGCGCCGAGCTTTTCAAGCGAAGCAGAGAGTGCGTATACCGCCGAAAGGGCGTTGTAAGCGCTTGCGGTCAGGCCGTCTGCGTTCAGGAAGTAAATTACGTTCGGAAGTATCTCAAGCAGCTCATTCACCGGGTCGGCAAGAATTTCGTCAAGCCTTGCAAAGGTTGCCTTGAGTGCTTTTTCAAGCGCGTTCTTTTCGTCCGCCGCCGGGAGGTTTTCAACGCCCAGTGCTTCAAGAACCGGAGCAAGTCCGTTTGCGTAGCCTGCGGCGCCCTTGACGGTGATGATGTCGTTATAGACATAGTTTCCGTCCGCGTCCTTCTGCGTTCCGGTGAAGAACCTGTAATCCTTTGAGAAGAGCAGCCAGTTGACAAGGCCGTTCACCGGCTCAAGGATCTTTGTCAGCTCTTTTGCAAATTCATCTCCCGTGAGTGTACCCTCCGGTGCGGTGTAATTCTTGATTGCGTCAAGGTCAAGGCCGAGAACAACGCTCGCCGCACCGACAAGTTCTGCGTCAACGTCCTTAAGAAGATCAAGCAACGCATCGTTGACCTTTTGGAGGTTTTCTCCGGTGTAAAGGTTCAGCTTTTCTTTGAGCAAAGCCGAAAGGTCGCCCTGCTCCCCTGCCGCCTTGAGCAGCGAGGAAACAACGCTGTCGAGGTTTTCGTTAAGGTATCCGGCCGCGCCTGCCGTCCAGTTGTTCGGATAGCTCAGTGCTTCGACTGTCGGAGTGATCTGAACGCCGGTTTCAAAGTCATACTTTGTGAAATCGGTGTCCTTGCCGAAGTAATACATCCAGTTGATCTTCTTGCTTTCCGGGTCTGTTCCGTTGAAAACGGCAAGAAGAGCGGCAGTAAAGTTTTCCGTTCCGAGAAGCTCGTCAATAACCTTTGCGTTCTCCTCGTCCTTGAGTGCTTCAAGCAGGAAGCTGAGAATTACAGTCACCATGTCTCCCCTGTCGAAAACTCCGCCGATGTATGCGCCCTTATAGGCGTTGTCGTTCTTTGAAAGGAAGCTGCTTTTTGAAGTGTATTTTGCTCCGATAACCTTGCTGACATCCTCGCAGAGCACCGCAAGGCCGGTGAGCCTCAGACCCGTTGCTTCTTCAATTTTTGAAACGAAGTAGGAGATATTGAGATTTTCAAGGCCGTTCGGAGTTCCGAGCGCGTCCTCAAGAGACTGAAGATCAACGGTGTATACCGGACGGATCGTGTCGATTATTACATATATCGGGTGAAGCAGGTTCCTTATGCCTACCGAGAAGGCATTGCTTGAAAGGTAATACACAACGCCGGGAAGAAGGTCCATAACCTCGTTCACCGGGTCTTTTTCAAGCTCGCCGAGTCTTTCAAAAACGGTGTCAAGAACAACCTTTGCGGTGTCCTTTGCTTCAAAGCTATCTGCGCTCTTCACCTTGCAGCCGAGTGCTTCAAGGAAAGGCGCCAAAGCGGCGTCATAGCCCTCGTTGCCGTAAAGCACAAGGTCTGCGCTGTTTTTGAAGAGGTGAACGTCCTCTCCCTTGAAGAGGAAGCCGAACAGCGGCTCAAGCGGCTCAAGAACCTTGAGGAAGGCTTTTTCAAAGCCCTCTCTGTCTCCGTCCTCAAAGCCCCATGAATAGCTTTCGTCAATATTTTTGTATTCGTTATACGCCGTCAAATCAACGCCAAGCTCAGATTTAATAAGTTCCGTCACCTTTTCAGGCAGTGAGATGAGCGAAGAAAGACCCTTCGCCGCTCCGGTCACGGTCTTGTTGGTGAAAAGGCCGTTCACCGCGTCGGAGATTGCGGCGGAAATGTCAAGGTCGCCGCCTGCGGCTTTGATTGCGGAGTTGACGATTGAGGAAAGGTTGTTTCCAACGTAATCGGCGGCCTTTTTCGTCCAGTCGTTGCCGTAGGAGAGATATACCTTTGAAGCCGGGGTAACGCCCTCAACCGTGCCTACCGAAGAGGAAGCCTTGACCCATTCATAGCCCTTAAGAGAATATTCTGTCTGGTTCAGCAGCTCAATGATTGCCGCCAAAGCCATGTTGCCGTTTTCGTCGCCGATGCTTGTATAGATATTTTTGATAATCGTTTTAAGCTCATCAGTCATCTCCCCGTCCTTTGAAAACTGCTTATA
The DNA here is from genome assembly GCA_934525065.1 of uncultured Eubacteriales bacterium. Classification (GTDB taxonomy): domain Bacteria; phylum Bacillota; class Clostridia; order Oscillospirales; family Acutalibacteraceae; genus UBA6857. The sequence goes on from CAKSYX010000016.1 coordinate 4,507, forward strand.
AAGCTTCTGAACAAAGTCATCGTTTCCGAGGCATCTTGTCAGATAGTCAAGCACTGCCATGAAAACGTCTGCCTTGTCTGCGGTGAAGTTGATTCTGTTTCCGTTTCTGCGCTTTGTCGGTGCATTTTTGTTGAGCGAAGCGTAGGTGATAAGCTCGCCGGAGTTCATGACGGGCAGTGTGCTTGAATCAACATCCTTGACGAACATTCCGACAAGGTACGAAACGATTGAGCTGAAGGAAGAGACATCAAAGTCAAGGTTCAGCGAATTCTTGTTCACAAAGTCGTTCAGCCTGAGGTCATAGTGGTCGTTTATGACCTGAATTCCGAGGACGGAATCGTCGGCCTTATAGTTGAGCCTGATATTGAGATATTGGAAACGCTCCCAAAGCTTGTCCATCGGAACGGCGTAAGCAAGGTTCGGAAGAACCGAGCAGAGCGTTTCAACCGGTTTTTTCGCAAGCTTGTTTTCAACAAAGTCAATCAGCGGATTGAAAATCGCGTTGACAAACTGACGCGAGGTCGTGTAGCCCTTAACGGTGTCATAGGTCGGAATTCTGTCGCAGCCGAGTGCTTCAAGAATCGGCGTAACAAGGTCGGAATATCCGGCGCAGCCGTCTGCGGTGAGGTTGAGGTCGGCGTTGAGCTTAACCCCGAGATACTCACCGTAACCTGCCTTTTTGACGGTTGTGTTGTAGCCGTCCCAGTCTGCAAAGAGGATTCTGACAACAGGCAAAATTGCGTCAAAGGATTCGCTCATTGCGTTCATGAATCGCGTTTTCTTTGCGGTTATGAACTCAGCCGCCGTTTTGTAGTTTTCGGGCTTGATGCTGTCAATGCCCCAGTCAAGGGTGAGCTTTCCGTCCTTTTTGAGGTTGTTCCAGCTGCTTCCTGCTGCTGAAAGCTGACTTTTGACCGTGCCGAAGCCGTCAATGTAATTTGCAACCTGGTTCGGATAAAGACCCATTCCGAGGCCTGTGATGAGGTCGGGAAGGCTCTTATAGCCGACTTTGATTTTGTCTTTCCAAAGCTTTGCGTCATACCAGACCTCGCGCGGAAGCGAGTTATAAAGGCTTTCGAGTGCCTTGACAAGCTCCGGATAAAGCACTCCCATGAGCATATTGACAAAATCATCGGTGTAAAGATTATCGGCGAGAACCTCTTTGATGTAATCGCTCAAATTGTCCGCGTCAATGTTCACAAGGCCGGTGAAGTCCGGACTTGTGAGGAAGGCGTCGAGCTTTTTGATCGTGTTGTTGACCGTCTTTTCCGTCACGGCGTATTCCTCACCGCTCACCCTTGCCTTATCCTCGTCCGTAACGTCGCGAACCATGAAGATTCCGTCGGAGTTGTGGCGGTGCTTTTGTTCAAAACCGTTAAGGCCGCCCGTTTTCACAAAGTCGTTGTATTTTCCGAGCAGCGAATCAAGTCTTGTATAATCTCTTCTAAGCTCGTCGGAAATGATTGACGGGTTGTTGTCGTTGATGAAGTTCCAGATATCTCTTTCAACTCTGCCTATTGCGTCTTTGATTGCCGCAAAGTTTGAAAGGTTGACCTCACCGAAGGCATCGTAATAACCGACAGCGGTTGAAACCTCGCTTTCAAGGCGTGCAAGAATTGCGCCGTAAAGCCTTTCAATGTAATCATCGATGATATAGCCGAGGGCGTTTTCTCCCTCTCCGAAAATGGCCTTCATTGCGTCCTCGCCGATGAGTGCGGTGTATTTTTCATACATCTTCAAAAACTCGCTCTTTTTTGCTTCGGCGTTCGGAATGTTGGGAACAGAAGCGGCAATGCTTTTGCCGATAATATCCGCTGTTGAAACCTTTGTAAGATCCGCATAAACGAGCGGAAGGAACCACGACCAGAAGGAGTCATACTGGTCTTCGGCTTCTCTGTAATCCCATTCAAATTTAAGCTCGGTTTCAAAGACCTTGACATATCCCGTGCCCTCGGTGAATACCTCTTCAACGTAGGCCGGAGTGAATGCCGTTTCAAGGGCATTGCTGTAGCCCTTGATGAGGTCATAACAGTTCCAGAGCAGCTGATTGTCCTCAATGCCCTTTATCGCCTCTGCATCGGGATACTGCGCCCTGAGAGAATCGACCGAAGCCTTGATTTCTCTGATTTTATAAAGCTGAATGTCCTTGTCAAGCTCTGCGATGAAGGCTTCTGCATTTTGAACCGAGAAGTCCGAAAAGCCTTCAGAATTTGCCCTGACATATTCAATAACATCAGAGGAAACGCCCTTGACAAAGTCAAGGTTCGGCTTCTGAGCGGTGTAGATTCCGTTCATTTCGGAAAGATTCGTTTTGTCGTAGCCCGCATTCATTGCGTTTTTGAGCGACTCAATCGCAGGCCTTGCGTTTATGACCTTTTGCGCAAAGACGCAGTTATCCATATATTCCTTGACATTCGCCATGTCAAAGAAATGGTTTTTAACGTTGTCTGAATATGAATCAAGCTTTGAAAAAGCCTGATTGTTTGAAGTGATGATTGCATTTATTTCGGAAGGCGAAAGTTTTGCAAGGTCATTGACCGAGGTGTTGAGCCTTGAAGAAGTGAAGTAGTCGGCAAAAGCATGGAGGTTCTTGTAAGCCTCGGTGTTATAGGAAGTGCTTCTTGTGGGTTTCTGCGAAAGAGTATGCCAGGAAAGGGACTGCCAATACCATGTACGACTAACAAATATTTTTTTGCCGAATACTTTTTTATGCTCATCCTGACTATGTTTTGCATAGCCCCTTCTCACGGTGTTATTGTAATAATAGGTTGCGGAAAGGAGAATGTTTTCGGGAACTTCGTCGAGTGAGCCGTAGGTAAGAAGCACCTTTTCAAGATTTGCGTTAACGGTCATAGAATGGTTAACATCATCTCCAATATTATATTTAACCCATCCTTCTTGGAAATTAATATTCTGGCCGTTATACTTTTTTTCGTTTCCGCTTTTTCTGCTTGCAGCGGAGTCATCGGTAACGCCCGCAGTCGGAATGAGCGCATTTATGAGCGCATCATAGCCGGGAGCCGCATTTTTAGCCGCATTGTTCAGGTCAACAGACGAGTTGTTCGTGTTGGGAGTGTTATACGCCCAGCTTCCATTGCCCCAAACGCCACTATACGAAGTGCTTGCAATGCCGCAAACATAGTTATACAGCACCTCTGCGGCGTTCAGGAGAGTCCCGTCGCCGTTTTTCAAATCTGTAGTATCCGTAACGGCTGAAAGAGCCGCCTTCAGGTCGTTTCCGCTGACCGCCGGAGCGGCAAAAACCGAAAACGAAATGCTCACCGTGCCGAGGATCATAAGAACCGAAAGCAGAACGCTGAGAAGCTTTTTGCCTGTTTTCATTGAAGTAACCTCCTTTTTAATCAGAAAACAAAAAGAGGGATAAAAACTCCGAAGTGTTTTTATCTCTCCCCTATACTTCTTGATGATATCATCCCTGCGGCAGCTTGTCAACACAGTGACGGAGTTTCCAATAATTGTTAATATTTTCTTCACATTTATAGGCTAAAAATATTATTGAAAATAATAAACGATTGAGTTGATAGACAGATTTTAATAATTTGTCCTTTAACTTCCAAAAGATTATATAAGTCGTTTTTAACAATATATGAACAAAAAGGGAGCTGCGCTAAATGCAACAGCTCCCAAAAATCTTTCGGTCGGCTTATTTCTCGTCGTAACCGTAGTAGATATCCTCGGTATAAACGTTGTTTTCGTCCTTGCTGTGGTGAGCATACCAAACCTGAGCGAAGAACGGGTTGACCTTTGCAATCTCATCATACTTCCACGGCATCGGAAGGCATTCCGGGCACCAGTGGCCGCCGCCGAGAACAAGGTTGACGGACATTTCAAATTCATTGCCGCAGGCGCACTTCCACCTGATCGGAGTGTAGATGTCCTTCGGAGCCTTCTTTTCAAGGCATTCGCCGCCCCTGAAGGCTGCGGCTTTTTTGAGCTCGGCAAGGGTAAGCTTATTGAGCGGCTTGCTCTCGTCATATCCGTGGTCAAGGAGATTTTCCGGGTGCTCCTTGTCGGGGATAACGACTTCAAACTCATCCCATGTTCTGGGGATAGCGGCAAACTCTTCCTTTGAACCGTAGAAAGCGGTGATTCTTTCCTTCATGCCGTTCTTGATCCATGTCTGGGTGCCGTAAAGCGGAGCGTTAGCAATCGGCTCCATCATGAGCTTCTTGACAATGCTCATCGGTGCAAGGCCGGACAGCTTGAAGTAGAACGGTGCCTTCTTCGCAAGCGACTTGAAGTATTCCTTAACGGGAATGTTAGCTCTGAAGTGGAGATAGTTTTCAAGGTCATCCGCATCGGTGTACCACTGACCGTGGAAATTGCGGTTGATGAACCAGTACGGCTCAAAAATTTTCTTCGGGATATCAGCGCCCTTCATGCCGATTGCGTTAAGCAGGAGAACCTCAAACTCATAGTTGGTGAGTCTGTAATCATGGCCGGAGCTGATGTTATAGAAACGACGCCAGAAATCCTCGGGGATTCTGTCGTTGCAGACCTTTGCGCAAAGGCGTCCGCTGTCTTCAACCGTTGCCCATTCGAGCATACCGTTGATGGGTACGTGATACATGATGGGATCCATGTTTTTGAGAATATCGGCGTAAAGGATACCGGTCTGACGAAGCGATACCCAATATTTAAGACCTGAATCGGCGAGGAGAGCCTCAGCCTTGGTCTTGCTGATTGCGTAATGGTCATAAACGCTGATCTGGATCGGGTCGCCGGTTCTGCCCCAGTGAACGGGAGCATTTCTGTCGCCGGTCTGAGCAACGGTACCGATATAAACAACCTTAACAGCGTCCGGATCGGGCTGAGCCTTAACGGCCTTGATGATGTTTTCCATCGCGGCAACGTTGGTGAAAAGGGTCTTCTTCGGGAAGTAGTCGGCTGCAGGAGAAACAAGTCCGCCAACGTGGAGAACATAGTCCGCGCCGTTGATTCCGTCAAGAACATCCTCATAAACGGTGAGGTCGCCCCAAACGATCCTAATGCTCGGATCATTCATGTAAGGAGCAAAGAGGCTCCTGTTTTTCTTGCTGTCTCTGAGCAGGAGAACGATGTTATACATATTGCGTCTTACATAAAGCTCCTGAAAGCCCGCAAAGCCCATCGTTCCCGAGGCGCCGGTAAGAAAAACTGTCTTTTTCATTTTCACATGCCACCATTTCTTTAATAAATTTTTACAGTCTTACTTTTTGAGTATACAACATTCAAAACAAGCATTTGTTAACATACCGTTAATTTTTTCACAATATCTTCAATAAAGTGAGCGGACGTTCACTTGGGAATCGGAGTATATTTTGTTTTTCCGTCACAAAAGTTCTGTTTTCTTTTTTTGACTGAAAAATCACCAAAACATTTCACGATGATTTGTCTAATTTTAACAAGAATCAGTTTCGGTTCAAGATTTTTTATGCGTGATATTGACAAAGGATTTTGTTAATGATAAATTGAGGCTGAAATTGCGGTGAATGGGGGCTCATCTGTGAAAGCTAACTCCGATATGTTTTCAATCAAGCTTGCAAATTACAGATGCGTCTGGAATTATATCCACAACAGCAAGGTCGTCACGATTCCGCAGATTTCAAAGAACACCGGACTGAGCCTGCCCACTGTAACAAAAGCTATTGACTTCAGTCTCGGCGAGGGCATACTCTGCGAAGCCGGCCTTTTCGGCGGCGAACGCGGAAGGAAGGCGAAGGCCTATTCCCTCAACCCGGACTACGCTCATTTTGTGCTGGTCTATATTTCAGACAAAAAGCTCTCCTTTGAGGTTCACAGCTTTCTCAGCACCGTTTTGAAAAAGGGCACTGTTGAAATCAAAAACAAAAATTTCCTCACCCCTCTTGACCTGCTGCTTGAAAAGCTTATTTCCGAAGACGGCGCTGTCAAAATGATTGGCATTGCCTTTCCGGGCAATATCCGAAGCGGAACGATCAAAGCCTCGCAGGATTTCAACTTTGCCGTTGGTTTCAACCTCAAAACGCATATTTCAGACAGATTTTCCCTGCCATGCTTTGTTGAAAACGTCCTCAATGTTGCGGTTTCCTCAAGGCTTTTCGGAATGGAAGAAAGAGCAAAGGTCATTTCCGTTGCTTTCCGCTTCGGAAACGGCGGCTGCCGCGCAGGCATTGTGATTGACGGTGAGCTGCTGAAGGGCGCAGGCTGTTGCAGCGGAACGCTTTCAAACATGTCCGTCAGGTGTAAAGACTCCAACGAAGAAGAGCGTTATGCCGAGCTTCTTCGCTCCGTCTGTGCTCTGCTTGACCCGAATGAGGTCATGCTTTATCCCGACGGTTCAAACGCAAAACGAGTGGTAGCCCTTGCGTTTGAAGCCTTTGGCGAACAGGACGTTCCGCGCCTTGAAGAAAGAGATTTTGAAAAGGATGTATTTATCGGATTTATGGTCATTTGCAAAAAAGAGCTGTTGAATCCCGAACACCCCGGTTCGGTTCTCGGCCTTGATATTAAATGAATAACGCCGCTTCGGCTGCTAAAAAACGGAAATCTCGGGTTTCCGTAAAATTTAAATCAAATAATAAAGAGCCTTTATAAATGGCTTTTATTATAAACGCATATGCAAGGAGGAATCTATCAAAGAAGTTTAATATTCGCCTTGATTTTTTGTGTTCAAAATCAATCCAAACCAATTTCAGAAAGGAAAAATGTGATGAAAAAGACCAAACTCATAAGCCTGTTTCTTGCGGTCATAATGCTGTTCACCTGCTTCACCGCCGCATTCCCCGCCTTTGCGTCAGACTCTAACGTCAAAAATGCACAAACGCTGATTGACGCGGTCAAGGGAAAAATCAATGCTGAAAATGCAAGACCTCAGGCCGTTGAAAAATATGAAAAAGCCCTTCAAGCTTTCAATGTGCTTTCAGACAGCGAAAGAGACAATTTTGACGTTGTTTCCTTCGGAAAACTGCTTAACGCTGTTTACAGCCGTGAGATCTATCTCTGGAAGGTTGAAAACAATTCAACCGGCACAACAAACGCAAAAAAAGCCGTCCATGAAAGAGCACTTAAAGCCCTCAAAATGCCGTCATTTGTTGAAGAAGCGATTTCCCTTTATACCGCTGCAAACAGCATCAAGGATGCAAAAGACGTTGATTCTTTCCTCACTCTTCTAAAGTCATCAAGCAGCAATTCAATCGTTCTTGCCGGCTGCTACAACAAAACCTATAAATATTTCGATAAAAAAGCCGGCGATAAGGACGGCGGAAAGCTCCTTGACCTCGCAGCAGAAAAAATCTCTGCCGTAACAATGAATGCAGACAAAGCCAACAAGCCCGTTCAGCCGAAGAGCGTTTCAAAGCCGAATGCTAAAAAATATCCCGGCGGAGAAACCGACCCGGGCTACATTGCCGATTATCAGAAGTATCTCGATTACAAAAAGGCTTTCGTCGAATATACCGCAGACAGATATAAATTTGAGGCGGAAAAGCATTACTTCTCTGCGCTTAAAGCAATGGCCGAAGCCAATGCCGAAGCCGAGTGTGCCTATAAAGCAGCAGTCCTCTCACTTGAAACCATGCGCAACTTCAGCCAAACCGGCAACATCAAGGCTGCCGATTCCTTCCTTGAATTTTATAACAGACTTTCCGATGCTCAGAAAACTTGGCTCGATGCTCTTGACAACTATGCATACGCCGAATTGAAGGTCACTGACGAAAGCAGCATCGGCAAGGAATACGGAACAAACAATTACAGAGTCAGCGACATGGTCGCCTTCTGTGCCGAGCTCGACCGCTTCCCGGCTCTTGCCGAGTTTGAAGCTGTTGTTGAAGGCCTCCCTGCTCCTTATACCAACGCTGATATCGACGTTGCCAAAAAGGCTTATAAGGCTGTTCCTGCACCGTTCACCGGCTATATTCCAGCCAAAACAAACGAAAAGTACAAAGCGATTCTCGCTTCGGCAGACAAGGACGTTCCCTCAGCCGAAGAACCCGACCTCGGCGAATACAAAACAACCGAGGTCTCATATAAGAACATCTCGGAGGATGACGCTTCAATGCTTGCCGACGTTCTCGTTGACCTCGTTCTCAACGCTGCCGGCGTTTCAAATGCAGAAGAACTCGTTAGCACAAAGGTTCTCACAAACAAAACCGTTGTCTCCCTTGCAGGCTGGCTCTTCCCCATGCTTGAGGAGCTTACGGACGGATTTGTGTTCATTACTCCCGATTCTCTTTCAAACAATTTGAAGGAAGAACAGTTTGCCGGTGCGGCCGCTGCGCTCAAGGCAGCCTATAACGATTGGGAAAGCATAAAAATCAAAAGCGGCGATTTCGGCTTTGAAGACGGAGACGCCGAGGGATTTCTCGATGCCGCGGCGGCAATGCTCAGAGGTGCTTCCCTTCTCCACAGCGGAATCAGCCTTGAAAACAAGAAGAATGCTTCAAAGGGAATTTACTACGGCGGTTATGAAGATCTTATTGAAATCTTTGAAATTCTCGACCTTAGCGGAATCATGACCTCCGAGGAGTACACCGCATACGTCAAGGAGGCCGAAAACACAAGCGATGCAAAATTCAGGGCTATCCTCGTTCCGGTTGTCAATCTTCTCGTTGACTTTGGAAAAGACCCGGTGGGCGTTATCAATGACGTACTTCCAAAGGTTGCCTATGCAATCGACAGCGGCATCATTGACACTAACATCAACAGTCTCATTAACAAGTTCTCGCTTTTCGGACTTACAATTCCCAATGTTGACCTCTCCACCGCAGGTCTATATGGCATTCTGAACAGCAAGTTCCTCACTCCGAAGGGCATCATGCTTTCCAAAGAAACCTTCAGCGAACTCATCAAAAAGCTTTCAGGCTGCGGAAAGGCCGTTTCAAAGCCGAGCCAGCAGAGCGACAAGGAATATCGTCTTGCAATCGAATCAGACAAAGCAAAGTCGGCCGTTGTTCTCATCGCTTTTGTCCTTGACACCGCAGCCGCCAACCATGAGCTTGTCTCTTCACTTTTAGACATGGCGAACATCAATCCCCTTCTCAAGGTTGCCCTCACTCTCGCAATCAGCGCTTCCGCAACCTTTATTCCCAGGCGCGTAATCTTCCCGCTCATCTCGCTGTTCGTTTATCTTGCAAGAATCTTTGCAATATTTATGTAACAAACAAATAGCTTAATCGAAAGGGGCTGTCGCTTCATTCCTGCGACAGCCCCTTCTTTTAAAGCGAACAGTGGCAGCTCCCCGTATGCAACAAATTCAAAACTTTGCCATACTCGGGCAGTCCACGCACCAAAGCGCAACAAAAAAGCCGTCCCTTTAGGGTGGCTCAGCAAGGGATTTAATAGGTTTTAATCAGATCTTTTTCGCTAATACTTCACGAAAAAATATCTGAATTAAAACTGCTTCGCACCTTAAACTTAATTATTTTTGATGCAGAGCAAGGCACAAATGCGCAGGAATCCTGACGGATTTCAAGCATTTTAACGATGCTATGCGCGAAAAGAATTAGTTTAAGGCTGTTAAATCTCTTGTTGAGCCACCCTTTTGGAACGGCTTTTTAAGCTTTCAAATAACTTATTTAAGGGTTGCCTTTGCGCCGGCTTCTTCAAGCTTAGCCTTAGCAGCTTCAGCGTCGTCCTTGCTCATAGCTTCCTTAATTACCTTCGGAGCGCCGTCAACGGCTTCCTTAGCTTCCTTAAGACCAAGACCGGTAAGCTCACGAACAGCCTTGATAACAGCAATCTTGTTGGCACCGATTTCGGTAAGTTCAAGGTCAAACTCTGTTTTCTCTTCAGCAGCGGCAGCAGCCTCAACGGGGCCGGCAGCAACAACAGCAGCAGCAGCGGAAACGCCGAATTCGTCCTCAACAGCGTGAACGAGCTCTGAAAGCTCAAGAACAGTCAGGGTCTTCAGAGTGTCAATGATAGCAGTAATTTTTTCTGACATGGTAATTATACCTCCAATTTGTTAATAATAAGAAATTCAGCTTATTCCTCTGCAGGAGCTTCAGCAGCTTCTTCTGCGGGAGCAGCCTCGCCGTCCTTGTCAACAATAGCCTGAACGGCACGGGCGAATGCGGAAATCGGAGCCTGGAAAGCACCGAGAACCTGGGCAAGAAGAACTTCGCGTGAGGGAAGTTTTGCAAGTCCGGTAATTTTTGCGACGTCGATAACATCCTTGTCAATGAAGCCGTTTTTGACCTCAAAGCCGTTGTGCGTGTCAGCAAACTTGCAAAGAATGCGGGCAGCGGCAACGTAATCATCTGCACTGGTTGCGATGGCGGTGGTTCCGTCAAGAACGGACTCAAGGCCATTCAGTTCTGTTTCTTTGATAGCAAGACGAAGAAGAGTGTTCTTAACAACCGTGTATTCAACGCCTGCTTCGCGGAGTTCCTTACGAAGAGCAGTATCATCGGTAACGGTAATGCCCTTGTAATCAACGATAACGCCTGCACAGGCGGCGTTGAGTCGGGCAACAAGGCCTTCAACGATCTGCTTTTTCTGTTCCAAAACTTTTGCGCTCGGCAAGATGAATTCACCTCCTGAAAAAAATTGTTTTCAGCCGTATCCCTTTATGATAAAAACAGCGTCCTTCCGCGGAAAGCCGAGAAAGGACGCAACATAAACATCAATCAAAAATTGAACTTATGCTGATTATCCTCGGCAGGCGGCAAAAAAGCCTTTAAGAAAATCACCTGCTGTCTTAGGGGCGACAGCTTGAATAGTATACTCCACAAATTGCTTTGTGTCAAGTATCAAATTAAAAATTGTTCAAATCAGCCCTGAGAAGCGGTTGAACCGACCTTGTTCGGGTTGATGCGAACGCCCGGGCCCATCGTTGCGGAAACAACGCAGGAGCGGATGTACTGACCCTTTGCAGCGGCGGGCTTAGCCTTGATGATTGCGTCAAGAAGAGTCGTGAAGTTTTCAAGAAGCTTTTCCTGACCGAAGGAAGCCTTGCCGATGGGGCAGTGAATGATGTTGGTTTTGTCAAGACGGTACTCAATCTTACCGGCCTTAGCTTCGGTAACAGCCTGAGCTACGTTCGGAGTAACGGTACCTGCCTTGGGAGAAGGCATAAGTCCGCGCGGACCGAGGATTTTACCGAGACGACCTACAAGACCCATCATGTTGGGTGCTGCAATTGCAACGTCAAATTCCATCCAGCCCTCGCCCTGAATCCTTGCAACAAGGTCTTCAGCGCCGACAACCTCTGCGCCTGCGGCTTCTGCAGCCTTTGCGTCGTCACCCTTTGCAAAAACGGCAACACGGACAGTCTTGCCGGTTCCGTTCGGGAGAACAACAGCACCGCGAACCTGCTGGTCAGCGTGACGTGAGTCAACGCCGAGGCGGATATGCGCTTCAACGGTTTCATCAAATTTTGCGGTTGCGGTCTTTACTGTGAGTTCGAGAGCATCCGCAGGATCATAAAGTGTTGCTCTGTCAAAAAGCTTTGAGCTTTCGACATACTTTTTTCCATGTTTCATAAATTTCTTCCTCCTATAGAGTGGTTAATCGGATTTTTCCTCCCACCCGGAAGCATTTAGTCAGCGACTACAATGCCCATGCTGCGAGCAGTTCCGGCTATCATACTCATAGCGCTTTCAATGCTTGCGGCGTTCAAATCGGGCATTTTCTGCTCTGCGATCTTTCTAACCTGCTCACCGGTAATTGTTGCAACCTTCGTTCTGTTCGGAACGCCTGAACCGCTTTCGATTCCGCACGCCTTCTTGATGAGAACGGCGGCCGGCGGAGTCTTTGTTACGAATGAGAACGTGTGGTCAGCATAAACAGTAATGACAACGGGGATGATGAGACCGATGTCATTCTTTGTGCGCTCGTTGAATTCCTTTGTGAAAGCCATGATGTTAACGCCGTGCTGACCGAGAGCCGGTCCAACGGGCGGCGCCGGAGTGGCCTTACCTGCGGGAATCTGGAGCTTGATTAAGCCTACAACCTTTTGAGCCATTTTTCTTGCACCTCCAAATATATGTGGTTGATGGCGACTTGCATAAGTTTTGCAAAGTCTCCCACAGGGAACGAAAGAACGTTCCCTCGTCATAATTAAACGGCAGAGCCGAAAATTATCACATTTTTAGTCGAACGCGACCTCAATCTGGTCGAGCTCAAGCTCAACGGGAGTCTCCCTGCCGAGCATTGAAATCATTACGACAACGACCTGCTTTGTCAGGTCAATGCTGTCAACAACGCCGCTGTAACCGTCAAACGGACCGCTGAGGATGTTGACAAGATCGCCAACCTTGTAGTTGACCTCAATGGACCTTTGTTCAATTCCGAACCTTGCGACCTCGTCGTCAGTGAGCGGAACCGGCTTGCTTCCCGGGCCGACAAAGCCCGTCACGCCGCGTGTGTTGCGGATAACGTACCATGCCTCATCGGTCATTGTCAGCTCTTCGTCTTCAAACTCATTGCGCTTTCTGTAAGAGCAGGCAACCTTGACCATAACATAGCCGGGGAAAAGCTTGCGTTCAACCTCTTTTTTCTTGTCGTCCTTGATTTCCGTGACCAGCTCTGTCGGAATTCTTACCTCAAAGATCTGGTCTTGCATTTTACGGTTTTCAACAACCGTTTCGATGTTCGAGGCCACTTTGTTTTCGTAGCCCGAATAGGTGTGCACAACAAACCATCTGGCGTTATCAGCCATCGTTACACCTCCCGTGGAGCCGGATAAATTTCTGCCAAGACCCGAAAAGCTTACTCAGCCTTTGCTGTCTGCTCTCCGGCGGCCGTTTCCGTTTCCTTTTCGGCGGTCGTACCTTCGGAAGTCGCTTTTTCGTCAGACTTCTTTGAAGTCTCTTCAGCGGCTGTTGTTTCTTCGTCGTGGTCGTGGTCATGGTCATCGTCAGCCGCAGCAGCGGTGGTGGTTTCGCCGCCCGTTGCAAGATGCTTGAGACCTGTTACGCCGGCACTCAGACACCAGTCGATTCCGAAAATGATAACTGCCGAAACAGCTACGACGAGAATAACTATGCCTGCACTTTTGAAGACGGTCTTTGCGTCCGGCCAAACGATCTTCTTTGTTTCACCCTTAAAGTGCTTGAAAAAGTCCTTGACCTTTCCGTCTTTTGCGGGGGATTTGGCTTTGCCTGATTTTTTGTCAGCACCCTTGGCAGCCTTGGCAACCTTGGCGGCAGCTTTGCTTTCTTCGGTTGCGGCCTTTTCAACCTCAGAGTCCTGAGCAGCCTTTTTTTCTTTATCAGCCATTTACTCTAAACCTCCCGTGATTATTTGGTTTCTTTGTGGAGAGTGTGTTTTTTGCAGAATCTGCAGTACTTGTTCATCTCCAACCTGTCAGGATTGTTCTTCTTGTTTTTCATTGTGTTGTAGTTGCGCTGCTTGCATTCCGAGCAAGCCAAAGTAACCTTTACTCTCATGAACGGCACCTCCATTGTCGGATTATTGCGGCCTTCGCGCGGGAAAAACAAACCGGGCGAAAGCCATTAAGGCCTCCCTCCGTTGAAGGGCACAAAAATAAAGCCCTCTTTCAGAGGTAGTAAGAGTTTAACACACATTACTCCCCGCGTCAAGAGGGTTTTCGGTATTTTTTTGAAATTTTGCTTTGAAAAAGCAGCTGTGCGCGGCCTTACTTTTCTCCGCTCACTTCAATCCCGTTTTCGCGCAGCAGAGCCGTGCAACAGCCCTCTCCGGGGATAAGTCTGCCGGAAAAGGTTCCGTCATAGATATGGCTTGAGCCGCAGGAAGGGCTGTTTTGCTTGAGTATGGCTTTTTTAACAGAATACTTTTTGCAGATCTCAAGGACCTTGTGTGAGCCCTTCATGTACGCCTCTGTCCTGTCCTCGCCGTCGCTTGAAACAACCCTTCCGCCGATGATCTCGCATGGGGTTCTCGGCGTTGTGAGGCCGCCCAGCTGCTCCGGACAAACAGGAACTGCTCTGCCCTCATCATAAAGCTTTTTGATTCTTTCGTCCGGCTTGCTTTTTCCGTCATAGCGGCAATTAAAGCCGCAAAGGCAGGCCGAAACCGCATATTCGTATTTCTTTTCCATTGATTCTGCCCTCATTCCTCAACGGTCATGGATTCAATGACTATCGGCGTCACGGGGATCGCCTTTTCGCCGATCGAGTTGGTTTTGAGCTCAACGTCGCAGAAGGAGTCAACAACGTCCATTCCCTCAATGACCTTTCCGAAAGCGGCATAGCTGCCGTCAAGGAAGGTGTCGTCGTCGGAATAGCAGATGAAGAACTGGCTGGAAGCGGAGTCGTTTGCCGCAGACCTTGCCATTGAAACCACTCCCCTTGTATGAGAGAGCGTGTTCTGCTTGAAGCCGTTTGAAGAAAATTCACCCTTGATGGTCTTTTTGCTTCCGCCGAAGCCGGTTCCCTCCGGGTCGCCGCCCTGAGCCATAAAACCGGCAACAACGCGGTGGAAGGTCAGGCCGTCATAAAAGCCCTCCTTAACGAGCGAGATGAAGTTTTCAACCGTTTCGGGTGCATATTCGGGATAAAGTTCAATTGTGAACTCGCCGAACTTTTTCATTTTTACTTTAATTCTTGTGTGTTCCATGCTGTCTGTCTCCTTTGTCTGAGAATCTTTTGTTTCTTTGCTTTCATCCTCTGACGCATCGCCTGACGCCTTTGTTTCAATTGCTCCGGATTGAGTTGTTGCCTCGGTATAACGATTGCCGCAGGCGCAGAGCGAGAGCACAAGAGCAGCGGCGCAAAGCAAAACCGAAATCGCCTTTCTGAATGACATGATACCATCCTCTTTCCATTTTGAGTTTCCGTATTACTCACAGGTAATAAATCTTAATAATTATAGCGGATTTAAAAAATAAGTCAAGAGAAAAGATGACAGAACCGGAAGTTTATGGTATAATACCCGATATAATCGGTATGAGTGGACCGGAATGCGTGTTTTCGGATGAAAGGATGACATTAACATGAAAAAGTCAACGCAAATTTTTTTCGGCATTCTCACAGGCTTGGCGGTGTGGCTGTCCGGTATTTTTCTTTCCGGAAGGTTTGCTTTTGTTGAAGAAAACGTGCTTTATCCGGCAGGGTATCTTGTTTTTCTGTTTCCGCTGCTATTTTCTGCCGTTTGCATTCTGATTTCAAAAAATGCGTCAAAAAACGGCACTAAACCGTTCTTTACTGCCTTCCTTGCAAGCGCAGCATATCCGCTCGTTTCATCCGCAATCTGTTTTCCCGTGAACAGTATGGCGGAATCAGCAAACGTTGTTTTGTCTCATATCGGTGAAGTACTCGCTCTGATTTTTACGGTTTCAACAATATCTCCGGTATCGCTGCTCACACAGATTGCAGACGCCGTTGACTCCGGCAGCGCCGACAGCGCATCGGTTGCAGCAATCGCCGTGATTATCTGCGTTGCCGTTATGCTCACCGGATATATTGCTTCAATAATCATTTATAAAAAGAGGTCACGTTCAGCCGGCGCAAAAGAGCCTAATACGAATAATGAATAAAACTGGAGATATCTAAATGAAAACTCAAAGGAACTATCCCGTTGCCGTAATCACGGAAAAAGGAGAAAGAAAACTCAAAGAGGGCCACGTCTGGGTCTTTGACGCCGAGGTAACAGAGCTTATCGGCGAGGTCGAAAACGGTTCTCTTGTTGACGTTGTGAATAAAAAGGGGCGCTTCCTCGGAACAGGCTTTTTCAACGCCAACTCAAAAATCAGAATCCGCATCATTTCAAAAAATGCGAACGATAAATTCGATGCTGCCTTTTTTGAGCGCAGACTGCGCTGGTGCTTTGAGTACCGCCAAACGGTGATGAAAAAGGACTTTGACTGCTGCCGCCTGGTTTTCGGCGAAGCAGACTCCTTTCCCGGCCTGACCGTTGACCGCTTTGGTGATATACTCGTCACACAAACGCTCTCGCTCGGAATTGAAAAGCTCAAGCCGCTGCTTTTTCCGCTCATGGTGAAGGTGCTTTCTGAAATGGGCGTCAAAGTCAAAGCCATCTATGAAAGAAACGACGTTGCCATCCGCGAAAAAGAGGGCATAGAAAAAAGCAAAGGATTTTTTGCCCTTGACGGCCTTGAAACCGACCTTGACGGAAAAACAGTCATAACCGAAAACGGCATCAAATATAACATTGATTACATAAACGGCCAGAAAACCGGCTTTTTCCTCGACCAAAAGTATAATCGCCTTGCCGCCGGCAGGCTCGCCGAAGGCAAAACAGTTCTCGATTGCTTCACTCATACCGGTGCGTTCGCCCTGAACTGCGCCGCTGCAGGAGCAAAGCACGTCTGCGCGGTTGACATTTCAAAGGACGCAATTGAGCTGACGCGCAAAAACGCAAGGCTCAATAACCTTGACAACGTTTCGTTTGAATGTGCCAACGTCTTTGAAATGCTCACCTCGCTTTATGAGAGCAAAACGAGCGTCTACGATTACATTATACTTGACCCGCCGGCCTTCACAAAAAGCAGCTCCTGTGTTCACAACGCCGAGCGCGGCTATAAGGAGATCAACATGAAGGCGATGAAGCTCCTTCCGCGCGGCGGCTATCTTGCAACCTGCTCGTGTTCACATTTCATGACGGATGAGCTTTTCAAAAAAATGCTGCGTTCTGCCGCCGCGGACGCAGGCGTTTCGCTCAGACAGATTGAAGCGCGCCAGCAGTCTCCCGACCACCCGATCCTTTGGAGCGTTCCCGAAACTGACTATCTCAAGTTCTATATTTTTCAGGTCGTTTGAATTTTGCCGGCAGCATTTCGGTTGTTCAGTGATATAATCATGCTTAAGCTGAGGGGGAATTCAACTTGAAAAGCAAATTCAAAAATCCGAAAAAGGCTTTCAAAAAGCTGATTGCCGTTTTTATGGTGCTGATCCTCGTTTCCTGTGCTGCCGGAGGAGGGCTGGTTTTTTCCGCCGTGCTTGACCGGGAATCGCTTTTCAGCAGAGACAGAGCAAATAAAAACAAAGCAGCAAATGCCTCCTCTGCGCAGTACAGCAAAGCTGACGCAACCGAAAGTGCGCAGTTCGGCCTTTCGGCAAAGGATGTTTACATCACGTCCGACGACGGGCTGAAGCTTCACGGCTATCTTGCCGAAAACAAGAAATCAAACGGAAAATACGCCATAATCTTTCACGGCTACACGAGCGAAGGCAGTCACATGAAAAGATATGCAAAGCATTTTTATAAGCTCGGATACAGTGTTCTCGCCCCGGACGCAAGAGCGCACGGAACAAGCGAGGGCAGAATACGCGGAATGGGCTGGCTTGAGCGCAAGGATGCTGTTTGCTGGGCGAATATGCTCGTTCAAAAGAATAAGGACTGCAAAATTGTCCTCTTCGGCGTTTCAATGGGCGGCGCGACCGTCATGATGGCGAGCGCACAGGAAACCTTGCCGAAGCAGGTTTTCGCCGTTGTCGAGGACTGCGGATACACCTCGGTTTGGGATGAATTCGCCTTCCGGCTCAAAAGCATGGCCGGCCTTCCGCCTTTTCCTGTTCTGAGCCTTGCAGGCCTTTTCACAAAATGGTTCGGCGGCTATAGCTTCAAAGAGGCCTCGGCTGTTGAGCAGGTCAAAAATTCAAAGGTTCCGATTCTTTTTATCCACGGAGAAGAGGACTCCTTCGTCCCCTTTTCAATGCTCGATGAACTCTACTGCGCCGCAGGTTGCGACAAGCGAAAGCTTGTAATTCCCGGCGCAGGACACGCAAAAAGCTCTTCAACCGACCCTGATACCTATTGGAGCACGGTTGAAGAATTCCTGAACGGCTGTATGCCGAAATAATTAACAGAGGTGTTTCAGAATGATTTGCAGAAATTGCAGTGCACTCATTGAAGACGGTTCGGAAAAATGCCCCGTCTGCCATAAAAGCCCATCAAAGCGCGGTTCAAAGTCGGGCGGAAAGAAAGCCTTTGTGGCCGGGCTTGTTCTGGTTCTGCTCGCCGCAGCCGTATACCTTGTCTGTTCAAACCTTGACCTTGTCAAAGAAAAAGTCGCCGCGTTAATTCCGGCGTTCTCCCCTCAAACCGTGGAAACAACCGCAGCGGCTGCCGCCGAAACAGCAACGCAGAGCAGCACCCGAAAATCAGGCGAAACCGATGAAGACTTTTCTCTGCTAAAAACGGAGATCGTTATAAAATCCCTTGAAAATGACGGAAAGAGAATCGCCCTCCACGGAACGGCGCAGCTCAAAAAATCTCAGCTCAAGGCTTTAAGTCAGGCTGAATTTTCGGCCTTTTGCAAAAAGCGCGCCGAAAATTCAAGCCTTGCGTGGCTGACCCTCAAATGTGAGGATGAAACGGGCATTGTTATTGAAAAAGGAAGCGCAATTGCTGTTTACGGCAAGCTTGACGAAAACGACTTCATCAAGGAGGCTTTAGGAATGATTCTGACGGATTCTTCCGGGCAATATGTGTATATTCCCTCCGACGGTGCAGCCTGTTCGGTCAAGGTCACCGAGCCTGAAACAACAACAGCCGCCGAAACAAAAGCCGCGGCGGCAACAACCGAAAGAAAGACCTCCGCCGGCAAGAACGTTGCCAAGGATTCCGAAAGGGTCGTTTTTATTGAAAAAGGTGTAAAGTGCTATCACAAAAGCTCCTGCAAGCTCCTTTCAAAGGCAAAGAAGTCGATTGCAAAAACCGAAGCGATCGAAAAGGGATATACACGCTGCAAAAAATGTAAACCATAAGAAGAGGACTGCCGCTCACTTCGGCAGTCCTTTTGCTTTGGGTTGTTCTGTTTTTCACTCGCCGTAAAACGCGCTTCTTAGCGCTTCAATGCGAAGGGCAACATATTTTTCAACTATCTTCGTTCCGAGCGCAATGTCATAACCGTGGACTGTGCCCTTTGTTTCCGTCAAGGTCACCTGCCCTCCGGCGTTTCTGAGCTTTTCGGCGTAGGCGGCGCCCTCATCGTGAAGGCAGTCAAACTGAGCAAGCTCAATGTATGCCGGAGCGATTTTTTCAGGCAGCGCACCCTCAAGCGGCGAAACCTCGTCAAAAGAGTGCTCTCCGGCGTAAATGCGCCACATTATTTCGTTGTTCTTTGAGTTCCAAAACGGGGTGTCGGTAAATTCCTTCATTGACGGTGTACCCTGCTTCGGGTCGCAGACGGGATAAAGCAAAAGCTGAAGGCACGGCGTTTTTTCCGCTGCGTTCACCGTATAAATTGCAAGCGCACCGCCTGCGCTGTCGCCGCCGACGGCAATCTTTGCGTTCGGATATTTTTTCACCGTATCGCGGTACGCGGCAAGGCAGTCATTTTTAGCCGCAGGATACGGATGCTTCGGAAGGAGCCTGTAATCCGGGCAGACCACGCGGCAATTCGCTTTCTTTGCGTAGACCACCGCAAGCTTTTTATGGAACGGCGAAGCGATGTATCCGAAGCCTCCGCCGTGGAGATAAAAAAGCACGGGCGTTTTTTCGTCTGCGTGTTCCGGTTCAAAAACGTCAAGGCGAACTCTCCCCTCGCCCGTTTCGGCAAAATCCTTTCTGTGCCTTACCCCGTTTTCAATCGGCGTTGCGGCATACATCAGACGCATAGGCGGCAGCGAGACGCGTAGCATCAAGGGCGAAAAAGGAATGCTCCTGCAATACTTTTTAAGCTCCGGATCAATCGGATAATTTTTCATGTGCACCCTCCGAAAATCAAACTTTATTACTGCCATTGTACTATAACCGCCCTCGGTTTTCAATAGAGAAGCCGCACTCAAAGCCGGAACGTGTGATATTCATAAAACAATGCGCGAGGAGGATATCCCCGAGGAGATCCGTGAGCTTCAGAAGTGAATCAAAAGCGAATTAAGTTTTCTTTTTCTGACGCTTTGGAGCATCAGCTGCGCTCCAAGGGCGAAAGCAATCGAAATCTACTGCAAATAAAAGAGCAAAAAGAGAGGGACAACTCCGTTTTCGGAGCTGTCCCTATTATGTTGAACGTCAGGAGTCCTCTTCATCCGGAATCTTGAATCGGGTTAGTACAACTTCGCCGTCAAGGTATATATCCTCGGCCGTATTCATCGCTTCCTTCATGGCTTCCACCGCGTTTCTGGCGAGCGGAATATTTTCAAGCGAATCTATCGCGTCAGACATTGCAGAGCAAAGAATTGCATACATTTTTTTGTAGTCCGCCATATTTTCCTCCTTTTTTTCAGTATTCAGGTCAACCGGTTTAACATTTAATATAGTATCACGCGTAGCCTATATTGTCCACCCGTTTTGGCTATTCTTAATAAAGAATACAAAAATGAAAGGACAACCTATGGA
Organism: uncultured Eubacteriales bacterium; assembly: GCA_934525065.1. Classification (GTDB taxonomy): domain Bacteria; phylum Bacillota; class Clostridia; order Oscillospirales; family Acutalibacteraceae; genus UBA6857. The sequence continues at coordinate 24,712 of CAKSYX010000016.1, forward strand.
TACATTGACCGCTGTTAAAAACCGAATTCTCGATTTGTGTTATGAAAGACATATTACAATAAATAAGCTCGCCTCGCTCAGTGCACTGCCTCCGTCAAGCCTGAAAAATATTCTTTACGGAAAAAGCCAAAACCCGAAGCTTTTGACAATCAAACTCATCTGCGACGGTCTTGGAATCACGCTCGGCGAGTTCTTTTCAACGCCTGAGTTTGACAGCCTTGAGCAGGAGATCCGCTGAAGGTTCAAAGGTCAGGGTTTTTGCGAGCCTTTGTTGCTTAAAGAAAAACTGTGTGGTATAATAACCTCACAAAACACTAACCAAATCAAAGATTTGGAGTGTTTTGGAGAACATTGTTTCATGCCGCTTCGGCACGCTGCGCCTTGCGTACATAATATAATAACCTCACAAAACACTAACCAATCAAAGATTTGGAGTGTTTTGTCAGAACGTTGTTTCATGCCGCTTCGGCACGCTGCGCCTTGCGTACATGATATAATAACCTCACAAAACACTAACCAAATCAAAGATTTGGAGTGTTTTGTCAGAACATTGTTTCATGCCGCTTCGGCACGCTGCGCCTTGCGTACATGATATAATAACCTCAACCGCAAAAGCAGAAAGGAGTTTTTATTATGGGCTTTTTAAAAAATAAAACAGCAATCATCACCGGCGGCGGAAGAGCCGTTCTGAGCGACGGAACCTGCGGTTCAATCGGCTACGGCATTGCAACCGCCTACGCCAAGGAGGGCGCAAACCTCGTCCTCACCGGCCGCAACAAGCAAAAGCTTGACGACGCGAAGGAGGAGCTTGAACGTCTCTACGGGATAAAGGTTCTCTCCGTTCAGGCCGATGTTTCAGCCGAAAGCGACAATGAAGCCACAGTTCAAAGGGTCGTTGACGCGGCCATCGAGGAATTCGGAAGAATCGACGTTCTCATCAACAACGCTCAGGCTTCCGCCTCGGGCGTACCGCTTGCCGACCACACCACTGCTCAGTTTGACCTTGCGCTCTATTCCGGCCTTTACGCAACCTTCTATTACATGAAGGCCTGCTATCCTTACCTCAAGAAAACCGAGGGAACCGTAATTAACTTTGCCTCCGGAGCAGGCCTTTTCGGGAACTTCGGCCAGTGCTCATATGCAGCGGCAAAGGAAGGCATCCGCGGCCTTTCCAGAGTTGCGGCAACCGAATGGGGCAAGGACAACATCAACGTCAACGTTGTTTGTCCCCTTGCATGGACCGCTCAGCTTGAAGGCTTTGAAAAAGCATATCCCGATGCTTTCAAGGCCAACGTCAAGATGCCCCCGATGGGTCATTACGGCGATGTTGAAAAGGAAATCGGACGCGCCTGCGTTTCACTCGCTTCGCCGGACTTCAAATATATGAGCGGCGAAACAATTACTCTTGAAGGCGGCATGGGTCAAAGACCGTAACCTCCTCAAAAAAGTAAAGCTCAGCGGTCTGTACCCGTTCGGTACGGGCCGCCGTTTTTATTTGTTCAAAAGTGAAAAAGCAAAAACAACGGCACCGAGAATCACAAGCACGATTCCGGTTGCGCGGTTAAGCGTTTTCGGCTGTGCCTTGTTCGCGAACACTGCGGCGATCCTCGCCCACAAAAGGGTGAAAGCAACGCAAAGAACAAAAACCGTCCAGTCCGGAGCTCCGCCTATAACAAAATGCGAAACCGCCCCGGTCAACGCCGTGAAGGTCATGATGAACACGCTCGTTCCGACTGCGGTCTTGAGCTCGTAGCCGAGAACAGAGGTGAGGATGAGAAGCATCATCATTCCGCCGCCCGCGCCGACAAAGCCGCAGATAAGGCCAATCACCGTTCCGCAGACAACAGACTGAATTGCGCGCTTCTTTTTTGAAACGTCGTTCATCGCTTCCTTCGTTGTCATTACCGGACGGACAATGAACTTTATTCCGAGCAAAAACGTCATAAAAACCGAAAATCCGCCCATCGTTGAGGACGGGAGAAGAGAGGCAAGGTAGCTTCCCGCAACAGTGAAAACGAGCACGCTCGCCATCATGATGAGGCCGTTTCTCACGTCCAGGTTTTTGTGCTTTCCGTAAGTATAGGCTGAAACGGCACTCGCAAGAACATCCGAAGAAAGCGCAATGCCCACAGCCATATACGGATCCATGCCGAGGAATGTAGTCAGCATAGGGCTGATCACCGCCGCCGCGCTCATTCCCGCAAAGCCGGTTCCGAGCCCTGCACCCATTCCGGCGAAAAATGTTACCAGAACGATCTTAAGCATTTCCAGAACAATCACATCCTCAGAGATTTAACAGAAGCAGGTCAAGCCGAGAAAAGCCCGCGCATAACACGCACGGATTTCACATTCCAATCAAGAATATTGGTTGGCAGTTAAAAACGCCCGGGGAGAAGCCGGGCGCTTTTAAAAAGGAGAAAATACGAAGAAAACATTGATATAGAAGCTGTCAAATTTATCAGGCGGTTGAGTGAGCTCTCACTCGCCTCAACTGCAAGCATATAATACACCGCTTCTCCCCAAAAATCAAGGGGTTTTGACCAAAAAATCGCCCAATTTGCGCGTTTCTATCAATCAGTCAAATCTGATAAAATTTAAAAGATAATTTTGTGAAGTTTTCACAAAGAGATATGAACGCAATATGAACAAAATCAACTTTAGTCGCTGTAAAAAACATCCTTGAACATATCAAGGTGAGCCTTTTTTATAACCTCGCTGCTGACCTTTGAAACGAGAACGCCGAAAAATCTTGTTCCGTCGTTCATCATTTTTGCGTCAATTCCAAAGACCATGTTGCTTTTCTTTTTCCAAATTCCGGTGATGATGTCATTGACCATCCTGTCGCAGGAGGTTGAAACCATGTTGAGCATTTTTTCGCTCGCTGCCGATTCATTGCCCTTGTCCTGATTGTGGAAGATATCGGTCTTTGTGAAGCCCGGGCAGACAAGGCCGACGTAAATCCTTCCGCGGTATTCCTCGCGGATAGACTCGGTCATGCTCTTGACGGCCGCCTTGCTTGCGGAATAAATTGACGTTCCGGCGAGAGAGCAGAGCGCGGCAGAGCTTGAAACGTTGACGATTCCGGCGCTTTTTGACCTGAGCAGGATCGGGATCATGACGTTCATCGAATAGACGTTTGAATAGAAGTTGACCTGCATTGCTCGGTCGATGTCCTCAAGGGAATAATGGCCGAACTTGTTGAACTTGGGCAGGATGCCTGCGTTGTTGATGAGGATATCCGGTTGAATTCCCTTTTCGGTAATGTCATTGGCAAAATTGCGCCAGCTTTCTTTTTCAGAGACGTCAAAAAGGTAGTATGAGAAATAGTGTGCCTTGTCGCCGAGTTCTTCAACAAGGGCTTTCATTCTTTTTTCGTTGCGTGCAATGCCGATAACGGTGCAGCCGTGGTCGGAAATGAGCTTTTTAACAAGACCCTTTCCGATTCCGCTTGATGCACCGGAAACAATAACGGTTTTGTAGTCGAACCAGCAGTTGACCATATTCAGTCCTCCATTCACTGTATCCCGCAAAACGCAGAGCCGAGCCGAGTCGGCACACGCCCGCTGCTTTTGCCGGGTAAATTGAAAGCCGGTGACGAAATCCGTCACCGGCTCTCTTCGTGTCCATTTTAAAGACAAAATGCTACATTATATTCGCAGCTTTGTGAACTGAATGTTAACAAATTATAGGTTTTTATAGGCTCATCTGAACTTCTTGATGAGGCTTATTTTCATCTTCTTCGCCTTGGGCATAAGCTTGGAATAGGCGTAATATTTCATCTTGTTTCCGACTATGACATATTCGCCGATGAACTCGTAGTAATCGGCGGAAAAGCTCTTTTTGAAGTCATAGATGCCCTTAAAATTGTCAGCCGGAATCAGCTCACCGAGCGTTCCGTCCGCTTCAAGCCCCGGCGTTTTAACGATGACATAGCCGAGGTCATGAATTTTGCAGCCGCGCTTGATGCTTTCGCAAAGGCGCAGATAATTAAGGTAATGACTCGAGCGCGTTTCATTGCGGATAACGTTCCTCGTTCCGCCGAAAAGGCAGCTGCCCATATCGCCGTAATAAATTGAAAGGCCGCCGGCAACGCAGATGCGGTTTTCCTTTGTGAATTCCTCCGCTTCTGCAATGCGCTTTTCAAAATGCTCGGTCTGCTTGTCAACGCTGTCTATAATTTCCTGAAGCTGCCTTGCCTTCTTTTCGTGGGCACCTTCAAGCTGAGAAAGAGCCTCCTGCTTTTTTGAAAGCCGTTCGTTCTGGAGCTTTCTGTCAAGTTCCTTGTCGTAATACACGAGCTTGAGGTCGCTGCAGCCTTCAAATTCACGAAGCAGCTTTGCGCAGTAGTCTGAGTTGCGTTCAACAAAGCTGTCGCGCTCAGAGGTGTCGCGCATAACGCCCATGAAGTCCTCCATGATTGAAGGGTCGGCGTCAACGTCCTTTGAAGTGAAGGTTTTTGGGTCAAGGCCGCGCTGTTCGCCGATTCTGATGCTGTATCTTACACCCTTGTCGCATTTTTTGAGAATCCTCTGCGCTTCAAGCGTGTTTCCGTTTTCATCCCGCAGAGGGATAAAAAGCTGAACCGGCTGTTTATAGGTGTAGTTTTCAATTGAGGGGTTGAGAACATAGCCGAGCGACAAAAGCCTTTGATGAAGCTCGTGACCCTCTTCTCTTCTTTCTCCGTTAACCCTGAGCGGAACATCCGGGTCCATGATGAACGCGGTGATTCCGTTCTTTTTGACAAGCTCTTTCATGAAAGCGGTGAACTCTTCAAGCAGGGCGGTATTATTGAGGTCGCAGACCGGGCCTGCCGGAGCGTACCAGATTTTTCCTGCCGCAGGCAGGTCGCGCTCCATCACGAGCACACCGAGAACCCTTTCTTCGCCCTCAAAGCCGGAGTAAAAGCTGCATTTCCAAGTGGTTTTCACCTTCTGCCAGCGTGAGCACTGAATATACTGTCCGCCGTTTTTCTGAAGGTATTCGTCATATGACGCAAGGTCGGTTTCCTTTTTGAATGTATACATATTTTCAACCCCTGTTCAAAGCTTCTTCAACAATTTTACGTTCGGAAAACGGGAGCTTTTCGCCCTTGATTTTGATGAACTCCTCATGTCCTTTCCCGGCGAGGAGAACAACGTCTGTGCTTTTTGCGGCGGAAAGAGCAAAAAGAATCGCTTCTTTTCTGTCCGGTATTATGACGTATTTTCCGTTTTCCTCTTCAACATATGCGGCAATTTCGCGGCAGATTTTTTCCGGCTCTTCAAAGTCCGGGTCATCCTCGGTAATAACACTCAGGTCACACATCGCCCCGGCAACAAGGCCGAGCTCCTTTCGGCGTATTTCGGACTTTCCTCCGACAGAGCCGAAAACGGCGATTATTCTTCCGCTTTCATACTCCCGAATGGTTTCGATAATGCTCTTGAGGCTTACGCCGTTGTGGGCGTAGTCGATGATCACGGAAAAGTCGCGTCCGGTTTCAACAACCTCTCCTCTGCCCTTGACATAGACTGCGGCAAGGCTCTTTTTGAGCTCTTCGTCGCTCACGCCGAAGCCCTTTGCAACCGCGCAGGCACAGACCGCGTTATACGCATTGACATCTCCGGGAAGCGAAACAAAAAAGCTGCTTTCTTTTCCGCCCTCAGAATATGAAAAGTCAACACCGAGACTGCCGAGCCTTTTCATATTCTTCGCCTTCATCAGGCGAAAATCGGCTCTTTCGTCAAAGCCGAAGGTAACGGACGGGCACTTGCACTCGGAAAGAACCTCTTCGCAAAACTCATCGTCGCGGTTGAGAACAGCTCTTTTGCACATTTTGAAAAGCCGCTTTTTCCAATAGGCATATTCCTCAAAGCTTGCGTGCTCGTTTGTTCCGATATGGTCGGGCGAAAGATTTGTGAAAACGCCCGTGTCAAAGCTTACGCCGTCAACACGGTGGTGCTTGAGCCCGAGAGAGGAAACCTCGATTGCCGCCGCCTTGCAGCCATCGTCAGCCATAAGGCGCAAAAGCTTTTGAAGCTCATAGCTCTCCGGTGTGGTGTTGACCGTTGGGAGAACCTTTTCGCCGCTTCTTGCGCCGATGGTTCCGATGATTCCGCATTTGATTCCGGCACCCTCAAGCACAGTGCGCACAATATGGGCAACGGTCGTTTTACCCTTGGTTCCGGTGATTCCGATTACGGCAATTTCCGAGGACGGGTTGCGGAAGAAGTTCTTTGAGCAAACGGCAAGCGCGGCTCTGGTGTCTGCGCAAAGAACAACGTCCGCGTCCTTCGGCAAAGCGACCGCCCTTTCGCAAAGAAAGACGCGGCAGCCGTTTTCATAGGCTTTTTTTGCAAAATCGTGTCCGTCAAACCTCGCGCCGGGAAGGCAGACAAAGAGCGTTCCCGCTTTCGCCTTGCGCGAGTCATAGATTATATCGTTCACTTCGTAGTCCCTTCCAAGGGGAGGAGAAAGCGAAACACCTTTTAAAATTTCGGAAAGAAGCATTTTTGTCCTCCGTTTCAAAGCCTTAAAGCTCTTTTGAAAGGTCTGCGCCAAGTTCGGTCAGGCGTGCCTTTTCTCTTTTGAATTCTTCGCGCCGTTTTTTGTATTCGGCGCGGACTTCCTTTTTGTTTTTGCCGATTATTCCGGTGCGCTTGAACGCCTCAAGGAACATTGCAAAAAGCGCGCCTGACGCTCCGAGGATGAGGTCGGTCATGGTATCCGTCAGACCTTCGGAATAAAGCTCTTCTCCGTGCTGCATAACAAAGCCGTAGAGCCTGTCCATTGTGAACTCATAAAATTCCCAGCCGACAAGGAGAGTGACGGCAAAGCAAAGCGAAAACATTGCGTGGACGGAAATTTTAAGCGGCTGCTTTTTGCCCTGCATGATTTCTCCGAGGAAGAACGCGCCTGTGCAGGCAAGGTAGCCGGCAAAGATGTGCTCCGGAATGTCAATTCCGGTGAAGGAGGTCCTTGTGTTGAGCGTCGTTCCGACAACGCAGGAGAAGCAGATGAAGCAGTTGAGCAGCGTCTGGAGCCTGAACGGATAGCGCGTGATGAACGATTTTCCTCCGAAGAGCTGGAACATATCCCAAAGATGAGTGAAGGCAATTGCAAAGCAGGCCTGAATAAATTCCGAGGTATAACCGGTGAAAAGTCCGTATGTGCCCCAGATAAAAAGCAGGGCGCGGCAGACCCACCAGATGATTTGGTCGCTCTTTTTGAGCCCCTTGATTGTGTTAAGCTTTTTCATCGTAAAGTCCTTTCGGTCAGTTTATCTCTTTCTTTGAAAGCCGCACTTTGCCGAAAATGACGGCCAAAGCGGTGCTTCAAAAGCAATCTGCAACCAGTTTCAGTCCGTTATTATACCACATATATAAACCAATTACCATAGAAACAGCAAAGAAAAACGAAGGACTGTCGCATTTAGCGCAGACCAAAGAGCAAAATCAAAATTAAAAGACTATATTTAACCAGGTCTGTCAAAACCAAGGATTCCTATTAAATATAGTCTTTACTTATTGAATTTAATAAAAATAATTTTGCTCTTTTAAGCGTTTTTTGCCCACTCGCGGTATCGGCGGAAAATTGCCTAAAAACCATATTGAGCCGGACTGTCTTCAGCCAAGAAAACACTTTCCGCATCTAAATGCGGCAGCCCTTCACAAACTATTAAAATTTTATTCTCAGCCGAGCGAATTGAGCATCGAAATGAGATCAATGAAGAATAGCCTTCCGTTGAAGTAATCGGTCATTGCGCCCTGAAGGGTCGAATGATTGCCCTCCTGAACCGGCATAACGTTCCAGATACCGGGCTCAATATTGTCGCGGTCAAAGTCCTTTGACGGCGCACCGAGCGGACAAAGCGCAGAGTATGTATTGATAAGTCCGTCATTTGCCTGCCACTTTTCGTCAATGACGTAGCCCTTCGGGGTAACGCCCGTGAAGGAGCAGATGCGGTTCGCGCAGGTCGTGTACATAACATTGGGAAGAAGTCTTTCATCGGGAACGCAGTTTCCGTTTTCGTCAACGGTCGTTCCGTTGCAGGCATATGAGAAATAATAAACATTCTCAAGCGTTTCAATATTTTCGTTCATCTCCATCGCGTTGTCGATCTGCATTTCATAAATAGCGGTGTCGCTCTGTACCTTTCCGTTGTTGGTAACGTCCGAAATGCCCATAATAGTTTTTGCAATCGCCTTTTCCATTGCGGTTGCATTCGGATCGTTTGAAATCACCTGCTGAATGTCATAGCTTGATGTTCCGTTATGCGGCGCGGAAAGTGTAACAACAGCGTGAATCCAGCCGCCCTTTCCGCCTTCAAAAAGGGTTGAAGCTTCTCCGGCAGCTCTTTCCTCGGCGCTGCCGTTTTTCAAAAGGTGCGCAAGCATTCTGACCGTTGCGCCGCCGAAGGAATGGCCGAAGAGGTTGATTTTATCCTCCTCACTCCAGGAAGTGATAAGGCGCTTTTTGGAGTAATCCTTTCCGTAACGCTTATGACCGCAGTTTTCGCTGTGAACCTTGCCGTAGTCGGTAACGGTACCGGTAAGCTCTGCATAAAGCTCGCAGGCTCTGTCCCATGCACTCGATGTTGGAGCAACCGAAGCGGCAACACAGTCAAAGCCTCTTGCAGAGAGGTATTTCGTCAAATCGCCGTAATTCATGCCCCAATAGGGAAGAAGTCCGTTGTACCAGTCGTAGTCACCCCAGCCGGCATAGCCGTGAACGAGGACGTTGGTATACTCGTTTTTGAAATTCTCTTTTTCAACGTCAGCCTCGGGAATGTTGAGGAAGGGGAAAATGAACATCAGAAGAGACATAATGAGAGAAATGATTTTTGTCATATTGACCTTTCCTTTCGATGCTTATTTCCGGGCAGAAAAGCAGTTTTTTTCAGCTCGATTCAATTTTGTGAATAAAGTGTAACATAAAAATTATCCGTTGTCGAGAGAAACGAACAAACATAATGAAATTATAATTATTTCAGAGGGGCGAAATTTTTTTATCGTTTTGCTTGCTTTTTGAGCGTGAAGGGTGTATAATGCACCGTGTAATTTGTGGGCCCGTAGCTCAGTTGGGAGAGCGTTCGGTTCGCATCCGAGAGGTCGAGAGTTCGAATCTCTTCGGGTCCACCATAAGTCCACCGTAATTTTGATAGAATTACGGTGGACTTTTTCTATGCCCGAAAACCGCTTGAGATAAGGCTTTTTGGCTGTTTCAGCACATAAGCAAACCCCGCTGCAGGCAATTCTGCGGCGGGGTTTTGTGCTTTATATGGGTTTTGTGGCTTTTTTGTCGTTGCAATCGTTAAACAGCTGGGGTAATCGTTGAATTACTGGAGTATTCGTTAAACTACCGAGGTAATCGTTAAATGATTGTTTTTCAATCTTAGAGATTTAACGATTGTAGGTTGAATTTAGTATTATCAATATAATGCTTATACATGGTACTCGCAGGCAACAAACGAATCTGAATATTCTGTAATCCAAGATTTTGCAACATACCAAGTGATACCACACCTTTTTCGATGACATCTGAAGACGCAGTCGGCATGAGGAAGCAATTTCGTACCGTGCTGATCTGGTGAGTCTCCACAAAAGGCTGATAGGCCAACTGGTACAAATACTGTTTGGTGATGGATTCGATGCCAGGCTGACCACGCAGCTTTTTGTTATGCTCAAATTGGATGTTATAGTATTTGGCATCAAAAATGATAAACTGATAGTCTCCATCGACACAAACAATGGAAATGAGGTCTGGGATGAGCGTATCCTCAGCCTGCTTCACAAACGGCTCACCGGTCGGTGCAGTCCCAGACCACTGCGGTTTATCAATCAAATCAATGAGTTTCTTATGCCGCATATCGCGGTATTGCTCGGCCAGCGGTACAGGCAATCGCAATCCGCCGATTGGCTTCTGCAACTGATTGTCCATAACTTCTGCACAGACTTTTTCCCATACCAGGTTAAAACTGTTCGTGCCGAACATACTGAAGCAGTCCAGATCGTCCAGAGCGCTACTGTTGGCTATGTAGGCATACAGTGTTTTCAGCAGAAGCTGTTTGCGAGTATTGAACTGGACATTGAGTTCTTTGACGATGCGCTCCAGGACATACTCCTTGTCACCAAAGTCCTCGATATGCTCATCTGAAATATCAACACCCATGATATCGAACAGGTCCAACAGATCGGCTTCTCGCAATTCCTCTGTGCAACGGGTGAGGATACACTCATGCAGGCGCTTGAAGAAATCGAAATCATCATTCACACGCTTCATGGTCAGCAATTCCGGGTAATATGGCCGGTTGTTGCTTAAGAGTGTAAATGTTTCGTTGATGGTCTTATCCCAAAGAATGTCGCCGGACCCATTGGACTCGATGATGTCCTGCGTATTGGTATAGGCGCCATACTCGAAATAATCCTGGAGGAGGAACAGCATAACAGCCAACATATTAAAGGCGCTATCGCCTCTGCGCTCTATTGTCGCAGGGGCTATATTTTTTAGTTTTCTTCCTGTTTCCATGCGCTGATAGTTCAGCACGGTTACATCATCGGACAAACCATCAGCGCGGCGACGTATGAGCTGTGCAAGGATATTAGCGCAAGCCTGGCCGACTTCGGAAGGCTCGACATCAAAGCCGAACTCCACCAGCTTGTCTTTCATGTGGTTAAGGGCATCGAAAGAATAGGTATTTATGAAATCAGCAAACTTCGCCTCATCAAGCCGTGGTGTTAAAGCTGATGCCTTTTTCTGTGAAATAGGCAATCTACCGCTGTAGTATGCCTCCAATGTGGACTTCTTCAGCTTATAAAGCGGATTAGATGAATCATTCTCTAACGCAACATCATCAAGGATAGCATCCACCAGTATCTTTACAAATTCACCAGCGTTAACCAGCTTTTCATAGTTGTGATGCGTTAACTTCGCGAGGTCACAAAATTTCAAGCTGACCCCCTCCTTTCCGATGTAGGCTTTTATGTAGGCAGATGTAGGCAAACATACGAGTTTTGAAAGTCCCGTTTTCTATAATTAAAAGCGTGATGTGGCAAGCGGAACGCACCTCCGTGCAAAGACCAAAATGCCTCAAATCATATTATACCACATCCAAACGCGAAAATCAATATAAGTTTGCGAACGCGGAACTTATTTTCCAAAACGTGTTCGTTGATTTGCGATTGCAAGTGGTAAAAACACCGCCAGATACCGCATCACCCGATCACTGATAGCTCAACGGTATCTGGCGGAACAAGTAAATAATGTAGCTGCCTTTTGAGCGGGTTTGCTGCAGACCGAAACGGAGGTTTCCGTTTGGACTGTGGTTTTTTCACTATGCCCAAAGCAGCTGCACCGAATTCCTCCGTTTCGAGAAATCAAAACGGAGGAATTTTTTATGAAAATCAAATACGCATTCTTGGACGGAACAGTGACGGAGGTCGAGGTTTCTGACGAAATCGGTGCCGTCATCATCGACAGCCGTAAGGCGGAGCACGCGCAGGACGAGCGTCATCGCTACCATTGCTACTCCTACGACGCCATCGACTACGAGGGCGAGGAGTACGGTGCTTGCGACGAATATGCCGTAGAGGATGATTCGGCAGAACAGACCGCTCGTATCCGAGAAGCCTTCTCGCATTTGACTGCCACCCAGCAGCGCCGGCTTCGACTGTACGCAAACGGCAAGACCCTGCGGGAAATCGCTGCCATTGAAGAGGCCAGCTTTCAGTCTGTTTCCGAGTCCATCGAGGCAGGCAGAAAAAAGTTTTTGAAAATTTTCCGCCAGACACCCTGACAAATCCACGATTTTTCTGGGTACACCGGAAGGCAACAAAATACAAGCCCTCCGGAAAGGACGGTAACCCCGTATGAGACACAACTTGAATATCCGTGTTTCAGACAAGCCCAGAAACGGCGGCGTAGTTGCTTGCAGAACGGTCAGCATCCGCGAGAAACTCTTCACCCTGCTTCTGGGTCCCAAGCAGAAGGTCATGGTCGTGGTTCCCGGCAACTCGGTCGAGTCCATTGCCATCACCGAAGTTCCGATGGGAGGTGGTGTACATGAGTATCTTCGATTGTCTCTACGACATCGAGACGGTTTCCATGACCATCTACCAGCCCCGCCGGGAGAATGTCAGCACATGGGTCATTTCCGTTGCCGAGCTTCGGGATTGGGCGGAAAAGACACTGAAACCCAAGGCCGAGCTTGCCTTCAAAGG
>CAKSYX010000017.1 GCA_934525065.1 uncultured Eubacteriales bacterium
AGGTCAACGAGCTTTTCAATTACAACGGCGGTTAATTGAAAGCTAAATCAAAATATCAATAAAATTTTTGGAGGTAATCAAATATGCTAAATAAGTTCAAATCATTCTGCAAAAACGCAGTTTCAAAGGTCAGAAATTCATTTGCGGCGGTTCAGACGGATATGACTGCTAAGGCCACACACTGTTCTTGACGGCACAAAGGCGGAAGCTTACGTCGATACCGGTGTTAAAATTCTTATGACCCGAACAACATTTCCAATGCGCTGACCGAGGACAATATTACCAATGTTGCGTACGCACTGAAATATGTCGGAGGGGAAAGCGAGGATTCCGCAGAGGATGACGCTGCCGATGCGTCGACCAAAACTCCGCTTTATAATAGGAATAGTGACGGCAGTTATACATTCTATAAGTATGACAGCAGTGACAGAGTGATAGAATTTCTTGAGGTTGCAAAGGGAAAACTTGCGGTTACAACAGATACAACCTATGCACAGGCCGAAGCAGTTGCAAAGTCAAAAACAACAATCGCATATGTTGCCGACAGTGACCGTATAGCTGAAAGTGTTACGCTTAAAAGAAACAGTGAAAATGCTTTTGTCAATGCTCAAAAAGAAGAATATACCTATTATGAAAACGAAGAAATGCAAACTTCAAAATCATATACATGGGCGGACAACAATTGGCGAATTGCTTCGGAGGAGCAGTATGACCAAAGCGGTAAAACAGCTTTGACAGACAAATATGATTACGATACCGAAGAAACTCAAATCACACGAACAACGTATACATATGATGACAAGGATCGGCAGACGGAAGAGCTTGTGCGAGTCAAGAGCGGCGAAAGCAGTTTTGTCAATCAAACAATTATCTCAACCTCATATAACGGTCAGGGTGACATTACCGTTAATACTGCCGGTCAGTGGTTGAACAACGCTTGGTATCAGACTTCTTGTGAAGAGTTCTTTTATAATGCTTACGGCAATAACACAAAGAAAATTGAAACTGTCTGCAAAAATACACTCAACTCTGAAACCGCTCTTGTTGAAACAACGCAGACCCAAACCACAACCGAGTATGTTTATGATGTTTGGAATCAGCCGATTAGAACAACTGTTAAAACAGGCAATGAAACCGAAATTGTAACCGGTGTTCAGTATGACATTTTGGGCAGAACGACTTCTGTGACAGAGGACGGCAAAACGACGGCATATACCTAGAGGAATACATCATATTATTTACAATATTTAGATCTTATATAATCAGAAACGCAATCTATTTCTGGGAATAACGAAGATTTGTTGATTGATAGTAAATCAAGTTCTTCTAATATCGCTTTTTTATTTGAAATAAATATCAAGACAGGTTTGTTTTCTTTGCACAATCGCAATGATTGGTTAATAATTTGTTCTGGGTTATCGTGATTCCCGCAAAGTATAAAGGCGCCGTCCTGTTTTATAATTCTGTTATTATCTTTTTTTGTGAGTACCATAAAACAATTGGTAAGATCATTTACTTGTATTTTATCAATAAAGCCGGGTTTTTCTGCTTGCATTTCATGTACAAATCTTTCGACTATATTGTCGTTATTGTTTTGCTTAATATATAAGCTATCAATTAATGCGCCTTGATCTTCGTAAGAAAAAAGTGGTAATGTTGATAACATTGCTATTGTATCACTGTTTTCATATTTAATCTGTTCGTGTTTAGGCGAAAAAACAATAATCTCACCAATACTATCCAAATTATTGCAACATGCGAAGTACAGTGCTACCAATGGATTACGAGTAACATCTAATAATCGTGTTGGTAGACCGTAATGTTGCATTTTTACAAGATAGTCTATATGATGTTTGCAATTTTTGAAGTCTTCCGGACAGTTTATAAGCAGTTCCTGATATATTCTGTGTTCATTTTTTATAAGATTCTCACTTCTAAAAATAGATGGTTTTAGATTATATGTGGTTTTTGACTGCCCTCGGAAAAATAGATGTTCTTCGTTTTTTAATTGAGGTAAAATATTTAAAAAATCATTTGTACTCTCTACTTGAAAAATCTCAACATTTCTCGTATCATAAATGATCGAATCATAATTTTTATAGTAGTCATAACCTAATTTGTCCTGTAAAAAATCCATCAATTTTGTCATTATTTCTGTTTTATACTTTTCAAATGGTTTCTTCTTATGCTTGAAAATCTTGAAACACCAAAAAAGTATTAGGAAAGCTTCATGAGAATCAATATATGTAAGATTATTATACAGTTCATTAACAATATATAAATCTGTATCATCGTTTGGATACTTATGCTTATATAACTTTTCTATTCTATCTGAATATATGGGCATTAGTTTAAGTACTTCTGTTTTCTTTAATTTATCAGAGAATAATTCAGCTATATCACAATAGTTCTTATCTTGAAAGTTGGTTTTTAAATATTTATCTAAGCAATCCTTCAGAATTACATGATTGTTGAAGTCAAAGAAGAAAAAGAACATAACTCATCTCTCCAATCGTTAGTATACTACAATATTATAATAGATTTTAATGGAAAAGTAAATCAATGTGTGTTGATTTAAAAAGACCTTTGTTTGTAAACACTAAATTGTCCAGTTCTGCAAATGAATAGAATTTTAAATCTGCTTGTCAATTTGGCCTGTAAACACAAAAGAAAAAGACCACTCACCGAGTGGTCTTTTTTCTTTTGCTCTTCATGGAGTTTCAAGTCTGTGAAACTGTGTTTCGGCAGCCACGTAGCGGTGTCACAGGGACGAGCCGAAGGCGAGTGATAGGAGCGGTAATGAATGACAGTCCGGTGGACTGTCAGAACCGCGAATGACCGAGGTGCGCTGCGCACCGAGAATCGAGTCCTGTTTGAGGCGCCAAAAGAAAAAAGACCACTCACCGAGTGGTCTTTTTCTTTTGCTCTTCATGGAGTTTCAAGTCTGTGAAACTGTGTTTCGGCAGCCACATCGCGGCTGTTAACCGGCTCAGACACCGCCGCGTCCGGTGGACGATGAAGGCGGTATCTGAGCAGGAAAAAACAAGGAGAGTCACGAGCGCTCCAAGCGAAGTGAATCGACTGTGTTTTTGACCGTGGGTGTCACAGAGCCTCGTAGCTTGTGGGACGGCAGAACCACTCACCGAGTGGTCTTTTTTCTTGCCGACTTGATTATCACGTGTTTTTTAGTTTTGTTAATGATAGTTTTAAGAAGGGCGGGCGGGAAATCACTGGACAAACGCAGAAGTATATATTATACTGTATTTACCGTTACGACCGGTAATGACCGAAGTGCTTTGCAAAAGACACCGGTACCGGTTTATTTTTAAAACATTTAATTCTGATTGGAGAATACTTAAATGGGATTGTTAGATTTAGCCAGCGGTGCCTCTTTATGGCGCGGATATGAATATTATACGAATAATTATATATTTTCAGTTGAAAAATTGAGCGGGACCGAATATGTCGGCAAATCAAGAGGATCATGTGAAAAATTATATGACATTAAGATTGATGTTGCGCATCCAAGAAAGTCAAGCTGTAATTGCCCTCATGCAAACGGAAAAAGAATTATTTGCAAGCATCAGGTTGCTTTATATTTTATGATATTTCCGAATGAAGCGAAAGAATATTATGATGAAGTTATGAAGTATGAGGAAGAGGAACAAAAGAGACAAGATGAAATTGATAGAAAAGTCATAAAGTATATTAACAGCCTTTCAAAAGAAGAATTAAGAAATACTCTTTATGAAGTGTTATATGATGGCGCTGACTGGGTGTTTGAAAGATTTGTTCGCGAACATATTGATTACT
This sequence comes from uncultured Eubacteriales bacterium, assembly GCA_934525065.1. Taxonomy (GTDB): domain Bacteria; phylum Bacillota; class Clostridia; order Oscillospirales; family Acutalibacteraceae; genus UBA6857. The sequence continues at coordinate 3,814 of CAKSYX010000017.1, forward strand.
AATATTTGATTTCTTGATTTGCAGGAGGACACATGAAAAAGGTAATAGTGCTCGGCTGTCCCGGCTCAGGAAAAACAACCTTTGCAGTAAAGCTGCATAATCTTACAAAGCTGCCGTTGTATCACCTTGATTCCATTTGGTATAATCCGGACAAAACGCATATTTCAAGAGAAAATTTTGACAAAAAACTTGCAGAGATTTTCTCTTTTTCAGAATGGATAATTGACGGCAACTATAACAGAACGCTTGAGGTCAGATTTCAAGAATGTGATACGGTTTTTCTTTTTAATTTGCCCGTGCAGGCTTGCTTGCAGGGTGCCGCAGCACGCCTCGGTAAAAAAAGAAACGATATGCCGTGGGTTGAAGAAAAAATTGATACTGATTTTGAAACATTCATAAAAGAGTTCAGAAAAGCTTCACTTCCGAAAATTATTGAGCTGATAGAAAAATATAAAGAGGATAAACAGATTATTGTTTTCAACGCAAGAGAAGAAGCTGAGAAGTATCTTTTGAATTTTCAAAGCGGCTTTTTAATACGAAGTTAAGCCTATTTTATGCTGAAAAAACAGTTTCACAACCTCCGGAAAAGAATTTGTTTTTTTGAGGTATTATTCAACCTATTTCCCTGAAATTGAGGAAAACAACGATTTTAAACTGATTTTGACTCCAAAACCGATTTTAATTCAGAAGCACATTCTCTTTCGGACGATTTACAGGAGGCTCACAATGAAAACATTTTTTGCGCGCGATTATAACATTGCAACAGGTAAAGACATTACTGAAAATTTGGCGCGGATTTTGAAAGACCTTCAGGCCGCAGAGGGTGAGAAAACTGTTTTTTTTGAAGAAGGTACATATTACATAGACAGCATAAAATGCGAAAAGTATATGCTTTACATTACCAACACTGTCTCAGACAGCGAGTTTTCACCTGATGAAACGCCGCATCTGAATGCAGTTGCTTTTTATTTTGGCGGCGTTGAAAACCTCACCGTTGACGGAAACGGAAGCGTTTTTGTAATTGACGGAAAGGTGACGAATGTCGCAATTGAAAACTGCGAAAATATCACACTGAAAAATATTGAGCTTCGTCATGCTCATCCGGATATGCATGAGCTTAAAGTTGTTCAAAAATCGCCGTTTTCGGTTACATTTGAGTTTGACAGCGATACTCTTTATGGATTTGAAAACGGAAAGCTGCATTTTTTCGGCAACGGCTACAAGGTCAGAGCCGATAAGGACGCACGCTTTGCAAGCTGGATAGGTCTGATACGTGAAGATACCCCGGAAAAAATCGTAAGAACCCGGCATCCGCTTTTCTCTTCCACGAAAATCCGCGAGGAAGGTGAAAGAAAAATCCGCGTCAGCTGTCCTGCCACTTTCCGCTTTAAAAAAGGCGACCGCTTTTATGTCTATGACGTCCGCCGCCGGTATGCCGGAATTTTTGTGAATAAAAGCAAGAATGTTCACTTTGAAAACATTAAACAGCGGTTTAATTATTCGCTCGCTTTGGTTGCGCAGGACTCTGAAAATATTACGCTCGATTCCTCAGAATTTGCGCCCGAAAGCGGTTCGGCGAGAAAAATGGCTTCGGTTGCCGATTTTATTCAGCTTTGTATGTGCCGCGGGAAAATACTTGTCAAAAACTGCAATTTTGATGGGGCAGGCGACGACCTTCTCAACGTTCACGGCGTACATTTTAAAATAACAGCCAAGAACGGCAACGAGCTTACCGTTCGGTTCATGCATCCGCAGACGCACGGCTTTGATCCATTCAGACACGGAGACAAAATTGCGTTTATTGATCCCGATACTCTCCTTGAGGAAGGCTTGGCGGTTGTTGAAAGCTCAAAGCTTATAAATGAGAATGAGATCTGCCTTGAGGTGAGCGATGCTTCAAAGGCGGTTCAGGGCTTTGTGACCGAAAACGTCAGCGCCTGTCCCGAACTTGAGTTTTCCGGCAACACGTCAACAAGAATTATCACAAGGGGCTTGCTTATTACCACCAGAGGAAAGGTTGTTGTTCGCTCAAACCGTTTCAAGAGTACCTCAATGAGTGGTATTCTGCTTTCGGACGATGCAAAAAGCTGGTACGAAAGCGGACAGTGCTGCGATGTAACGATTGAAAGCAACGTTTTTGATTATTGCGGAGCAACGCCTATACTCATAAAGCCGGAAAACAGCAGATATGCAGGTGCAGTCCACAGAAATATTAAAATTCTCGGCAACGATTTCAAAGCCTATGACGGAGGCGTATGCATTGACGCAAAAGCCACAGACTCAATTACCGTCAGCGGTAACAGTTACGGAAGCGGAAAGAAGATCCGCTTGAAAAGCTGTAATAATTTAAATATCGAATAAGAAATATCACAAGCAAGGCTGCCGCAAAGCGTAAAAACGAGAGCGGCGGCTTTGTTTTTTTATTGCATAGCAACTTGGCGGCCGTCTCACCGTCAGGCTTTGACGGACATATACTGTACTGAATAATACCTGATACGGTGAGGTGAAACGTTGTGAATTATATATATATCAAGTTTTCAAATCAAACTCAGGGAGAAAGGGCACGCTTCCTGCTCAAAAGGCGCGGCATAGGCTCAAATCTCAGACGCAATCCAAACCCGAACCATAAGGAAGGCTGCAACTATGCTCTTTTTGTGATGGGTGACATCTTCAGAGCCTTTGAAATCATATCGGAAAATCACATTCAGAATATGGGAATCGAAAGGTATGGTGACGGAAGATGATTTATCTTGACAACGCGGCAACAACCTTTCCAAAGCCGACTTCGGTTGTCCGCGCGGCGGCGAACGCCTGCCTGACATACGGTGCAAATCCCGGAAGGGGAGGACACAAGATTTCCGCAAGGGCAGGTGAGGAGGTTTATCTCTGCCGCGAAAAGCTGGCGTCAATGTTTTCCTGCAACGTTGAGCGGACTGTTTTTACGCTTAACTGCACTCATTCGCTCAATACCGCAATCAAGGGTGTTCTCAAAAGGGGTGATCACGCAATAACCTCGTCGCTTGAGCATAACTCCGTGCTTCGTCCGCTTGAGTTTTTGAAGCAAAACGGCATTATCGGCTATGACGTTGCCATGGTTGACCCCAAAAGTGAAGAAATTACTGTTCGGAATTTTGAAAAATTGATAAATCCGCGGACAAAAATGATAATATGTACCTATGCTTCAAATGTTTTCGGAACGGTTTTGCCGATTAAAAAGCTTGCCGCTCTCTGCAAAAAGCGCGGTCTGATTTTTGCCGTTGACTGCGCCCAAAGTGCCGGAATTTTCAAAGTTGATATGGAAAACGACGGAATCGACATTGTCTGCGCTCCGGGTCATAAGGGGCTTTTCGGTCTGATGGGAACAGGTGTGCTGATGTTTTCAAAGGACGTTGAAATCCGTTCGCTCCTTCAGGGAGGAACAGGCAGCCTGTCGCTTCAAAAGTCTCAACCGAAGCTTTACCCCGACGCACTTGAAAGCGGAACGGTCAACCTGCCCGGAATCGTCGGTCTTTCCGCAGGGCTTGACTTTATTCGCTCTGTCGGCGGAGAAACAGCCGTACACCAAAAAGAAACGCACCTTATGGAGCTTTTGAAGGAAGAGGTTCACGCGGTCAAAAATGTAACCGTCTATGATGATATGCACGGTGAAATTTTTGCCCCTGCTCTTTCTCTTTCCGTTGACGGAATGCACAGCGAACAGGCGGCAGAGCTGCTTGACGAAATGAACATTGCTGTTCGCGCAGGCTATCATTGTTCATATCTCGCGCATACAAGCCGAAACACGACAAAAAACGGCACGGTTCGTGTCAGTCCGTCGTTTTTCAATTCTGAAAAGGATATTAAATTTTTTGCTTTTTGCCTGAATAAAATTGCAATCGGCGGAAAAATATGATACTATTTACACAATGATTAAAGCTTGCTTAAGTATTTAAGCATAAAATTTAGATTCATGATTCGTGATTTGCCGGGTGCTGACTTTCCGGCTCATATCTTCTGCGCTTTTTAGGCTGTGCGAAGATATGAGGGCGGACAGGCTCTCCCACGACTTCTGAGTTTTTGAAACAGCGTTGGTTGGTGAAAGTATGAGTGATTTTTTCAATGTCGTAAAAGAAAATACGGAGAAACTGCTGCTCTCGTTCCGCTGGAACGATGCGCTTGATATAATTTTTGTTGCCTTTGTTCTCTATTATTGCATAAAGCTCTTCAGGCAGACCCGTGCCACCCACCTTGTCAAGGGCTTCATTTTCCTCGGTGTTGGCTATCTTGTCGTTTCGGCTCTTGATATGTCTACGAGCAGCTACCTTTTCAGCCGTTTGTTCAATGATATTGTTATTGTTGTCATCCTGCTCTTTCAGCCGGAGTTTCGCCATGCGATCGAGAGCTTCGGACGCGGCGATTTCAAAAAGTTCACAATTTTTTCGCGTGACTCCGTGCTTGAACGCGAACAGAAGCACGCCGCTGTTTCCGCAGTGTGCAAGGCGGCGTCCAATATGAGCGAAACGAAAACCGGAGCGCTCATCGTCTTTGAAGGAAAAAGCCCTCTGGGTGAAATTATTGCCACAGGCAGTGATATCGACGCCAAAATTTCCGTCCCTATCATAGAGAATATTTTTTATCCTAAATCGCCTTTACATGACGGCGCAATGATTATCCGCGACTGCCGTGTCTGCGCCGCCGGCTGCATTCTTCCGCTGACTCAAAGCGCACTCAGCCGTGAGCTTGGAACAAGACACAGAGCGGCCGTCGGAATCAGCGAGGGCTCGGATGCAATGGTTGTTGTTGTTTCTGAAGAAACAGGTGCAATTTCGGTTGCGAGCGGCGGCTCGCTCAGACGCGGACTTACCACCGGAGAGCTGCTTGAAACGCTTTCTGATTTTTTGATCGGTAATGAGGACGAAAAACCGGAAAAGAAAAAGAGCAAACGGAGGAAGAAAAGTGAAAAAGATTAAGACCGGCTTTTTTGAAAAAGTCTTTTATAACAATAAGTTTCTTTTTATTCTGTCGCTTGTTCTTTCTGTCGCTCTCTGGGCTGCGGTCAAAATAAATTACAGCGACAGCACAACAAGAACAATCTCCGACGTCAAGTTTACAATTGACAGCAGACTTGCCCAGGAGAACGACTTTGAACCGTTTGTTGAATCGGATGACCTCAAGGTTGACGTTGAAATCAGCGGAAAGAGCTTTAACGTCAATTCCTTTTCAAAGGACGATATCGTTGTTGAAGCTGTTTCCGGCTATGTCGATTCTGCGGGCTATAAGGTTCTCAATATTACCGCCCGTTCAAACGAAAGCGGCGTGACTGTTTCTTCCGTTTCGCCTTCAACCGTTACCGTTTTCTTTGATAAATCCGCAAGCGATACTTTTAACGTTGAAGCGCGGCTTAAAAACGCCTCTGCGCTTGAAAATACCGAGGATTACTATATCGGACAGCCTGTTCCCTCGCTGAGTACAGTGAGCGTAAGCGGCCCGGCTTCCGTTCTTGAAGGGCTTAAAAAGGTCAGATTCACCGCCACGGTCAGCAAGGACCTTCTTCCTCTTACTCAGACGGTTGAGCTCCCGGCGAAAATCAGCTTTGAAACAACGAGCAAGGTGGGCAAGGAGTTTTTGACCTGCAATGATGTCGGCGCGGAGTCGAATCCCGCTTCGGTAACTATTCCTGTTTCAAAAATCAAAACGGTCAAAACTGCGGTCAAGTTTATTAACGAGCCTACGTTCTATGATAAAAATCCGCCGCGAGTGACTGTTGTGCCCTCAAGCGTCAAAATTCTTTATAACCCAGCCGATGAGGAATATGAAACCTATAACGTTGCAACGGTTGATTTCAGCAGATTGAAGGCCGGCAAAAACGTTTTCACGGTTCCTGTTGACGAAAAAAACACGGTTGCCCTTTTTGACAAGGAGCTCAAGGAATTCAGAGTGACGATAGACCTCGGAACGATGAGCCAGACGACCCTTGACGCTTCAAACGCCAAGGTGGTTTTCCTCAATCAGACGAAGGGCTTCAAGTATACCGCTCTGCTCAGCGATTTGGGTCTTGACAGCGTAACAATCATCGGCCCGGAAAAAAGCCTTGAAAAGCTCAAGGCGGACATGCTTCAAATTGAAATTAACGTTTCCTCTCTCAATACCGACCATACCCGCTATCAGGAGGTTGAAATTTCAAATATCTCGATCCAGTCGCCGGAAATTGACGACTGCTGGGTATACGGAAGCTACCGTGCAAAGGTTTCGGCAAAACCGTCGTAAAAAAGTAAACAGCTGTAATTCCCGGTGATTACGGCTGTTTTGTTTCATAGCCGCAGGCCGCTTTGAATGGTACACCGTTTAAAAATGACTTTTTTGTTAAATATTCATTTTACTGTTGATTTAATTTGAAGAATTTACTATAATTGGTAAATAACAATGGCGCAGTGTGCGCCATTGTGTGAGTCGGCTCAGCCGAATCAGCGGCCGCTTTCCGTGTGGACAGGCTGTTCGCAAAGGCGGCCTTGCAAATTCAAATTAAAGCTTCGGAGGTTATTTCTATGCCAAAAAGCTCAAATGATAAATCTCAGGCAGAGCATCGCAGCAGCTCTTCAAAGCAGCCGCGCGCCAAGAGAAAGAGAGAAAAGAAAAGGAAGAAGCATCCTGTGCTCTTTTCAATTTTTCTCGGTCTTTTCTGCCTTTTCGTTGCCGGAATGCTGACTGTGATCATCGTTGGCAACAACGTGCTTTCCTATGTTGATGATTTTGTCAACGGAAAAATTGTTGTTGACCTCGATAACTACAAAAGTTCACAGAGCATGACGTCAATAATGTATCACTATAACTCAGACGGAAAAGCCGTTGAATCAATGCGCCTGCACGGCGAGGAAAACCGAATCTGGGTCGATTACGACAAAATGCCGGATGACCTGCTTTGGGCTTTCGTCTGCCTTGAGGACAAGCGCTTTTATGACCACAGCGGCGTTGACTGGATCAGAACCATCGGAGTTTTCATCAAGCCGTCTCTTGACGGTCAGGGCGGTTCAACAATCACTCAGCAGCTCATCAAGAACCTTACAGATCAGAAGGAAGTTACCTATATCCGTAAGTTCAATGAGATACTCCGTGCGCTCAATCTTGAAAAGTTCTATTCAAAAAAGGATATTCTTGAAGCGTATCTCAACACGGTGTATCTCGGCGCCGGCTGCTACGGTGTCAAGACCGCTGCGGAGACCTATTTCGGAAAATCCGTCAGCGACCTCAACGTTGCCGAATGTGCCGTCCTTGCCGGAATCACTCAGGCTCCGTATTCCTATAACCCTTATGTAAACTATGACAAGGCGATTACACGCCAGCGCAACTGCCTTTACTATATGCACCAGCAGGGCAAGCTTACCGATAAGGAGTATCGGAAGGCACTCAAAACAAAAATCAAGCTTGTCAGCCAAAAGGCAGACAACAGCAGCAGTGAAACCAAGGACGAGGAAATTTATTCCTGGTATCAGGAGTATGTAATTGACCAGGTCATTGCCGACCTTCAAAGCGAATACGGCTACGAATACAACGAAGCGTGGCGCATGGTGTATTATGGCGGACTTAAGATTTATACCGCTGTTGACACAAGCGTTCAGTCTCAGCTTGAAAGTATTTATGAAAACCGAACAGGTTTCCCGTATTCCTCAACGGACAGCCGCGGAAAGCTTCCGGAATCATCAATGACGATAATGGACTATAAGGGCAGAATTGTTGCCCTCGTCGGAGGAACAGGCAAAAAGACAGGCAACCGTTCTTATAACAGAGCTACCGATAACCGCGCAAAGCGTCAGCCCGGTTCTTCAATCAAGCCGCTGAGCGTTTACGGCCCGGCGATGGATCTCGGCCTGATTTCGCCCTCCTCACTTATTCTTGAAAAGGCGATAACCCTCAACGGCGATCCCTGGCCGCGCAACTTCAACGGTGACCACGGTTCGGGCGGTTATATAACCGTTACCGAAGCACTCGTCCGTTCACTCAACACAGTTCCTGCGCGTATTCTTCAGGAGATGCTCGGTCTTAACTCCGCTTATGAATACTGCAATGAGCATTTCCATCTTAATCTTTCAAGCAATGATATTACGCTCAGTTCCTTCGCCGTAGGCGGAACAAATACCGGCGTAACCACCCTTGAAATGGCAGCGGCCTTTGCCGCCTTCGGCAACGGCGGAAAATATTTCAAGCCGTACAGCTATTACAAGGTTCTTGACCGCAACGGAAAAACCCTTCTTGACAACACGAATAATGAACCTGAGCAGGCTATCAAGACTTCGACCGCAAACTCGATGCTTTCAATGCTCACAAAGGCCGTTACTCAGTCCAACGGTACCGCCTACGGCTCATACATTTCCGGCTTCCAGACCTTTGCAAAAACCGGTACTACCTCCGATAACTGCGACAAGTGGTACTGCGGCGGAACGCCTCATTATGTAACTGCTGTCTGGTACGGCTATGACTACAGATCCGACCTTCATACCGGAGGAACAAACCCGTCAAAGACTATCTTCAGAGAAGTTTTCAGCACCATTCACCAAGGCCTTTCCTCCAAGACGTTTGCGGACGTTATTGTTGAAGCGGGCGGCAGCCGTGAGGATGCCAATGTCAAGGTTCCGACCGTTGACCTGACAACCGAGGCGCAGTCAGATACCACCGAGGAAACAACGGAAGAAAAGACGACCAAGGAGCCGAAGACGACCGAAAAGCCGACGCGTCCGACTACCACAAGGAAGCCGACCGAGCCGCCGACAACCAAGCCGACAGAATCGCCGACAACCAAACCGACCGAGCCAACGACGACTAAGCCGACAGAGCAGCAGACCACAACCGAAAAGCCGCCGGAGCCGAACCCCGAGCCTCAGCCCGAAAAGCCGGAAAATGCGGCGTAAAGGGGAGATGAATGATATGATTATTCTTTCGGTCGATTACGGCGATTCGCGAACCGGACTTGCCGTTTGCGACAGGCTTGAAATGCTTGCTTCTCCGCTCGGTGTCATAAACGAAAAATACGAACCTCACGTTCTTGAGGCGGTCACCTCTGCGGCTGAGCAGAGCAAGGCGCAGCTGATTGTTGTCGGCCTGCCGCGGAACATGGACGGCTCATTCGGCCCGCGAGCGGAAAAATGTACGGATTTTGCAAGAAAGCTTGAAGAAGCTTCAAAAATCAAAACCGTGATGTTTGACGAAAGGCTGACCACCGTCAGTGCTCACAGGGCGCTGAACGAGGTCAACGTCCGCGGAAAAAAACGAAAAGGAATCGTTGACGCTGTTGCCGCCGTCATGATTCTTGAAGATTTTCTGAAAACACGCCGTTAGCATAAATTTCGTTTTAAAACCTGTTCCGTTCATTTTCGGAGCAGGTTTTATTTTATTTAAATCGGTTTAACGCGTTTCGGAATAATAGACATTCATTGGCACATCTGCAACATTTTTTCAAAAAGTGACGGAATTGCATTTGGCATTTTACACATAAAAAACAAAAAAGTTCAGAGAATATTCACAAATTGGGCGTTATATGTGTCATTCTTATTGACTAAACCGTTTGAATTTGTTAAAATCATCTGGTAAATAAGGCTTTTGTCGGATAAAGTCCGGCTGCTTAAAATAATGATGAGGTGATCAAATGTCAAAAAGACTTCAGAAAACGCTTTCAGTTGTTCTTTCGCTGATTTTTGCTCTTTCGGTCTTTGCCGTGACTGCTTCGGCTCAGGGAGATATTGAATATCTTTCGCTGAACGGCGTTGCAAAGGGAGAAAGATTCTTTACCGAATGGCAAAAGAGCGAAGCAGACGGAAAGTATTATTTTTACCTTCCGGCGGGAACTGATCTTTCCTCTGTCAAAACAAAGTTTGTTGCCGCGGCTCCGGTTTATGTCGGCGAAACAAAGCTCGGCTATGACAAGGAAACGGACGCTTTCGCAGGCGGCGGCGAATTTACTGTAACCAGCGGCTCGGCAAGCTATCAGGTCGTTCTCCTTCAGTCGCAGAACATTCCCGCAATGTTCATTGAAACCGAGTCCGGTTCGCTTGATGCTATTCACGCGGACAAGTCTCACAAGGAAAAGGGCAAGATTGCCGTTGTTGAAGACGGTGAGGTTACCGTTGACACTACCCTCGCTTCAATTAAGGGCCGGGGCAATTCAACCTGGAGCCTTGACAAAAAGCCGTATAACATTAAGTTTGACAAGAAAACAAATCTCCTCGGTCTCGGCAAGGCCAAAAAGTTCAGCCTTCTTGCTTCGCGCTATGACCCGTCGTTTTTGAGGAATACTTTTATTTTTGACCTTTCCGATGAAATGGGACTTTATTATTCCTCAAAGTCTAAGCCGGTTGACCTTTATATCAACGGTGAATATCTCGGCAACTACCTTGTTTGCGAGAGCGTTGAGGTTGGCTCAAGCCGCGTCGATATCACGGATCTTGAAGATCTTAACGAAGAAGCCAACCCCGGCACTGACATTGAAAAAGCTCCGCTTGCCGGCGACAGAAACGGAAGCAGCGCAGGCTCGATCAAATATGTTGATTTTCAGGGGAATCCCGAGGATATTTCGGGCGGATATCTCCTTGAATTTGATTTTCTCAACAGATATGAACCCGAGATCAGCGGCTTTGTGACCAAGGTCGGTCAGCCAGTTGTTCTCAAGAGCCCGGAATATGCTTCAAAGGCTCAGGTTGAATATATCAGCTCGTTTTGGCAGGAGTTTGAAGATGCTCTCTATTCAGAAACCGGAACAAATTCACTCGGAAAGCACTATACAGATTACATAGACCTTGATTCGTTTGCAAAAATGTATATCATCGAAGAGCTTTCGATGGACGTTGACGCCGGACTTTCAAGCTGCTATTTCTTCAAAGACGCAAAGTCAGACAGGATTTACGCTTCTCCGGTTTGGGACTTCGACCTTGCGCTCGGCTCATATGACAGCTCGCGCTACGGTGTTTCGCTCCTTGATTCAACAAAATGGTTTGCCGCAAACTCATATATAAACGGCAAGAGCAATCCCACAGGTAGGGCTTTCTATACCATTTTCGGCGAGCTTTTCAGACATGACGATTTCATTGCTGCCGTTAAAAAGGCGTGGAATGAAAATGCCGCTCCCAACCTCGGCGAAGAAAAGATTGCCGAGATCAAGTCGCTCGCAAGTGAAATTGCCGCTTCGGCAACAATGGATAACTACCTCTGGCGCCGTCAGCTCGACAGCAGCTACGAGACGGTCATGGACGCTTTCAATAAGGAAGTTGACTATCTCGCTTCGTTTATCACAAACCGCACAACTGCTCTTTCAAAGGGCTATTCGGACAAGGCGGCCTATCTCCTCTATGACTCAAACGGCGCAGAAGGCGTTGTGTTTGAAACCGGTATAACAATTGCCGGCGAAAAGCTGAAGGTTCAGGAGTGCTCAATGGATCACGATGACTTCCTTTATGTTTTCGACAGCTGGAACACCGCAAAAGACGGCAGCGGAACCTCATATCAGCCCGGCGATGAAATCACTCTCACCGAGGGCAGCACTGTTCTTTATGCACAGTGGAAAAAGGTCAGCTTTATTGTTGCAAACTTCATGCGCTTCATTGAGCTTGTCAAGGCGCTCGTTGCAAGAATTCTCGGCTGGTTCAGATAAGGACCGCAAGCACATGGGAATAATGCCGTAAGGCAAAACAATAAATTATTCTGAAAGGAATGTGGCTGAAAAATGAAAAACAGAACTTTCAAAAAAGCGATTTCGGCGCTTTTGTGCATGGTTATGATCTTCTCAAGCGTAGCCATGGGCGTTTCGGCGTTTGATTTCAAGGTTCCGAGCAATATGTTCCTCATCTCCAAAACGGAGAGCAGAATTGCTCCGGGCGTTACCGAAAACAAAATCATCACCAACGGAAAAGACGGAGACAGCCAGGTCATGGGCTACGCTGTTGAAGTTGACACAAGCAACAAAACAACTGCTTTTGCAGTTGGCTATAACAACTATGACGGAACAAAATGGAGTATGCAGACCGTCAGAAAACAGGCCGCTGCAATTGAAAAGAAGCGCGGCGTGAACGTTGTTGCCGCCTTCAACGCAGACATTTATAACATGCAGACCGGTGAACCTACAGGCTGCCTTGTTATGAATAACATTGCCTATAAGGCCGGTATCGGCCGCCCGTACTTCGCCGTTATGAAGGACGGTTCGGTCAAGATCGGCAGAAGCATGACGCAGGAAATTCTTGATAACTGCTCGGAAGCTGTTTCCGGTTTCTTCACCCTTATTGAAAACGGCGTAAGAACAGCTGAAGGCAACTCCGATGACGGTCTTGTTCCCAAGACTGCAGTCGGAATCAAAGCAGACGGAAAGGTTGTTCTTTATTGCGCAGACGGACGTAACTATCCCGTTTCGGTCGGTCTGAGCAACAAGGGCGTTGCCGACATCATGGAAGGTCTCGGCTGCGTTGACGTTCTTAACCTTGACGGCGGCGGTTCAACAACCTACGCTGCAAAATATGAGGGCAGCTCCTCTCTTGAGGTTGCGAACAACCCCTCCGACGGAGTTGAAAGGAACGTTTCTTCCTCACTCTTTGTTCTTTCAAACGCAAAGCCGACAGGTGAGTTTGACCACGCTTCAATGCTCCCCAACAATGAGCTTTACACTCCGGAATCAACTGTTCAGTTCTCCGCAAAGGGCGTTGACTCCTCGGGTGCTGCGGCTGACCTTCCGTCAGACGGAAAGTTTGTTCTCGCTGAAGAAAGCGCTGCTCTCGGAACCATTACCGACGACGGCTTCTTCACCTCAAACGGAACTGCGGGCGACGTTAAGGTCAACTATGTTTCCGGCGGCGAGGTCTGCGGAACAACGACTATCGGCGTTGTTGTTCCCGATGAACTTTATGTTCCCAACCACGAGGTTTCTCTCGGCTTTGAGGAAACCACAGACTTTGGCGTTATTGCAAAATATCAGAGCAGAACCGTAGCCATGAAGGACGGCGACCTTATGTGGGCAATCGCTGACCTTGAAGGCAACGATCTCGGTGAATCTGCAGGTACTTTCAGCGGCCTTACCTTTACAACTCTTGACGGTGTAACCGTTAATGCGAACGTTACGGCGAGACTTAAGTATAACCTTGAAGTCGGCGTTGTTGTCAAAGCAATCATCGGTGCAATGCCTGTTGTTATGTATGACTTTGAGTATACAACCGACAAGGAAGAGGCTGACAACAGCAACGGCGCACTCAAGTACATCCCGTCATACCAAATGCCGCGTTTTGACCGTTCAATCGGAACTTCCAGCCCGCAGCAGGCTGCAGAGTTCTATGAACAGGGCTACCCGCTTTACTGCTGGCCGAATGCTTCGCTCACCGACCAGGAATCAATGAAAGCGACTGTTGTTTCAAAGGATGACGGCGAACCGGTTCGTTTCGGCAACAAGTCGCTCAGAATCGACTACGACTACTCTTCATTCAATGGCTCTTCAAACTCGAACAACTATCTTCGTGTAACGAGCCCGACATATTCATTTGAAGGTTCACCGACAGCTATCGGCTGCTGGATCTACGTTCCGGAAGGAACCTCAAACTTCGTTCTTTATCTTAACTGTTCAAATAAAGACGGCAGCCTTTCCTATATGCCGGTAACAAGGATGTATGATCCCGAAGCCGGAAAGCAGGTTTACACCGGTATTGACTGGACAGGCTGGAAATACGTTGAATTTGATCTCATGGATACCCAGCTCGCTTCCGGTGCCGGCAGCGCGAACGCTCCGTTCGGTTTCTATCAGGGCTGCGGCGTTTTCTGGATCTCCTTCCAGCCCGGTAAGGGTTACGGCGACAGAACCGCTTCAAGAGTTTATCTCGATAATATTCAGCTTATCTACGGCGCAAATGTTGACGACACAAAGAACCCGGAAATCCTTTCAATGCACTCAATCGGAGAGCAGATTGAAAAGGACGGCAGCACTGTTTTCAATAAGGCTACCAACACCTTCACTGCAACCTTCAAGGATGACGACGGAAAGTATGCAACCGGAATCGATCCGAACGAAGTCAAGCTTTATATTGACGGCGTTGACGAGACCGAAAACTGCACCATCGTTGAAACCGACGGCGAGATTCATCTTTATGACAAAACACTCTCCGACGGTATGCACAGCATAAAGGTTTCCGTTGCGGATAAGTTCGGAAACCAGACCGAAGAAACCAGATATTTCCTTGTTGACGCAAAGCAGGGCAAGACAGAGGTTTCCCTCTCTGCTCAGGACTCTCCGGTTCTCGGCGAAGACTTCGTTCTTGAGGTTACTGCAAACGACAATACCGTTGAATCGGCTGACGTTTCTCTCAAGGTTCTCTCATACTTTGTCAAGTATTGGAACAACATCAGAGTTGAAGCCGGTGAGAACTACGCTCTTGACGGTGAAGCAGCTTATGATTCCAAGGAAGATGAGCTCAGCTTCAAGGTCAGCAAAAAGGTTGACGCTTCCTCAGACAGCAACGTAATTGCAAGAGTTATTGTTTCAATTCCCACCGATGTTCCGGAGGGTCTTGAAGTAACATACAGAATTACAAAGGGTGCTCTTAAATTTGCAGACGGAACAAACGGCTCCTTCTCAGGAAAGCTTACAACTCAGTGCGTTTCTCCGCTGTTTGTTAAAATTGAAACCTGCATCGTCGGAACAGAAGGCGGCTATATCGGTGTCACAGACTCCGATGGAAACGCTGTTGAAGGCGCAAATATTTACACGGATGCAAAGGTTCTTCTCGGTGTTACCGGTGAGGACGGAAGAATCTTCACGAATGCTTATGTTGATTCAGTCAAGAAGATCAGCGTATACGCCGAAAAGGACGGCCATCTTTCCTTCATAACCACAAGCCAGAGTTTCCTTCCGGGTGCAACCGATGACGGACTTCCCGCTTTCACTAAGCTCAATGCAGTGAAGAATCCCGAATCTGCTCAGAGCATTTCCTGGATGTCATCACCGAGCGCAAGCGCAGACAAGGCAGTTGTAAGATATGCCGAAAAGGCAGGCTACGAAGCCAACGGCGAAGCAGCATTCAGAGAAACTGAAGGCAAGAGCAGACTTGTTGAAATGGCAAGCTCCGCAATGCTTGAAACCAACTATGCCGTAAGAGTTAATGCCGTTAAGGTAACAGGCCTCAAGGCTGACACCGAGTACGTCTATTGCGTCGGCGACGGCGAGAAGATGTCCGGCGTCAAGACCTTCTCAACCTCGAGGAAGAACGCAGGCGTTAACTTCTTCGTAATCGGCGATACTCAGGCAACCGATACAACCAATACCGACCAGATTACACGAATTCTCGGCGAATCCGGAGTAAACTATGACTTCGGCATCCAGACCGGTGACGCCGTTGATAACGGCGGTAACTACACCATGTGGGCAAACATTGCAAAGGTGCTCAGCGGTGACTTCCTCGGCAATCAGGATCTCATCCAGGTTCTCGGCAACCATGAATATTACGGTGACGCCGATGCTTCCTCCGCAAATGCGTACTTTGACCTTTCCGATGATGAAACTGCGCCGGATTATTACTCAACTCAGTACGGTAACGTATATGTTGCTGTAATCAACTACGGCGTTGCAAACTATGACAAGGCCATAAAGTGGGTCAAGAAAGATGCCGCCAAGAGCGACGCAACGTGGAAGGTTCTTACCATTCACCAGCCGCCGTATTACACCAATCCCTCCGGTAACGAGGAAGGTCAGGCTCAGAAGCTCAGAGACCTTGCAGACGATGCCGGCTTTGACTTCGTATTCTCCGGCCATGACCACTCGTACGCAAGAACTGCCGCTCAAACAGGCGGAAAGCTCAACGAAAACGGAACCGTGTATTATATCTGCGGCTCCACCGGTGAGAAGAGCTATGAAATTGTCAAAAACGATGCTTTCAACTTTGAAATGCTCGTTGACGATTACAATGCAACTTACATCACTGCAAACGTAACAGACACAACCTTCTCGCTCACGACCTATGACTACAACGGCTCAGAGCCTGTCATAATCGACACCTACACCAAGACGAAGGACATCACCTGCTCAAAGGACGGCCATGTTCTGGTCTACGATGACGGAGAGCTTTACTGCTCGGTATGCGGCTATCCGGTTGAGCTTGAAAGCTACACCGGCTTTGCGCGCGACCTTGACACCGGAAGAAATATGTATTTCCTCGGCGGTGAAAAGAAGATCGGCTGGCTTCAGTATGAAAAGGATGCCTATTACTTTGACGAAAACGGTCTTGGCCTTGTTGGCGAACACCGGATCGGCAAGGTTCAGGGCACATTCCGCTTTGACAGTGACGGACGTCAGATCGGTGCAGTGTTTGAGAAGTTTGACGGCGGCGTAAGAGCCTTCCGCGGCTCCAACACATCCGTTCTTGTCGGCTGGCACGAAATTGAAGGAAATCTCTATTACTTCTCAAGATCCAACGGCGCAATGAGAACCGGAAAGGCAACTGTCAAGGTAAGAACAGGTCAGAAGCTTGATTATGTTTTCTCTGATGACGGAAAGCTTGTTCGCGGCGCATTCTATGAGACCGCCGACGGAACAGTTTATTACTGGGGCTCAGATATGGTCAGCGGCTGGCAGAAGATTGAAGGCAAGACCTATTACTTCGAGCCATCAACTCACCTTATGGCTGATGATACGGCAGAAATTGACGGAAAGGTTTATGCCTTTGCTCAGACCGGTGAGCTTGTTCACGAGGGCGCCCACGAATGGGGCGAAAGAGTTGTCCGTGTCAAGAGATCCTGTACTGTTGACGGCGAAATCAGATACACCTGCTCAGTCTGCGGCAGCAAGAAGATTGAAAAAGAGCCGGCTCTCGGCCACGTTGACAAGGACGGCGACGGAATTTGCGATGATTGCCACTTCAGCGTTGACTTCAATTCATCAACCAACAACTTCTTCTACCGTCTCCTTCAGAGATTCCTGTTTATCTTCAGACTTATTTTCCAGAAGATCAGCAGCATTGTGAAGCACTAAGGCACAATAACTGAATTTAAGACCGTCCCGAAAAAACGGGGCGGTCTTTTTCTTTTAAATCGGTTGCTTTTTTGCTCCGGGAAAGATATACTATTCAATAAGCATAAACTGAGCTTGACTTCTCTCAATTTAAGAAAAATGCGGGAGAAAAACACGACGAAGAAAAAGTTTTCACAGCACCTCCGGTTTAATATCATTCTTTTCGGAATGATGGGTCAGATTCTGTGGAACATTGAAAACATTTACTTCAATACCGCTTGCTGTGCTCGTCAAAAAGAAGTATCTTGACGCGGCAAACGATGAACCGGCGGTACAGACAGTCGCAGACGGAATTGTAAAAGGAGGGTAAGATATGTCAAATAAAGGCCAGACAAAGCTCAAGCTTTTGTATATCAAGGATTATCTTGAACGATACAGCGATGAGGATCATCCGGTCAGTGCCCGGTCGCTTCAGACTATGCTTTCGAACCACGGAATCGAATGTGAGCGCAAGTCGATTTACAGCGATATTCAGACACTTGAGGATTACGGAATGGAAATTTTTCGCGTCAGAACACCGGAAAACGGCTATTACCTCGGCTCAAGAGAGTTTGAAGAACCGCAGCTTCGGCTTTTGATTGACGCTGTTCAGGCTGCGAACTTTATCACCGAGAAGAAAACGAAGGAACTGATTAAAAAAATCGCCTGCCTTTGCAGTGAAAGCACCGGAAAATATCTGACAAAGCAGGTGTATATTGAAAACCGTGTAAAATGTACTAATGAGGAAATATATTACAGCATAGATGTTTTGAACCGTGCCATTCAGCAGGGCAAAAAGGTTTCTTTTACCTATTGCAAGCGCATTGTTGCGGAAAATTCGCGTGCAGCGAAAATTCAGGAAAAGAATCACATTATCAGCCCGTATGCACTCATCTGGTCGAGTGACCACTATTATCTTGTCGGCAATAATCAAAAATACGACAATCTTATGCACGTCAGAATTGACCGGATGAAAAAGGTCTTGATGCTTGATGAGCCGTCAAGGCCGTATTCCGAAGTTTCGGAATATAGGGGTTACTTCAATTCTGCGGATTACGCGGAGAGACTGTTCAATATGTTCAGCGGAGAACTGAGGGAACTTAATTTTCTCTGCGACAATTCTATCCTAGAGGAGATTCTTGACCGTGTCGGAAAAGCCGCAAGCATCACAAAGAACGATGACGGTCATTTCAATATGAGGATGAAGATGGTCGTAAGCGAGGGTCTGATCTCGTGGATAATGCAGTTTGGAAACAAGCTGGAGGTCATCGAACCGGCCGATATTCGCGCACAGGTCAAGGAACGCGCGACGGAAATTTTAAAGCTTTATGAAAACGAGAGCATTTTTAACAGCTGAATCCAAAAATGAATCGGGTTGGTATAAATGCGTGCTAAACTGTATTCGAAATGAATCGGTTTTACGATGAAGATAAAAAGGAGGATGAACCATGGCTACAAACAAAAAAAGAAAAAAGAAAAAGAGCAGGCAGGATGTTGTAATTCTTCTTCTCTCTGTCGCAATTGTTGCCGTTGTGCTGTTCACGGCAATAACTGCAGCTGTAAGCAGAAAGCGTGACGAAAATTCTTCCGCGCCGGTGCAGACTGCCGCCTCCCTTGCGGAAACAACGGAAGAAAAAACAAAGCAAAACGAAGTGACGGAAAGCAAAACCGCGCTCGCGGCCGAAAACAATATCCCTACCGAGAGTAAAACTTCCGCAGCTTCTAAATCCACGGATTCAACAACAGCCGCAAAGCCGAAAAAAAGCGAGAGCGGAAGGATAATTGTTGACACCGATGCCGTTGAGTGGAACCTGATCGTCGTCAGCCTCACGCGCGAAATACCGGAGGGCTACAAGCCCGAGGTCGTTGAGGTCGTGAACAGCGGACATGACCTTGACAAGCGCGTTGCGCCGTACTATGAGAAGATGTACTACGCGGCAAAGAAGGAGGGTATCATTCTTACACCGTTTTCGGGCAACAGGAGCTATGAACGCCAGAGAATCAATTATAACAACCTGACCGAAACGTATATGGCTCGCTACGGCCTTGACAGAAAGGCCGCGCAGAAAAAGGCGGCGACCGTCATTCTTCCTCCCGGAACGAGCGAACACAACATCGGCCTTGCAATGGATATCTGCAATACCTATGATTCGTTCGCAAACTCAAAGGAATATGCATGGCTGACGAAAAATGCCTATAAATACGGCTTTATTCTCCGCTATCCGAAGGGCAAGGAGGATGTTACGGGAATCGTTTACGAACCGTGGCACTGGCGCTTTGTCGGAACCGAATACGCGAAAAAGATTCGCGACAGCGGCCTTTGCCTTGAGGAATACCTTGATTCGGTGGGGATCAGATACTGATATTCGACACTTTTGAAAAGTCAGTTGTTAAAACAATTGACTTTTCTTTTTATAAATGTTATTATTCTAAAAACAGGAAAATTTGGCCTAATCTGTCGTCTGTCTCAAAAAAACTGCGTTTTGTCAGCAATGTGATTTCTGGGCTTTGCGGGTGCTATAATTTGCTTGTAAGTTTTTGATAGGGGAGGAATAACATTGAACGAATTTTCCGTTCGGTTCGGAACAATGGACTCGGTTGCCGGAAAACTTGAGAATTTGGCTGGAACTCTCAAAGGTTGTTCACATGTAGTTGAGAATACCAGACGTGCAATGGGTTACAGGACGCAGGTGAAGCCGGAGATTGACCGCTCATTGTCAGCTGTTTATGAGAATATTTCATCTGCGTCAAGTAAGCTGAAGACTCTTTCGTCTGCTTTGAAAGATGCTGCATTGACATATAGTAGGGCAGAGAACAAAGTCCTCGGAAGGGACGATGCTGAAGAAAAAAGACCTGGTTTCATTCCGATTACTTTGCCTGACGCTTTCTTTTTTTGGTTGTATAGTCCTTCACCTGGAGGGGTGACCCGACTTATTTTGTCGCTTATCGGAGGCCGAAAAACAGAAGAATCATTTTCTTTACTTAATTGGCAAACAAAAAAGGGCTTTTCTGCCAATTATAAGCCTGGCAACATCTATCTCGAGGGTGAGCTTGGATTGGAAGGTTCAGTTGCAAAGTACAAAAAGTCTGCAAAGAGTGGACTTTTTACGGCAGGACTTGAAGCATCGGCATTTACGGGAAAGATTGGAGCTAAAGCAACGTGTTCTCTCTTTAAAAACGGAAAATTTGAGCCGAAAATTGGAATTGGTGCTAACGCTGAAGCAAAAGGATTGAATGCGAAGGTTTCCGGCAAGTTCGGCAACGAAGACTTTGATGCACATGCAAATGCCGAAGGAACTGTCGGCTACGCTAAGGCTGAGGCCGGACTTGATTTTGACATCAGAAAAGGTAAATTTGGAGGCAAGGCCGAGGTTGGGGCTGCAGTCTTTAAAGGTAAGGCAACCGGAGGATTCAAATTTTTTGGGCATAGTGTTGATTTCTCCATTGAAGGTGAAGCATTAAGTGTAGGCGCCAATGCTGAGTTCGGCGTAGATAAAGATTCAGTTACCATTGGAGGAAAACTTTCCGCTTTGGTTGGCTTAGGATTTAGGATTAAAATTAGTAAATAATTTGGTTTGGAGGATATGAATATGAAAAACTTTTTACCTTTGGGTTCTGTTGTAATGCTTAAAGGTGGGAAAAAACGAGTAATGATTTGCGGTCGAGTTCAGGCTGAGTCCGAAACCGGTAAACTGTATGATTATTCAGCGTGCCTATTTCCCGAGGGTGTTATAGATCCGGATGAACTGTATCTTTTCAACAACGAAGATATTGATACCGTATATTTTCTCGGTCTTCAGGATGTTGAAGAGTTCCAGTTCAGAGATTTTATGGACAATGAACTTGAAAAAATGAAAAAGGAAGCCGAGGAAAAATGAGTCTCCTGCATTATTGCTTGAAACAAGTTGAAAACGGACTTAATTGTCGATTTTTGTTGAAAGTTTCTGATAATGAGGCTTATGAAATTAGACTGCCGATTGGTATTAACCGTCGCGGCGCTTCCTTTGAACTTAACGGTGAGGAAAAATACCGTTTTGCCGTCGATTTTAGCGTTTTCCGTCGTGTTAGAGCTGAAGAAATTGGTTCGCATAAGTCAGTCTTGCTTGCGGTCAAAGACGAAAAAGGAGAAACAGTTGGCGATATATACAGCTGTTGTTCAAAGGTGTGGTTTGGCTATGAATTTTATGTTGCGCATTTTTTTGATCGTGAATACACTGCATACGAAATCGGTCTCGGTAAGGACGGAATAAGGATTCCTGTTTATTGTGAATCCGTACAGATTGCGGAAATTCATAAGTCTCCTGTTATTATAAACAACAAGGATGTTTACGATTTGTACTTGAGAAGTTATAGTGATTTGACTATTGTCATGATGATGGCAATCTACTATGATTTAATGAATTTCGGCAACAATAGCACGATTTCACATGGCCGAGAAGTTGTATATATAACAACTAAGAACAAAGAGCTTCTCAGCAAGTTTAATCCTGATTTCATTTCAGACAGTTGAAGAGTCCGATAACAAAAATCCACTCTGTTTTTAGTGAATGTCGCAGCGGAAGGAAAAGAACTCATGCAAGGTATTTTTACAGACATTTTTTTCAGTATAAAGGACGGGAATTTTTCTGTTACCGTCTGGGGTGTTCTGGCAATTGTTATCATTACGGTGACTTTGTCTTTTTTGCTTGGCAGACTTGTTAAGCATGTAAAATTTAGGAAGAATGAAAAAGTTTTTTTTCAAAAATACATCAAAGACCTTGAGCGCGATGAGTCTCTTGACCGTTCGATAGACATACTTCAAAAAAACTCGGGAGAACGGTGCTTTGTCAGAATCAATGAAAATGGAGAGAATGTTTCAAGGAAATATGTTCTTGAAGTCAGGGATGCTTTGCTTGGCGGCTCCGCTTTTTCAAAGTGTAAGGTCTTTGTTAACGATGAGCAGGCTGAGCCTGTTCAGTTTCGGCTCTCGTTTGAGGATTCACACCTTACGTTGGATGTGTGTTCAAAGGAGAGTTCAACAAGGCTGGTAAGGACCGGATTTTTCGGAGCAAAAAAAGTCTTTGACCCTAAAGACGGTGAAAAAATCGTCTTAAAAAGCGGAGATGTTTTGCTTGTGGGGAAGACCTCGCTTTCGATTTCGGTATTCAGTAACAAAAACGGAATTATATAATGAGGGAGAGAAAGTATGGGACTCGCACTTACTGCGTTTACGAAGGAAATTTACACCGAACTTTATTTGCCTAATATAAATGACTCGGATTACAGAATAGCATTGAATAAAAATGATTATAAGTTACGAAGCAGCGTTTCTTTGTTGCTGGACATAGTCGGAGGAAAGTGGAAAATTCACAAGACAAAAGATTATGCCATTATTTGCAACTCAAGAAGCGTTGATTTTGTTGAGCTTAGTGTCGGCGTTACTTTCAGTATCAGCACAAGAAATGGTGAAATCATTCCGATTGTTGTTACAGAAACCGAAAACGGAATCACTGCAACATATCGGATCGATCTGTCAAAAGTCAGTTCACTTTCAATCGGCAGCAGCGTAGAAAACGATATAGTTTATGCAGAGTCAAAACTTGTTTCAAGGCAACACGCTGTTATTTCCAAAAGCGGCGACTTCCTTGAAGTCAAAGATGTTAGCAAAAACGGAACCTTTTATAATTCAAGAAGAATAAAAGGAAAAGTAGTGCTTAAATTCGGCGAAAGTGTTAACATTTTCGGACTTAAGTTCATTTACCTTGACAGAATTCTTGCGGTTACTGCCACTGACGGTGAATTAAAGCTCAAGAACAAGAATATTCTTGTTTCTGACCATGAAGATGTTATAAAGCAGGCTCCGAATTCACATATTGAGAATAAAGAGTTTTACAACCGTTCACCCAGAATTCTCGGCGAGCTTTTCAATGGCGTAATTGAAATTGAGGAGCCGCCTCGCCTTCAATCGACGGAAAGCCGCTCATTGTTTATGACGATTGGACCGGCGTTCACAATGGTCTTGCCGATGCTCATGAGTTTTTTGTTTATGATGATCGTCTCAAGGCAAACCGGTTCTCAGGTCAGTCCGTTTATGTTCATCGGCGTAATTACAGCCTTTTCATCGGCTCTTATAGGTATTCTTTGGGGAACGATAAACTATAAAAAAGCAAATCAGAAAGCCAGACAGGAAGACGAAGAGCGTTTTCAGGCTTACAGCGATTATCTGCGGGAAATATCCGAGAGCATCAAGGAAAAATATGAGCATAACTTAGAATGCCTTTGTGAAAGATATCCTTCTTCAGTCGAATGTTCAAAGTACAACATGAACAATTCTATGCTCTGGAACCGTAATATCAGCCATGAGGACTATATGTGCCACAGAATCGGAACCGGCAGTGTTCCGTTTCAGGCTGAAATCAGAATTCCGAAAAAACGTTTTTCAATTGCAACTGATTCATTGGCGGAAAAGCCTTCGCTTATCCGCGAAAAATATGAGTATCTTTTTAATGCTCCGGTATGTATTGACTTGAAAAAGAACTGCCTTATAGGTGTTGTCGGCGGTGAAGAAAAGAAAGGAGCAATTGAACTTGTCAAGAACCTTATGGTTCAGATTGCCGCAAACAACTGTTATACAGATGTAAAAATCTGTTGCGTATTGGATAATGAGTCTTCCTTCGGAAAAACGCTCTCGTTTGCAAAGTGGCTCCCTCACATTTGGTCTGAGGATAAAAAGGAACGTTATTTTGCTGTGGATAAAAGTGAGGCCAGCGATGTTTTCTATGAGCTTACAAAAGTGTTTAGACAGCGTGGAGAGGCCGCTGAAACGGCATACGGAAAGAAAACCGTTCCGAAGCCGCATTACGTTCTTATTGTTGAAAACCCTGCTTTCCTTGAAGGTGAGCTTATTGCAAAGTATATTTTTGAAAACAAGGATGAATACGGTCTTACAACGATTCTCCTGGCGGAAAGCTATGAGACCTTGCCCAATTCCTGTGGATGCATAGTTTATAACAGTCAACAGGCGAAAGGTGTTTACACCCCGGAGACAATGGCCAATCTCGGAAATGATATTCAATTTGATACTCTTGAAACAAAGCAAGCAGAAATTTTTGCCCGCTCGCTTTCGGGCATTCAGGTAAATGAAATTGAAACCGGAGGCGAAATTACAAATTCGCTTTCCTTTCTTCAAATGTATCATGTTTCGACTGTTGAACAGCTGAATGCGCTTGATCGTTGGAAAAAGAACAGAACATATACCAATATGAGGGCACTCATCGGTCAGAAAGCCGGTGGAGCAGACTGTTATCTCGATATTCATGAAAAGTATCATGGTCCTCACGGCCTTGTTGCCGGAACGACCGGCTCCGGTAAGAGTGAGACGCTTCAGACATATATACTTTCTCTTGCGGTCAATTTTAGTCCGGATGATATTGCTTTCTTTATTATTGACTTTAAGGGCGGAGGAATGGCAAATCTGTTTTCAAATCTTCCGCATCTTTCCGGCCAAATCTCGAACCTTTCCGGTAACCAGGTTCATCGTGCAATGGTTTCAATCAAGAGCGAGAATATGCGCAGGCAGCGTATCTTCAATGAACACGGAGTCAACAATATCAATAACTATACCAGACTCGTCAAGAATAACGAGGCATCAACTCCGGTTCCTCATCTGTTTATAATTATTGATGAATTTGCAGAACTGAAGAGGGAACAGCCTGATTTCATGCGAGAGTTGATAAGCGTTGCGCAGGTAGGCCGAAGTCTCGGCGTTCACCTTATCCTAGCAACGCAGAAGCCTTCGGGAACGGTTGATGATAATATCCGTTCGAATTCAAAGTTCAAGCTCTGTCTTCGTGTTCAGGATCGTCAAGACAGTATTGATATGATTCAGAAGGCTGATGCTGCCTACCTTACTCAGGCCGGGCGTTGTTATCTTCAGGTCGGCAACGATGAAATTTTCGAACTGTTCCAGTCAGGCTGGAGCGGGGCAGTTTATGACGAAGAAATGATGAGCATCAAGTCGAACATGGCGCGTCTTATTACGAACACCGGAAAGACTGCACTTGTCGGTAACCGCACACAGCTCAAAAAACGCGAGAAAACCAAAGTCGGCTGGATCGTCAATATGGTCAGGTGCATTGACAAAGCTGTGGAAAGTGTTGATGCAGGCGAAGATGAAATTGCGGCTTTGAGCCCGCAGGACAAGCTTGTTGACGCTGTTTTTGATGAGTTTTCTGCTGCAGGAATTGCATATGCGGATACATCTTCAAACAGAGCGCGGTCAGTTAGTCTTATCAAGCTTTCCAGATCATATCTTGACCCCGATATTTACCTTCGGTGCAAAGGTATTTTTGACAGTGCCACACGCTATAACATTCGCCTTCCGGAAAAGAAAGATAAAACTCAGCTCGATGCTGTCGTTGAATATCTCGGAAAAATCGCAGCAGAGGGAGGGTATGCCAAGAGTAATCAACTTTGGCTTCCGGTGCTTCCGGAAAAGCTTTATCTTTCTTCTCTCATCTCAGAAAATGAGGAAAAAAGCGACAAATGGAATCTTGACGTTACGATCGGTCTTTGTGATGACCCAACAAATCAGGCTCAGTTTCCGTGCAGTCTCAGCTTTTCCGAAAACGGACATCTTGCTGTTTTCGGCGGCGTAACCAGCGGAAAGAGTACGTTCATTCAGACTGTATCATGGGCTTTGATCAACAAGTATTCGCCTCGTGAACTTAATATTTATGCGATCGACTTCAGTAATCATATGCTCCAACCGTTTCAGGCTTCTCCGTCCTTTGGCGAAGTAATGTATGAAACCGATCTTGATTTGATTTCAAAGTTTTTCTTTATGCTCCGTTCTTTCCTTGCAGAAAGAAAGAATAATATCCGCGGCGGCTCGTTCGCCCAGTACGCCAAAACAAATCCGGGGGAATATCCTGCAATATTGGTTATCATTGACAACTATGCATCTTTCAAGGAGAAAACAGAGAACGCTTACGAAAATACGATTCTTGAAATTTCAAGAGATGGAGTCGGCTTTGGAATTCTCCTCATGATTTCCGCAGGCGGAATCGGAATAAATGACTTTCCGGCAAAAATTCTTGATAACTTCAAAAACGTTGTTGCTCTTGATATGGGTGAAAAGATGAAATTTGCCGACGTCCTCAAGGTTCATCATCTTGATGTCCTTCCGGAGGAAGATGTCAAAGGCCGTGGACTTACAGTGGTTGGCGGAAGCCCGCTTGAATTTCAGACAGCCCTTGCCTTTGAAGCGGAGGACGACTATTCACGTGCAAGGAAAATTGAAAAATTCTGCGTGGAACAGGCAGAAAACTATAACGGCAGAGTTGCACGGAATGTTCCCAAGATTCCCGAAAAGCCGACGTGGACCGAATTCGCGAAGAATCCTGAATTTGAACAGCTTGTTGAGGAAAAATCTCGCCTTCCGTTTGCATACAACATGGAAAACGCTTCTGTTCAGTCATTTGACCTTAGCGAGTCATATTGTCTAATCGTTGGTGGTGCAAGTCGTACGGGACGTACCAATGCGCTCAAAATTCTTATGGCGAGTGCTCACGCAAAGGGAGCAGACATTTGCCTCGTTGACAAGGAGGATGGTGCGCTTGAAGCATTTTCAAAGAACTATTGCAATACATATGTCAAGGATGCCAAAGCACTCTACGGATATCTTTCTGCGCTTTTGCCCGAATTTAAAAAGCGTAATGGAATAAAGCGTGAAATGATTTCGGCCGGTGCAGACGACGGTGAAATTTATCAGCGCATGAGTGAAATGAAGCAAATGTTCATTTTTGTTGCCGACATTCAAAGTTTTCTCAAGTATGTATATACAGTAAATATGGATATCGGTGGAATGAGCGGATTTGTTGAGAACATTCTTGAAAAAGGCTCGCTTCATAATATTTACTTCATTGTCGATGTTTCTGCAGATCAGGTTGCGTCGGCAATGGGAAAACGTGCTTTTTCACTTATTGCAAGTTATAAAAAGGGTATATATCTCGGCGGAAATCTTTCAAGCCAGAGAATCCTTGATTTCAGTACCGTTCCTTTCTCACTTCAGGGAAAATCAATGAGGGCCGGAACCGGTTTTGCAACGCCCGGATATTCTGAATCCAAGGCGCCGCAAATTATAATCCCACTTGCAAAGGGGCTGAAGTAATGTACTGTATGGTGAATCACTGCGCCGTTGCCAAGGAGCTCTCATTGCTTTCAAAAACCTCAAAAAGTATTATTGCACGGCTAAATGATGAACAGTGGGAGATTCACGATTGCCAGAATGTCAAGAGATTTATTGAGGTATACAAGTCAAGAAACTGCGTTGATGTTGCTTTTATTGACGTGACCGAAAATCAAGCACTTGACGAGGCACAGCACTTCAGAAAGGTCAATGGCGACGCAGATATATTGCTCATTGCGGATTCGTCGATGTCTCCGATTGACTATATACGTCCTGATATAGCCGCAAGCTCGCTGTTGTTGCACCCAATCAGCATGGAGAACGCCAACAGTGTTTTGACTGCTTTTTTTAGACACTTTTTTAAAAAAGGTTCACAAAAGAGTGAGGGCTCCTTTGAGGTCAACTCAAGGGACGGTAAAGCATATGTAAATTACTCAAAGATACTGTACTTTGAAGCAAGGGAAAAGAAAATTTTTGTCGTTACTGACAGTCGTGAGATAGGTTTTTACTCAACCATAGAAGAAATTGAAAATAGCCTCGGGGGGAACTTTAAGCGATGCCATCGCAGTTTCATAGTTAACAAAGACAGAATTGACCGTATTTTGATTTCGCAGGGCATGATATATCTTGATGAGGGGGCTGTTGTTCCGCTCTCAAGGAGTTACCGTGCTGCGTTCAAAAACAAAAAGGGGCTTTGAAAAATGTATGATACATATTACCTTTCGCGGCTGAGCTTTGAAATCCTCTTGAGCTTGACCGCTAAGGACCGTATTCTTGTTCCGACGAACAATGTTTTGATGTCGGCTCCGAGGGGCGACGTATATATGCAGCTCGGCGCAATGGTAAGAAACGGTTTCATTCACTTTGATGAGACCGAGCAAAAAATCACTGTTGAGCCTGAAATACTTGAAGCCTTCAAGCAAATCGCTGCTTCAAAGGGAATAGTTGTGCTCCGTTCGCAGCTGAAAAGCGGCGGGATGGTTTGCCTTTACTGTGCGGAAACTTATGTTTCGGTCGAGTTTTCGGCCCTGCGGCCGGACAGAGTTAAACTGTCCTTTTTTGAAGACGAGCTTCTTTCTGAGTATCTTAATGATATCACATGGCTTTCCGGTGAAGATGAACTTTTTGACGAAGAAATAGAACAGCCGCAGGAGGATTCGGCTGAAAGTAGGAATGGACTGTTCCTGAGCGCAAAGTTTTATGTTGGAGCCGCAGAAGATACGCAAGAAGAATTTCTTGTTTTGAACGAAAACGGCAAAAAAAAACTTTTGCTTCGCAACAGTAACTGTTCTTGTTCATCCCGGGACTACAGAATTGAAAAACTGATTGAAAAGCTCAGAGATTTTTTTGAAAAGTCCTTGAAGGAGGAAAGCGATTTATGATAAGTGTTGATGTAAAGGTTCCTGCTATTGAAAAGACATATGATTTTTCACTTGATGAAAATGAAATGACCGTAATGATTTGCATTGAAGAAATTGCGGAAATGATTTGTCAGAGAGAGGGATTGATTTCTGATGTCGGCATTGAAAATATGATTCTCATCGACAAAAGCAGCAGACAAATACTTGAAAAAAGCCGTACTCTCAGTGAAAACAACATTAAAAGCGGGGATACGTTGATTCTTGTTTGAAACGTCTTTAGGATATTTAGAAAAACAAATTGTGCATTTTATCGTTTGAAATGTGCATTTCATCGCATTAGTTAAACAACGGATGAAAAATATGATATTTTCTTAGCGAGGTGAGAGACATGGAGATAGATTTCAACCGTATGGCAGAATGTTCACAACAGCTGAGAAATATTGCCATGAGACTCCGGCAGAAGATTTATGAAACCGATGGTTTAAAACATGAAATTGCCGAGCATTCCATGACGACCGAACTGATTCGATTTTTAGCGTCGACGGAAGAAAAAATGGAAACCGAAAGCTTTTTTCTCATTGAAATGTCGAATATTCTTGGTGACATTTCAGCACTTTACAAGCAGACCGAAAAAGAGCTTTGCGACTCTTTTGAACAAGCTCCGGTGGCTATCAGAGCTTTGAAGCTGTTTGATATCGGCAATACAAACAATGACTTAAAAAACTATTTTAAACTTTAAAGCAAGGGGGCAGGTAATATGGCAATGAGTTATCTCAGGGTTAACGCGGCAGCACTTGATTCCGATGCAAATGAGCTTCAGGATTTGTTGAGGCAGATCAAGACCAATCTTGAAGGGATGTATTCAAGCGTTACAGCTCTTGACGGAATGTGGGACGGTCCCGCAAATGACGCGTTCAACACCCAGTTCTTAAACGACCGCGAAAACTTCCGTGAGCTTTGTGAGCGTATCGGAAATCTTTTTTCGGATATGAGTACGGCAGCAAAGGAATACGACAGTTGCGAAAATGAGGTGTATTCAAACATCTCGTCACTCAATATTTAAAGGGGGAGAAAACAATATGGCAAATTCAATAGGCGAATATACTTTGCGTGTTGATCCCTCGGTGCTTCAGTCTCAGGCACAGGAACTCAGCAAGTATGTCAACACAATGCGCAGGCTTTTTGATTCGGTTTCAAGTTCAGTCAGCGGCCTTTCAAATTATTGGGAGGGTGAGGCATCAAGCGAATATCGCAGAAGATATGATGACCTCAAGCCGCAAATTGAAGAAATGCTTGACAGATTGGCCGAACATTCAAAGGATCTTAACAGCATTGCTGCGGTTTATACAGGCGTTGAAACTCAGAACGCAGACATAACTCAGGATCTGTCGTCAGATGTGATCGTATAAACGGGAGGGAATAAAATGACAAAGTTAGCCGTTATAAGCATGAATTTCAGCAGGGCAAGACGTCAGGCAGATGAGCTTGAAAGAATTGCGCATGAACTTCAGAATCTTGCTCAGTCCGAACTTCCCGATTCACTTTCACAGCTTTCCGGCGGATGGACGGGCGAAAGTGCAAATCTTTTCATTCGGAAAGGCAATAACCTTGCTGAAAACATAATAAAAACTGCGCGTCAGCTTTTGAATGCAGCAAATGTGCTCAGAAAGAGCGCAGCGGCGATTTACGAGTCCGAACGTAAGGCCGAACTTATTGCAATACAGCGTAGGGAGAACGGTGCGGGCGGTGGCGGAAGCCACGGCGGACGGTAAGTCCGAAATGCAGTTCATACCCGAAAACGTGCATTTCATCGGAAAAACAGCAAAGTCAAAAAAACTGTGATATAATCAAGTCACAGTTTAGAAATAAACAAGATAAAAAATCAAACAAAAACAGGAGGAACAATCATGGCAGAAATTCTTACTAACACAGCTCAACTCAGGTCACAGGCGGAGGCTCTCAAAAACCTCAACGATTCATTTAAGAGCGCAGTCGGACAGCTTGAAAGCACAGAAGGCACCCTCATGGGAATGTGGGATGGCGATGCAAAGAACGCATTTGACAAGGCCTTCAAAAATGATAAGATCCAGATGGATAACTTTTACAATGCGATTGCAAATTATGTAAACGTTCTTGAGCAGATTGCAGCGAATTACGATTCTGCAGAAGCTGCTAATGTAAGCACCGGAACCACAAGAAGCTATTGATTTGACTTAAAAACTGAAAGGAGCATTTATAACCATGGAAGGAACTTTGAGAGTAACACCCGAACAGCTTATCAACACATCATCAGAATTTGCATCAATCGGCAACACTGTTGCTAATCTCACAGAGCAGATGACAACGACTGTCACCGGTCTCGCAAACATTTGGCAGGGCGAAGCCGCAACTGCGTATGTTAACCGCTTTAATGGCCTTAACGATGACATTCAGAGACTTGTTGCAATGATTCGTGAGCATTCGACCGACCTTAACGAAATGGCTCAGACCTATAAGACCGGCGATGATCAGAATGTTCAGCTTGCTGAAACGCTCTCTTCAGATGTAATTGTCTGATTCTCATACACCCGCGGCTCCCGAAGCTCTTCGGGAGTCCGTTTTTTTTACTCAGCGAAGCTGTTGCGGTGCTGTTTTTATTCGAAAAAGTCTGAAATAAGGTTGAATTTTCTTTGCTTAATTGTTACAATATAAAATGTAAATTTATGGTATTTTGCGGCCTTATCCGGCCGATTCGGGAGGAAAATAAAATGAAAAATCAACGTTCAAAAGGCTTCATTTTTTCACTTGTCATAGTTGTTGCAGCTGTTTTGTTTGTTTTACCGACGGCGTTCAGGGCACAGGCGGCGTACACAAATGGGTATTTGACATATACGGTCGAAAACGGGGAAGCAACAATAACGGACTGCGACACATCAATTAGCGGAAGCTTCACTATCCCGTCAAAACTCGGCAGTTATCCGGTGACAAGCATAGGAAACGACGCATTTGAAAAATGCACCGGTTTGACAAGCATAACAATTCCAAGCAGTGTGAAATGGATAGGTCCGTATGCGTTTTACGGCTGCTCCGGCTTGACAAGCGTAACAATTCCCAAAGGCGTAACAAGTATAGGCAATGCTTCATTCAAAGGTTGCACAAACCTAACGAACATAACAATTCCAAATAGTGTAATAGATATCGATGAAGAGGCTTTTCATAATACAGCATGGTATAATTCACAGCCATACGGGGATGTGTATGCCGGTAAGGTCTATTATAAGTATAAGGGAACAATGCCAAATGATACTAAGGTTGTTATCAAGAACGGAACAAAGTGTATTGTTGAGTCTGCATTCGAAGATTGCACCGGTTTGACAAGCATAACAATTCCAAACAGTGTAACAAGCATAGGCAATGATGCATTCCTAGGCTGCACCGGTTTGACAAGCGTAACAATTCCAAGCAGTGTGAAATGGATAGATCCGTATGCATTTTGGGGCTGCACTGGACTGACGAGCATAACAATTCCAAGCAGTGTGAAATGGATAGGTCCGTATGCGTTTTACGGCTGCACCGGTTTGACAAGCGTAACAATTCCAAATAGTGTGACAAGTATAGATTATAATGCATTCGAAGATTGCACCGGACTGACAAGCATAGCTATATACAGCAAAGTCTGTGATATTTATGATAGTTCTTATACTTTCCCATCTACCGCAAAAATTATCGGACTTTCCGGTTCAACGGCTGAAGCATATGCCAAAAAATATAACAGAACTTTTGAGGTGCATAAGCATATTTTTTCTTCATGGAAAGTAACTAAAGTGGCAACCTGTACCAAAGCCGGTAACCAAAGCCGCACTTGTTCCGTTTGTAAGAAAAAGGAAAGCAAAAAGCTGTCCGCTCTCGGTCACAGCTATAAGATTACAAAAATAAAAGCAAAAGCAACTCTTTCAAAGAACGGCT
>CAKSYX010000018.1 GCA_934525065.1 uncultured Eubacteriales bacterium
TTTGCTTCAAGCTTTTGGACAAACTGACCGACAAAATATCCGTCAATAAAACGATGGTTCACATCAAGGGTCATGTTGATGATATACCGTTCGTTTTGCTGTGTGTACTTTCCCCAAACAAGAATAGGTGCGGTGTCATCTTTTAATTTGGGGTCTGTGTAATCTCTTTCGTTTGTACACATTGTTATGTCTGCCCAAGGAATGCATGAGTACACGATTTGGGCTTCCCTCAGTCCTTCCAATGCATATACAGACAGGGGATTATTTATGCTTTCTTCGCGGGCTTTTTTTGCAAATTCAATTATATCCCCTTCACACGGAAGCGACACCATATGAAAACTTGTTGCTCCCTTTTTTAAGTCCGTAAAGCAGGGAACGCGACGGTCGATTTTGAAAACTCTGTTGTTTTCGGTTTCCAACAAAAACTCATCAATTTCATTTAGCGACTGTGTACACAAATAAATCAAAGAATAATAAAACGAGATATGATGCTCTCTTGTAAAACGCAAAAGATTTGTTATATCAACGTTAAAAGCAACACAATAATGAGGCGTCGCAATTTTTGAATAAAACTCAAAGTGTTCTTTTCTTTCCCAACGGTCGATATCTATTTCTTTTCTCATATTTACCTCCTAAAAACCGAGCTGTGCTCTGCGGAAAACGTCAGCGTTTTTGAAACAAGTTAGTCTATGATGCTTTTGATTTTTCCTAAATCTCCGCTGCACAAAGCTTCCATGTTGCGGAAAATCTTATCGGCGTCCCAATCCCACCATCTGAGATTCAGCAGGTATTCGGTCAGTTCATCATCAAATCTTTTCCGAATTACACGGCAGGGGTTTCCACCCGCAACGCAATAAGCCGGAATGTCCTTCACAACGACCGAATCGGCGGCGATTATAGTGCCGTCGCCGATGTGTACACCGGGCATAACGGTCACATTCTGCCCGAACCATACGTCGTTTCCAACAACTGTGTCGCCTTTGAACGGAAGATCATCGAGCGTAGGTGTAAATTTCTCCCATCCGCCGCCCATTATATTGAACGGATAAGTTGTTACACTTTTCATTCTGTGGTTAGCGCCGTTCATAATGAATTCAATGCCTTTTGCAATGGCACAGAACTTTCCGATAATCAGCTTGTCGCCCAAAAACTCATAGTGATGTGTGACGTGTTCCTCAAATCTTTCCGCTCCGTTTATATCGTCGTAATACGTATAGTCACCGACAATGATGTTTGGACGTGTAATGACATTTTTGATATATACGACCTGCTTAATATTTTCGTTGGGATGGATTTTGTTTGGATCGGGTCCAACCATTCGGGACACCTCCCTGCGTTTGATTTATATATCTGCTTTTCAGCCTAACCTGTCTGAAATAAAATCACAATACTTCTTTCAAAAATTCGCTCGCATCCTCAAACCAGCCTGCCGCCGTTGTACCTCTTGCAAGGCCGATTCCGTGGCCGCCGCGCACATAGCGCTTGAAAATGTGCCTGACGCCGAGCTCAGTGAGCTTTTCGTCAAGACGGATGCTGTTGCTTATCGGTACGGTTCTGTCGCCCTCACAGTGCCAGAAGAATGTCGGCGGATAGTTTTTGTCCGCAATGAGTTCAACGGACTTGTCCTCTTCCTCTTCGCGCGTCGGGTGCAGTCCGAGCAGGCGAAGGCGCGTAATTTCGTGCGTTTCCTCTGTCATGCTTATAACGGGATAGGCGAGAACGACCGCCTGCGGGCGAAGAGAATACTGCTTTCCGTGGTAAAGGCTTTCAAATTCGCCGTATCTTGCGGCAAAATAAGCGCAAAGGTGGCCGCCTGCCGAAGAGCCGCAAATAACCAGCTTCTCGGCGTTCACGCAGAACGCGGCGGCGTGCGCTTTAACAAAGCAGATTGCCCTTGCAAGGTCCTCCATCGGGTTCGGATAGTGTGCGTTTGCGGCAACACGGTAGTTGAGAAGAAAAACGTTGTAGCCGGCTTTGTTGAAGGCTTTTGCGTAATCGCCGCCCTCGTTGTTGAAGGAAAGAAATTCATACGCTCCGCCCGGGCAGACAATGACGGTCGGCGCGTGCTTTTTGATAAGGAACGGAATGACGTTTGCAAAGGCACGCGAAGGCTCTTCTTCAATCTCTTCTTTTGTGTAAATCGGATAGAACACCTTTTCGCCTGAAAGACGCCTTTTGACGAGATAGCGTTCAAAAAGAAAGCGGCGTTGCTTGTTCTGAAGTCGGTTTTTTAAAGTAATCATTCTGTCACCTCTTGAATTTATCTTTGTTTATGGTATACTTCTATGGTATGTTATTTTTGAAGGTAGGAAAAAGTTTATGCGGATGAGAAGAAAAAAGAATCTCGGCGAACGCCTTGCAGCCTGCGAAGGCTATATACTGGACCTCGGATATGTTCACGGAGGTTACGATGAAAACGGAAACGCACTCATTGAAAAAAACATACTTGACACGAAGACGGTCTTTGGCAACGATAATCCGGTTTACCTTGAAATAGGCTGCGGAAAGGGTCAGTTTGCCGCCGAGCTTGCAAAAAGAAGTCCGGAAATAAACCTGCTCGCCGTTGAGGTCAACCGGAACGTAATTGTTCAGGCAGCCGAGAAAGCGAAAAAGGCGGAGCTTTCAAATCTGCGCTTTATGCTCATCGGTGCGGAAAAGCTTGAATATTTCCTTGCACCGGGCAGCATTGAAAGAATATACCTCAATCATTCCTGTCCGTTTCCGAAAAAGCGGCAGGCGAAGCACCGCCTTACCCACGAAAGCTTCCTTGAAATGTATAAGCGACTGCTGAAGGACGGCGGCGAGATCAGGCAAAAAACAGATAATATGCACTTTTTCGAGTTTTCGCTCTGCGAATTTTCAAAAAGCGGCTATCTGCTTGAAAAGGTTTCGCTCGACCTTCATTCAAGCGATGTTGAGGACAACATCATAACAGAATATGAAAAGCGATTTTCCGACCTCGGTCAGCCGATATATTACCTTGAGGCGAGGAAGAAATGAAGAATTTCACTTTTTAATAATATGCTATAATCTGGTTCCAATCAGGTATCGGATTTTTATTTATTCTAAGAAAAAGTTTAGAGCTTAATAGTTGACATATGTCGATTACTTTGATAAACTTCAATTATCCAATAATAGTGAAACGGAGATGAAACAATGGGAAAAGCTTCAAGACAAAGAAGAATCGAAGAAATTCAGCGCGCCTCAAGGGTTATTTATGAAAGTGAACTCGGACAGACCGATGCCCCTCAAATTACCGGAAAGCTCCGCTCTTTTGCATTGAGCGTTCCGGAAGCTACGAGCACATGCAGCGGAATTGTAATTTTTGGAAGAAGAATCCGCTCGCTTGTTTTTTCAACAGATGTTGCAACAATCCGCAACGTTAATGCGGACGCAGTTTTTGCTGTGTACCCGTATACGCCGCAGCAAATAATTGCTGAAGCTCTTATTCACGCTGCCGATATACCGGTGTTTGTCGGCGTCGGCGGCGGACTTACAACGGGAAAACGGGTTTTGAACCTTGCCCTGTATGCCGAAATGCAGGGAGCCTCTGGTGTTGTTGTCAATGCGCCGACATCGAATTCGGTTGTCAGAGCGCTTTCCGGAGAAATAGACATTCCGGTTGTTGTAACAGCCGTTAGTGCTGACGGAATTGAAGACAGAGTGAAGAACGGTGCAGCAATAATCAACGTTGCTGCCGGAGCCGAAACTCCGCAAATTGTTGCAAAAATCAGAAAGAAGTTTGAAAATCTGCCGATTATGGCAACGGGTGGCTCAACGGAGGAAAGTGTTGCGCAAACAATCGCCGCCGGAGCGAACGCAATTGTTTGGACTCCGCCGTCAACCGGCGAGGTTTTTCGAACCGTTATGGATTCATACCGCAAGGGCGAAGGATACCCGCTGGTTTGAAGTAAAAAAATCAAAAGCGGCCGCAAAACACCGAAAGGCAGCTAAGTTGTCTCGGTGGATATGCAGCCGCTCCTTTTTTATTTTTCAAGCTCTGCGCGGATCGCCTTGATGAACTCCTCGGTTGAAAGGGTCTGCGGCTTTTTTTCTCCCTGCCAAAGGAGGGCAAGGTCCTTTGTCATTCTGCCGCTTTCGATAACATCGAGCGAAGCCTTTTCAAGCTTGTCGGCGAACTTCATCAGTTCGTCGTTTCCGTCAAGCTCACCGCGCTTTCTCAGCGCACCGGACCAGGCAAAAATCGTTGCAATCGGGTTGGTTGAAGTTGTTTCGCCTTCGAGGTAGCGGTAATAGTGCCTTGTAACGGTTCCGTGAGCGGCTTCATATTCAAAGTTTCCGTCCGGGCTGACAAGGACGCTCGTCATCATTGCGAGTGAGCCGAAGGCGGTTGAAACCATGTCGCTCATAACGTCGCCGTCATAGTTCTTGCAAGCCCAGATGTAGCCGCCTTTTGAACGGATAACTCTTGCAACTGCATCGTCGATGAGAGTATAGAAATAGGTGATTCCGGCCTTTTCAAAGGCTTTCTTATATTCGTTCTCAAAAATTTCTTCAAAAATGAGCTTAAAGGTCTGGTCATACTGCTTTGAGATGGTGTCCTTTGTTGAGAACCAAAGGTCCTGCTTGGTGTCGAGTGCATATTTGAAGCAGGAGTGTGCGAAGGACCTTATGGAGCTGTCCTTGTTGTACTGAGCCTGCAGAACGCCGCCGCATTCAAAGTCATAAACGGTAGCTCTCTTTTGCCTGCCGCTTTCACCCGTGAAAAGCAGCTCTGCCTTGCCGGGCTCGGTAACTCTGAATTCGGTTCCCTTGTAAACGTCACCGTAGGCATGACGGGCAATCGTGATCGGCTTTTCCCAGAATCTGACGGCCGGCTTGACGCCGCTGACGAGGATCGGAGCGCGGAAAACGGTTCCGTCGAGAATCGCACGGATAGTTCCGTTCGGGCTCTTCCACATCTCTTTGAGGTTGTATTCCTCAACGCGCTGAGCGTTCGGTGTGATCGTTGCGCATTTTACGCCGACGTGATATTTTTTGCAGGCTTCTCCGGCGTCAATGCTGACTTGGTCGTTGGTTTCGTCTCTGTGCTTGAGCCCGAGGTCATAATACTCGGTGTTCAGCTCAACGAAGGGGGAGAGAAGCTCGTCCTTGATCATCCGCCAGATGATTCTTGTCATTTCATCGCCGTCCATTTCGACGATCGTGCTCATTTTAATTTTGCTCATTTTCAAGTACCTCACTTTATGTTAGTCTTTTGATTGACAATATTGATAAGCTTGTCCGGTTTTCTTGAAGTAATATTGTCCGGGGCGCAGGAAAGCACCCGATACATATCATAGGTTGAATCGACCGTATATACCGAAACGAGGATGCCGCGGCTTTTGAAAAAGCTGCAAAGCTCCTTTGTCACGGCGCGCTTGTGCATGTTGATTCCGACAGCTCCGCTTGAAATCACCTTTGAAGCAAGCTCTTCAAGGTAGCTTTCGTCTTTTACCCTGCTTTTTTCAATGTCAACGTTGAGGTAATAGGGAATTGAGGGGCAGTCCCTTTTGACTGCGGCAACGTCATCTTCACTGATTCCGGTGAAGAAAAGCTGCTTTTCAAGCATATATTTTTTTGCAAGCTTCCCGACGGCAACAAGGTTTTCCGTGCTTTTTGCATCAATGTTTGCCTGAATGTTCGGGTTTTCGCTGAGAAGTCTGAACGCTTCCTTGAGCGTGACCTCGCCGCCGGTCGGGATATCGTGGGAGAGGACGGGAACTTTGTTTTCGCCGAAGTTCAGGTCGAATTCAACGATTTTTGCTCCGGCACCGATTGCGGCGCGCATTGCCTCAAGGGAATTGTCCTTTTCGCCCATGCAGCCTGTGTGCCCGGTCACGGTGAAGGCGGGGGAAAGCTCAAGCGGTGCGTTTTTGTATCCTATGAACTTAGCTGCAAAAACAGCAGAAACAACAACGGCCGCAGCAAGAACCAAACAGAGCGGATAAATAATAAGCCGTTTTCTGCCCATTTGTCTGTTCATAACAAAATCCCCTCGGTTTTCAATAATAATGCGGATCAAATTCCACCGTTTTGTATTTTACCAAACATTGGGCTCAGCGTCAACAACAATCGAATAATTTTGTCGGATGGCCGGCGATTTTCTGAAATTCATATCAATTTGACGCCCACGTTGAATTAAAATTAAAAAGTATTAAGAAAATTTTCAGTGAAATTCTGAAGCTTCAAAAATGTTAGTCAAATTCAACAAAAACTTTGGCTTGAATTAAGCTAATACGATGAAATTCCATAATTTTCTTGACATAATTTATTAAATTCTATAAAATAGATGTGTTGGAAAACCCAAATCGGAGCGTTTACGCCCGGAGAAGGGACATTTTTATTAAAAAAGGAGCACTTACCATGAAAAGAAAGATTCTTGCGGTTATCCTTGCGGTCATGATGTTTGCCTGCGCACTGCCTTTCGGTGCCTTCGCTGCTAATGACAGCTACATTCACAATGAGATTCTTGACAACGGCAACTACTATCACATGGAGTACGCCGAAAAGGAAAATCTGTTCAAAAACCAGTTTGCTCTTTATACTGCCCTTGGATTCTATGACAATGCATGGTATAACTATTTCGACAACTCTGTTGATATTGACTATGCAAAGGCAATCCTTCTCGGTCTTATCGAGCAGGTTGAAGCTGAGTATAACAACCAGACCTTTGAAGAGGTTATGAAGCTCCTCGGCGGTGCCAAGGGTGCAATGGACGTCATCACCAAGGTCGGCGATTTCTCAAAGAAGTTTACTGATGCTCTTGAGTTCACCCAGTCGGCTGAATGGGGAACCACACTCGGAATTCTTAACGCCGCTATCAAAGCCGCAAACTACGGCAATGAAGTTTATAAGGCATACATCAAGGGTTATGCAATGATCCTTTCAGCTAAGGCTGCCAGTGCATATTACGGCGACTTCCTTATGTATCTTGTTGAAAACTGCAAGAACGAAGACGTTGCTGCAGCGGCAGAGGAGATCGCTGCAACAATCGACGCAGAACTTCAGGCTTCCGTTGACGAGCTTATTAAATCGCTCGTTGCTGACGCAGGTAAGGACGCTGCTTCTCTCGCAGCTGAAGTTGCTCTTGACTCCTATGGCGTTACAGCTGCTATCAAGGGCGCTTACAAGACTGTTGTTTCAATCTCCGACAAGCTCTTCAATACTAAGGATAAGTATGAATTCATGATGAGCCTTGTTGAAACCTATTACATCGAAGATTGCTTCGGCGACTGGGCAAAGGCTGCCTTCGCTTCAGAGGACGCTGAATTCGCTTCATTTGCAGAAAGCACCGTAATCGCTGTCAGAATGACCGGTGAACAGCTCCTTGCAAACCTTGCAAACGCAAAGGCCAAGGCTCTTGTTACCATGGTTAAAAAATATGATGCGACCGAACTCAAGGTTAAGGCCGCAACTGAGCTTGCAAAGCTCGAAGCAGCCGGCGACATCCTTAAGGACGGAAAAGACGGCGCATATGTTGCTTGTGCAGCAATCACCGGCAACACCGCTCTTGCACTCAACAAGGCCGGTACCGCTGACACAATCTTCGCTCTTTCAGATGAAACCGCTGTTAAGCCGGCTTACACCGCAGCAGGCGCATACGCAAACGTATACAGCGAGGTTCTCGGCGAAAACATCAAGGTTGCATATCTCCTTGATGGTGCTTATGATATCGTTCTTTCCGGTGCTGAAAAGAATGCTATCGCTTACGCTGTTATCGCTGACAAGTATGCCTGCGTTGATACTACCGCCGGCAGAGTAATCACCTTCAAAAATATCCTTTCCGCTCCTTCAATCGTTGTTGCAGACGCTGACAAGGAAGCTGTTAACCTTGAAATGAGCGACGCTTTTGTCAGAGCCTGCGATCCTTCGGTTGCAGTCAGCAAGAATGGCGGAGCTTCAGGCGGTTCTTCCTCAGGTTCAGGCAGCAACTCCTCCTCTTCTTCAAAGTTTAACTTTGGAAAGATTTTCTCAGACTTCTTCAAGAGCATCATTGATGCAATCAAGAGTCTTTTCAAAATCGGCAAATAATTAAGCTGTAACAAGCGGGGCGTACCGATCTAACCGGTACGCCCCTTTTTGTTCTTTCGAAGCTTTAGCTATAATTGAACAGGTTGCCCCAAAAACCGCCTCGTGAACCTCTGTGACCGGGGCGCGGCGGCCTTTCCGGAATATCGGCGCAAACGAGGATGGTGTCGTTACCGATAACTTGAATGTTTTCCCAGCAGATTCTGATGTCGTCGTCTTTTCCGAAAAGCCCGAAGCAGCGCGGTCTGCCCCAGATTATGATTGCGCTCAGCCTGCCGTCGCAGGTGTTGATTTCAACATCTGAAACAAAACCCACGCGGCAGCCGCTTTTGGCGTTTATCACCTCTTTGTTGCGAAGCTCCGTGATTGAACAGCACTCCATTGTTATCACCTCATTTTTATTATATTCACTGTCTTGCCCGCTTTTGACGGGTATTTTTATTCAACGGCTTTCATATTGTTTAGTGTAGGCTGAAGAGAATGTTTTCCGAACAGATAAGCCAAAAATATTTTAAGGGTGAAAAGAATGAAAATTGAAATTCGAGAAGCTGACCGCCGCGACCTTGAAAATGTGCTCTCCTTTGCTTTTGAAAAGCGTCCTCTGAGCGGCAAAAAAATGACGGACAAGTTTGACGAGGTGCTTTTGCAAACGGGTCACAGGCTGCTTCTTTGCTTCGCAAACGGCGAGCTTTGCGGAATGCTCGGGGTGAGTGTAATTGACGGAATGGGAGAAAAATTCCCTGTTGCTGTTTTTTGCGGAGGAAAGCTGAAAAAGGAGTTTGAAGGCGAATACCTTTCTTCAATGCTGATTTCAAAGGGGGAGGAAATTGCGAGGGCGCAGGGTTGCAAAAAAATAATTTACTGACTGCATAAAAAAGCGGAACCGTTTTTTACGGTTCCGCAGAGACTTATAATTCATACCGCCGCTTTTTCGTCTTCCTTTTTCGGCAAAGCAGCGTTCTTTTTCTTGTGCTTTTCAATGGCGATAAGCACGATGTACAGAACGATTGCCGAACCGATCGTGGTCACTGTTGCGTCAATCATGTCCATCATCGTGTCCCACAGCGGAAGCTGACCTCCGTCAGTAATTGCTCCGTGGCCGAACACCTTATAGAAAATGTCATCGTCGGCCGGTGCATACCAGTAACCCTGATTGGCTGTGCCATAGAGGAAATCTCCGAAAAATTCCGTAATCTCCCAAATAGGGATGATCATGAAGGAGAAGCACATTCCGTAGGTTGAGCCGAGGAGAGGAGAATGAGAGTCCTCCTTGTGCTCTTTTTTCAAAATCGCCTTGTAGATCAGGTAGCCCGCATAAACAGCCGCAATGCCCGAAATGTAGTGGAGAATACGGTCATACTTTGCAACCTTTGCGTGCAGATCAATGTAGTTTCCGAGGTATGAGCCAAAGAACTCCATGATGTTGATGATGTGCTGAGCACGGTAGGAGAGATTTCCAAAAAGGCTGTTCTTCGGAAAAATGAAGCGGAAAAACGGAATCGCATAAAGTGCCAGCATATTGATAAGGCACAGCACTCTCTGCCTTTCATCGGTGTGCATGATTGCGGCATAGATGAACATGATTCTGATTACCCACCAGGAGATGTACTCGGGAATTGTGATCTCTTTGAAAATATCTGAAAATGTTGATTTGATTCTGTTCTTTAAAAAGTTCAAAAACTTCATTTCCTTTTGGCCGCAGAAATTAACCGAAAGTGTGCGGCCCTTCCTTTCTTTAGAAGTACACACTGTAATATACAACTAAATCGTCGCTTTGTAAATAAAAGTAATAAACTTGTAATAAAGTGAACACTGATTATTAAGAAATATACGGCCTGTTATGACATTTTAAGTTAAATTACGCAATAAGACGGCAACTAATGAGCACCTAAGAACGTTTTAATTGTTGTCGAGAACCTTGAGAGCAACAACGGTGATATCATCCTCGTTGTCTTTGCTGCTGCGCAGTTTTGCAAGGGAGGCGATGTGGGAGGCAAGGTCGTTCATTTTGTTGGTGCTCCAGGCAAGCAGCTCATCGTTGATCCAGCCGCAGTCTCCGGCGGTCACTCCGTCTGAGACCAGCAGAACGATGTCTCCGCTTTGAAGGCGCGTTCTCTTGTGAGCAAAGCAGATGTCACGGATTATTCCTATCGGGAGCGACTGCTCTTCAACGAGGGCAATTTCATTCCCTCGTCTGACGAAGGATACCGCCGCTCCGGCTTTGTAAAAGTCTGTTTCGCCGCTGTAAATGTTTATGCTGACCCCATCAATGGTTGCGATTGACTCATCGGTGGACTTGACCATGAGCGCGCAGTTGACCGTTTTGAGTGCACTTTCAAAGGAGAATGAGCAGGAAAGCAGCTTTTCCATCAGTGTGGCCGCCATCGTTCCGTCAACTGCGGCGCGCGAGCCTGTACCCATTCCGTCGCTTATGAGCGCAATTTCGTTGCCGGAAAGGTCGCGCAGCCTGCCGATGCAGTCGCCGCAGACCTTGTTGTTCCTGAAGGGTTGCTGAGCCGTTCCGACAAGGACACGGTACGATGCCTTTTCTTCAAAGGTGACAACGGAGCGCAGATCCATAATTGCAATTTCAGGCCTTTCAAAATGTCGCTTCGTTGCCGTTTCAAGAATTAGCTTTGCTTTTTTGAAGTCAAGCTCAAACGCGTTTTCAAGAACACTGACCTCAACGGTGATCCTTCCGTTCGGGTCAGTGAAAAAGCTCAGCGAATCGGTGTATATCCCGGCGTCGCTCAGGGCGGTTTTCAGTGCACGCGAACGGGTGTTGTCAACAACCCTGCTGTTTGATACCTGCTGCGACAGCTCGGAAAGGAAGCCGGCAATTGAGGAAAACTGGTCGCTGATGAGACTCCTGACCTCCTTGACCTTGGTTTTTGCCGCCAAGGTGTCAACAAATTCGCCGTAGCTTTGCTTTATGCGCGAAACGAGCGCATCCGAACGCGGACAACGCTTTTCAAGCTCAGTTATTTCACACGTTTTTTCTCTGAGTCCGGCAAGCGAAAGAATATCCGATGCCGTTTCTCCGAAGCGTTCACTCCAGCATTCGGCCTTAAAGGAACAGCCGAAGCAAATGCTTTGCTGAAGCTTTGCAAAAACGCGGTCAACCTCAGGGTTTATAACATTGTCAAGCTTTGCGCTGACGCTTTTAACGATATCCGAAACCTCGTCAACCGTGTCGGCCGCACGTTTGAGGGAAGCGGAAACACGGCGGTTCAGCTCGCAGTCCGGCAAAAGAAAGCTTTTTTCAAGTTCGCCGTGGGCGGCAAAAAGCAATCTTGATGGAATTGCCGCAAAAATTGCGCAGGCGGCACCGATTTCAAGCAGGCACCAAAAGGATTTTTCCGAAAATCCGGTGACAAACATCGTCACCGAAGCCGTGACCGCAAAGGATAGCGAAACCGCATACTGCCCGAGTGAAGCGAAAACGCCGCAGGCGAGACTGCCGAGGGCTAAGGGAGGAAAAAGAGCAGAGCTTTTTCCGGCAACCGAAATGACAGCCGAAA
The DNA here is from genome assembly GCA_934525065.1 of uncultured Eubacteriales bacterium. GTDB lineage: Bacteria > Bacillota > Clostridia > Oscillospirales > Acutalibacteraceae > UBA6857. The sequence goes on from CAKSYX010000018.1 coordinate 11,553, forward strand.
TACATACGCCGAAAAGACAGGAAAGTCCTGCACCCTTATAATGAGAAACAAAGAGCAAAAACAAAACGGCGATGATATGCGCCGGAGCGATCGGCCCGAGAGAAAATCCGCAGGCGCAGAGAAGCAGTGCCGCAACGCAAAGCCCGATTGAAACCGTGTCGCGAACCGGTAGATTTGCAAGGCCGATCCCGGAAACAGGCGTTTTTGAAACACGAAGATAAAGATATGCCGCGCAAAAGGCGGTGAGGGCTTCGCAAACAGCAAGCAGCATTTCAAGAAGGCCGAAGGAGCCGAAAGCAAGGTTCAAAGCCGAAACGCTCAGGCAGGAGAGAAGGGCCGTCAGCGGATAGCTTTTACCCGTGTCCGCATAGGGCAGCTTTTTTTGAAGTATGGTGCGGCAGCAGGCGCAAAGGATGAGCACAGCACTGTATTTAAGTGCGGTTTTCCAGTCGAAGGCGAAGAAATAGCCGCAAGCTCCGCCGATGAGCGAAGAGAGGCAGTATTCAAACTTGACCGATGACAAAAAAGCGGCGCAGAACGGAGAAATTCCGCCGAGATTTTTGAGCTGAGAAAGAGAAAAAGAGAGTGCGGCAAAAAGAAATTGGCGCAGCCACGGAGAAAGCTCGTTTTCCTCTGTCAGAATATATTCCGTAATTTTCTTTTCTTTAACTGCTGTTTTCATAACGGCTCGTCCTTTCGCATAAGCTTTTAAGTAATTATATTAAGAAGGAAAAGAAAAAAATGTCACACCGTGAGGAATTTAAAAGAGAATTTGACCTTTTGTGTGCGGCGGTGTATAATCAGCGCATAGAACCGAAAGGGGGCACTGCCGTGAAAGCTGACGTTATACCCGAACCGCAAAGCATAAAAATTAAAAGCGAAGAGCCGGCCTTTTCTCTGACGCGCCTTGCAGAGCTTTGCAGTGACGAAGAATGTGAAGGTGTTATGGCTTATTTTGCGAAATTTTGCGGCGAGCATTTCGGCCTTGAATTTGTGGGAACGGGGAAGGAAGAACTTTCATTTTTCGTCACTCCCGACCTTTCGGAAGAGAGCTACCGCATTTTTGTCGGTGAAGACAGGGTGAAAATTGAAGGAGGCTCAAAGAAGGGCGCATTTTGGGGCGTTCAGACGCTCCTTTGGCTCCTGTTTCAAAACGACTGCTCTCTTTGCGCGCTTGAAATTGAAGACTGCCCCCAAAGCAAAAACAGAGGACTCATGCTTGACTGTTCAAGCTGGTTTTTCTCTCCCGAAGCGGTGAAGCTCATCCTTGATGCAATGGCTTTTCATAAGCTCGACGTTTTTCATTGGAAGCTTTCCGGCAATATGGGCTGGCGTCTGGAGCTTTTTGAAAATTTTCTGCTTTCTCAGATAGGCAGTGCCCGCGCTTTTACGGGGCTCGGAAAGGAACCGCACAGCGGCTTTTATTTTCAGCAGGACGTGAAAAACATTCTTGCTTACGCAAAAGAGCGTTTTATCACCGTTGTTCCCGAGCTTGACTTTCCCGATCATACTGCCGCCGCTGTCTGTGCCTATCCGTCGCTCTCCTGCCGCGGAGAGGAGACGGCTGTTCCGACTCGCTTCGGCGACACCTCCGGCTGCCTTTGTCTTGGAAAAGAGGAGACGTATGATTTCGTTTTCTCTGTCCTTGACGAAACCGCAGAGCTTTTCGGCGGCAGGTATATTCATATCGGCGGAGGACGAAGCAAAAAGTCGCCGAGGGGCACTTGCCCGCACTGCCTTGAAAAAATGAAAAAGCTCGGCACAGACGAAAGCGGACTTGTGAAGGACTTTTTTGAAAAGTCGGCCGCTCACCTTGAAAAAAGGGGAGTGAAAGCAATCATTCGCTGCAACGAGCCCGGTTTTGTTCCAAAAAACGCCGTTGCCGAAGTCACTTCTGCCAAAAAAACAGAAAAGCTTCAGACGATTGACGCTTCCGTTGCTCTTTCCTTGCCGCACAGTGAGTTTGGCGTCAGGGAGTGCTATGAGCAAAGCCTATCGGTGTTCTCAATAGGCACCGAAGCAGTGCTGAACACGGAATATGCACCGTCGATGAAAAAGGCAGGTGAGCTGCTTTTCCCGCGTCTCGGGGCTTTTTGCGAAAAGGCTTGGACAAAAAAAGAGAACCGCAGCTTTGAGCGGTTCCTTGAAAAGCTTGATTCATATTATGCTTATCTTGACCTGTTCGGCCTTTTTGCTTCAAAAAGAAAGGACGCTTTCCCCGGAAGGCTCAAAGGCAAACTCGAAAAAATCAAAAACAGATTCGGAAGATAATTTAAGAGCCGCCGCAGAAAATGCGGCGGCTCTCCTTATCTTATCAAGAAAAACGGCTGTCCCGAAGTTCAAAACAGCCGCAGTTTTTACATTTTTGCGCTCTTTGCGCCCTTTGCTCCGCCGCCGAGGGAAACGCCCTCAAGAACGTTGGATTCAAACGCATAGGTGATTCCCTCCTGCTCACGTTCACGCTTGAGCGCAAGGGAAATCATTTTGTCAAGCAGTTTTGTATAAGACACGCCTATCGGCTCCCAAAGGTAGAACGAAAGCGAACCGGGAATTGTGTTTATCTCGTTGAGAAAAATTTCGCCGCTTTTGGTGTCCATCATGAAGTCGATTCTTGAAACACCGCTGCAGCCGAGACATTTGAAGGCGTCCACTGCGTACTTCTGAATGGTTGCCTTCTGTTCGTCTGTGATGTCTGCGGGAATCTTTCTTTTGAGCGAGGCCATGCCGCTTTTGCTGCCTCCGGTCTTTGCGCCGCTGAATTTTCCGCCGAGCTTGCCGCCCGTTTTTCCTCCGAGTTTGCCGCCCTTTGCGCCGCCGGAGGAACCGTTGCCGAGATACTTGTCTGCAAACGAAAGGATTTCATCGCTGTTGACCGGCTCTTCGCATTCGGAGGGCTCTGCGTGCTCATAATCGCCGCAGACAGAGCAGTTGATTTCCTTGAGGTTCTGAACCGCGCGTTCAACAAGAACCTTGTCTGCATAGCAGAACGCCATGTCAAGCGATTCATAAAGCTTTTCGCGGTTGTCTGCCTTTGAAATTCCGATTGAGGAGCCGAGGTTGACCGGCTTGACAATTACGGGAAAGCCGATTCTCTTTTCGATTGCGTCAACCACCTCATCGTTTCCGCGGTCATATTCCTTTGCGTTGAAGCAAAGGCAGTCAAGAACGGGAATATTGTTGTCCTTGAGTACGGTTTTCATGACGTATTTATCCATGCCCACCGCAGAAGAAACAACATCGCAGCCGACATACGGAATGTCAAGCATCGTGAGGAAGCCCTGAAGAGTGCCGTCCTCAACGTTTGTTCCGTGAACGATTGGGAAGGCCACGTCAAGGTAATCAACGTATGACGAACCGAAGCGCTTTGCCGGGTAGCGTATAAGCTTGACAAGGCCGCCGTCATTGACAAGGATGACGCGGGTGCTGTCCTTCAAAAGCTGCGGAATATTGCGGTAGTTTTCAATTTCGCCAACCGACGGGCCGACGTAGAACTCGTTGTTTTTCGTGATGTATATGGGGATAACGTCATATTTTTCGGTGTCCATTGAACCGATTGCCTGAATTGCGGAGATTATTGAAATTTCATGTTCAACGCTTTTTCCGCCGAACATTACTCCAACCTTGATTTTCATTTATATCTCACCTCGTTACTGCCGTTTATCAATAGTTGTCGGGAAGGTCATTTTCAAGAAGAACAACCTTTTTCTGTCCGCCTGAGGAAAGCGCATAAACGTGTGTGAGCGCCTCTTCAATTGTATCGGCAACAAAAATCTTTTTCTCGGAATATCCCTTGTCAAGAAGTCCGGCTTTGATGGGCACGGCCTGCTTTTTTCCGACAAGAACAACGTGGTCGCATTTTCCGGCAGCGTTCCTTCCAAACTCGCGGTTAAGCTCCTCCTGCTTTTCGCCAAGCTCAACCATGCCGGGCGTAACAAGAATTTTGAAGCCGTCAAAAAGAGCGAGGGCTTCAAGTGCAGCCTTGGTTCCGCTCGGGTTGGAGTTGTATGCGTCGTCGATGAGCGTCAGGCCGTTCTTCTTTTTCAGCTCAAGGCGGTGAGGAACGCCCTCAAGCCTTCTGACCTGACCTTTAAGCTCTGGGAGGGGAATGCCGAATTTATTTGCGGCAGCGATTGCACCGGTGATATTGAGAACGTTGTGGCGGCCGATTAGGCGGGTTGAAAAGCTTTCACTTTCGCCGTTCGGGCCTGTTACGGTGAAGGTTGTTCCGCGCTCGGAAACAGAAATATCGGAGGCGGTGTAATCGCTCTTGTTTTCGATTCCGTAGGTAACGAACGGACGCTTGCAGCCGTGGGCACGGATGTTTTCGTCGTCATTGTTGAGGAAGAGCAGACCGCCCTGCGGGAGGGCATCGGCAAGCTCAAACTTTGTTTTTTTGACCGCATCGAGCGTTTTGAACGATTCAAGGTGCTGAGGGCCGATCGAGGTAATGATTCCGTGCTGAGGATGAACGATGCTGCAAAGCTCTTTGATGTCGCCGACCCATTTTGCACCCATTTCGCAGATGAAAATTTCGTGGGTGGCTCTCAGCGAGGAGCGAATGGTTTTGACAACGCCCATCGGTGTGTTATAGCTCTCCGGCGTCATGAGCACGTTATATCTTGCACGAAGGAGGGTGTTGAGGTAATATTTTACACTCGTTTTGCCGTAGCTGCCGGTGATCCCGATGATTTTGAGGTCGGGGCAGGCGGCGAGAATCCTTTTTGCATCGCGGATATAATGGCAGTTGACCGCTTTTTCAATCGGTACGTTGACAAAGTTTGCAACAAGTACCCAGAACGGAGAAAGAAGATAAAGGCAGGCAACGATCAGTACGGCAACGCTCTCGTGGCGTGCCTTGAAAAGCGGAACGGAAGAGCCTGCAATGACGGCGGCGAAAATGACCGCTATCGTCACGAACATTCGCTTGACCCTCGGGGTGTAAACAAGCGGCTTTTTGGCCTTTTTCGGCTTTTCAACAAAAGCGGCAACGATGAACATGAGGGCGCAAAGGCCCATTTTGATGTCGATTCTGTATGAAAAGACGGTAAGTATCAAAAGAATGACCGAAAAGAGGTAATGTGAAAGATACTTTCCGAAATTCTCCGTTATCCACTTCGAGTGGGTCAAAAAGCGATAAGAGTTGAGCTGAAAAAAGTGCATTGAATCAATGAGTGCAAGCCCCATCGGAATGAGGAAGGCCGCAACACACGACAAAAATAAAACCAAGGTCATTGTGATTTTCCTTTCATATATTCATGAATGAGGCAAGGATCCTCAAAAACTGTGCGCTCTGGTCAAGGAAGGAGAAGTGGCCGGCGTTTTCAAGAACAACGAGTGCGCTTTCCGGCATCAGCTTTTCCATCGTCTGTCCGTCAGAGAGGGGAGTCGCGGTGTCAAGCCTGCCCCAAATCAAAAGAGTCGGGCACTTGACGGCCGGCATAAGCTCGGTTAAATCTTCATTTACAACGTTGACGAGCGTTTTTTTCATTGTGTCCGACGCGGCGTTATAATCGGCCGAGCCGTTCTTTTTCCTCAGGTCGTCAAGAAGATTCGGGCAGAGTTTTTTGACGAGCGCGGTTGAAAAGACCCACTTTGTTTTTTTGTAGACCGCCTGCTTAAATTTCTGCTCCGGAGAGGTTTCAGGCTTAACTCCGGCGGCGTCAACAAGAATAACCTTTTCAACCTCAAAGGGGAGGTCTCTTGCGCAAAGCTTGATTATGACCCTTCCGCCGAAGGAATGGCCGAGAAGAGTGAGCCTTGAAACTCCGAAATCCTTGAGAAATTCAAGAATAAAATCAACATAATCATCAACGCACCATGGCTCATCCGGCTCTTCGCTCTCTCCGAAGCCGGGCATATCCGGAGCAATCACGCGGTATTTTTGAGAAAGCAGGTCGATCATAGCCGAATGAACGGTGATGCTTGAGCCCCAGCCATGGAGAACAAGAACGGTTTCTCCTTCTCCCTTGCAAAGATAATTGATTTCAAGACCGCAAACGTTTTTTTTCAATTGTATACAGCCCCCTTAATTTATTAAAAACACTTTGGTCGCCGCAGCAGCCTGCGCTTTTTGCGGCTAATAGATAATTACGCATAGCTTTTTGTATTATAGCACAGTCAAAGCAATATTTCTACACAATGGGGGAGATTTTTAAAAAATATGTGTAGAGTTGCAATAGAAGTGTTGCAAGTGAGAAAAACGAACGGCGAACAGTGAAACCGAAGCAAAGGCGAACGACGCTTTCGACTTTTTCAGTTTAAAAACATTAGACACATCACAAGACTTTCGTCTTAAAATGATGTGTCTAATTAGCTAATTATAAATTTAATTTCTCAAAGCTCTGAAAGCCCCAAAAGCCTTATTTTATAAGGTTCTCTCAGCCGTCTGCAACTCGTTGCGGTTTAAGGCGTGAGGTTATTATTACGAGCAAAGCGAGTAACAAGGTTCTCTCAGCCGTCCGCAACTTGTTGCGGGTCACGGCGTGAGGTTCTTACTTCATAGCCTCTTCAACAGCAACGGCGCACGCAACGGTGGCACCGACCATCGGGTTGTTGCCCATGCCGATAAGTCCCATCATTTCAACGTGAGCGGGAACTGAGGAGGAGCCTGCGAACTGAGCGTCGCCGTGCATTCTGCCCATGGTGTCGGTCATGCCGTAGGAAGCCGGGCCTGCTGCCATGTTGTCCGGGTGAAGGGTACGGCCTGTGCCGCCGCCGGAAGCAACTGAGAAATATTTTACGCCGTTTTCATAGCACCACTTTTTGTAGGTACCTGCAACGGGATGCTGGAAGCGGGTCGGGTTGGTTGAGTTGCCGGTGATTGAAACGCCGACCTTTTCAAGCTTCATGATTGCAACGCCTTCGGGAACGTTGTCTGCACCGTAGCACTTAACCTTTGCTCTGTCGCCGGTTGAATATGCCTTCTCTTCGGTGACGGTAACGGTTTCGGTGTAGGGGTCAAACTCGGTCTTGCAATAGGTGAAGCCGTTGATTCTCGAAATGATCATCGCAGCGTCTTTGCCGAGACCGTTGAGGATAACGCGAAGCGGCTTAACTCTGACTTTGTTTGCGTTGAGGGCAATTTTGATTGCGCCTTCAGCAGCGGCAAAGCTTTCGTGACCTGCGAGGAAGCAGAAGCACTCGGTCTCTTCGGAGAGGAGCATCTTGCCAAGGTTGCCGTGGCCAAGGCCAACCTTGCGGTTTTCGGCAACGGAGCCGGGGATGCAGAAGGACTGAAGGCCTTCGCCGATTGCAGCTGCTGCGTCGGCAGCCTTTACGCAGCCCTTCTTGAGAGCGATTGCGCAGCCGACGGTGTATGCCCAAACAGCGTTTTCAAAGCAGATGGGCTGGGTACCTCTGACGATTTTGTCAACGTCGATACCCTTTGCAAGGGTAATATCCTTGCATTCTTCAATGGAATTGATTCCGTACTCTTTAAGGACGCCGAGGATCTTATCGGCACGTCTTTCATAGTTTTCAAATAATGCCATTATTCTCTACCTCCTTATTCCTTGCGCGGGTCAATGTACTTTGCAGCTTCTGCGAATCTGCCGTAGGTGCCCTTTGCTTTTTCATATGCGGTGTTGGGGTCGTCACCCTTCTTGATGAAGTCGGTCATTTTGCCGAGAGAAACGAACTCATAGCCGATTACCTGATCGTCGCTGTCAAGAGCCATTCTGGTAACATAGCCTTCTGCCATTTCGAGGTAACGGACGCCCTTATACTTTGTTCCGTACATTGTGCCGACCTGTGAACGAAGTCCCTTGCCGAGGTCTTCAAGACCTGCGCCGACGGTGAGACCGTCGTCTGAGAAAGCGGACTGTGAACGGCCGTATACGATCTGGAGGAAGAGCTCGCGCATTGCGGTGTTGATAGCGTCGCAAACGAGGTCGGTGTTGAGAGCTTCAAGGATGGTCTTTCCGGGAAGAATTTCACTTGCCATTGCGGCGGAGTGAGTCATGCCGGAGCAGCCGATTGTTTCAACAAGAGCCTCTTCAATGATTCCGTTCTTGATGTTGAGCGAAAGCTTGCAGGCGCCCTGCTGCGGAGCACACCAGCCCACACCGTGAGTAAAGCCGGAGATGTCTTTGATCTCATAAGCCTTGACCCATTTTCCTTCTTCGGGAATGGGAGCGGGACCGTGATGCGGTCCTTTGGCGACCGTACACATTCTTTCAACTTCGTTTGAATAAGTCATGTGTTTTGTTCTCCTTTCGGAATGTAATTGCTAAAACGTTGGTTTTGCTGAACTTTTTGTTTTATGCTATCCATTATAATAGCAGAAAATTCTCTGTGTTTCAATAGACAGCGTGAAAAAAATGTTGAAACCGGGAACGCAAAAAATGTTCAAGCCGACAATTGGCTGCTGTTTTATAATGATTGACAAAACAGGGGAGTTTTATCCGTAAAGCACGGTTCGGTTCCCTCAGCTTAATTTTTCAGTCTCTGAAATCAAAGAGCTTTTCCGGAGAAACGCAAAGAGCTTTGCAAATTGCAAAAACAACGTCAAGCGAAACGGAGCATTCGGCTGTTTCGATGCGGCTCATGTGCGTTCGGCTGATGTCAATTTTTTCAGAAAGCTCAATTTGAGAAAATCCGCGTTTCTTTCTGTAAAATGCAATGTTTGAGCCCAAGTTCCTGTATTCGTCATAGTATTCACTTTTCATGCCGTTCACCTCTGTACTATAGTTTACCTTTAGGCTGCGGTTATTGCGACAACGTGAAAAGATATATTTGTAACATAATAAGTTATATTTTTAGCGTAAAAAGTTATATTTGTGTTGATGAGAATAATAATTGTAATATCCTTTGATAAGAACAAAAACACCGCCATTGCTGACGGTAATTGTTGTGTGATTCACTTGTTCTCGAACAACTCATCATATGAAACACAAAGTATTTTTTTCAATAGCCTAATTTCATCGGGATAGACATGCCTTTGACCGACTTCGATTTTTGCGAGAGCACTTCTTGTTATATCGCAACCGCCGATTTGAAGTTTTGCCGCAACTTGTTCCTGAGTCATTCTTAAGTTTTCCCTTGCCTTGCGAATATTGCTGCCAAAGCGTTTTTCATATTCGGGATTCACGAAAAATATCACCCCTGCTGTTCATTCGCAAAATTTTTCCTTTTGCTTGACATAATTTTAACAGTGTGGTATATTAATTTTGCACTTATATAGGTGCAAAAATTACAAGGAGGTCAAATAAATGAAAAATCGTGTAAAAAAATCGCTGTCACTGTTGCTTGCGGTGATAATGTTGATGTGCGCTGTGTCGATGCGCGGCAGTGCGGCATATGAAAACACTTATACAAATACTGGCAATCAGCGAAATGATATTATCGGCGTTGCAAAAACACAACTTGGATACAAAGAAGGTTACAACAACGACACAAAATATGGAACATGGTATGGATTGCCCAATCAGCCTTGGTGCGCAATGTTTATCAGTTGGTGTGCACGACAAGCTGGTATACCCACATCGGTTTTGAAAAACTCTGCGGTTGCAGCTCCAGATGCAAAGTATTTTAATATACCTTATTATGACGGCACATCATACACTCCAAAATCTGGAGATCTTTTCTTTACAAAATCGTTTAGTCATGTCGGCTTGGTTTACTATGTTGACGGAAGTTACTTCTATACAATCGAAGGAAATTCAAATACAACTGGAAGTAGTGAAGGAACAAGCGTTGTTTCAAACAAAAGAAAAACGAGCAATTTCTACTTTGGAGTTCCGAATTATTCGGGAAATATATCACATACCGTCAATTCAAGCTATGGTAAAAACTTTACATCTTATCCTAAATCAAAGATTACTGCTGCCAATATTTTTGACGCTTATCATAATCAAATAAGCTCAACGGCTTGGATCGGTACTTCAGATAAATGTACTATCCATGAGGTTTATACAGACGGCTGCTGCAAAGTATCCTATCCGCTTGATTCCGGTGGAACAAAGACCGTATATAGCAAAATTTCACTGTTCAATACGCATAAGCACTCATACAGTGCGAATTACGAATCTGCCCATCCGCATAAGGAATATATGAAATGCAGTTGCGGAGATTGGTATTATACAGGGGCAACAAAATACGTCGATTCATGTACTGTTTGCAATCCTCCTAGAGTTGTCTTTGACAAAAGCAACGTATCATTAGGGTTAAGCAAAAATAAAACTGCACAGGTTATTGACTATGTGGCATATGCAACATGGATTCCTTGTCAACATACCTATTCTGTAATAAAGACATCGGTATCCAATTGTACTAAAGAGGGATATAGGCTTTTTGAATGTAAAACTTGTGGTGCCACCAAAACCGAAACCGTTGCAAAAAATCCCTCAAACCATGCCGGAGGAACAGCAGTCAAAAATTCTAAAGCGGCAACGTGTACTGCAAATGGCTACACCGGTGATACATATTGCCTTGGCTGTGGCGTAACAACTTCCAAGGGTAGAGAAATTTCTGCCAAGGGTCACAGCTATGATTCAGGCAAAATTACGACCGCCGCAACGTGCAAAGCAACAGGTGTTAAGACTTACACCTGCACAGTCTGCAAGGCAACCAAAACCGAAACCGTTGCAAAACTCAATCACAGAGATTCTAACGGAGACGGAAAGTGCGATATGTGCGGATTTAAAGTTGGGGAGTCCGGAAAGCCGGATACACCCGATGATTCATCAAATAACTGCAACCATATTTGCCATAAGTCCGGTTTCGAGCATTTCCTTTACATAATTGTCCGCATGTTTTGGAGACTGTTCAAAATAAATCAGGTCTGTGACTGTGGTTTTAAACACTATTAATACAACAGAAAAACAACTCGCGTCTTACTCCCTTTTTGCCCGGCAGAATACCTGCCGGGTATTTTCATGCCTTAACCGTGCAGAGGGGAAATTTCATCCGCCGGATAGGGCTTGAGTAAAGCAAAGCTGTTATGGAATCCGCGACCGGGAAATACGCAAACATAAGAGCTTCAAGTTGATAAGTTGGCATAAATAACAAAAATCAGTCGGAAGGCACTTTTGGAGAGGGTTAGCAAGTGCTTTCCGGCTGTTTTTGCGATTGTTTATATTAAATTGGGTGCATAGCGGAAAAATATATTGAGTACAATATTAAAATACCATAGTATTTTATAAAAGTCAATACAAAAATTACAATAGTATTGTAATTTTTGTATCGGCGGTGATCGAATGTTAAGTGAAGGAATAAGAAATCTGAGAATTTCAAGGTCAATGAGCCAGGTTGAACTTGCCGAAAAGCTTGGCGTCACAAAGCAAAGTGTGTCAAATTGGGAGAACGATAATATTCAGCCATCAATTGAAATGCTCGTCAAAATTTCCAAGGCTTTGAATGTCTCAACCGATAGCTTGCTCTCGCTTGATAAGCGTAAGTATGTTGAAGTAACAGGGCTGTCCGATGAGGTGATAGCCCATGTTCAGCAGGTAATAAATGACCTCTTAGACAAGAAGTAACGCAATATGAAGCAATAAACAGCAGGGGACTGTTCCGTAATTCAGAACAGTCCCTTGCTGTGCTTTTATTTTATTTTCACTCCGAACGGGATTCCGATAATTGTACAGCAGAGAATCACGCCGAAAACGAAATTGTCAATTGCCATCGGCACACCGGTGAGAATGATCCAAAAAATGTTGGCAGCAGTGCTCACCGTTCCGCCGTCGTTGACAATTTCTTTTCCGAACGGGGCAAAAGTAGGCTGAAGAGCTTTGAACCCAATGCGCCTGAAGAATTTGTTTTTCCGCACATTGCGGCACTTTTTGGTACGCTTACGTCAGTATGGTTTCGCCAAAGAAGCACCACACTGCACGAAAAAACAAGTCCTTCAGGTGCGAAGCAGTTTTTAAAGAGCAAATTTTTGTCGAGACAAGGCAAAAAGCTGAGTAATGCTGACGCATTGCGAGGCTTTTTAACGAAGTATCGGCGGAAATTTGCCTTAAAAAACCGCATTGGGTTCAAAGCTCTTCAGCCTAAGCTTTGCAAACTTGAATCATTGTTTTCCGAGCGGTATTCCGACGATGGTTATGCACCAGAGAAGCCCCATAAGCAGCCAAAGCAGGGCATTGAGTGCTCCGCCGAAGATTATCCATAAAATATTTCCGAGTGTTTTCAAAACTTTCAATCCTTTCTTTTGATTTTATGGGCTGTCGGATATGTAAACAGAAAAGCCGCCGTTTTTTCGCGGCGGCTTTGTGTTGTCGTTTTTTTACGGGAGGTCATCTTCGTTTTCAAGGTTGTGCCAAACGCCCTGAACGTCGTCGTTTTCTTCAAGCATATCAAGAAGTCTGCCCATCATCTTGAGGTCTTCCTCATCGGTCAGCTTGACGTATGTTGAGGGAACATAAGCGATTTCGGCCGAAACGAATTTATATCCCTTGTCCGAAAGGTCGTCGCGAACGCCGGAAAGGTCGTTCGGCTCGGTGCGGACAATGAAAACGTCCTCATCGGTGATGAAGTCCGAAGCACCGGCTTCGAGCGCATCCTCCATCAGCTTTTCTTCGTCAACGTCCTCTGATTCAATCACGATTTCGCCGCAGCGTGTGAACATGAAGGAAACGCAGCCGCTTTGACCCATGTTGCCCTTGTTTTTGTCGAAGTAATGGCGCATCTCGCCGGCGGTACGGTTGCGGTTGTCGGTGAGGGTCTCAACAATGACCGCAATTCCCGAGGGGCCGTAGCCTTCATATACGATATTTTCATAATTTGCGCTGTTTCCGTCACCGGAAGCCTTTTTGATTATGCGGTCAATGTTGTCGTTGGGAACATTGTTCGCTTTTGCTTTTGCAATTGTATCTTTAAGCTTTGAGTTATTTGCAGGATCAGGGCCGCCTTCACGGACGGCAATTGCAATTTCCCTGCCGATTTTTGTGAATACCTTTGCGCGTGCGCTGTCGGTCTTTTCCTTTTTGCGCTTGATCGTACTCCATTTTGAATGTCCTGACATACTCACCAATCCTAACTTGTATTTATTCGCTTTTTGTTTCGCTCTGCTTTGCGGCGGTTTCCGCGTTTTTGCCTTTGCTGCTTTCGGTTTCGTCTTTTGAGCCGCTACTGCCCGGGGCGGCAAAGGAACTGCTGTCGTAGCCGTAGATTTGAAGGCTGCAGCCGAACATTTCGTAGCCTGAGGTGCCCTCTTCGTTGAAAATCAGCTGAAGCCAGATTTTTCCGTTCGTTCCGCGCCAAGACGCAGAACCGCCTGAGAGCGAATAGTTTTCCGGCTCACCGGAGCTTGAAAGGAAAGTGAAGCCTGCGTCCTTCAGGTCCGAAATATAATCGACAAAGCCGTCATAATCCGCTTTGTCGATTTTTACGTTCATCGCCGAGGAAAATTCGGCAGAACCCGTATCGGCATATTTATAGACGGGAACAGCAGAAAAGGTTTCGTTAGACTGCCATTTTGAAGTGTCGGCCTTTCTGCCGCAGGCGCAAAGCGAAGAAAGCAGAAGCAGTGACACCAAAAGGCAGAGAATCTTTTGCCTTTTCATTGATTATTCGCCTTCGGGACTGACGGATTTGTCTGCCTGAAGGGTCTTCATCTGCTCTTCATAGCCGGTCTGGAAGTTTTTATATACTTCGGTGATCTGGTTGAGGTTGTTCATTGCAACAGCCTGATATTTGCTGAGAGCTTCGCAGATAAAGTTGTATGAGCCCTGAGTCGTGCCTGCCGCCCATTCTCTTGCGGATTTCTTGTGAGCCTCGCAGTCCGCGGTGGTCTTTGCAATGAAGGCGTTCATCTTCTGCTGGCAGTCTTCCTTGATTTCTTCTGCGCGTACTCTTGCGGCCTGAGTGATTGAGTGAGCCGCAACCATCTCTTCGGCCTGAGCCTTGGCCTGAGCGCGAATCTTTTCCGCGTCTTCATTGGCCTTCTGGGTCGTTGAGTTGTAGTAATCCTTAGCGGAAGCAACAATCTTGCTTTCCTCGCGGTGAGCGTTGCTTATAATGCTGTCGCGGTTGGAAATGATGCTCTTGGCCTCGGAAATTTCTCCGGGGAGCTTCTGAAGGATATACTGGACAAGGTGAGTGATCTCCTCACCGTTGACAACTCTCTTTTTCTTTGAGAAGAAGAACTTCTTTGCGGTTGCAACATAGTTTTCAAGCTCGCCGACAAGGTCTTCAAAGTCAAGCGAACCCCATCTGGTTTCCGCGTCTTCTTCGTCATAGGGGGCAAATTCCGAGATATCCTCAAAGTTTTCGTCTTCCTCGTGGTCAACGTCCTCAACGTCGAGGTCTGTTTCAAGGTCATAGAAGTTTGACATAATAACAATCCTTTCTCTAAAAAGAAATAATCTTTAATTTCCGTGGCCGGAGAGGTCTTCTCCGACTATATATCAACATCGCCGCGAAGGCGATTGATTATATCCGCGCTGACTTCCACGGGAAGAAACGGCGTAACGTCGCCGCCGAGGCGGCAGACCTGCTTTATCATGCTTGAGGAGAGAAACATGTTTTCCGCTCCGGCGGCCATGAAAACGGTTTCAACGCTTCCGTTGAGCTTTTTGTTTGTCAAAGCCTGCTGAAACTCGTCCTCAAAGTCAGAAACTGCTCGAAGTCCTTTGACAATTACATCGGCGTTCTTCTTTCGTGCATATTCCGCAAGAAGACCGAAGTCGCAGTCAACCTCAACGTTTTTGAGGTCCTTTGTGCAGCGGCGCAAAAGTTCCATTCTCTCCTCAACGGTGAAGGAGGAGGTGTTTTGCTTGCGGTAGTTCGACATGACAACAACGATAACCCTGTCGAAAAGCTTTGCGCTGCGGCGGATTATATCAAGATGTCCGTCCGTCACCGGGTCAAACGAGCCGGGGCATATTGCGGTTTTGCTCATATGTCTGCCTCACTTTCCGGTATCCTGTAAACAGAAAGGCTGACTTTGCCGTATCTGTATCTTTTTTGAAGAACAAAACTTCCGGCACTTTTTGGCATTGCTTCGTTTTCCGGGGATTCACAGATTATCACGCCGCCTTTGTTCATGACGCGCGGCAGTGATTCAAGTGCTTTTTGGAGCAAACCGGTTGAATACGGCGGGTCAAGAAAAGCAATGTCGAATTTTTCGCCTCTCGTTTTGAGAAAAGAGATGGCGTCGCCGCAGACAACGGAAGCGGATTTTGAAAATGCAGTGGCCTCAAGATTCTTTTTTACAACCTCGGCGGCCTTTTTTGAACCGTCAACAAAAACGGCGGATTTTGCTCCTCTTGAAAGTGCTTCGATTCCGAGCTGGCCTGAACCGGCAAAGAGGTCAAGAACGCGCCTGCCCTCAATTTCAAATTGAATAATGCTGAAAAGGGCCTCTTTAACTCTGTCCGTTGTCGGACGGGTATCGGTACCCTCAAGCGTTGTGAGCCGCCGGCCTCGGGCGGTGCCCGTAATAACTCTCATGGTTTTCCTCCGAACCGGAAATACATTTTGATAGACATATGCATGGTTATTATCTCATTTTTTTCAGAAAAAAGCAACAGTATTTCGTCATTTTCTACCTGTTGGCACAAATTTCTTTGTTTTTCGGCATACCAATAGTGCTATTACGATAAAATCAAAGCAGGTTTGCCTTCGGTGCAACCGGTTTTCGTCCGTGATTGAAGAGCTTGCGGTTGTCAAGAGCCCATTGCCTTTGGGTGAATTCGCCGTCTTCAACGCCCGAAACTGCGGCCGAAATTTCGTATACGGTTGCATCGAGAGTGTCAAGCTGACTGAGGATTTCTGCCTCAAGCGTCATCGGTCTGACGGCTGCGCCGAATTCGGGGTCGCCGTGGTGGGAGATGATCATATGCTCAAGAAGCAGGGCTTTCTCTTCGCTGATTGAAAGCTCTTTTGCCTTTTGCGCAATCTCCATTGCGCCCATGACGAGGTGGCCTAAAAGTTCACCCTTGACGGAATAGCTCTTCACCATTCCGATGTTGTTGACGTCGAACTCGTCAATTTTGCAGATGTCGTGCAGAATTGCGCCGGAAAAAAGCAGGTCACGGTCAACGGACGGGTAGATTTTTGCAACCGCATCTGCGAGCTTCAAAACAGAGAGGGTATGATAAAGCAGGCCGCCCCTGATTGCATGATGAAGCTTGAAAGCGGCAGGCCAGAAAAGCAGCTTGCCTTCGTTGTCTTTGATTATCGCTCTTGTGAGAAGCTGAAGCTCCTCGTCCCTGATCTTGTCGATGTATGTATATATCTCGTTTAGCATATTCTGACCGGGATATTCCGAAGAAGGGACGAACTGAGAAACGTCAACTCCGTCCTCTTCACGGACGTGCCTTATACGGTCAATTCTGAACTGATCAACGTTGTTGTATTTTGAAAGCGTACCTCTGACCTTGACAAAGTCTCCCGGAGCGTATTCGCCGTGCAGGTCGCCCTTGTAGTCCCAGATTTTGGCGTTGATCTCACCGCTTTGGTCGCTGAGGGTGAGGTCGCAGTACGGGACACCCTTGACGTTGGTTTTCACCTCGGCTGTTTTAACAACGCAATAGCCTTCGGTCGTTCCGTTTTTATAGGTTGTAAAGTTCATTTTTACATCTGCCTTTCAGTATTAAAGTGTATGTCGGATAAAAGTAATATGACGAATCAGGTGAAGCCGCGGCCGAGCACCTCTCCGGCTTCCGTAATGACGGTGAAGGCCTGCGGGTCGGCTTCTTTTGTTATGCGGCTTAAAAGCGCGGCTTCGCTTGCGCGGACGGCGCAGAGCAAAAGCGTTTTTTTCTTTCCGGTATAGCCGCCCGTGACAGGGACAGACGTGACGCCCCTTTTCAAAAGCCCGGTGATTTTTCCGGTCAGCATTTCGCCTTTTTCGGTAACAATAAAAACCAGCTTGCTGTGGCCTGCGCCGTAAAGCACAAGGTCAATTGTCTTTGAAGAAACGAACAGTGTTACTGCGGCATACATGACGTTTTCGAGTTTTCCGAAAACCGCCCATGAAAGCGTTATTACAACAAGGTCGAAAACGAGCATAATGCTGCCGACGGAGGAGTGAGGCTTTTTCTGCCTGACAAGCAAGGCGGCCGTTTCTGTTCCGCCGGTTGTTGCCCCGGCAAGAAGAACCGCACCGAGCCCTGCCCCGGAAAGGACGCCGCAAAAAAGAGCGGCAAGCAGAACATCTCCGCGGTATGGCGGAATGAAAGCCGCTCCGGCGTCAATCAAAACGGAAAACACCGCCGTTGCTCCGAGAGTTTTCAGAACAAAAGCTTTTCCGAGCCGCATGAACGAAATGATAAACAGCGGAACGTTAAGAACAAAAACCGAAAGTCCAATAGGTATGACGGGAAAAAGGTGGTTGAGCATTGTTGAAACGCCGGTCAGTCCGCCCTGAACGATTCCGTTCGGAACGGAGAACATGTTTACCCCAACGCTGAAAAGCGCCGCTCCGCCGAGAATGAGAGCAGTGTCGGAAAGAATATGCCTGAGCTTCAAAGGAACACCCCGTTTTCAAAGGCGAAAGCGGTCACTGCTTTTCAATGAGGTCAAAAAGCTCACGCAGTCTCAAAATGTTTCCGGAAAGATAAAGATAGCCGAAAAGCGTTTCAAGACCGGTTGCATAATGGTAATCGCTTTCACTTGCATTTTTTGCTTTATGGTTAGTATGCGCATTTCTTCCGCGCTTAAAAACGGAAAGCTCTTTTTCGGAAAGCGAGGGAGCAATTTTCTTTGCTGCCGCGGCCTGAGCCGAGGCTTTGACCGAAGTGACGGCCATCGAATGAAGAACGTTCACCGGTCTGTTCGCAAGGCAGATGAGCCTTTCGCGGACAAAAAGGTCAAAAACGCTGTCGCCGATGAAGGCGAGGGTCAAAGGACTGAGCTGTTCGGGGTTGCAGTCTTTGTCATAAAATCTCATTATTAAAAATCCTTTAGTTTACGAATTCAAACTCAATGTCATAAATGCTGACCGTGTCGCCCTCTTCAATGCCCTTTTCACGCAGCGCGTCAATGATGCCGCTTGAGATGAGAACCCTTTGAAGATACTGGAGCGATTCATAGTCGTCCATATTCGTGTGGACGATGATGGGAATAAGCCACGGCGCTTCAACAATATAGACGTCATCCTCAACAGTGATTGAAAATCCGGTGTTCTTCCTTTTCATCACAACTTCAAGCGGAATCTCTTCGCTTTCAAAGCGCTTGACCGCCGGGAGGGTGGCGAGCATCGCCGCCGCAGCGTTGATTACCTCTTTTGTACCCTCAAGAATAGGCGCGCACATTTCAAAATACTGATAGCCGAGACTTTCGATGTATTCTTTGAAGCTCTGCCTTTGCTCTTCTGTTGCAAGGTCAATTTTGTTGCCGACAACGATTTGCGGACAGGCGGCAAGGTCACTGTTGAAGCGTTCAAGTTCAAGGTTGATTTTGTTGAAATCCTCAACAGGGTCTCTGCCCTCACTGCCCGAAACGTCAACAATGTGTATAAGCATACGGCAGCGTTCAACGTGGCGCAGAAATTCATGACCGAGGCCGACGCCTTCGCTTGCACCCTCAATCAGACCGGGAATATCGGCAATGACGAACGACGAGCCTTCGCCCATTGAAACAACGCCGAGAACCGGTGTAAGCGTTGTGAAGTGATAGTCCGCAATAACGGGCTTTGCTTCGCTGACGACGGAGATGAAGCTCGATTTTCCGACGTTCGGAAAGCCGAGCAGGCCAACGTCCGCAAGAAGCTTCAGTTCAAGAGTGACCTCCCATTCCTCACCGGGAGCACCTGCCTTTGCAAAGCGCGGAGTTTGCCTTGTGGGTGTTGCAAAGTGGCAGTTGCCCCAGCCGCCTTTGCCGCCTTTTGCGGCAACAAACGGCTTTCCGTCGGACATATCGCACATAACTGCGCCGCTTTCCGCTTCGCGGATGACTGTGCCCTGCGGAACGCGGATGACAAGGTCTTCTCCGCGGCGTCCGTTTTTCCTTGAGCCTGAGCCGTCGCCGCCGTTTTTTGCCTTGTATTTTCTTTTATACTTGAAATCGGCGAGGGTTGAAACGTTGGTATCGACAAGAAAAACGATGTCGCCGCCGCGTCCTCCGTCACCGCCGTCCGGTCCGCCGGAGGCAATGTATTTTTCGCGGTGAAACGCCACTGCACCGTTGCCGCCGTCCCCGGCCTTGATTTTGATTTTTGCTTTGTCAACAAACATCTAAGCTCTCCTTTGCGCATATTTAACACCTTATTATACACCGTAATTGCAGAATAAATTTTTGATATTGGATTTTAGAATGCGAATTTTCAGCAAAGCAAGAAAAGGGGCTGCCGCATTTAGATGCAGAAAGCGTTTTCTTTGCCCCGAAGCTGTATGTAGATACCGCGAGTGGGCAAAAAAGCGCTTAAAAGAGCAAAATTATTTTCAATATCATCAAGAAGCAAAGACTATATTTCATAGGAAGCTCTGATTTTGATAGATCTCGTGAAATATAGTCTTTTTCTTTTTGTTTTGCTCTTTGATCTGCGCTAAATGCGACAGCTCCAAATACGGCTATTTCCTCGCCGCAAGGCAAAGCCCGAAGTCACCGCTTGCCGAAAGCAGTCCGGTGCCGTTCGTGAAAATGTTGTGTCTGTCAAAAAAGCGGCGTTCAATGTCCTCTTTTTCAAGGTACTCATATATCCTGAAGCCGTTTTCGGAAAGCAGGGATTCAAGCTCATTGCAGGAATAGCGCGCTTTCATGTTTTCTCCGGCTCCGAAGGCGAGTTTTTCGGTGGTACTCGTCTCGGTGTTCTGCGTTTTCAGCGGAAAGTCAAAAACAAGGTCACTGCCTTCGGCAAAAAGACCGCAAAGCTTTTTAAGCAACGTCGAAAATTCATCACGGCTAAGGTAATGGCAAAGGCCGAGCATTGAGCCGAACGCACTTTCCTCTTTTTTGAAGCCGGACGAAAGAAGCGGCACTTCAAAATTTTTCGAAAGGTCGCAGGGAATAAACGAAACGTAAGAAAAATCAAGCCCTGCCCGTTTTAGCCGCAGCTGCTTGTCTTTGAGCATTTCCTTGCGGTCAAGCTCAAAAACGCTCATGTTTTTTTCAAAGTCTTTGCGGTAGGGGAGAGAATCATAGCCCGAACCGAAGAGAACAAGCTGCTTTACGCCGCGTTTTCTTGCACAGTCAAACGCATCGTGGCAAAATGCGCTTCTTGCAATCACCGGCGGGGCAATCACGTTGTTCATTATCTTGTCGAGAGCTTCGTCTGCGCTGCCTTTGAAGCCGGGCAGAAAAAATTCCCGTCCGTTTTTCATTGAAGCGGCGGCTGTTTCATATTCTTCTTCGGTGAGAAGCTTTTCGGCAATCGCGTCCGAAAACACCGGACAAACGCTGCGTCTTGTGTGGTACGCCCTTGAAAAAAGGGAGATGAGTGCTGTTATGCTGGGTTGCATAAAACCGATCCTTCCTGTTTTTAGTGTTACAGGCCTGTGTATATTTAATACACCGAAATGAAAATAAAAACAAGTCTTGTTTTTTTTGCTGTTTTGTGCTTGCCGGGTTTTTGCGGAAATATTTTTCTTTTTTTGTGTGCAAAGGCCCGCTTGTGCAAAAATCTACAAAATTTACAAAATATCAGGCCAATCTATATATAAAACGGCAATAGATTTTATCTTCAAAATTTGATAAAATTTTTTGAATGTTAAAGGCATGGATTTTCTGTGTGTTTAACCGTCAATAATTTTGCTAATCTTTTAGTAGGAGGAGATTCCGATGAGCAAAAAATTTGTATACCAGTTCAAGGAAGGTAACGCTAACATGCGTGAGCTTCTCGGCGGTAAGGGTGCAAACCTCGCTGAAATGACTTCACTCGGCCTTCCCGTTCCTCAGGGCTTCACAATCACTACTGAGGCCTGCACGCAGTACTATGAGGACGGCAGATCGATCAATGATGAGATCTGCGCAGAAATCGAAAAGAACATCACTCTTCTTGAGGAGACTACCGGCAAAAAGTTCGGCGACAAAGAGAATCCGCTTCTCGTTTCCGTTCGTTCGGGCGCAAGAGCTTCGATGCCCGGCATGATGGACACCATCCTCAACCTCGGTCTTAACGAGGACGTTGTTGCCGTAATCGCCGAAAAATCAAACAATCCGCGCTGGGCATGGGACTGCTACAGACGTTTCATTCAGATGTACTCCGACGTTGTTATGGAAGTCGGCAAGAAGTACTTTGAAGAGCTTATCGACAAGATGAAGGCCGAAAAGGGCGTAACTCAGGACGTTGAGCTTACCGCAGACGACCTCAAGGAGCTTGCTTCTCAGTTTAAGGCCGAATATAAAGACAAGATCGGCGCTGACTTCCCGTCAGACCCGAAGGAACAGCTCTTCGGTGCAATCAAGGCTGTTTTCCGTTCATGGGATAACCCGCGTGCAAACGTTTATCGCCGCGATAACGATATCCCGTATTCATGGGGTACTGCCGTTAACGTTCAGTCAATGGCATTCGGCAACATGGGTGACGATTGCGGAACCGGCGTTGCTTTCACCCGTGACCCGGCAACCGGCGCAAAGGGTCTCTTCGGTGAGTTCCTTACCAACGCTCAGGGCGAAGACGTTGTTGCAGGCGTTCGTACCCCGATGCACATTCAGGAAATGGCAGAAAAGTTCCCCGAAGCTTTTGAGGAATTCAAGAAGGTCTGCTCAATCCTTGAAAACCATTACAGAGACATGCAGGACATGGAGTTCACCGTTGAACACGGAAAGCTCTTTATGCTCCAGACCAGAAACGGCAAGAGAACCGCTCAGGCCGCTCTCAAGATCGCTTGCGACCTTGTTGACGAAGGCATGAGAACGGAAGAAGAAGCCGTTGCAATGATCGACCCGAGGAACCTCGACACCCTCCTTCACCCGCAGTTTGACGCTAAGGTTCTCAAGGCTTCAACTCCGATCGGTAAGGGCCTCGGTGCTTCACCGGGAGCAGCCTGCGGCCAGATTGTATTCACCGCTGATGACGCAGCTGCCTGGAAGGCTCAGGGCAAGAAAGTTGTTCTTGTTCGTCTTGAAACTTCACCGGAGGACATCACCGGCATGAAGGCTTCTCAGGGCATTCTCACCGTTCGCGGCGGTATGACCTCACACGCAGCCGTTGTTGCACGCGGCATGGGTACCTGCTGCGTTTCGGGCTGCTCCGACATCGCTATGGACGAAGCAAACAAGCAGTTCACCCTTGCAGGCAAGACCTTCCATGAGGGCGACGTAATCTCCATCGACGGTTCAACCGGTAACATCTATGACGGTGAAATCCCGACCGTTGACGCAACCATCGCAGGTGAATTCGGCAGAATCATGGCTTGGGCTGACAAGTACAGAAAGCTCAAGGTAAGAACCAATGCCGACACTCCGTCAGATGCAAGGAAGGCACGCGAACTCGGCGCAGAAGGCATCGGCCTTTGCAGAACCGAGCATATGTTCTTTGAAGCTGACAGAATTGCCGCTTTCCGCGAGATGATCTGCTCAGATACAGTTGAAGAAAGAGAAGCTGCTCTTGATAAGATTCTTCCGATGCAGCAGGCTGACTTTGAAAAGCTCTATGAGGCTCTTGAAGGCTGCCCGGTAACCATCCGCTTCCTTGACCCGCCGCTTCATGAGTTCGTTCCCACCGAGGAGGCTGACATTGAAGCACTCGCAAAGGCTCAGGGCAAGAGCGTTGCCGCAATCAAAAACATCATCGCTTCTCTCCACGAGTTCAACCCGATGATGGGTCACAGAGGCTGCCGTCTTGCGGTTACCTATCCGGAAATTGCAAAGATGCAGACCAAGGCTGTCATCCGCGCCGCAATCAACGTTTCAAAGGCTCATCCGGACTGGAAGATCGTTCCGGAAATCATGATTCCGCTTGTCGGCGAAGTCAAGGAGCTCAAGTATGTTAAAAAGTTCGTTGTTGAAACCGCTGACGCTGAAATCGCAGCAGCAGGCGCAGATCTCAAGTACGAAGTCGGAACAATGATTGAAATTCCGAGAGCTGCTCTCACCGCTGATGAGATTGCTAAGGAAGCCGACTTCTTCTGCTTCGGCACCAACGACCTTACTCAGATGACCTTCGGCTTCAGCCGTGACGATGCAGGTAAGTTCCTTGATGCTTACTATGACGCCAAGATTTTTGAAAACGATCCGTTTGCAAAGCTTGACCAGAACGGTGTAGGTAAGCTCATGAAGATGACTCTTGACCTTGGCAAGCCCGTTAACCCGGCTCTTCACTGCGGCATCTGCGGTGAGCACGGCGGTGACCCGACATCCGTTGAGTTCTGCCACAATATCGGCCTTGACTATGTTTCATGCTCACCGTTCAGAGTTCCCATCGCAAGACTTGCCGCAGCACAGGCAGCTATCAAAAGTAGGTAGGAGTTCTCTTTCCTTTGAATTACCGCTTGGTTTCAAGGAAGCAGAAGCCT